>DAIUCN010000024.1:19158-51753 GCA_036846165.1 Prosthecobacter sp.
CCGCATGGCCGTGGTCGTGGCCGCAGCCTTCGTGACCTGCATGGCCGTGGTCGTGGCCGCAGCCTTCGTGACCCGCATGGCCGTGGTCGTGGCCGCAGCCTTCGTGACCTGCATGGCCGTGGTCGTGCCCGCAGCCTTCGTGGCCTGCATGACCGTGGTCGTGCCCGCAGCCTTCATGGCCTGCATGACCGTGGCCTTCACAGCCCGGGTCTTCGGCGCCGAGCGTCAGCAGGTTGAACAGGGCGAGCACGGCGAGGCCGATGCCGGAGACCAGCACCATGGGACGGAAGATGCCATCGCCCGGCAGGTACTGGGCGATTCGGCCTGTGGCGTAAAAGTACAGCAGGACGGCGCTCCACAGCAGCAGCAGGGCGACGCTGACCAGGTGGATGAGGGTGCGGGTGGCACTCATGGCTTGGAGGAGGTTTGCAGCATTTCAATCAGGCTGATCCATGGCTGGGCCAGCAGGCCGATGAGCAGGAAGGTGCCGAGCAGCATGATGAGGACGACGCGGCGGCGGAACACCACCGAATACATGAACATCAGTTTGATGTCCATCATCGGGCCGAAAACCAGGAAGGCGAGTTTGGCGGCTTGGGAGAAGGCGGCCATCGGCGCGGCGATGAAGGCATCCGAGGTGCTGCAAAGCGACAGCACAAAGGCCAGGCCCATGATGGAGGGCAGGGCCAGCCACTCGTTGCCGGCAACGCCATCCAGGATGGCCTGGTTCACCTGGGTGTTGAAGACCGAGGTGATGATCACGCCGATGGTGAAATACATGCCGGTGTCCAGGAAGTCGCGCATCGCCGTGCGCATGGCGTGCACCAGGCGACCGTTGAAGGAGACTTTGGGTGTCGCCTCACCCTCCGCGCGCGGTGCCTCAATGCCCTCGACGATGCTGGGCTTGAGAATGCGTTCGGGGCGGAAGCGCAGGACAATGAGGCCGACCGCGACCGCGACCGCGTAGCCGAGTGACAGACGGGCCAGAGTCATCGTGGCGTTGCCGATTTCCAGCCAGCCGTTGACCTTCTGGAATTCCTTGAAGGCGGTCAGGGTGCTGACGGCGACGATGGGGTTCATGATCGGCGCCGAAAGCATGTAGGTCAGGGCGCAGGACAGCGGCAGCCCCTTTTGCACGAGGCGGCGGATGACCGGCACGACGGCGCATTCGCAGACCGGGAAAATCAGGCCGAGAAAGCCGGCGATCAGCGTCGAAAACACCCGGTTGCGCGGCAGCAGCCGGTCGAGCAGTTTGGCCGGCAGAAAGGCGTCGATCAATCCCGACAGCAGCGTGCCGATCAGGATGTACGGCGCCCCCTCGAAGAGAATGCTGAGAAAGGCCATCAGCACGTCGCCAAGACGGCTGGGATCGGGGAGCGCGGCGGGTGTCATCGGGGGTGCAGTGATAAACGGGACGCGGGGTTCCCTTCAAGCGGGAAAGTGCGTGCCGTTGTCGCCGAGGCTCAGGGATCGAAGAAAGGGAACAGCTGGCGCAGTTCGTCGGTCGAGGGACGGCGGCCGTATTCGCAGACCTCAAAGGTCTCGGCGTAACGAACGGCCTTGCCGCGTTCGGGGCCGTACCAGCGCACCAGCAGTTCGCGATGGCGGTCGGCCTCGCTGCCCTGCCGGGCGCCCCAGCGTCGTTTCAGCCAGGCGCGCCGGGCGACCTCGTCCGCGGCCGGTGGCACCTGCGTTTCAACATATTCGGCTGAACCGCTGGCTCCTCCCTCATAGGCCTGCGAGGTCAACTCGTGCAGGCCGTCGAGCTTCTGCTCAAAGGCGTCGTCCAGCGCCACGGCGATGTCCGGGGTGAAGGGATAGGGCTTCTGGAAGCCGTCGCTCGAATACAAAAACACCGGGTTCTTCTTCAGCGGCGGCACGTCCGGGCAGATGAAGGGCACGGTGACCATGAAGGCGGCATCCTGAATGAGCACGCCGACATAGCGGTGGTCGGGATGGTAATCCCAGGGGCGGTGGGCGATGACGATGTCGGCGCGCCACTCGCGGATGATGCGCGTGATCAGCTTGCGGTTTTCCAACGTCGGCAGCAGTTCACCATCATGGATGTCGAGCACCTGTGAGGTGACGCCGAGCTTCTTCGCGCAGGCGGCGGCCTCGGCGGCGCGGCGCAGGGCGAGCGGACCCCCGGCTTCGCGCCAGTGCCCGATGTCGCCATTGGTCACCGAGACCAGTTTGACGTGGTGACCGAGCCGGGCCCACTTCACCGCGGTGCCCCCCGCCTTGTACTCGGCGTCGTCCGGATGGGCGCCGAAGACGACGATGCGCAGTTTGCCATCCTCCGACTGGGCGAGGGCGGTGCTGGTGAACAGCAGGGAGGCGAGCAGGAGGATGGCGTGGCGCATGAGGCTTCCTACGCAGCCACCACCAGCGAACTTCCAAGCAGCCTCAGCCGGGCTCAGTGGGCGGCCTGCAGGGCGGCGGCTCCTTTGAGCTGGCTCTGCAGTGGTTTCGGATAGACGCCGATGACGACGATGGCCGCGGCCAGAACGAACAGAACGACGCGGGTCGGTGCGCTCACCGTGAGCGGTGCGCCGGCAGCTGCTGCATTGCCGTACATGGCGAGCACGGGGCGCAGGTAGTAGTAGAAGCCGGCGGCGGCGCCGATGACGGCACAGGTCAGGGCCGCCCAGGAACCGTGATCGACCAGGCCAAGGAAGACGAACAGCTTGCCCATGAAACCGGCGGTCAGTGGCAGGCCAGCCAGTGAAGCAAAGGCAAGGGTGGCGGCGAGGGCGAGCGCCGGCTGGCGGCGGCCGAGGCCGGCGAGGTCGCGCAGGTCATCTCCCAGGCCGTTCTGGCGCAGGATGGCGAGCACGAGGAAGCCGAGCACGGTCATCGGCAGGTAGGTGCCGAGGTAGAAGGCGGTGACACCGGCGCCGGAGAGGTCGTAGCGCGCGGTCGGTGCGGCGGCAAGGGCGAGCAGCAGGTAGCCGGCGTGGCTGATGCTGGAGTAGGCGAGCAGGCGCTTGACGCTGGTCTGGAACAGGGCGGGCAGGCTGCCGAGCAGGATTGTGGCGGCGCCGCCGATGAGCAGCAGGCTGGTGATCTCCGTGCGGATCAGCGAGTCCGGGCCGGTGAAGGCCTCGACAACACGGCTGAGCACAACAAAACCGGCGGCCTTGGAACCCACCGAGAGGAAGGTGGTCACCGGCAGCGGCGCGCCCTGATACACGTCGGGCACCCAGATGTGGAAGGGGGCGGCGGCGACCTTGAAGCCGAGGCCGGCCAGCAGGAAGGCGGCGCCGAGCAGGGCGGCCTGGCGTGGAGTCTCCGGTTCGGCAAGTGCGGCGGCAATGCCCTCGAAGCTCATCGAATCGGTCACGCCGTAGATCCAGGCGATGCCATAGACCAGCACGCCGGTGCTGAGCGCGCCGAGAATCAGGTACTTGACGCCGGCTTCCAGCACGAGGCTGCTCTTGCGGGCGAAGGCGACCAGCACGTAGAACGACACGGTCACCAGTTCCAGGCAGACGAAGACTGTGATGAGATCCTTGGCCGAGGCCATCCACATCATGCCGGCACAGACCAGCAGTGGCAGGCTGAACATTTCGTTGTGACGACCTTCCGGGCAGTGCCGCTCGAGATAGCCACGATTCTCGACCGTCAGCCAGAGCACGGCGAGCGTCGCCACCAGGGCAAAACCCTTGTAAAACAGCGCCAGGCTGTCGAGCTGGTGGAAGGGTTTGACGAAGTCGGGAAGGGCGGCGGTCGAGGTGTCGGCAAAGGCGAAAAACAGCAGGGCCAGGGCGGTGCCGCCGAGGCTGAGCGCAGCCAGCGCGCGCCGCGGCACGGTGGGCAGCAGAGCCTCAAGGCAGAGCAGGCCGACGCCCAGCAGGACGAGGAAGATTTCGACGGCAAAAACGGACATGGTCGGGAAGGGTGCGAGTTACGGGGCCGCCTTGAGCAGGTCGAGCAGCAGCCAGGGGCAGCAGCCGACGACCAGCAGGGCGGCGGCGAGCAGGATCAAGGGCAGGCGCTGGGACAGTGAGGGATCGTTCATGAACAGGCCGGTGGCGGCCGTGCCCTGAAAGATGTCGCGGTAGGCGCGCAGCATGTACACGGCCGACATGACGACGCCCCAGAGCGCCAGCACGACGGTCCACTGCAGCGGTCCGAAGGTGGTGCTGCCATCGGCCCCGAAGGCGCCGAGGAAGACCAGCACTTCACCGGCGAAATTGGCCAGGCCGGGCAGGCCGATCGAGGCGAAGGCACCGAAGGCAAAGAGGATAGCGAAGACTGGTGCGTGCGAGGCCAGGCCGCCCAGTTTGGCGAGCTCAAGCGTGCCGAGTTGGTTGCGCAGGCGGCCGGCGAGGGCAAAGAGCAGGGCGATGGAGACGCCGTGGGCGAACATCAGCAGGATCGCACCCTGCAGGGCCATCTCGGTGCCGGCGGCGATGCCGAGGAAGATGTAGCCCATGTGCATCACCGAGGAGTTGCCGAGAACGCGGTCGAGGGATTTCTGGGCGATCGTGACGAAGCCGACGACGAGGATGTTGCCGAGCAGCATGAAGAGCAGGGCTTTTTGCACCCAGTCGACATGCGGGCCCTGCGGCAGCAGCGGCAGGGCGATCTGGATGAGGCCATACAGACCAAACTTCTTCAGCACACCGGCGTGCAGCATGGCCACCGGCACTGGCGCGGTGGCGTAGGCCGGCGCCGCCCAGCTGTGCAGCGGGAACAGGCTGACCAGGGTGCCAAAGCCGAGCAGCAGGACAAAAAAGATCAGCCCCTGCTTCTCCACCGGCAGCGGGTTGGCGGCGGCGACCGCGCGCAGGGCGTTGAGGTCAAAGGTCAGCTTCTGGCCACCGCTGTACTCGAGCACCAGCCAGCCGAGGCCGGCGAGCAGGACCAGACTGCCGGCCCCGAGATAGAGTGTCGTTTTCCAGGCCACCGCCCGCCGCGTTTCGTCGTCGGCCCGTCCGTGGAGGGCGATCATCAGAAAGGTCGGGATCAGCGCCAGTTCGTGGAAGGCGTAAATGAAGAACAGGTCGGTGCACAGGAAGGCGCCGAAGGCGCCGGCGGCGATCAGCTGGGAGGCGGTGTGATAGATCGGTGGCCGGTCATCGGCGATCTGCCAGACGGCGGCGAGGGTGACCAGGGCGGTGAGCAGGCCGAGGATGAGCGAGGTGCCGTCGAGGCCGACGGCGAAGCTGATCGACGGATTGTCGAGCACGACGCGGGCGCTGGTGAAGGCGAGTCCGCCGGCGGCCGCGGCCTTGAATTTGGCGGCCGCGCCGAGCATGAGCGCCAGGTTGAGCAGGGCCGAGCCGACGGATACCAGTCGGGCGGGGGCGCCCAGCCAGACGGCGACGGCGGCGAGCAGGGGAAGCAGGATGACGATTTCGAGAAGGCTCATAGCACGTCAGTGGCCCGGGGCGGGCAGGACAAACACAACCACATAAATGACCAGAAGAACGCCGAGGCCGAGCAGGAAGGTGTAGGCCTGCAGGTGGCCGCCCTGCAGCACGCGCGCGGCTGCGCCGGCGCGGCGGGCGACGAAGGCGGGCAGGCGGGAGAACAGGCCGTCGACAATGAGGCGGTCCAGGCCGGCGATGATCCAGGCCAGGCTGTCCTGCAGCACCCGCACCAGCACGGCGTAGATCTCGTCGAAGTAGAACTTGTTGGCAAAGAGCGGGATGCGCACCGGATCGCGATCCTTGCCGCGGTAGAGTTTGAAGGCCGCGCCGGCGCCGATCACCAGGGCGGCGATCGAGGCGATCATGACGGTGGCGTGCTCCTCGGCGTGATGCGGCTTCATGGCCTCGAGCAGGCGGGTGACGCCGGGCACCGCGGACACCAGGGTGAGCAGGCCAAGGGCGAGCAGTGGCAGCAGCATGACGACCGGCGCCTCGACGGCGTGATGAGCGGAATCGCTGCGCGGTTTGCCGAGGAAGGCGACCACGAAAAGACGGGTCATGTAGAAGGCGGTCAGCATCGCCGTGGCAACGCCGATCCAGAACAAAGGGCTGCCGCCCTTGACCTCAAAGGCGACACCGAGGATGGCCTCCTTGCTCCAGAAGCCGCTGGTGACGAAGGGCACGCCCATGAGCGAGGCAGTTCCGATGGCGAAGGTGACGAAGGTCACCGGCATGTGCTTCATCAGGCCGCCCATCTTCCACATGTCCTGCTCGTGGTGGCAGGCATGGATGACCGCGCCGGCGCCGAGGAAGAGCATGGCCTTGAAGAAGGCGTGGGTGTAGAGATGAAACATCGCCGGATGGCCGGGCACGGCCTCCTGGTGGGCGCCGGCGTGCTGCATGGCGAACAGGCCGACGGCCATGACCATGTAACCGAGCTGCGAGAGGGTCGAGTAGGCCAGCACGCGCTTGATGTCATTCTGCTGGGTTGCCATGAGCGCGGCCATCAGCGCCGTGATGCCGCCGATCCAGGCAATGGTTTGGGCGGCCACCGGCGCAGCCTCGATGAGGAAGGCGACGCGGACCAGCATGTACACGCCGGCGGCGACCATGGTCGCGGCGTGGATGAGGGCGGACACCGGGGTCGGGCCCTCCATGGCGTCGGGCAGCCAGACATGCAGGGGGAACTGGGCCGACTTGCCGACCGCGCCCATGAACAGGCAGAGCACGGCGATCGTCATGTAGGTGCCCTGAGTCTGAGCGACGTGCTGCAGGGTGCCGCTGGCGAGCGCCGCGCGCAGGCCATCCTCGCCGGCGAAGCCGACGTTGCCATGGTTGGCCGCGAACAGCATGAGGATGCCGATCATGAAGCCGAAGTCGCCGATGCGGTTGGTCAGGAAGGCCTTCTTCGAGGCCTCGGCGGCCGAGGGCTTTTCAAACCAGTGACCGATGAGCAGGTAGGAGCTGACACCGACCAGTTCCCAGAAAATGAACATCATGATCAGGTTGCCGGCCAGGACGATGCCGGTCATCGAGAACATGAACAGGGAGAGCGAGCCGAAGAAGCGCACCCTGCCCGGATCGTCCTTCATGTAGCCGAGCGAGAAGATGTGCACGAGCAGGCCGATCGAGGTGACGATGAAGAGCATGCCGCGGCACTGCTGGTCGAGCAGGGCGTCGATGGCGAAGCGGAACTTGCCAACCTCAAGGAAGGGCAGCAGCGGCACCGCCTCGGCGGGATTGGTCGAGCCGAGCATGAGCAGGCTGACCACAAAGCAGGCGGCGGCGGAGAACAGCGACAGATAGACGCCGGCGCCCTTGAGCAGGCGGTGGCCGAGAAGCAGGACGAGCGCCGAGAAGAACGGCAGCAGCAGCAGCAGCGTCGGGAAGGCGGCGAGGGAGGTTTCCTGGGCGGGCATGGGACGGGATCGAGGTTCAGCCCTGCAGCTGGGTGACGGACTCAGTTTCAACGCTCTGCTTCGCGCGGTAGAGCGCCACAATGATGGCAAGACCGACCGCGACCTCGGCGGCCGCGACGGTGATGGTGAAGAAGACGAGCGACTGCGCCGCGAAGTCCGGCAGGCCGTCGGTGACGCGGAAGCGGCTGAAGGCGACCAGGGTCAGGTTGGCGGCGCTGAGCATCATCTCCAGGCACATGTAGATGATGAGGATGTTGCGCCGGGCGATGACGCCCGCCAGCCCGAGCGAGAACAACAGGCCGCTGACAATCAGGTAATGGTTGAGGGTGATCACGTCAGTTCGTCTCCTTTTCGCGTTTGCTGAGCGCGACCACGCCGACCGTGCCGACGAGCAGCAGCAGGCCGATCACCTGCAGGTGGAAGCTGTAGCGCTGGAACAGGCTCTGGCCGACCAGCTTGGCGTCGGGCAGCGTGCCGGCGCGCAGATCGTTGGCAATGGTCGGCAGTTTGCTGTATTCCGCCGCCGCCGGCAGGTCGAGTTTGGCCTCGCTCAACGCCTGGTGGCCCGGGCCGTAGCCGGTGGCGATGGCGGCGACCTGCACGGCGAGGATGGCGGCGAGCACGATGCCGCCGACAACCGCCCTGAGGTTGAAGGTCTTGCCCTGCTCGGCCTTGATGTCGAGCAGCATGATGATGAACAGAAAGAGCACCATCACCGCGCCGGCGTAGACGAGGATCTGGATGATGCCGATGAAGTAGGCGTCGAGGCTGAGGAAGAGTGCGGCCAGGCCGACAAAGCTCATCGCCAGGCTGAGGGCGCTGGTCACCGGGTTGCGCGCGGTGACCACCAGAAGGCCGAAGCCGAGCGTGATCAGCGCGAAAAGATAAAACAGGAGGGTGGGCATCGGAAGTCGGGAGGGGGCGGACGCGTCACTTTAGCTCGTTCCACTTGTTGACCAGGCCGACGCGCACGCCGCCGATCTCATACAAGCGCTTCTTGTCGTGCACCATCTCGGCGCGCGACTCGCCGGTGATGGCGTAGTCCTTGCGCAGGTAGATGGCCTGCTCCGGGCAGACCTCCTCGCACATGCCGCAGTAGATGCAGCGGATCATGTCGATCTCGAATTCCTTGGGCCGCTTCTCGACCTTGGCCCAGGGATCGTCGGACGGGATTTCGCCGGGGGTGATCTTGATGGCCTTGGGCGGGCAGATGAACTCGCAGAGTTGGCAGGAGACGCAGCGTTCGCGGCCATGCTCATCGGTCACCAGCGCGGGCGCGCCGCGATAGTGCTCGGGCAGGTTTTCGTCCCACTTCTGCTCGGGGTACTCCATCGTCACCTTGGGCTTGCCGCCGGCGATCTGGCGGAAGGTGCGCAGGGCGTGGCCAAGGGTGATCTTCAAGCCCTTGACCAGGGTCGAGAGGAAGATTTTTTCGTGCCAGGCGAGTTTGGGGCGCTGAACGGTGACGGTGGCCATGGGGATTGTCTCAGCGGTTGAAGGCGATCAGGATCAGGGCGGTGAGCACGACGTTGGCCAGCGCGATCTCGAACATGAACAGCCAGCCGAGCTTCATGAGCTGGTCGAAGCGGAAACGCGGCAGCGACCAGCGGATGAGGATGAAGAAAAGGATGAAGAAAATGATTTTGGCGAAGAAGGTCGCGATGTGCAGCAGGCCCAGCCAGAGGGGGGTGTCGCCGGGCTTGTAGTCGAGGCCGAGAAGCGGCGCGAACGGGATGCTCCAGCCGCCGAGGAACATGGTCACGGCCATGCCCGAGCCGATGATCATGGCCGCGTACTCGCCCATGAAGAAGAGCGCGAACTTCATCGAACTGTACTCGGTGTGATAGCCGGCGACGAGTTCGGTTTCGCACTCGGCCATGTCAAAGGGCAGGCGGTTGGTCTCGGCAAACATCGCCACGACGAAGACGCAGAAGGAGATGACGACCGGCACCAGCAGCACCCAGCGCTCCAGGCTCAGGCCCTCGCCCCAGAGAGGCAGCAGCAGCCAGCCATGGGCGTCCTGGAAGGCCGACATCTTCGACAGGTTCAGTTCGCCGAAGATCATCAACACGGGCACGATCGACAGGCCCAGCGAGATCTCGTAGGAGATCATCTGGGCGCTGGAGCGCACGCCGCCGAGAAAGGGGTACTTCGAGTTCGAGGACCAGCCGGCAATGACGATGCCGTACACGCCGAGGGAGGCGATGGCGAAGACGAAGAGCGGGCCGACATTGAGGTCGGCGATCACCGCCTTGACCGGCTGGGCCAGGCCAAGGAAGGAGAGGTCGAGCTCGCTGCCGAAGGGCAAAACGGCGCAGGTCATCAGCGCCGGCACGATGGTTAGGCAGGGCGCCAGCCAGAAGTAGAGGGTGTTCACCGTGCGCGGGGTAAAATCCTCCTTGAGGAAGAATTTCAGGCCGTCGGCCAGCGGCTGCACCAGACCGCCGATGCCGAAGATCTGGATGTCCTTTTTCAGGCCAAACAGGGTCAGCGGGATGCCGACCCGGTTCGGGCCGACGCGATCCTGGATCACCGCGGAAAAACGCCGCTCCGCGTACACGGAGTAGGCGACCATCGGCATGATGACCAGAAAGGTCAGAAAGATGATTTTGACCACCGAAGTGATCAGCAGGACGGAGTCAAAGCTGGCGAGGAGGCTTGCCATGGGCTGCGCCATTATCAGGAAGGCACGCAGGGCGGCAACTCGAATTTGTGAAAAATTTCACAAGCTCACGCCAAGAGCTTGCGGCCAGGTGCCGCGCCCGGGCGTTTTAGGCCAGCGCCGACGGCTCGCCCAGCACCTCGCGCAGGCGCGTTGCCGTGGCCTGCCAGGCGTCGTCATCGACGGCCGGCACAGCCTGTTCCAGCAGGGCCAGCCCCTCCTCGGGCAGGTTCACCCAGGAGCGGCAACCGCCGTAGGCTTTCGAGTAGGGGAAGGTCCAGCGCCGGGGCAGGCGCCAGGCGCGCACGAGGGCGATGTGCAGGCAGCTCTCGTCGTCATAGACGAAACGCTCGCGCACGACCTCCTCGTTCCAGGCATGCAGGGGCGCAATGGCCTCGACCCGGGCCCAATCGGTGACTTTCCAGACCTGGGTGAGCGCGGCATAGCCGTCGATGTCGACACGGGTGCGCTCCTCCTCCGGTGGGAAGGCAGTGGCCGCAAAGTCGCCACGCAGCTTCTCTGCCTGGGTGTGAAACCAGGTCGGGAACAGGAAGAAGCCGCGGTGCTTCCACTCAAAGCCGCCGCGGCCCTCATGAATGCCGCCCTTGCGCAAAATCAGGCTCTGCTGGCCGTTCGTCAGCAGGTCGCAGACGAGGGACCACTCCTTGAAACCAACGGCGGCGGCGGGCGGTGCGGGAGGCATGTCAATAGCGGGGGACGGAGGGGTCGATGCGGTCCGACCAGAGGTCGATGCCACCACGCATGGACTGGGCGCGGGCAAAGCCCTGCTGGCGCAGCCAGAGGGCGGCGCGCTGGCTGCGCATGCCGTGGTGGCAGTAGATGATCAGGTGTTCCTCCGGATCGGTGAAGCGGTGGCCGGCGAGCTCGCCAAATTGCGACAGCGGCACCAACTCGGCGCCCTCGATCCGGCAGAGGCGCCACTCGTCGTCCTCGCGACAGTCAATCAACCGCGGCGGGGTCGGCGAGTGTCGCAGGTCGCGCACCTCCTCGACGTCGGTTTCCAGGGGCAGTTCTTCGCCAGTCATGCTCAGGGGCGCACGGTTACCGGGGTGCCGATGTCGACGTTCTTGAAGAAGGTGGCGGCCATGTGGCCGGGCATGCGCACGCAGCCGTGCGAGGCCGGGTAGCCGGGCAGGAAACCCTCGTGCATGCCGGTGCCGCCGACGAAGCGCATGAAGTAGTGCATCTTCGATCCCTCAAAGCGGGTGCCGGGCGGTGCCTTGTCCTTGGTGACATCGATGTTGGCGACAACAATGTTGCCGTTGGCGTCGACGAAGTCGCCGTACAGGTTCGATTTGTGCCACTGGTTCTTCTGGATGATTTTGAATTTGCCGGTGACCGTGGGGTGTTTCTCGTCGCCGGTTGACAGGGCCGACACTCCGGCGAGAGCCTCGCCCTTGTAGAAATAGGCCTTTTGATCGCTCAGATCGATGATGATGCTGGGCGGACCGCTGAGGCCGTCGCCATCCCAATACGAGTCAAGGTCCTGATTGTAGAGTGCCGAGGTCGGCACCGAGGCGACCGGGAAGGCTTCAAGGTAGAGGGTCTGACCGCGCGCGGCACCGGTTGAGGGCAGCAGATTCGCGCAGGAACTCAGGGCCAGGCTCAGGCCGGCAAGCAGCGTCAGACGGAGGGCGGGAAAAGGCATGATCGGACGGGGGTGAGGGCGCTTAGCCATGCCTCAGGCGCGCGCGTCTGTCCACTGCTTCCTGCCTCAGGCCAGGGCTTCCTCAATGCGGGTGGCCCAGTCGCGCGCCACTTCGGCGAAGCCGCGGCCGGCCTGGCCGTGGTAGAGCAGGCCGCGCGAGACGTTGACCAGCAGGGGCGCCCGCCGGCCGCTGCCGCGCAGGGCCGCCAGATCGCCGCCCTGGGCGCCGAGGCCGGGGATGAGCAGCGGCACATCGGGGACGCGCTGCAGCACTTCGGGTGCGGCATTGGTCAGGCCCACGACCAGGCCGGCCTGCGGGCTGGCGGCGGTCATCTCGGCGACGATCTCATAGACGTAGCGGTCGCCGGTCCGCTGCAATTCGATGTCGGCCGCCCCAGGGTTGGAAGTCACGCCAAGCAGGTACAGGCCCTTGTCGCGGTACTGCAAAAACGGTTCCAGGGTGTCGCGCCCCATGTAGGGATTGAGGGTCACGGCATCGACGCCGAGCTGGTCGAAGGCCGCCTTGGCATAGTAGCCCTGGGTCTCGCCGATGTCACCGCGCTTGACGTCGAGCACGATGGGGATGTCCGAGGGAATCTCGCGCAGCACCTCCTCAAGCAGGCGCAGGCCGCGCCAGCCGAGCGCCTCAAAGTAGGCGGAGTTCGGCTTGAACGCCGCCGCATGGGGGGCGGTTTCGGCAATGAAATCGAGGATCCAGCGCTTTGTGGCCTCGTCGGCCTGGTCGGCCCGGACGTCGAGTCCGACGCAGAGGCGGGTGCCGGCGCTGGCGATGCGGGTTTCGAGTTTCTCGCGGAAGGTCATGGCCGGTCATCTTGAAGCGGCGCGGCCGCTTGGCAAACGCAAGCGCGGCTTGCAGCCGACATTTCTCCGCGCTATTTCGGCACATGACACCTCCCCAGGTCGGCATCATCATGGGTTCCAGTTCCGACTGGCCCACCCTCGAAAACGCGGCGCGCGTGCTGGAAGACTTCGGCGTACCCTTTGAAAAGAAGGTGGTCAGCGCCCATCGCACGCCGCAATTGCTTTACGATTACGCCACCAGCGCCGCCGGCCGCGGCCTGAAGTGCATCATCGCCGGCGCCGGTGGTGCCGCCCACCTGCCGGGCATGACCGCCAGCATGACGACCGTGCCCGTGCTCGGCGTGCCGGTGCAGAGCAAGGCCCTGAGCGGGGTCGACAGCCTTTATTCCATCGTCCAGATGCCCGGCGGCATTCCGGTCGCCACCTTCGCCATCGGCAATGCCGGCGCCCTCAATGCCGGCCTGTTCGCCATCGCCATGCTCGCCAACAGCAACCCGGACCTCGCCGCCAAACTGCAGGCCTTCCGCCAGCGTCAGACCGAGAAGGTGCTGGAAAGCCAGAAGGAACTGGAGAAGCCGCTCGCCTGATCCCATGCCGCCCTTTCTCCCGCCCTCCACGATCGGCATCCTCGGCGGCGGCCAACTCGGCCGCATGCTGGCGCTTGAAGCCCGCCGCAGCGGCTACCGCGTCGCCGTCTTCACCGATGAGCCGAAGGGTTGCCCGGCCGGCCAGTTTGCCGACCTCGAGTTCAACGCCGCCTACGATGACAGCGCCGCGCTCTGTCACTTCCTTGCCGCGGTCGATGTGGTCACCGCCGAGTTCGAAAACATCCCCGACGCCTGCCTGCAGGCCGTCGAAGCGGCGCGCCCGTTGCGGCCATCGCGGCTCGCCATCCACACCACCCAGCATCGCGAGCGCGAAAAACTCTTCCTGCGCGGTCAGGGCATCGCCTGCGCCGAATTCCGCATTGTCGAGGATCTCGCCGGCCTGCAGACCGCCGTGCGCGAGCTCGGCCGCCCCTGCGTCATCAAGACCGCCGCCTTCGGCTACGACGGCAAGGGCCAGCGCAAGGTGGAGGCCGATACCGATCTCGCCGAGGCCTGGCAGGCCTTTGAGGGCCATCACGCCGTCGTCGAACAGTGGGTACCCTTCGCCTGCGAGGTCTCCGTCGTCGGCGCCCGCGGCATCGACGGCCGCATGGCCGTGCATGGCGTCGTCGAAAACCGCCATGCCCATCACATCCTCGACATCAGCCTCGCCCCCGCCGCGCTGGAGCCGGCGGTCGCCGCCCAGGCGCTCGACCTCTGGGAAGCCGTCGCCGAGGGGCTCGGTTATGTCGGCACCCTCGCCGTCGAAATGTTTGTCACCGCCGAAGGCCGGGTGCTGGTCAATGAGATCGCCCCGCGACCCCACAACAGCGGCCACCACACCATTGATGCCTGCGTCAGCAGCCAGTTCCAGCAGCAGTTGCGCGCCGTCTGCGGTCTGCCGCTCGGTGATCCCAGCCAGCACACCCCGGCCGTCATGGTCAACCTGCTCGGCGACGTCTGGCCGGCCGATGCGTCCGCGCCCGACTGGCTGGCCGTGCTCGGGCATCCGCGCGCCAAGCTGCATCTCTACGGCAAGGCCGAGCCGCGCGCCCGCCGCAAGATGGGCCACTTCACCGTGCTCGGCGAGGACCTGGATGAAGCCCTTGCCTCCGCCCGCCAAATCCGCGCTGCGCTCGGCATGGCGGATTGAGGTTATGGCAGAGGTTGGGCGCGGGCGTCCCAACGGCGGGTGTTCTGTCTTTCAGGCGCCGAGCAAGGCTCCGGCGTTTGGTCATGGTTCGGTTTAGCCGCAGAGACGGCAGGGGGCGTGGCGTCTGGGAAGGATCCCATGGTCCCAAGACGTCGTGCTCCGCAGCCGTCCTTGACGGCCCGGGCGGCTTGGCGGATGAAGAGGTTTCCATGAAACAACCCGTAGTTCTCATCATCCGCGACGGCTGGGGCATCAATCCCGGCGGCAAGGCCCAGGCGCAGGCAAATGGTGACGCGACCCTGCTGGCGCGCACGCCCTTTCACGACCGCTTGTACACCGACTATCCCTGGGCAAAGGTCAGCGGCAGCGGCGAGGATGTCGGTCTGCCCGATGGCCAGATGGGCAACAGCGAGGTCGGCCACCTCAACCTCGGCGCGGGACGCATTGTCTACCAGGATCTGACCCGCATCAACAAGAGCATCCGCGATGGCGAACTGGCACACATGCCGGTGCTGGTCGAGGCCTTTGAAAAGGCGCGCGGCCGCCGCCTGCACTTCATCGGTCTGGTCAGCGACGGCGGGGTGCATTCCCACCAGGACCACTTGGCTGCGCTCTGCAACGCCGCCAAGGCTGCGGGCGTTAACGATCTCATGGTGCACGCAATCACCGACGGCCGCGACACCTCGCCGACCGGCGGCGCGGCCTACCTGGCCAAGCTGGAGGCGGATCTGCAGTCCAGCGGCGCGCAGATTGCCACGGTGATCGGCCGCTACTACGCCATGGACCGCGACAAGCGCTGGGAGCGCAACAAGATCGCCTGGGACGCCCTGGTGCTGGGGCGTGGCGAAGTGCGAAGCGACCTTCCGAGCGAGGCCGTCCGCGCCGCCTACGCGGCCGAGCCGCGCGGCGATGAGTTTCTGCTGCCAATGCTGTTCAGCCATGCCGGCGAGCAGCGCATCCGCGACGGCGATGTGGTGCTCTGGTTCAACTTCCGCGCCGACCGCGCCCGCCAGCTCAGCGATGCCTTCCTGAAGACCGGCTTCGAGGGCTTCGACCGCGAGGTGCATCCGCAGGTCGGCTACTACACGCTCACCGAGTACGACGCCACCTACGAGGCGCTCGGCGCCCGCGTCATCTTCGGCACCGAGACGCTGAACCAGAACCTCGGCCAGGTGGTCGCCGCCGCCGGCCTGAAGCAGCTGCGCGCCGCGGAGACGGAAAAGTACCCGCACGTCACCTTCTTCTTCAACAGCGGTGTCGAGGAGCCCAACCCGGGTGAGGACCGCTACCTGGCGGTGTCGCCCAAGGAGGTGCCCACCTACGACAAGAAGCCGCAGATGAGCGCGCCCGACCTGACCTTTGAGGTGCTGCGCCGGCTGGAGCAGTACGATCTGGTCATCATGAACTTCGCCAACCCTGACATGGTCGGCCATACCGGCGTCGTCGAGGCCGGCGTGCACGCCTGCGAAACGATTGATTTCGGCGTGCGCCTGATTGTCGAGCGCACGCTTGAGCTGGGGGGCAAGCTCTTCATCACCGCCGATCACGGCAACTGCGAGCAGATGCGCAATGCCGACGGCAGCCCGCACACCGCCCACACGACGAACCTCGTGCACGGCATCTACGTGGCCGCCGACGCCGGCCAGTTCAGCGTGCGCGACGGCATCCTCGCCGATGTCGCGCCGACCCTGCTCGACATGCTGGGCGTGAAACAACCGGCCGAGATGACGGGTCGTTCGCTGCTGGTCCGCAAGTGAGTCCATCGCCCCGCCGGCGGCGGCCTGCCGTCCGCGGAAAGCGCGGCCGTTGCCTCAGATGAGGTGGCGGCCGAGCGCGATGGCGAGGTGGGTTTCGACAATGGCGCCCATCGAGTCGCAGGTGTCGAAACGGTCGGTGCGGTGATGCTCGCCCAGCTCGCGCGCCAGCTGCATGACCTTGTCCTGCGGCTCGCGCGGATTTCTCTTCATGCACTCGAGCAGGGCAAACAGGCGCTGGTGCTCGGAGATGTAGCGACGGGCAATCAGGCTGCGTTCCTCGTCCTGGTACTGCTGCATGGTCGGCAGGTTGAGCAGGCGCCCGCAGAGCCAGACCACCGGGTTGTTCTCCTTGAAGAACTGCGGCAGGTAGATGTTGCGCCGGCCCTCGTAGCACTGCTGGTCAAAGTCGATCGCGCGCACGCGGTACTGCACGTCCTCGAAGTCGGGCGTGATGTCGATGACGTAGTTGTAGCTGCGCATGTCGCCGAGCAGGCGGATGAAGCAGCGCTCGCTGAACTTGACGAATTCCTTGGCGATGCGCACGCGGTTGACCTCGGGCCGCTCCAGGTGGTCGCGGATGAAGGCGTCGCCTGGCACCCCCGCGATGTGTTCCTCGACCAGGGTGCCGCTGTGGGCGAGATAGTTGATGCGGTTGGGCGAGAGCAGGTGCTCGAGTTCAAGGCCGTAGACGCGCGAGGCGTCGGCGATCTTGACGTAGAAGTGATCGTAGTTGTCATTGTAGTGGTTGACCACGCGCACGCGGAAGGGACGGGAGTTGCCGAACTCGCAGTAGTCGACGCGTTCAACATAAAGGTGCGACACGGCCTGGAGGTCGCCGGTGCGCAGCAGTGAGTAAATGCTGGTCAGGCGCGGGTAAAGCTCGTCGCGCAACTCGCGGGGGTAGAGCACGCCGGACCAGTGGGTCGGATTGCCGTTCTTGTCGTCGAGCGGATAACTCTCGCTGAAGGCGCGCAGGTCCTGATAGGTGGCGGGCAGGGAGAAGCGCCTGCCAAACTGGTCGAGGTAGTCCTCCAAGTCCTCGGTGATGGGCAGGAACGCCTTGCGCTTGGAGATCTGAACGTCGTCGGCCATGCCGGGTCAAGATGGACTCGGGCGCACGCACGTCCAGCGCGGAATGCGCAAGCTGACGCCCCCTGCGGCCGTTTCTTCCGTCCATGCTGCCGCGTTCCCTTCTTGCCATGCTCCTCGCCGTCGCCAACCCGCTGTCCGCGGTGGATATCGTCGCCCACCGCGGTTTTTCCGCGCGTGCGCCCGAGAACACCGTCGCCGCCTTCAAGCTGGCCTGGCAGGGCGGTGCCGACGCCTGCGAACTGGATCTGCACCTGACCGCCGATGGCGGCATCGCCGTGCTGCACGACAAGGATACCCAGCGCACCACCGGCACGGGCCTGGTGGTGTCGGCAACGCCACTGGCCGATCTGCGCCGTCTCGACGCGGGTTCGTGGAAGGCGCCGGAGTACGCCGGTGAACCCATCCCGGACCTGGCCGAGGCGCTGGCGACCCTGCCGGCGGATCGCGGCCGCTTTCTGCTGGAGATCAAGTGTGGCCCCGAGGTGGTGCCGGAACTCGCCCGCCAGTTGCAGGCCTGGAAGCCACGCGCTGATCAGCTTCGCATCATCGCCTTTGACCGCGCCGCCGCGCGGGAGGCCAAGAAGGCGCTGCCGTGGGTCAGGGTGTACCGGTTGTCGTCCGAGCAGACACGCGACAAGCAGCCGGTCGATCTCGACGCGCTGATTGCCGATACTGTGGCTGACGGCCTGGACGGACTCGACCTGAGTCAGAAATGGCCCTGGAGCGGTGACTTTGTGCGGCGGATTCGTGCCGCCGGTTTGGAAGTCCATGTCTGGACCGTCAACAAACCCGAGGATGTGCGCCGTCTCGCGGCGCTCGGGGTCGACAGCATCACGACCGACGACCCGGTGATGGCGCGCGAGGCGCTGGGCAAGTGACGCGCTGCTGGTTCAGGAGAACGATTTGCGCAGGTGGCTGGGCAGGATGCCGAGCGCCTCGCGGTATTTCGCCACCGTGCGGCGGGCGACCTTGATGCCCTGCTTGTCGAGCAGTTTGGCGAGCTTGTCGTCGCTGAGCGGCTTGTGCTTCGGCTCGGTTTTGACCAGGTCGGCAATGGCGTTCTTGACGCTGGTGTTGCTGAGGTCCTCGCCGGACTCGGTCTTGACGCCGTGGCTGAAGAAGAACTTCAGTTCATAGACCCCGTGCGGGGTGGCCATGTACTTGCCGGCAATGGCGCGGCTGACCGTGGTTTCGTGCACGCCGACCTCCTCGGCGACCTGGGCCATGTTGAGCGGCCGCAGGTGGCTGGTGCCCTTGTCGAGGAACTCCTGCTGGTGGGCGAGGATGCGCACGGCGATCTTGTGGATCGTCTGCTGGCGCTGATGGATGGAGCGGATGAGGAATTTGCCGCTGCGCAGCTTTTCACGGATGTAATTGCGCACCTCGCTGCTGCTGCCGGACTGGCTGAGCATGTCCTTGTAGGCATTGCTCAGGCGCAGATGCGGCAGTTCATCGTTGTTCATCACCGGCAGCCACTCGCCGCCCTGGCGTTCGACAATGATGTCGGGGCTGACGTAGGTGTTGCCGCCCTGGCTGAAGCGCGAGGCTGGGCGTGGATCGAGGGTGCTGATGAAGTCCGCGGCGCGTGAAATCTGCTCCAGCGGCACGCCGAGCTTGCGGGCGAGAATCGGGTAGCGTTTGCCGGCGAGGTCCTCGAGGTGCTGCTCGACCAGACGGTGGGCCAGGCTGTGGGTTTTGCCAAGGCGTTCCAACTGCACCAGCAGGCACTCCCGCAGGTCCTCGGCGCCGACACCGACCGGATCGAAGCCGGTGAGCACCGCCTTGGCTGCATGCAGATCATCAACCGGTACGGCGTGCTGCAGGCTGAGGTCTTCAACCGACTGGCTGAGGAAGCCGCGATCATCGAGGTTGCCAATGAGGAATTCCACGTTGGCAAGCAGATTGGCATCCTCGATGCCCGCGGTGCGCAACTGGCCGAGCAGATGCTCCTGCAGGGTGGTGGGGGTGACGATCGAATCCATCAGGAACTGCCAGCGCTCCTGATCCTCGGACGTGCGCGCCGAATTCTGCAGGCGGCTCTGCGCCCAGTACTCGCGCCACTCCTCGTCCATCTGCGAAAGAATGTCGAGTTCGTCGCGCTCGCGCGGTGCTTCATCGGGGTCGTCGGGCACCGCATCGTCCAGCGACACCTCCGGTGCATCAAGCTCGAGCACCGGATTGATCTCGATCTCCTGCTGGATGATCTGCCTCAGTTCCAGGGTGGGGGCCTGCAGGATCTGCAGGCTCTGCTGCATCTGCGGTCCGATGGACAGCTTCTGGGTCTGGGTCTGGTAGAGTCCCTGGGTCGACATGGGTGGGTTGATCCCATCCCTTTCATGGGCGGGACCAATAAGCAAGCAAACAGCGGGCCAAGTCCGCTTTTTCTTTGTGAAATCGCAAAGAAATCTGTTCTTGGCATGCAACCTGGCTCAGGCCGCGGTGCAGGGCAGCATCACGGCGTCGCGCATGCCATGCAGGATCTTTTTGTCGGCCGGGCATACCGTTGCCAGCACGCCGCCCAGGCGGGTATGCCCGGTGCCCTCGGGCACGAAGTAATAGGGGCAAAGCCGTGCGCGGGCACGCATGCTGCGAAGCAGGCGGGTTTCGGCATCCCAGTAGGGTTGCTCAATCAGGCGGCCGGCATGGAACTCCTGAAGAAGGTAGGGATTCGCGGGGAAGGATGTCAGGGCGGTGTCGAGCGCGGCCGCCCACTGCTCCTGGGAGAGGTCATGGCCGATGAAGACTCCGCGCGAGCCCCAGCCGAGTTCGGAGAAGCCGCTGATCTTCAGCACCAACCGTCGCCGGGAGCCGCCAAAGGCCCTGGCCTCCCGCCAGTCCTGGATGTCCAGACCGGGCCAGACCGCGTGCGGGGGAAGCGGGGTGGGATCGACGACCCAGCCGCGTGGGATGCAGCGACGCAGCAGTTCCAGGTGTGGCTCCGTGAGCTGGTCCTGCCACCAGGACTGCAGGCCTGGCGAATGAAACAGGGCCAACCACACTTTTTCCTCGAGGAAGGCTTTCAGGGGCGGCGTGAAGTCGAGCTCACCCTCGTCGGCCAGGCGCAGCATTTCGGCGGAGTGCTCGACCTGATCGAGGTCGAAGAGTTCGAAGAAGCGGTAGATGCGACGGCCGGACAGTTGCGCCGGCGGCGTGACCCATGGGTTGAGCACCCGCCTTGGGTGTCCGGAGCGACGCGGGGCACGCGCGGCCAGCCATTCCATCTCCGGTTGGTAGTCGGCCGATTCACGCGAGATGAGGATGTCGCTCTCGGGAAAGGCGCTGGCGAATCCCGTGGTCATGCCACTGGCGCCGCCGATGACCGGATCGCCGAGGGCGGCATAGGTTTCGCCGAGCCAGCCGGTGAGGCCGATGCCACCGGGCAGGGAATCGAGTTCGGTGATGCAGACGCCGTCCTCGGTGAGCACCAGATCGGGCCGCAACACGCCGGGCAGGGCGTCGCGCCAGCGGGGGTGGCGGCCCAGGGCGATCAATTCCGCCGGCTTGCCCTGATCGAGCAGCTGTGCCACCCAGGCCAGCTCGGGGGTGTTCAGGCTGGCGAAGTACAGGCGATTGCAGGCCTGCTGGAAATCCCGCAGGGCCGGGCCAAGCGCCTCGATGAGCTTGCGGGTGGCGGCATCCAGCGGGAAGGGCTCTGGTGCCAGTCGCCATTCCTTGTCGCGAAACAGGCCGGCCTCAGGAAAGGCGCGGCGCAGGTGCTCAATGCGGGCGGCGGCTGACATGGGTTTCCTGATGCTGCAACCGCCGGGTTTTGCGAATCAAAAATGCGGCGGACAAAGCGGCTGATTCACCTGAGCGTGATTTCCTCCATGAGGGTGCGCAACTGCTCATGCGTACGCGCCACCATGCCCTGGGTGGGCGGTCCCAGCCGTTCGTCGCCCCAGACCCGCTCAAGCTCGCGCAGGACAAGGATCACCGGCAACATCTGGGTCGAGCGACGGGTGTCGCGCGACAGTTTGGCGAAATCCTGGCGCAGGTCGGCAAGCAGGGCGGGGGAGCCGATGCAGAGCGGGCGTTTGTCGACCTCCGGGGTTTCGACGACCAGTTTGGAAACGATCTCCAGCGAGCGCATCCAGGCGCCGAGGTCGACGAGCAGGGACAGATCCTCGTCCATCTGCTCGCGCAGCAGGCGGATGATCTCCTGATGGCCATCGACGATTTCCTGGCGCAGGTCCTTCCATTCGTCCATCTCCGCCATCTTGGCCTGGGCCATGAGTCGCGGGCGCATCTTTTCGCCGAGGCCGAGCATCCGGCAGTAATGAACAACATCCTGGTTGTTGTTGCGGAACTGCTGGGCATCGCCCGCCTGCCAGATGAGAAACGTTTCACCAACCAGGCTGCCCAGGGTGAAGGCGGCCTTGAGGCGGTCTGCCGTCGGGTTTGGCGGTTGTGGCCGGTACAGGGTGCGCCAGCGAGCCTTGGTGTGCTGCCCCGCCATCTCCAAAAAATCCGCCGGGGTCTGTTCCTCGGTCCAGAAGACGGGGCGCGCCACGAAGTCGCCGGCACTGGCGGCGATGGAGTCGGCCGGTCGTTCGGTGGTCGCCGAGGCCTGGGCCTGGGCATGAACCGCCGCCGCCGCCAGAAAGGCGGCGCCCAGGGGCAGCAGGCTCCGGGATGACGTCACGTTGGGGTAAAGGACTGCCTTATAGAGGAGGTTTCAATGCCAAACGTTCAACTGCCATGCCGGCTTATTCGACGGTGACGCTCTTCGCCAGGTTGCGCGGCTTGTCGACATCGCAGCCGCGGGCGACAGCAGTGTGGTAGGCGAGCAGTTGCAGCGGCACAACGGTGAGCAGCGGGCTGAGGTAGGACGGGCAGTCCGGCACATAGATGACGTCGTCGGTCAGGCGCTCCAGTTCGGTGCGTCCCTCGGTGGTGACGCAGACGACCGGGCCCTTGCGGGCGAGCACCTCCTCGATGTTGCTGACGTTCTTGTCGAAGACCGCATCATCGGGGGCAATGAAGATGGATGGCATGTCGGGCTTCACCAGGGCGATGATGCCGTGCTTGAGTTCGGCACTGGGGTGGCCGCTGGCGTAGATGTAGCTGATCTCCTTCATCTTGAGCGCGCCCTCCATGGCCACCGGGTAGTTGGCCAGGCGGCCCATGAAAAGCATGCCCTCGGCGTTGGCATGCTTTTCGGCAATGGTCTTGATTTTGTCGGACTGCTGAAGAATGGCGCGGATCTTGTCGGGGATGGCCTCCAGTTCGTCGATCATCTCGATGCCGTCGGTGCTCGACAGATGGTGGATGCGGCCAAAGAGCAGGCCGAGCAGGTTCATGATCATCACCTGTGAGGTGAAGGTCTTGGTCGCGGCCACGCCGACCTCGGGGCCGGCATGGATGTAGCAGCCGCCGTCGCTCTCGCGGGCGATGGTGCTGCCGACGCTGTTGACCACACCGAGGCAGCGGATGCCCTTGCGGCGCGCCTCGCGCAGGGCGGCGAGGGTGTCGATCGTCTCGCCGCTCTGGCTGAGCACGAACTGCAGGGTGTTCTTGTCGGCCGGCACGTTGCGGTAGCGGAATTCGCTGGCGATCTCGACCTCGGTCGGGATGCGCGCGAGCGTCTCGATGAGGTACTCGCCGACCATGGCTGCGTGAAAGGCCGTGCCGCAACCGCTGAGGATGATGCGGTCGATGCCACGCAGTTCCTGCTGGGTCATGTTCAGCCCGCCGAGGATGGCGGTCGCCTCGTCGCGCGACAGTCGGCCGCGCAAGGCGTTTTGCAGGGACTTCGGCTGCTCATGGATCTCCTTGAGCATGTAGTGGGGGAAGTCCCCCTTGTCGGCATCATCGGCGGTGAACTCGACGCGGCTGACCTGAACGCGGACTTCCCCGCCGGCCATGGAGGCGACATCGTAGCGGCCCTCGGTGAGGCTGACGATGTCGTGATCATTGAGGTAAACGACGTCGCGGGTATGGGCGACGATGGCTGAAACGTCGCTTGCCAGGAAGTGCTCGTCGTCTCCGAGACCGACGACCAGCGGACTGCCCAGGCGGGCGCCGACCAGGACGCCGGGCACGTCGGCATGCATGACGGCAATGCCATAGGTGCCCTTGACCTTGGCCAGCGCGGCCTGCAGGGCCTTGCGCAGGCGCGCGGCGCCATCGGCCTCGTCGGAGGCATCGAAGTAGCGGCCGACCAAATGCGCCAGCACCTCGGTGTCGGTCTGCGACTCGAATTCGTGCCCTTGGGCGGCCAGCTGGTCGCGCAGAATCTGGTAGTTCTCGATGACGCCGTTGTGGACGAGGGCGAGGCGGCCGCTGCGGTCGCGGTGGGGGTGGGCGTTTTCGTCGGTCGGCGCGCCATGGGTGGCCCAGCGGGTGTGGGAAATGCCGGCGCTGCCCTCGGGATTGGCCTCGGCCACCGCCTGACTGAGGTTGTCGATTCGCCCCGCCCGCTTGATGAAACGGACGCCGCCGCCGTCCTGCAGGGCGATGCCTGCCGAATCATAACCCCGATATTCCAGCCGGCGCAGCCCGTCCAGAAGGATCGGGCTGGCCTGCCGCCTGCCGATGTAGCCAACAATGCCGCACATGATGAAAGAAGCCGCCGCCATCTGGCGGGGAAACAAGAATCTAGCCGCATCCGTGCCGTCCCGCCAGCGAAAGCGCACGGAGTTGCCATTGGGCGAGGCGTTCCCGGTGATGCATGAGCCGGACAAGGCCTGAAACAGCGGTTTCGCCAGCCGCAAACGAGTTGCGTTTTTTCTTTCGCTGCGCCGCTTTTCATCTATCGGTGCAGGGTTCATGCCGTCCGAGTTGCCCAGCCTGTCCGACTTCCTCGCCGAACCCATCGCTCGGCGAGCCCTGCTCGCCTGTCTCATGATCGGCTTTGCCAACGGCTTCGTCAGCGCCTTCGTCGTCTTGCGCCGGTCGGCGCTGAAGATTGGCACGCTTTCTCACGCGCTGCTGCCCGGGATCGCCCTGACCGTGCTCATCTTTGGTCTGGTGTCCTGGAGTGTGCTGGTCGGTGCGGTGTTTGCCGCCCTCATTGTGGGCCTGGGCTCGATTTTCCTGTCGCGCACCTCGCGACTCGATCAGGACACCTCGATGGGCATTCTGTACACCACGGCTTTTGCCGGTGGCTACCTGATTTTGACCCAGCTCAACGTCCGCCAGAAACTCGATGAATGGCTGTTCGGCAGCATTGTCGGCATGGCCGACAGCGACCTGTGGATCGCCTTTGGCATCAGCGCCTTTGCCGTGCTGCTGCTCACCGCCCTGCAGCGGCCCCTGTTGATCTACTTGTTTGAACCCAACATCGCCGCCAGCCTCGGTGTGCCGGTGCGCTTGCTCAACTACGCCACCTTCACCATCACCATCCTGGTCTTGATCTCCTCGCTGCAGGCGGTGGGCTGCATCCTCAGCGTCGGCCTGCTGGTCATGCCGGCGGCCACGGTGTACCTGTTCACCGACAACGCCCGCACCCTGTTCTGGGGCGGTGGTGTGATTGGCGCGATCGGCCCGGTAGCCGCCTTTTTCATCAGCTACCCGCTCGGCTGGAGTGTCAGCGCCACGATCATTGTCGTGCTCGGCGCGCTTTTCCTGCTCGCCTACGTCTGCAGTCCCCGCTACGGGCTGTTCAGCAAGCGCGCACGGATTTGACGTCGCCTGCGTGTGGCTCCTGGATTGTTTCGCCCTGGCTGCAGGCGTCAGCTCTCAAACCTTGCGGCATTCAGTTTAGCCCACGATCTCAGGGACTCTCGCGCCATGGCATCGCAGTCATCCTGGGTCGTAATGAGTGGCAGTTGGTGCACGGGATTCGCTGGCCGGTAATGCCATGCAATGTGTTGGCAATGAATGCCAATGGCACGAACCAAACACCAAGCCGGCTTATTCTGCCTGGATTGTCATTGAGTGTGCGAAAATGGCGCTCCTAAAGGGAGCCGATGACTTAGACGAATGTCACCCTTGCGATCTGTCACCCTGTTTAGAAAAAATCGTTGCTTGAGCAAAATGGATATGCCTTTTTTTAAATATCACTTGTGGTTCACCCGGCGAGGGCGATGCTTCTTCAGCTGTCCATGAAGGCAGCTTTGTAAGCACTCCCATGAAAACTCATCCTTCGAGCGGCGGCGCTCTCAAATACCCTTGGCTCCTTTTGTGGAGCTTGGCTTGCGGACTGGTTCCCCAAGCACATGCAGCACCTGTCTCCGAACAGTTCAACACCCCGGGATCGACCACGTGGAACGCACCGGCCGGCGTGACGCAAGTCACCGTTGAAGTCTGGGGCGGTGGTGGGCGCGGTGCTTCGCGCTTGACCAATGGCCTGGGTGGTGGCGGCGGCGGTGGTGCCTATTCGCGCAGTGTGATCACGGTCGTGCCCAGCACCGGATACACGGTTCAGGTCGGTGCGGGCTCCAGCACGACAGCTGCCGGTGGGGACTCCTTCTTCATCAATGCCAGCACGGTCATGGCCAAGGGCGGCGCCAGTGCCGGAGATGACAGCACGACCGGTGCGGCCGGCGGTGCGGCCGGGAGTGGCGCGGGCACCGTCAAGTTCAGTGGTGGTGCAGGCGCCAATGGCGTCAGCAGCAACGGTGGTGGCGGCGGATCTTCGGCAGGCACCGCGAGCGATGGCAACGCTGGCTCGGACACAGGCACGGGCGGCACAGCTCCCACCGGCGGCGGTGCCGGTGGCGACGGCGCGCCTGCTGCCGGCAACGGTACGGCTGGCTCGACGCCTGGCGGTGGTGGCGGCGGCAGCCGAGCCACGGGGGGCACGCCCAGGACCGGCGGCAGCGGCGCCAATGGCCGGGTGGTTCTGTCCTATGATGATGGGGTTCCTGAGATTGCCGTCTTTGACGGTGTCGGCACCGGGGGCACGGAGCGCACTGACAACACCGGCACGCATGCGTTTGGTTCGCTGCTGGTGGGTGCGAGCAGCACGGCCCAGTCCTTCACAGTCGAAAACAAGGGCACGGCTGACCTGACGCTCAGCAGCATCACCCTTGGCGGCACGAACAGCAACCAGTTCAGCCTCAATCTGACCGGCCTTGACTCGACGCTGGCCCCGAATGAAACGACGACCTTTACGGTGACCTTCAGTCCGACCAGCACGGGTGCGAAGACGGCGGTGGTGAACATCGCCAGCAATGATGCCGATGAAAGTCCCTTTGAAATCAATGTCTCCGGAACCGGTATTGCTCCTGAGATCGCCGTCTTCAACGGTGTCGGCACTGGCGGCACGGAACGCACGGACAACACCGGTACGCATACCTTCGGCTCGATCTCGGTGGGTGACAGCAGCACGGCCCAGTCCTTCACGGTTGAAAACAAGGGCACGGCAGACCTGACACTCAGCAGCATCACCCTTGGCGGAGCGAACAGCGGCCAGTTCAGCCTCGATCTGACCGGTCTTGACACGACGCTGTCTGCGAATGAAACGACGACCTTCACGGTGACCTTCAGCCCGACCAGCGCGGGCGTGAAAACGGCGGTGGTGAACATCGCCAGCGATGATGCCGATGAAAATCCCTTTGAGATCAACGTCTCCGGCAGCGGGGTCGTCACCGACATCCTCGTCACGGACCAGTCGCTGACCGGCTCGCAGGGGCTTGTGGGGGGTGGCTTGATCTACCGGCCTATGCCTGGCGTGATCAATAACCTGGATCAGGTGTCCTTCAAGGCCTTTGGCAAGGTGGGCAGTGGCGGCATCCTTGCCGGCAATGACAGCCTGCTGATCACGGACGTCAGCGGTGACTTGCATGTTATCGCTCGCGAAGGCACGATCGTCCAGGCGCCGACCACGCTGACCGGGCTCTTCACGGATGTCCTGATTGATGACGATGGTCACACCGTTGCCTTTGACCGCATCAAGGGATCCCTGGCCACCCGCGACCAGGCTTACTTCATCTCCGAAAATGGCATTGATCTGGAGATTCTCAGCCGCACGGGCGATAATGCTCCCGGTGGTGGCAAGTTCAAGCCGGTGAACCGTTCGATCGTGGTTGATTCGGACGGTCGCACCTACTTCTCCAGCGGTCTGACCGGCACCGGTGTCAACACCAAGACCGACACGGGTATCTGGCAGGAGGAGGCAGGCACGGTAACCCTGCTGGCGCGTGAAGGTGCCGACGTGTCGACTTTGACGGGCGATCCCGCCTGGCTCGGCACGATCAGTGCCAAGCTGTCTGCGGCGGGTGACGGCGTTGCCTTCGTCGCGCATCTGCAGAACAATCCGGTCAGCCTCACGCAAAAAACCAATGCGAACCTCAACACGGTGGTTCTCAGCGGTAACGAGAATGGCTTGGAGCTTGTTGCCCGCAAGGGTGACATTGTTCCCGATACGGCCGATCAAACCTTGCTGACCCTGCATGGCGTGTCCCGCTCGACCACCGGCGCGCATGCCGTTCTGGGCCTGCTGAAGCCCTCTCTTGCCGTGACCAAGAGCAACGATCTGGTGCTGATCTCCGTGTCGGGTGGCACGACCCGTCTGGTCGCCCGTGAGGGTGTCACCCTGATCGGTGGCACGACCCTCAAGAACGTTCGCGCATTCTACGCGATCGGCGACGAGGAACTCATTTTCCTCACGGACCGCGCCCTCTGCCGCTGGACTGTGTCGGGGGGCATCACGGTGCTGGCGCGCATCGGCAGCGCGGCGCCGGGCCTGGGCAGCAACTTCAAGCTGATGAACCAGCTGTCCGTCAGTGAAGGCGGAGCCATCGCCCTGGTGACCACCCTGGTCGATTTCCGCACGGCACTCTGGCGTGTCATGCCCGGCGGAGGCATCACGCTGGCTCACGTCACGGGGGAGGCCATCACGGTCAACGCCACGCCGGAGACCATCGCGGGTATGGCCATCTACACGGCAACCACTTCTTCCGGCGGCGGCGGTGGCGGCAGCGGTTCGGCCATCAATGATGCCGGCACGATCTTCGCCACCTTCTCCGTGGGCGGCGGCAAGCATGTGGGTCGCAGAGTGGTTCCCTGACCTCCCGTCAAGCAGGTCATCGAGAGCAGGCCGGATCAGACGATCCGGCCTGTTTTTTGTCTGTTGACTCTCTGAGGACCGGGGCAGCCGCGATTTGCAGGCTGTCCGTGCGTGGCAGTTGACGTTCCGGTCCTTTGTGGCATTCTCCGCCGTCGCTGCTTGCAGCTCCTATGATCCCCCCTTCTTTTGCAGGGCGAAATGTCCTGTTCGCGGTCCTGGTCGCCGCCTCTCCCGCCCTCGCCGCCGAACCGCGGCCGGATGACGTCACGGATTTTGCCGGTCTCGAGGGACTCGCCGAAAGCTTGGCGCGCCAGCCGCAGGAGCCGGTGCCGCACGATCTCGATCCGTTCTTTGAGAAGCTCAACTACGACGGCCACCGGCAGATTCGCTTCCGGCCCGAGCGCGCCCTGTTTGGCGGGGCAGGGGGCACTTACCGGGTCGAATTCTTCCATCCCGGGTGGATGTTCAAGAAACCGGTGCGCTTTCATCAGCTCGACGCCGGGAAAACCCAGCCTGTGGTCTTCGATCGCGGTCTCTTCGACTACGGCGGACTGGTGGTGCCGGACACTGTGGCCAATCCCGCGGGTTACGCGGGTTTCCGCGTGCTGGCCCCCGACAGCTTTCTCGACCGGCGCTTCGAATTCCTGGTCTTCATGGGGGCGAGTTATTACCGTGCCGTGACCACTGAGCTGGGGTATGGCATCTCCGCCCGCGGCATCGCCGTCAACACCGTTGGCGGTGCCCCCGAGGAGTTCCCTGATTTCACCCGTTTCTGGCTGGCCAAGCCGCAGCCAGGCGACGACCGTTTCCGTCTGCTGGCCCTGCTTGATGGCCCGAGCCTGACCGGTGCCTATGAATTCACCGCCAAACCCGGGCGCACGACCGAGATGCAGGTGCGCGGCACCCTGTTCCTGCGTCGCAAGGTGGAGATGCTCGGCATCGCTCCCTTCTCGAGCATGTTCTGGTATGGCGAGAACAGCCATCCCAAGCCCTACGACTTCCGTCCGGAAGTGCACGATTCCGATGGCCTGCAGATCGAGATCGGCGATGGTCCATCGATCTGGCGCCCCCTCGACGTCGGCCGCGAGACCCGGCTCAGCTTTTTCCAAACCGACCGGCTCAAAGGCTTCGGTCTGGCCGGCCGCGACCGCGATTTCGCCCATTTCCAGGACCTTGAGGCCCGCTACCATCAGCGGCCCTCGGTCTGGGTCGAGCCGGTGAGCGGCTTTGGCAAGGGCTCGGTCGTGCTGGTGGAACTGCCCACCGGCGAGGAGACCTGGGACAACATTGTCGCCATGTGGAAACCCGAGACGCTGCCGGAATCGCCTGATGAGCCGCTGCGGTTCGAATACCGCCTGCTCTGGCATGGCGGCCATGAGCCGGGCAGCCTGTGCAAGGTGCTGGCCACCCGCCGCGGTTTCGTCATGGATTCCGACGACCACCTGTACGTGCTCGACTTCACCGCCGGCAAGCCGGCGCAGGCGCGGCCTGCGGACTGGCTGCCGCAGGTGCGGGTGAATCCCGGCGCGGCCAAGCTGCTCGATGCCCGCGTCATGGCCAATCCGGAAACCGGCGGTTGGCGCGCCTTCTTCAAACTGGATGTGCCCGCCGACACCGCGCAGCTCGAGCTGACCTGCGAACTGCATGACGGTGCCGAAGTCATCTCCGAACGCTGGCAGTACCAATGGAGGCGGTAAACATCCAGTTCGCGCCCGCCACGGGCACCGAGGAGGAGTGGAACGAGGCCTACGCGCGCCTCGCCGACTACTTCCGCTCCTACCAGTTGCACAACCGCATCCGGCGCACGCAGCTCATTCTCGAGACGCTGCGCCGCGCTGCCGAGGCGCATGCGGTCGACTCCACACGCACCCCCACGGCGCATTCGATCGAGCAGGCCCGGCTCATGCTGCGCGACTGGCTTGGCACGATCTACCGTGATCTCAACCTCAGCGGCGCCCAGATCGAAGCGGCGGGCCGTCTCGGCTTCTACCTCAGCGGCGGGCCGGCGCGCTGGCCACACTTCTTCCTCGATGATGAAAACCTGCCCGAGGACATGGCCGAGGCCATGCGTGCCGCCGTGCGCACCTCCGGTCCCGGCATGCAGGTTTCCAAGATGACCCCGCGCGACATCGATCTCGGCATTGTTTCGGAAGTTGCCGAGGACACCTTTGACACCCTCGGCCGGCATCCCACGCTGCGTTACGCCCTGCTGATCACCATCGCCGGCTCCGTGCTCGGCTACCTCTATCTGCTGCTGCGATGAGCGCCGCCGGCTCCCACACCACCCTCCTCAGCCCCAGCCAGGGCCTGCCGCCGCGCCGTGTCGCGCGCATTCGCCGCGCCACCTTCTTTTCCTTCGTCGGCCTCGGCACCATCGCCGGCGTCTGGCTGATGTTCGTTTACCTGTCCGAGCACGGCATGCGCTGGTCGGAATGGGCGCTGCTGGCGGCCTTCGTGCCGCTTTACTACCAGCTCAACACCGGCTTCTGGACCGCCCTCTTCGGGGTCTGGCTGATGAACCGGCCGCACCCCGACACCCTCGACCTCTGGCGCAGCCTGACCCCCGAGGAGCACGAGCAGCCCATCACCGCCGGCACGGCCATCGTCATGCCCATCTACAACGAGGACGTCACCCGCGTCTTCGAGGGCCTGCGCTCCATCTATCTCTCGCTCGAAGCCACCGGCCAGGCCGCCAACTACGACTTCTTCATCCTCAGCGACTCCGATCAGACCAGCCAGTGGATCGAGGAGGAAAGCGCCTGGCTCGAGCTCTGCCGCCAGCTCGACGCCTTCGGCCGCATCTTCTACCGCAAGCGCCGCAAGCCGATCAACCGCAAGAGCGGCAACGTCAGCGACTTCTGCCGCCGCTGGGGCCGGCGCTACCGCTACATGGTCGTGCTTGATGCCGACAGCCTCATGTCCGGCGGCCTGCTCAACGCCATGGTGCGCATCATGGAGAAGAACGCGGGCATCGGCATCCTGCAGACCTTCCCCAAGCAGATCGGCTCGGAGACCCTGCTTGGCCGCGTCATGCAGTTTGCCCAGTCGCTCTATGGTCCCGCCTTCATGGCCGGGCTCGACTACTGGCAGTGTGGCGAAGCCAACTTCTGGGGCCACAACGCCATCGTCCGCCTCGATCCCTTCATCAAAAACTGCGCCCTGCCGCCGCTGCCCGGCAAGGAGCCCTTCGGCGGGCACATCCTCAGCCACGACTTCGTCGAAGCCGCGCTCATGCGCAAAGCCGGTTACGCCGTGCGCCTGCTCAACACCCCGCGCGGCAGCTACGAGGAGGGACCGCCGACGCTCGTCGACATGCTCAAGCGTGACCGCCGCTGGTGCCAGGGTAACATGCAGCACTTCTGGCTGCTCTTCGCCAAGGGCTGGCACCCGATGAGCCGCATCAACTTTCTGCACGGCATCCTCAGCTACGCCAGCTCGCTGCTCTGGCTCATCTTCCTCGTCTTCGCCACCTTCCTGGCGGCGACCCCGCTGCCGAGGGAAAGCCCGCAGGCGGGCCTCGCCGCCCAGCTCCTGCTCGGCCTCACCGCCGCGCTCATCTTCCTGCCCAAGGCCACCATCCTGCTTGATGAACTCATCACCGGTCGCGTCTTCAAGACCCCGGTCATGCGCGCCATCACCTTCCTCAGCGGCCTGCTCGACACCGTGGTCTTCACCCTGCTCGCCCCCGTGCTGATGATCTTCCACAGCCGCTTCGTCATCTACACCATCCTCGGCAAGGGCGTCCGTTGGGTCACCCAGCGCCGCAAGCTCGATGGCGGCGTCGACTGGGTGGAGATCCTGCTCAACTTCTGGCCCGTCTCCGTGCTCGGCCTCGCCTGGGGCGTCGTTGCCTGGTGGGTCTCGCCCAGCTTCCTGCTCTGGATCAGCCCCATCCTTGTCTCGCTCCTGCTCGCCATCCCGGTCGCCGTGCTCGTCTCTGGCACACGCACCGGCCGTCGCTTCAACCTCTTCCTCACCCCCGAGGAAGCCGAGCCGCCAAGCGTGCTCCAGGCCATGGAACAAAACCTCGACGAGGTCAAAGGCCGCCTGCGCCTGCAGCCCGAGCTCGAGCGGTTCCACGGCCTCATGCAGGTCTTCCTCGATCCCTACATCAACGGCCTGCACGTCTCCCTGCTGCGCCGCCGCCGCAACATCGATGTCTCGCGCGGTTACCTCGATGAAATCGCCGGTCGCCTCATCCAGCAGGGACCACAGGCGCTCACGCCGCAGGAGATCAAGGCGATGATCCACGACACCGACACCGTCACCAACCTGCACTACCGCCTGTGGTCGGCCGCCGAGCACGAACTCGCCCCCTTCTGGATCACCGCCATCCGCCAGTACAACCTCGCCACCGGCGGCCCCTTCGCCCACACCCTGGCGCGCAAGGAAGTTCCCGGTTTGAAGGCGAAGGCTTAAGGCAGGACGGCGCCGTGGATTTTCCCGCGCCGCAGGCCGCTGGAAGGTCTCACGCCAAGGCGACAAGAAGGGTCCAATCTCTCCGCCCCTTCGCGTCTTGGCGTGCGACGTTCTCAGCTTCCTAAGCCAGTCGTGAACCGCTGATTTGACGCTACTGGGACGCTGATGTTGAGGGGATGGGGG
>DAIUCN010000025.1:0-50376 GCA_036846165.1 Prosthecobacter sp.
CGGCTCCTGTTCCCCCGCCCCCTGGTCGCGCCGCCGCCTGCTCTCGGCCGGCGGCCTCGGCCTGTTCGGCCTGACCCAGCCGCGCCTGCTGCGCGCCAACGACCTCGCCGGCGCCGACAAGCTCATCGCCCGCGCCAAGTCCGTGGTTTTCCTCTTCCAGTGGGGCGGCCCCAGCCACCTGGAAACCTTCGACCTCAAGCCCGACGCCCCCGAGGGCATCCGCGGTTTTCACAAGCCCATCCGCTCCAGCGCCGACGGCATCCAGGTCTCCGACCGCCTGCCGAAAACCGCCAAGATCATGGACAAGGTCACCCTGATCCGGTCCATGCATCACACGATGAAGAATCACAACAGCGCCGGTTACTACGCGCTCAGCGGTCACGCGCCGCCAAGCGATGACCAGCGCCTGAAGGATTCGCCCGACCTCTTCCCCGCCTATGCCTCGGTGGTCGACCGCCTCGCGCCGGTGCAGGGCGACATCCCCACCGCCGCCAGCTTTCCATGGACCGTCAGCGACGGCTCCTTCACCCCCGGCCAGCGCGCCAGCTTCCTTGGCAAGCAGCACGATCCCTTCTTCGTCCTGCGCGACCCCAGCGCGCCCGACTTCGCCCTGCCCGAACTGAGCCTGCCACCCGGCCTCAGCTTCGAGCGCCTGAATGCCCGCCGCGAGCTGCAAAAGCTGGTCGACGCCCAGACCCGCCTGATGGACATCTCCGCCGAGGCCCGTGGCATCGAGGGCTACTATGAAAAGGCCCTGGCCATGCTGCACAGCGAAAAACTGCGCGCCGCCTTCGACCTGTCGCGCGAGCCCGCCAAGGTGCGCGATGCCTACGGCCGCACCGCCTACGGCCAGAGCTGCCTGCTCGCCCGTCGCCTCGTCGAGGCCGGCGTGAAGTTCGTCAACGTCAACTTCGCGCCCAGCATCGGCGGCCAAAGCACCAGCGCCGGCGGCTGGGACACCCACGGCTTCAACGACACCCGCATGTTCCCGATCATCGATGCCTACCACATGCCGATGACCGAGCAGACCCTGCCCACCTTCCTCAACGACCTCGACGAGCGCGGCCTGCTCGACACCACCCTCGTCGTCTGGGTCGGCGAATTCGGGCGTACCCCGCGCATCAACAAGAACTTCAGCCGCGACCACTGGCCGCAGTGCTACACCGCCCTGCTCGCCGGCGGCGGCGTCAAGCGCGGCCACGTGCACGGCGCCTCGGACAAGAACGGCGAGTACCCCGCGGAAAAACCGGTCAAGCCCGACGACCTGGCCGCAACGATGTACCACCTGCTCGGCATCCGCCATGACACCGAGGTGCACGACGTCGCCAACCGCCCGGTGCCGATCAGCTACGGCAAGGTCCTGCACGAGATCCTCGCCTGAGCGCGCTTGCATTCGCCGGCGCCAACCGCATGCTGCAGCCGGTCATGCGCCTGCTGCACCTCTACCTCTCGCCGGAACACAACTACTTCGGCCACCACGGCCTGCCGCCGGGCAAGGCACCCATGCTCGAAGTCGAGCAAGTCGAGTGCGTCGCCGGCAAGGGCCTCGTCGGCGACCGCTTTTTCGACTACAAGGAGGACTACAAGGGCCAGGTCACCTTCTTTGCCCACGAAGTCTACGAGCGTTTGTGCGCGCAGTTCGGCGTCACCGGCCTGCCGCCCTCGGTGTTCCGCCGCAACCTGATCACCGAGGGTGCCGACCTGAACGCCCTCATCGGCCGCGAGTTTGAAGTTCAGGGCGTGCGCTTTTATGGCACCCAGGAGAGCGCCCCCTGCTACTGGATGAACCAGGCCTTCGCCGAGGGCGCCGAAGAGGCCATGAAGGGCCACGGCGGCCTGCGCGCCCGCATCCTCAGCGACGGCATCCTGCGCCGCAGCTGACCGCCGCGCACGTATCCCCGCCATGCGCCTCTTCACCCTGCTCGTCCTGGTCGGCACCGCCGCGCCCGCCGCCTGGCTGCTCGCCACCGACCATGTCGCCCGCTCGGTCGGCTGCCTCGCCCTCGGCCTGCTCGCCGCCCTGCTGCTCAGCCTCGGCTGGGCCCTGCAGCGGCGCGGTCGCCGCCTGCGCCGGCTCGGCGCCCTCGCGCTCGCCCTGCTGCTGCTCGCCGGCGCCGCCCGGCTGACGCTGCGCTACGAGGGTTCGGCCGACGGCACCGCCCTGCCAAGACTGGCCTGGCGCTGGCAAGTGGCGCCGCCTCCGCCAACCCTGCCCGATCTTCCCGACCTGCCTGCGGTCGATCCGGGTCCGCCGCCAGCGGGACTCGCCGATGCCAAAACCTTCCTCGGTCCCGGCGGCGACGCCCTGCAGCCGGCCCCAGGCTGGCAGACCGACTGGACCGCGAAGCCGCCGCGTGAAGTCTGGCGCCGGCCCGTCGGTGCCGGCTGGTCCGGCATCGCGGTCGCCGGTCGTCGCGCCATCACCCAGGAGCAGCACGGCGATCTGGAATGCGTCACCTGCTACGACGCCGCTACCGGCAAACCGCTCTGGCGCCACAGCGATGCCGTGCGCTTCGTCGAACCGCTCGGCGGCGAAGGACCCCGCGCCACGCCGGCCATCGACGACGCCGGCCGCCGCGTCTTCACCGTCGGCGCCACCGGCTTGCTCAACTGCCTCGACCTCGCCAGCGGTCGCCGACTCTGGAGCCGCGACGTGCTGGCCGAAGCCGGCGCCGGCAACCTGACCTACGGCAAGAGCGGCTCGCCCCTGCTGCACGGGGATCGCGTCATCGTTACCGGTGGCAACGGAGGGCCCACCCTGTTCGCTTATGCCCAGGACGACGGGCGCTTGCTTTGGAAGGCTGGCAACGAACCCGCCAGCTACAGCACGCCCGCCCTGCGCCGGCTCGCCGGACGCGATCAAATCGTCTCGGTCAATGCCGGCTCGGTCACCGGTCACGATCCCGCGAGCGGTCGCCAGCTCTGGCGCCATCCCTGGCCGGGCGATTACCCGCGCGTCGGCCAACCCGCCCAGGTGGGTCCGGACCGACTGCTGGTCACCGCCAGCTACGGGCAGAAGAGCCGGTTGCTGGAAATCCATGCCGAGGGCGACGGCCTTGCCTGCCAGGAGCTCTGGGCAGCCAGCGTGCCGCGCACCAAGTTCAGCAGCGCCACGATCCTGGACGGACGCGCGCTGGCCCTCGACGAAGGCACCCTGGTGGCGGTCGATCTGAGCAGCGGCGAGCGCCTCTGGCGCCAGGGCCGCTACGGCTACGGCCAGCACCTGCAGCTCGGCAGCCTGCTGCTCGTCCAGGCGGAATCCGGAGCCGTGGTCTTGGTCAGGCCCCATGAAAAAGGCTCCGAGGAGATGGGACGCCTCGAAGCCTTAAATTCAAAAACTTGGAACCCGCCTTGTCTCGCCGGTCGCTGGATGCTGGTGCGCAACGACCGGGAGATGGTCGCCTACGAGCTGGCTGAGTGATGGTAAGTCACCCAGCCACGACGCTGGTTGAACCCCGTCGCGGCAAGGTCGCCAGAACTCAGGACAGGCGCGGCTTGATCAGCGTCTCCAGACGGCTGACACCACGGCGGATGCGCGCCTTGATGGTGCCGAGCGGCTCGTTGAGTCGCTCCGCCACCTCGGCCTGGGTGAGTCCGTCAAAGTAGGCCAGGCGCAGGGCCTCGCGCTGCTCTGGGTTGAGGCGCTCGACAGAACGCAGCAGCAGGCGGTTGCGCTCCTTGGTCTCCAGCACCTCGCGACCGGAATCCTCGAACTCAAACTGCAGCTTCTTGTTCTCCAGCTCGAAGTCGTCGTTGAGCTTGGCGCGGCGCTGCTTGGAGCGGATGCGGTCGATCGCACGGTTGCGCGCCAGGGTGGTCAGCCAGGTCAGCGGCTTGCCCTTGCCCGATTCATAGAGGTGGGCCTTGTTCCAGACCTGCACGAGCACCTCCTGCATGACGTCCTCGGTGTCGTGATGGTCGTTGAGGACGTTGGCAATCGTGGCAAAAATCAGCCCGGAGTACTTCCGGTAAAACGTCTGGTAGGCCGCGGCGTCGCGCTCGGCAATCCGGCGCAGGAGCTGGATGTCTTCCTCAATCTGACGCTGCACTTCAGGATTCGTGAGATCGGTCATAGGGGTGGGAAGGTGGGGGTTTTAGATTCGGCAAGGGGGCACCGAACTTCGACGATTCTTCGACATCAGACCCCATTCGTCAAGGAATTGTCGAATATTTTCTTCTTTTGTCTAAATTTTGAACCCGAAATTTTATCCTTATTCCCGCAGGATGTCCTTTTGTCGAAAAATTCGACACTTGAGTTTCTACCAACTGCGTCAGCTGGCTCAGCTCAGTTCGAGCCGCCGGACGCCGCCGCCTCTTCCTGCGGGAGCCAGGCCTCGGGGGCTCCGGCGCGCAGCAGCACCTCGCGCAGCCGGACGCTGCGTCCGCCCTGTCGCTGGCTTTCCTCGGCGGCCTCCATGAAGGCGTAGATCTGCAAGGTCTCGCGTGCGCTCAGTGGCGCCTGACGGGTCTGGAAAAAGCGCACGATTTCCCGCAGCAGCGGGGTGTAGTCGCCCTGGCTTTTCTGCTCAACCACCGACTTCTCGCCAAAGCGCACCAGCTTGTAGTGGGTCGAATCCATGGGCAGTCGGTGCAGGGCGTGCAGGGTGCCGACCCGGCCGCCACGCCAGAGACCGGTCACCACGGAGACATCGCGACCGTTGGTACGCCGCACCTCCAGGCATTCGCCCCCCATGACGGTGAACAGGGCCTCGGTGGCATGGATGCCGTAGAAGAACAGGTCGGGATGATGCGGCAGGATCGGCGCCGGACCGTAGGACAACGCACCCAGGGCAGGCGTGCTCTCGGCAGTCGCCACCTCGACCACACCGGGAAACCAGCGAATGGCCGAGGCGCTGAACATCGGCACGCCGGCGGCCTCGGCGGCGCGGAACACGGCGACCGCATCCGCCAGCGATGCCGCCACGGGTTTGTCGAGGAAGAAGGGCTTGCCGGCGGCGGCCACCTGACGCGCCTGTTCGAGGTGCGGACGGCCGTCGACGCTGAGGATCATCACGGCATCGACCTCGGCGCAGACCGCCGCAAGGCTGTCGAAGATGCGCACGCCGAACTTGTCGCGCAGCAGGGCCGTGTAACCGGCAACGCGGCCGGCACTCTCCGGCAGGTCGGGGCTGCCGCCCGGGAAGGCCGCGACCACGCGCGCGCCCGGCACATGGTTCGGATTGGCGGGATCGTTCAGCCGCAGGGTGAACTGTTCGCAGTGCGAGGAGTCGAGGCCGATGAGGCCCACACGGAGGGAGTCAGCCATGGCGGTGCAGGACAGGAAAACGACGCAGGCCAGCGTCCGCAGGACGGCGGTGGAGGAGAGGCGCCGAACGATCATGCTGTAACAAGCCGCAAACCGCCGCCGCAGGCAAGCGGCGAGTGCGCCGAACCCGCCCTTCGTGGCCGCAGGCGACCGTTTTTGCAGTGGCAAAGCCGGCGGATGCGGGTAAAGACCCTGCCCGCCATGCACGAGACCGAACCCACCGAATCCGAACTGCTTCACTTCCGCCGCGCCAAGCTTGAGGAACTGCAGAAACGCGGCATCGCGGCCTTCGGCGGCAAGTTCGAGGTCTCCCACGACCCCGGCAGCCTGCGCGCGCAGTTCATTGCCGGCGAGGTTGCCGAGGGCGCTCCCGTGCGCATCGCCGGCCGCGTGCTCTCGCGCCGCGACATGGGCAAGGCCACCTTCTTCGACCTCGGCGACATCAGCGGCCGCATCCAGTGCTACCTGAGCAAGGGCGACGTCGGCGACGAGGCCTACGACCTCTTCAACCAGCAGATCGACATCGGCGACTTCGTCGGCCTCGAGGGCAAAACCTTCGTCACCCGCCGCGGCGAGCGCTCGGTCCATGTCGACCGCCTCACGCCCCTGTCCAAGGCCCTGCGTCCCCTGCCCGACAAGTGGCACGGCGTCACCGACAAGGAGATCAAGTACCGCCAGCGCTACCTCGACCTCGTCTCCAACGACCGCAGCCGCGAGATCTTCGTGCTGCGCAGCCGCATGATCGCCGAGATCCGCAGCTACCTGCACGGCCGCGACTTCCTCGAAGTCGAGACGCCGATGATGCAGGACGTGCCCGGCGGCGCCGCTGCCCGCCCCTTCGAGACGCACTTCAACGCCCTCGACCAGCAGATGTTCCTGCGCATCGCGCCGGAACTCTACCTCAAGCGGCTGCTCGTCGGCGGCTTCCCGCGCGTCTTCGAACTCAACCGCAACTTCCGCAACGAGGGCCTCAGCCGCCGCCACAATCCGGAGTTCACCATGCTCGAGGCCTACTGGGCCTATGCCGACTTCGAACAGATGGCCGACCTCGTCGAAGGCCTGATCTGCCACCTCGCGGAGAAGTTCTGCGGCGGCCTGGTCATCGAGCACAAGGACGAGGAAGGCAACGTCACCCGCACCATCGACCTCACCCGCCCCTGGAAACGCGCACCCTTCCGCGAACTCGTGCGCGCCGCCGCCGGCGCCGACTGGTTTGAGCTCGACAAGGCCGCCAAGGTCGAACGCGCCAAGAGCCTCGGCCTGCAGGAGGTCGAAGCCCGCGAGGAACACTACGAACTCGACCAGAAGGTCTTCGAAAAGCTCGTTGAGGAAAAGAGCTTCAACCCGCTCTTCGTCACCCACGTGCCCAAGGAACTCGTGCCGCTGGCCAAGCAGAATGCCGAGGATCCGTCGGTGGTCGACGTCTACGAACTCGTCATCAACGGCCAGGAAATCAGCCCCGGTTACTCGGAGCTGAACGACCCCATCGTCCAGCGCGAACGCCTTGAGCACCAGGCCGGCGAGGAGGTGCAGAAGATCGACGAGGAATTCATCCTCGCGCTCGAGCACGGCATGCCGCCGGCCGGCGGCATCGGCGTCGGCATCGACCGCCTGATCATGATGCTCACCGGCGCTGAAAGCATCCGCGACGTCATCCTCTTCCCGCAGCTCAAGCGCCGCGACTGAGGCGCAAGCCCGGGCGCAAGCGCGCCAGGATCGGCGCAGTCATTGTTGCATTCCAAATGCAAGTTTAAACGGCACCTGCCGTTGACTTGGCATGCGCCTCAGTCTGTTCAGCGACTACGCCCTGCGGGTGATGATGTTCGCCGCCCTCAAGGAGGCGCCGTTCTCGCTCACTGAGGCGGCCGAAGCCTATGACGTCTCACGTCACCACCTCGTCAAGGTGGTCAACCACCTCGCCAAGCTCGGCTACCTCGACACCCGCCGCGGCCGCGGCGGCGGCATCACCCTGGCCCAGCCCGCCGGCGAGATCCGCCTCGGCCGGCTGGTCCGCCGCACCGAGACCCAGACGGCCCTCGTCGAATGCTTCGACAAGGTCCACAACACCTGCCCGATCGACGGCGCCTGCCGCCTCAAGGGCCTGCTCGCAGGCGCGGCCGAAAGCTTTTACGCCAGCCTCGACCGCCACACCCTGGCCGACCTCGTCGCCGGCGCGCCGCGCGCCCGCCTGCGCCGCACCCTGCTCGAACAGTCATGAAACGCCTGCTCGCCCCGCTGCTTGTGCTCGCCGCCGCGGCCGCCCCGGCCGAGGATCCCTATGAACAGGCACCGATCTTCTATTCGGAGAGCCAGCCGAATGACCCCGCGCAAAAGCTGGAGAAACTCCTGCGCAGCGGCCAGGCGAAGATCGATCGCAGCGACGCCTGGACGGTGCTGCGCGACCTGATGCGCCACCTCAAGATTCCCGAGGAATCCCAGGTCATGGTCTTCTCCAAGACCAGCAAGCAGAACGACCTCATCCACCCGCAAACCCCGCGCGTGGTGTACTTTGGCGACGAGGCCTACCTCGGCTACTGCCTGGGCGGCTCGATCGAGGTGGCGACCATTGATCCTCGCCTCGGCCCGATCTTCTACCTGCTCGATCCCGACGTGCCCGCCAAACAGCCGCTGCACTTCGAGCGCGACCAGAGCTGCCTGAGCTGCCACGGCGGCGTCTTCTCGCCCGGCGTGCCCGGTGTGCTCGTGCGCTCGGTCTTCCCCGGCCCTGCCGGCCACCCGATCATGAGCCAGGGCAGCACGGTGGTCGACAGCACCACGCCCTTCGAAAGCCGCTGGGGTGGCTGGTACGTCACCGGTCGTCACGGCGAGGCCCTGCACCGAGGCAACGTCACCGCGATCGAACTGCCCGACAACAGCTGCGACCTGCCGGTCGACAAGGGCGCCAACCTGACCAGCCTGACCGCCCTGTTCGATACCTCGCCCTACCCGCGCGGCACGAGTGACATCGTCGCGCTCATGGTGCTCGAGCACCAAACCGGCGTGCAGAATGTCCTGACCAAGGCCAACCACGCCGCCCTGCGCGCCATGCACATGCAGACCAGCCTGCAGCGGGAGTTGGGCGAACCCGTGCAGTTGCAACCGGTCGGCACCGCCCGCCGCATCATCGACCACAGCGCCGAGGACGTGCTCGACGCCCTGCTGTTCAAGGACGAGGCGCCCCTGCCCGAAGGCGGCATCGAGGGCGACGGCGCCTTCGAGGCAGCCTTCGCCCAGCTGGATTCGCACCGCCGCGATGGCCGCTCGCTGCGCGACTTCCAGCTGCACACCCGCCTATTCAAGTACCGCTGCAGCTACATGATCCACTCGCAGACCTTCGCGCACCTGGAGCCGTCGCTGAAACAAACGGTGCTCGAAAGGCTCGCCACCGTGCTCGACGGCCGCGACACCAGCGGCCGCTACGACCACCTCGGCGACAGTGAGCGCAAGCACATCCGCGCCATCCTTGGCGACCTGCTGCCGCCGGCTGACGGTTGAGGGCGGGACGCCCTGACTCTGGAAGTGGACACAACTTCCGCGAGCCACCGCGGTTGCATCCGCGATGCGCCGACTCCTGCTGTTCCTCGCCCTGCCTTTCGCCCTCGCGGCCGAGACGCCGAACGCCACCCATTACGAGGCAGCCGCCGCCTATCTGGAGGCCTGCAACGGCCACGCCCTGCTGGTTTACGAACAGGGCCGACTCGTCTTCGAGCGCTACTTCCACGGCCACAGCGCCGAGACGCCGCACCTGCTGGCCAGCGGCACGAAGAGCTTTGTCGGTGTGCTCGCGGTTGCCGCCCAGGAGGACGGTCTGCTGCGCCTTGACGAAAAGCTCAGCGACACACTGACCGAGTGGCGTGGCGATCCCCGAAAAAAGGATCTGACGATCCGCCAGTTGCTCAGCCTGAGCAGCGGCATTGCCGGCGGCGGCATCGGCCAGGTGCCCTCCTACCGTGAAGCCATCGCCACCGCCCAGATCACGGCCGCACCCGGCCAACGCTTCCAGTACGGCCCGCTGCCCTACCAGGTCTTCGGCGAACTGCTGCGCCGCAAGCTGGTCGCCGACGGCCGCGCCAGGGATCCGCTCGACTACCTGCAGCAGCGGATCTTCACCCCCATCGGTCTGAAGTACGATCGCTGGCGCGAGGATGGCGACGGTCTGCCGCACCTGCCCAGCGGCGCCTACCTGACCGCGCGCGAGTGGGCGAAGTTCGGTCTGCTGGTGCTTCAACAGGGCCGCTGGCAGGGCCAACCTGTCGTGCTGGCGGCGTCACTCGCCGAATGCTTCAAGCCCTCGCCCGCCAATCCAACCTACGGCCTGACCTTCTGGAAGGCCAAACCGGACGATCCCGAACCCGACCTCGTCATGGCCGCCGGCAAAGGCAAGCAGAAGCTCTTCATCCTGCCCTCGCGCCAACTGCTCATCGTCCAGTTCGCTGATGCCGAGCGCCGCTACCAGGAGCGACGCTTCCTCGACCTTGCCTTGGGCCGCACGGCGCCCCCGCCAAAGTGAGGCCGCCCCCGCGGCGTTCACACCATCACCGCGCGCGCCACTTTCTCGCGTTCACCGGCACCGAACAACGTCTCCACCAAGGCCAGCCCGAACTCGAGCGCCGTGCCGGCGCCGCGGCTGGTGACCAGGCCGCCATCGACGACCACCCGCTCGCCGCCGCGTGCGGCGTTGAGCACCTCCCAGGTGGAATCGTGCGCGGTGTAAGCGCGGCCCGCCAGCAGCCCGGCGTCGTGCAGAACCAGCGGCGCCGCACAGATCGCCGCGACCGGGCGGCCGGATTTGGCGAAGTCACACGCCAGTGACGCGGCGCGACCATCGGTCCGCAGGACTTGCACCCCGGGACCACCGGGCAGCAGCAGCAGGTCGAAGCCGGCAGGGTCGACATCGGCCAGCTTGGCATCCGCGTGCAGGACGATGCCACTGCGACCCGTGCAGTGGATGCCGTCGCCCAGCGCCGCGAGCACGACCTCGGCCCCGGCCCGCCGCAGCAGGTCGACGGGTGTGACGGTCTCGATCTCTTCAAACCCTTCGGCGAGCAGGCAGAGGACACGTTTGGACATGCCCGCATTCTAAACCTTGCGATGCAGCCAACGCAAGCCGGCCGCTTGCGCGAAGCTCCCGCAAAGGAACAAACGCTCGCCGAGCGATTCCTGCCGAATCACACCTACCCGCGTTTTTGCCTTCGGTTGGCAAAATATGAGATTGCGCAGGCCAGGAGGATGGCCACGACGATGCTGACGAAAAGACGGATCCACCATGCCTGCTCCTGGAGCATCTTCATGGTCCAAAGGGTCGACAAAACGACGCCGATGCTCCAAGAAACCGACTGCGACCGCGTGATTTTTCGGGTTGAGTCTGTCATGCCTTGTTGAGTCTCCGGATCCATCCCTTTTTCAAGAGGCTTTTCGCCGCCACCCAGGCCACCCTCAATCCTTGACGGAGGGTTTGCGCAGCGGACCGCCAGGCCGGGCGTCGGTGAGCCGGCCATCCCGCAGCACGGGCACGCCGGCGACCAGCACGTCGCTGAAGCCGACCGCGTAGTGGTGCGGGTCCTCGAAGGTGGAGGGATCGTTGATGGTGTCCGGATCAAAAACCACGAGGTCAGCCCAGGCGCCCGGGCGGATCTCACCGCGGTCGCGCAGGCCAAAGGTCTGCGCCGGCAGGGCGCTCATGCGGCGCACCGCCTCCTCCACCGTCAGCAGTTTTTGCTCGCGTACATAGCGCCCCAGGACGCGGGCATTGTTGCCGTAGCTGCGCGGGTGCGGCACGTCCTCGCCCAAACGACGCGGGCCGCCGTCGCTGGCGATCATCGTCAGCGGATGAGCGAGAAAGACCTTCAGGTCGTCCTCATGCATGCTGTGATACACCGCACTGCCACCGCCCTGGCGCTCGATGTCGAGCAGCAGTTCGATCTGGTCCTCCAGGCTGTCGCTGCCGCGCACCTTCCGGGCGGCGGCGGGGATGTTGAGGCCATTGAGCTCGGGGTGTTTCGTGTAGCGGGCGATGACGGCATAGCCGTAGTCCTTGAAGCCGCGGCCGAACAACATCTTCTTCATGGCCTCAACAATGGCGGCCTTTCGCTCCGGAGCATCGAGGCGGGCGGCGAAGTCTTCGCGCGTGCCCTCCAGGGCGCTGTCGGGGATCGTCTGGCGCAGCCCGGTGCTGGAAGCCGGGTAGGCGTACTGATCATGCGTGATCTGCAGTCCCTCGGCGCGGGCCTTGTCGAGGAAGGCGAGCACCTGCGACGCACGCCCCCAGGCGCTCGGCCCGGAGAGCTTGATGTGCGACACCTCGGCGCGAATCTTCGCCTCGCGGGCGATGTGCGCCAGCTCTTCAAGCGCCTCGAAAATGCGGTCGGTCTCGTAGCGCATGTGGCTGGCGTAGATGCCGCCATGCGCAGCCACCACGCGGGCCAGCTCCAGAATCTCTTCGGTCTTGGCAAAACTGCCGGGCACGTAGATCAGGCCGGTGCTCATCCCCACCGCGCCGTCGCGCATGGCCTGGTCAACCAGATCCTTCATGGCCTGAAGCTGCCCGGCATTCGGCGGGCGCAAAAAGCGGCCGCCCATGCCCTTCTCGCGCACCGAACCGTGACCGATGAGGGTGGCCACATGCAGGCTGAGACCGGCCTGCTCCAACTCCGAGAAGAAGGTGCCAACATCGGTGCGTGACATGCCGCAGTTGCCGGTGACAATCGTCGTCACGCCCATGCGCAGGAAGTTTTCGGCCGCCGGATTTTCAGCGATTTTCTCCGAGTGCGTGTGCACATCGACAAAACCCGGTGCCAGGACTCGGCCACCGGCGTCGATGACCTCAGCCGCGCTGCCCGCCACCGCACCGACCGCGGCGATGCGTCCGTCCTTGACGGCGACGGCGCCGGCTCTCAACGGCGCACCCGTGCCATCGGCGATGCGGGCGTTGCGGATGACGAGATCGTAATCCGCCGCCGGGGCGGCGGCGGTGAGCAGGAGCAGGAACAACAGGCGGCGCATGCTTCCTAAACGTGCACTGCCCAGCCTCATCCTTCACCGGGATGCTCAAACGGTGATCCGGCGGTTGCGCGCGGTCACCGGCCAGGTCGTCACCGCCCGGCCACGCTCGACCACCACGGCCTCGCCATGCATGGAAACGGTGGGACAAACATGGCGCGGAATGCCATGCAGGGCCTGGCCGACGACAAACTCATGGGCGCGATCGGTCTGCAGTACGAGATGCTCCTCGCTCTGCATCACCGCCTCGGCGTCGGGCAGTTCCTCAAAGCGGACACGCGGGTGCGGGTTTTCCGGGGCGACCGATTTGTGGCCGAGATCCAGGGTGAGCCGATTCGTCCCCGGCTTGCTGATGACGCGGGCGAGCAAGAGGGCGGCAGGAAGAAAGGCAAGGTCGGGATGCTTGTCGCCATAGCCAAAGTCCCAGAGCACCGTGGTGCCCGGGCTGCAGATGCGGTCGGGCTGGCCGGCATGGTAGCCAAAGGTCGGCGAACCCCCGGCCACGAGTTCCTGAACGAGCACGCCTTCGCCCTCGAGGCGGCGGCGGAAGGCCAGCACCGGCGCGTAGGCCGCCTCGGCACGTTCATGGCGCACGGCGAGGTCGGCATCGTGGATGTGGCCGTCGTAGGCATGCAGGCCGCGGAAGATCAGACCGGGCGTGTCCTTGATGACATGGGCGAGGTAGGCGGCCGCCTCGCCGGGCACAATGCCGGTGCGGCCCATGCCGCAGTCGAGTTCCAGGAAAACCCCCAGACTGACGCGATGCTGCTGAGCCGCCGAGGCGAGGCTGCGCACAGTCTGCTCGTCGTCGGCAATGCCGGCAAAACGCACGTTTGGATGCTGTTCGGCGAGCCGGGCCAGGCGCTGGGCGTTGGGACCGACGCAGGGCATGGCCAGCAGGATGTCCGCGGCGCCGGCCTCGGCGCACATTTCGGTCTCGGCAATTGTCGAGGTCTTGAAGCGGGTGATGCCCAGCTCCACCTGTCGGCGGGTCAGGTCGAGCATCTTGTGGGTCTTGACATGCGGGCGCAGGCGCTGCGCGCCGCCGGCGGTCTCCAGCATGAGCCGCAGGTTGTGCTCGACGCGCTCGCGGTGGATGAGCAGGGCGGGCGAGGCGATCTCGGCCTCGTTGTCGACGTGGAACCAGGCGTGCAGGGACATGGGGAGGATGCCGCCCAGCCTCCCCAGCCGCGGCCGGCGCGCAAATGCATTTTCCGGGCTTTTCCGTGGCGCCGCCCCCGCCCCGGGCTAGAGTGAGCGTTCCGCAACGCATGATCCGCCTCATCACGCAGCAAGGACAGCTCATCGACTGGAACGACGAAAAGGTTCGTCCGTTCCCGGACAACCTTGTCTTTCTCGACCTGATGAATCCCTCGAAGGCGGAGGAGCTGGAGGCGGAAAGCTGGCTCGAGTACCAGCTGCCGACGCGCGAGGAGATGCAGGAGATCGAGGAATCGAGCCGCTTGTACATGGAGAAGGGCGCCCTGTACATGACCGCCTGGATCCCGGTCGGCCTCGACACCCCGGACCCGGACACCACGGCCATCTCCTTCGTCATTGCGCCCGACTGCCTGACCACCGTGCGCTACGCTGATCCCATGGCCTTTCGCCTGCTGGCCGACACCGTGCGCCGCCAGTGCGCCCTGCCGACCACCAGCGACGCGGTGTTCCTGACCCTCTGTGAACTCATCGTCGCGCGCATCGCCGACGCCCTGCAGACGGTCGAGTCCGACCTGAAAAAGGTGGGTCGCGAAATCTTCAGCTTGCGCCCGCATGAAACGAACGCGGCGATCGAAAAGGACCTCGGCGATGTTGTGCGCACCCTTGGCCGGCGCAGCGCCCTGGTGGCGAACCTGCGCGAGAGCCTGCTGAGCGTGAACCGCATGCTGCAGTTCCTGCTCAACAACGCCGCCACCTGGCTGCGGGGCGACCTGGCGGCGCAGTTCCGCAGCGTCATGCGCGACGTCAAGTCGCTCGACGACTACACGAACCAGCAGCAGCAGGAGATGACCTTCCTGCTCGAGTCGACGCTCGGCCTCATCAACATCCAGCAGAACCAGATCATCAAGATCTTCACGGTCGCCAGCGTGCTCTTCCTGCCGCCAACCCTGATCGCCAGCATCTACGGCATGAACTTTGAGCACATGCCGGAATTGAAGCAGCCCTGGGCCTATCCGATCGTTCTCTGCGTTTTGGCGCTGTCGGCCGTCGGCCCGATCCTGTTTTTCAAGAAGAAGAAGCTGCTCTGAACGCCGCCTGCCTCAAGGGGAAAGCCCCTTGCCCTGCCCCGGCCGGGACGCTACTCTGAAGACCGGCCCACCGGCATCCGGCCGCCGCCCGCTTCATGGATCTCGCCCCATTTCTCCTCCTGGCCGCCACCGTCGTCTTCGGCCTGGCCTGCCGCAGCTATTCCAACCGCTACCTGCTCAAGCTGGGCTGGCTTGCCTACCTGGCCGCCTCCTACCTCGGAGGCTGGTTCCTGACCGACAGCCATGCCGCCGGCGCCGCCAGCGTCGCCCTCTGGTTCATGCTGCCCTGGGTGGAAATCGTCGGCCGTGTGCGCCGGCTGCGCCTTCCGGCCGCCAGCGAGGTGCGCCACCGGTTTCCGCCCAACCGCGACGTCTTTCCCGAACTCGGCGAACTTTCCGAGGAATTTGAAACCGCCGGTTTCTGCCGCGCCGGTGACACCGGCTGGAAGTGGAGTGAGACTGAGCACTTCATGCGCCTCTTCGTGCACCCGGACAAGCGCGTCCAGGCCTCGGTGGCGCAGGCGCAGCAGCTCGACCTCGACCTCTATGTTTCCTATGTCAGCCTGACCTCGCGCACGCCCGACGGCCGCGTCTTCACGACGACCAACTATCCCTTCGTGCCAACGATGCGCTTCTCGCCCGCGCACCGCGTCCTGCGTGCGCCGGATGCCGGCTCCCTGGAGGACCTGCTGGCCGCCCACCAGGACCTGCTCGACAGCCAGGGGCTGGCCACGACCGACCTCGCTGAACCCGATCCCGAGGCGCTTGCCACCCAGATCGAAGAGGACCTGCGCGCGCAGATCGCCCACAACCTCGACACCGGCCTGCTCGAACCCGCCGGCGAGGAGGGCGTCATCCGCTACTCCTGGCGCGGCTGCGTCCACCTCTGGCTGCAGGTGGTCAAGGACATGATCCGCGTCTGAATGCTTTCCCGCTTGGCAGCCGCCGCCGCCCTGTGCTAGGGGCTGCCATGCCCAGATCCGACGGCCGCCTCCCCGACCAGCTTCGCCCGGTCGAGTTTTTTCTCGACATCGCCCCGCACGCCACCGCCTCCGTGCTCATCGGCTTCGGCAACACCCGCGTCATCTGCGCCGCCACCATCCAGGACGAGGTGCCGCGCTGGATGAAGGTGCAGGGCGTGCCCGGCGGCTGGCTGACCGCCGAGTATTCGATGCTGCCCTACTCCACCCTCGACCGCAAGGACCGCGACAGCACGCGCGGCCGCCCGGACGGCCGCAGCATCGAGATCCAGCGCCTCATCGGCCGCAGCCTGCGCGCCGTGGTCGACCTGAAAAAACTCGGCTCGCGCACCCTCTGCATCGACTGCGATGTGCTGCAGGCCGACGGCGGCACGCGCACCGCCTCAATCACCGGCGCCTGCATCGCCGCCGCCATCGCCTTCAACCGCCTGCTTGAAAAGGGCAAGCTCACCCAGCAGCCGCTGACCAAAAAGGTCGCCGCCATCAGCGCCGGCATCTTCAAGGGCGAAACCCTGCTCGACCTCTGCTACGAGGAGGACCGCGACGCCGATGTCGACTGCAACCTCGTGCTCACCGAGGGCGGCGACTTCGTCGAAATCCAGGGCAGCGGCGAGGAAGCCACCTTCACCCAGGCGCAGATGGACGCCATGCTCGTCGCCGGCCGCAAGGGCGTCGCCGAACTCTGCGCCCTGCAGCAGCAGGCCATCGAAAGCGCCATGAAACCCGCCGACTCCCGCGATCTGCAAAAGCTGGCCGACTTCTTCGGCAAGAAGGCCTGAGCCGCACGGTCACCCAAAGGGGTCACTCACTCTCCGGGTGAGGTTCCGACACTCGCAGCCCCCGAAGCGTGCAGGCCACCTTAGGCGAGCACCGGCTTCACGACATGGCCGTGCACGTCGGTAAGACGGAAATGCCGCCCCTGGAACTTGTAGGTCAGGCGTTCGTGATCGATGCCGAGCAGGTGCAGCACGGTCGCCTGGAAATCGTGCACGTGCACCTTGTCCTCGACGGCGTTGAAACCGAACTCATCGCTGGCACCGTGGCTGTAGCCGGCCTTGACGCCGCCACCGGCCATCCAGACCGTGAAGGCATAGGGATGATGGTCACGCCCCCACTGCTTGGTTTCCTCAATTTTGCCCTGCAGGAACGGCGTGCGCCCAAACTCGCCGCCCCAGATGACCAGGGTGTCGTCGAGCAGGCCGCGCTGCTTCAGGTCCTTCACCAGCGCCGCGCTCGGCGCGTCGGTGTCCTGGCACTGGATCTTGAGCTGGGTGTTGAGGTTGCGGTGCTGGTCCCAGCCGGCGTGCATCAGCTGGATGAACTTGACCCCGCGCTCGGCCAACCGCCGCGCCATCAGGCAGTTGTAGGCATAACTGCCCTGCTTCAGCACGTCCGGCCCATACATCTCCAGCACATGCTTCGGCTCTTTCGACAGGTCGGTCAGCTCGGGCACGCTGGTCTGCATGCGGTAAGCCATCTCATACTGGGCGATGCGCGTGGCGATCTCGGGATCTCCCGCCTCGGCCAGCTTCATCTCGTTGAGCCGCGCCAGGTCGTCGAGCACGCCGCGGCGCACGGCCGCCGTCATGCCCGGCGGATTCGACAGGTACAGCACCGGATCGCCGCTGCCGCGGAACTTGACCCCCTGATACTTGGTCGGCAGGAAGCCGCTGCCCCAGTAGAAGTCATAGAAAATCTGGCCGCAACTCGCCTCCTTGTCGCGCGAGGTCATCACCACGTAGGACGGCAGCTCCTCACTGTCCCGGCCAAGCCCGTAGGTCAGCCAGGCGCCCATGCTCGGCCGACCCGCCATCTCGGCGCCGGTGAGGAAAAAGGTGATGCCCGGCGCATGGTTGACCGCCTCGGTGTGCATCGACTTGATGAAGCAGAGTTCGTCGGCAATCGAGGCCGTGTGCGGCAGGAAATCAGACACCGTCGCACCGCTGCGGCCGTGGCGGGCAAAGTTCGTGATCTCGCCGAGCACCGGCCGCTCGGTCTGGTTGCCGGTCATCGTGCTGAAGCGCTTGCCCGCCGCCACCGAGTCGGGGATCTGCCGGCCATGCCATTCACGCAGCTTCGGCTTGTGATCAAAGAGATCGACGTGCGAGGGCGCGCCGTTCTGGAACAGGTAGATGACCCGCTTTGCCTTGGCCGCATGGTGCGGCAGGTCGGCCAGGCCGTTCGCCGCCACACCCTCGCGCGCCAGCAGCGAGCCCAGCGCCGCCGCACCGAGGCCGCCGGCGCCGCGGCCAAACAGGCTGCGCCGGGTGAGCTGAAGCGGGATCTCGGTGCGGGGATTCATGCGGAGAAGGACTGCCTACAGTACGACGCCGCCCGCCGACTTTTCCGCCTGCGGCATGCATGATTCCGCCGGCCAAACCGGTCCGGCATCAGAACGGATACGGGCTGATCTCGAACTTGTCGGCGTTCTTGGTCTCGAAGTAGCCACAGCTCACCTTGTCGCTGAACAGGGCCACCCACTGGTTGGCGGCATCCAGCGCCAGGGTCGTGCCATAGGACGCCGCCAGCTCGGGTCGCGGGTTCGGGTCCTTCGACTTCGGTTTCTCGGCCGGGTTTTTCTCGCGCAACCAGCGCACCAGCGTCCAGGGCGCGAACTCGAGCCGCACCTCGGCGTTGTACTCGGTCTCCAGGCGGTACTTCAGCACATCGAACTGCAGTGGACCGACCGCTCCCAGCAGGGGCACGCGCACGGCGGCATCGGGCAGCTCAAAGGGCTGGGCCACCCCCTCCTTGAGCAACTGGTCGAGGCCGTCACGGAAACGCTTGAACTTTGAGGTGTTCTCGTTGTGCAGGTAGGCAAAGCACTCCGGGGCGAAGCGCGGCATCTCGTCGAAGCGGATTTTCGGATCCTCCGACAGCGTGTCGCCGATCTGGAAGCCGTAGTTGCCGACCAGCCCGACGACGTCGCCGGCCCAGGCCTCGTTCACCGTCTCGCGCTCCTGGGCGAACAACCGCTGCGAGTTGCCCAGGCGCATCTTCGCGCCGGTGCGGGTGTTGATCGCCGTCATGTCGCGCTGGAAGCAGCCGGAGACGATGCGGATGAAGGCGACGTGGTCGCGGTGGCGCGGGTTCATGTTCGCCTGGATCTTGAAGACGAAACCGCTGAAGGCCGGGTTCTCCGGCATGAGGATCTCCTCGCCCACCTGGCGCGGCGCCGGCGGCGGCGCCAGGTCGAGGAAGCGGTCGAGCATGAGCTGGACGCCGAAGTTGTTCATGGCGCTGCCGAAGAACACCGGCGTCAGCTGGCCCTTGCGGATGTTGTCCATCGAGAACGGCGCACCGACCACCTCCAGCAGCTCCAGCTCCTCGCAGACGCGGGCGTACACCAGCGGCGGCAGGGCGTCGCGCACGGCGTCATCGTGGATGTCCTTGACGTTGACCGGCGCGCGGAACTTGCCGCCCACCGTGCGCTCAAAGAGGTGCACCTGGCGCGTCTCACGGTCGTACACGCCCTTGAAATCAACGCCGTCGCCGAGCGGCCAGTTGATCGGGCAGGAGGCGATGCCGAGCACGCGCTCCAGCTCGTCGAGCAACTCCAGCGGCGGCCGCGTCGGCCGGTCGAGCTTGTTCATGAAGGTGAAGATCGGCACGCCGCGGCGGCGGCACACCTCGAACAGCTTCAGGGTCTGCGCCTCGATGCCCTTGCCGGCGTCGATCACCATGACCGCGGCATCGACCGCGGTGAGCACGCGGTAGGTGTCCTCGGAGAAGTCCTTGTGGCCGGGCGTGTCGAGCAGGTTGACCACGCAGTCCTTGTACTCGAACTGCAGCACCGTCGACGACACCGAGATGCCGCGCTGCTTCTCCAGCTCCATCCAGTCGGAGGTGGTCGCGCGCTGGTTCTTGCGCGCCGTGACACTGCCCGCCAGCTGCACCGCGCCGCCGTAGAGCAGCAGCTTTTCGGTCAGCGTCGTCTTGCCCGCGTCCGGGTGCGAGATGATGGCAAAGGTGCGGCGGCGGGCGATTTCGGAAGCGGCGGACATGGGGAACCGGGTACTTCACCCGACCGCCGGCTTTCTCAAGGGGAATCGGGGGTGAAGCATCCGTTGGCATCAGCCGGCTTCGTCTAACCACGGCTCGACCCGACCAGCGTTGGCCCGCCTTTCTTTGCCCGGGGCGAGCCACGAGCTCAATAGTCCCATTGCTCACGATGCCGCCGGAGATATTCAAGTCCGGGACGCAGACTGGCATGGTCATCGAACTGCAACTTGTGTCTCTGGTAGCCCGCAAGCCAGAGGATCTCCGGGCCGGCTTCCTGAAAGCGCTCGGGCTTGACCAGCACACGCCACTCATCATCCACCGACCACAGGCCGCGATCAAAGGCCCAGTGGCTGTTGCGTGACAGTGCCAGCCCATTGCGAACATCATCGTTGCGCGTCTTCGCCCATGGCTCGATGTGCGCCGCTTCCACGACTGATTCGCCGGCTTCGGTGACGATGCGATAACCCGTCAAGGCACAGGTGTGCCGGTAACCGCAAACCACCTGAACCCCGAAACGGGCGGATCGCCCCTGGCGCACCGAGTAAACCGCCGCCTGCTCGCCAAGTCGATGCAGTTCCTCCTGAAACTCGCGCGCCTGCGGTCGAACCCCGAGCAGGGTGTACAGGGCCAGCTTTTCGGTTGCGGGAAAGTAGGTATCGACCAAAACCATGCGTGCACGTCGGCGAAAATCCGCCTCCTGAATCAAGGCGAAAAACACGGAATCGATGTCGATCACCTGCGTCTGCTCCGGACTACCGGCGGGATTTCCATCGCGGGTTCGTGCCTGCCAGAATTGTTGGTTGCTGAGGTGATAAAACGGCAACGCCAGATCCACCTTGCCGCCCCAGCGCGGCAGCGCAATCGAACTGAGGGCATGGAACCGCACCTGCAAGCTGGGCGAACGCTTGAGGCTGGGCCCGGTCAGCTCGCCATCCTGCGCCAGATCAAGCACGGCGAGCAGCAGGCAGGGCTTGTGCGGCGCCGCGCCCTTCGTTTTCGAACGGTTCGGATTCAGCTTGCGCAGCTTGTTGAGCCAGTGAGTGACGGGATCGATCATGGGGCGAAGGCTGTCTCAATGTTTCATGGCCAGGCTGCCTTGCCAAGCGGCCATGCGCGCAGATCCCTGCCAACCCATCTGCCAGCTCAAGTTGCAGCTGAGCGCGAGGATGCCCCCGTCCGGTCAAACCACCTCACCGCCCCAGCGCCGCGCGGACCATGAGGACTTCGGCGACGTTTTCGGCGGTGAGCAGGCCGACGAGGCGGCCGCTGGCGAGGTCGAGCACGGGCAGCATGGGGCAGGGCGTGGCGCGCAGGCGTTCGAGGGCCTCGCCCAGGCGGGTGGCGGGATCGACGGCTTCGACGCAGTCCTCGGCGAGGTCGGCGACCCGGTGCAGGCTGCCGTGTTTGGCCAGGCCCTCGATGAGACGCTGGCGACTGAGCACGCCAAGCAGTTCGCCGCCGCCGTCGAGCACGGGGAAATCGTGCTGGGAACCGGCCAGCAGCAGGTCGACCGCGTCGCCGAGCACGGCGTCGGCCGGCAGCACCTGGAAGTCCGTCATCATGGCATCGCGCACGCGCAGGTCGCGCGTGGCCTCGGTCTCGGCGACCGCGGCCGCCTCCTGGCCGGCGGCCATGAAGATGAAAAAGGCGATGAGCAGCAGGATGGGCTGGAAGGGGATGCCGCCGAGCAGCATCCAGAGCACGACCGACAGGGCGATGCCCTGGCCGAGGGTCGCCGCCCAGCGGGTGGCCTTGCCGTAGTCGACCACGAGGGCGAGCAGGGCGCGCAGGACGCGGCCGCCATCCATCGGGAAGGCCGGCACGAGGTTGAAGGCGACCATGAGCAGGTTCCAGAGCAGCAGTTTCTCCCAGAAGCGGCCGGGCTCCTCAAAGCGGAAGCCGGCGGGATCGAGGTCGGGACGCAGGCCGAGGCCGAGGAAGATCAGGGCGGCGATGCCGACGTTGACCAGCGGGCCGCAGACGGCAACCACCAGTTCGTGGGCCGGCGTGCGCGGCATGCGTTCCAGGCGGGCGACGCCGCCGATCGGCAGCAGGGTGATGTCCGGCGTGCGAATGCCGTAGCCGCGCGCGGCGAAGACATGGCCGAACTCATGCAGCAGCACGCACAGGAACATGGCGCTGATGAAGAGCACCGCGTCGAGCGCGCCAGCCGCCCCCTGGCCGCTGCTGAACCCGTGCAGGGCGACAAAGGCCAGCAGGATGAAGAAGGTGACGTGGATGCGCACCTCGGTGCCGGCGATGGTGGCGACTTTGAAGGACCATCTCATGGCGCACCGATAGCGCCGGCGCCGACAAAAGCAAAGGGCGCATGGAGCAGAACTCCATGCGCCCGGTCACCACTCAACCAAACGGACGTCACTCTTGACGCCCACGGCCTGTCAGGCCGTCAGAAACGGATGCAGAGATCGAAGGTGAAACGGTCGTCGGTCAGTCCTTCCGGGCGGATGACGGCCTTTTCATAGGCGACCCCGAAGTCGAGATTGTCGAGCAGGCGGGTGCGGAAGCCGGCACCCAGGGTGCCCTGCGTGCGGTTGCCGGTGCGCGAGGCGCCGAAGTTCATGACGTCATAGCCCTCGGTGTCGAGCGCGATGTTGTCGCCCCCATCGAGAACGCTGAACGCGTTGAAGGCGATGAAGGGGATGAACCAGCGGCAGGTGTAGTAGTCGACCATCGCCGAGTAATGGGCAACGGTGCTCTGCTCGCTGCCGTTGTTGGGCAGGCGCACGCCGGCGTTGCCGCTCAGGTGCAGGTCGCCAAACCCCTTCTGGGTCGACACGAACAGGTTCCACTCGCCACCGCCACGCCCCTGGAAGACGTCGCGGTCGCCGGTCGGGATGTGGAAGGTGAAGCCCGGGGTGAGGAGGAACTGGTTCGCCGTGTCATCGATGAGGGCGTACTTCAGGCCGAGCGCAAGATCCATCCAGCCGTCGGGATTGCCCAGCGCGTCGTTGTTGATGTCGAAGTAACCGTCCTGGGTGGCGATGACCGCCAGACGGTCGGTCAGGGCATAGCGCAGCTGCAGCGCATAGAGCTGGGCGTCGCCGCCGCCGAGGAAATCGTCGTGGATGCTGTGATGGACGAAGATCGGCCGGATCTCGGAACGAATGACCGCGTCCTCAAAGAAGATCGGGTTGGTGACCGGCGCGATCGTGTGTGCCTTCCAATCGACCGCCTCCGGCGGTGTGACCGGGTTTTTTCCCACGAGCGCGGGGACACCGGCGTGGGAGGTTGCTGTGAGGAGGGAAAGGGCTGCGCAGGCACCGAGGTTGCGCAACCACCTGTGGGAGTAGGATGGTTTGTCCATGGCGCACCTGAGCACGACAGGTCCCGGCGCGATACGCCTCCCTTGGCATTGCTTGAGCGTGGGTTAACGCGCCAGATCGCGCACGGTGTGGCGATCCAGCACATCGAAAAAGGCCCGGCGCGCCTGATACAGCACCGGCTTGAGCGCACAGGCCTTGGCGATCGGACAGGTGTTGGTGGCGGGCGTGAAACACTCGACCAGTTCGCCGCTTTCGGTGAAGCGGACGATCTCGCCCACGCGGGTGTCGGGCGTGTGGGGTGCCAGCATCAGGCCGCCGCCGGCACCGCGACTGGCGACCAGCCAACCGGCGCGGGTCAGGGCCTTCGCCACCTTGGTGAGGTGGTTGAGCGAGACCTGGTAAAACTCGGCCATCTCGCGGGTGGTCGCCTTCTCGCCCGGGCGGCGCATGAGGTAGATGAGCACGCGCAGGGCGTAGTCGGTGTGAGAGGTCAGTTGCACGGGATCAGGGGGTGGCGGGACATTTTTTCATCGCACCGAAAGATCCGCTTGCCAAACAGGTATTTTAAATACCTATTCGCACACCATGTCAACCGAAGCCACCCCAGCCCTGCCCGATCTGGTCGACCGCGCCGGCATTGAGCGGCTGGTCAACGCCTTCTACGAGCGCGTGCGCGCCGATGACCGGCTCGGTTTTATTTTTGATCGCATCGCCCAGACCGACTGGTCGACCCACCTGCCGAAGATGTATGCCTTCTGGGAGACGGTGCTCTTCCGCAGCGGCGGTTACACCGGCAACCCGCTGGCCGCGCACGCCCGCCTGGTGCCACTCACGGCCATGGGCCGTCCGCAATTTGACCGCTGGCTGGAGCTGTTCCGGGCGACGGTCGACGCCCTCTTTGCCGGGCCGAACGCCGAGCACCTCAAGAATTGCGCCGCCGACATGGCGAACGTCATCCATCACCGCATCAACGGCATCGCCGATGCGCGCACCGATCCGGCGAACCTGACGCCCGAGCAGCGCGCCCGCTACGCCGCCTACCGCGCCGCGGCCGCCGGCGCCGCGTGACCCCTTTGCCCCGCACCCGCGGTCGCAAGTCCAACCCGAACCCAACCCATGAAACACCTCCTCGCCCTCCTCGCCCTTGCCCTGCCGCTGGCTGCCGCCGACGCCCCCAAGGCCTCCAACACCGTCTGCCCGATCAGCGGCAAACCGGTCAATCCGTCCATCACGTACGCCTACGAAGGGGTCACCTACGCCTTCGCCGAGGATGCCTGCCGCACGAAATTCGTCAGCGCCCGCGAGAACAGCCTCTACCACAAGCTCGGCGGCAAGGCGGCGATCGACGCCGCGGTCGACGCCTTCTACGTCAAGGTGATGGCCGACAAGCGCGTGAACCACTTCTTTGAGGACGTCAGCATGCCCAAGCAGCACCGCAAGCAGAAGGAATTTCTCTCGGCGGCCTTCGGCGGCCCGATCCCCTGGACCGGCAAGGACATGCGTGAAGCGCACCGTGATCTGCCCGACCTCACGGACGAACATTTCAACGCCATCGCCGGCCACCTGCAATCCACCCTGGAAGACCTGAAGGTCGACAAGGCTCTGATCGATCAGGTGATGGCGATTGCCGGAAGCACGCGTGCCGACGTGCTCTACCATTCCAAGGCCGCGAAGCGTTAAGCCGAGCAACCTGGGGGCCCGGTCCAACCCTGTGGGAGGGGTTGGGCCGGGCTTTTTTGCGTTTCAGACGACGCGGCGGGCGCGCTCGACGCGAAGGATCTGCAGGCGGTAGTGCGTGCGACCCGTGGCAATGGTGACAATCTCGCCCTCACGTCGGTGCAGCACGGCGCGCCCCACGGGCGCATGCTCCGAGATTCGACCGGCGCCGCCATCGGCCTCGTGATCGGGCACGATCTGGATGCGCAGTTCCTCGTCGACGGGCTGCGTTCGTTCGGAGATTTCACGGAGAATGAGTCGGTCGTAGTACTGAATTTTGTCGGTTTTCATGATGTCATTGGGGGTTTGCTGGGGGCAACAAGCACACCCGCGACACTGGGTGCCGCGGGCAGCGTGGCAGACCCTGCCGGGTCTTGATGAAGAAACGGAGGAGGGAGATCCCGGAACCTTTGACCCGGGATGGGTTGAAGCTGACGCCGCCGACTGGCTGACGGCATGGACACCGATTCAAAACCCGATGGGCTTTGAATCGGTGGGGTCGTTCCAGCCAGGCACTGACAGACTTCAGCGCACGCTCAGGTGCTCGACCCGGTAGCCCGGCAGCTCGTAATCCAGCGTCGCACAGGCCTCGCGCACCGCGTCTTCACGACTGGCAGCGTCAATGCGCAGATGGGTTTCCAGGTGCACGGTACCAAAGCTCTCCTTGCTGGTGAGATCGGCGGTGGCAATCCAAGGCTTGGCGTCCGGTGGTGGCGGCGGGGGCCGTCCGCACAGGCGGCGCAGACCATTGAGCAGGGCGGTGCGCAGACCGGGCCGCGCTGCAGGAGCGCACCGCACGGGTGCGCGCGATTCGAGTGAGTTCATGCGATGAAGGAGTTCATGCCCCCGCGCACAGGGGATGCACGCGCGGTGGGCGGGTTTCTGCCGTTGAGTTGAATCGGGCGGAGTTGGCGGGAGCCTCCTGCATGGCAGGAAGCGCCCGCTCAAACCCGGCTGGCGCCCAGGCGGTGGCAGAGGGGCATGCACTCAGGCTTCGGCGTCACGCCGAGCTTGGGGGTGCAGGATGAACTCTCGAGGCTCACAATAAGTTTACTTTATTCTCTTTCTCTGAAAAGGCAAGACCGAAGCACACTCTTGGTTGCGCAAACGGATGCCTCCCTTGGGCAAAGCAACCACGCCTGATGAAAGACGGCTAAGCGCATCGTCTCCTCACTCAGCACTCTTTTGTCATGGCATCGCCCACGGATCCTCCGCCCTTCCCCGCCTGTCGACACCGGCGCAGGCGCGCTGCAACCTCTGCAGGCAGCCTCACCTGGCTCGCCGGCGAACCCTTTCGCCTGTTCTTCCCCGCCGGCCTGCTCTGGAGCCTCGTCGGCGTGCTGCTCTGGCCGCTGTTTTATGCCGGTGAACTGACCTTTCATCCCGGCATTGCCCATGCCCGACTGATGATCCAGGGCTTCGGCGGCGCGCTCGTGCTCGGCTTCCTCGGCACCGCCGGCCCGCGCATGGCTTCCGCTCCGAAGTGGACCGCCCTGGAACTGATCACCCTCTTCCTGATGCACTCGACCGGTTGCCTGCTGCATCTGCGACTGCAGCATGCCGCCGGTGATCTCGCCTTCCTGCTCGCCCTCGCCGGGCTCACAACCAGTCTGCTCGTGCGTGTCGCGCGCTTTCGCCGCGAGTGGCCGCCGCCACAATTGCTGCTCGCCCTCACCGGCCTCGGCTGCGGCCTCGTCGGCACCTTGCTCTGGCTGACCCCCGATCCGGCCGCCAGCCTGCCGCGCCAGCGCCTCGCCAACCTGCTCGTTTACCAGGGCCTGCTGCTGGCGCCGGTGCTCGGCATTGGCTCCTTCCTCTTCCCGCGCCTGCTCGGCGTCGGCTTCGGCGAAACCGATGCCGACATCCGCCCGCGCCTGCAACGCGCCCTGCTCGCTTCCGCCCTGCTGGTCGCCAGCTTCATCCTCGAAGCCTGGGACAACGCAAAGCTCGGCCCGCTGCTGCGCGCCGGCACGGCCGCCTGGTATCTGCTCGCCGAAATCCGCTGGCGCCGCGCCCCCGGCGACGTCCCGCGCGGCTCCCTGACCGCAGGCCTGTTCTGGGCCCTCGGTCTCGGCCTGAGCGGCCTGCTGCTCATGGCCGTGCTGCCGGAGCGACGTCTCGCGGTCGGCCACCTGCTCTATGCGGGCGGCTTCGGCCTGCTCATGCTGGTGGTGGCCAGCCGTGTGGTCTTCGGCCACAGCGGCGAACTCGAGGGCTTTGCCCAATGCGGTTGGCGACCGCGGCTGCTGCTGTTCCTCGCCGTGCTCGCCACCCTGACACGGGCGACCGCCGATTTTTTCCCGACCATCCTCATCTCGCACCACATCTACGCCGCCTGGACCTGGGCCGCCACGGCGCTGTTCTGGCTGCTCTGGCAGCGCCGGCGTTTGGGGCAGCGCGACACGAGTGTATGAACTCAGCGCAGCGGCACCGCCACCAGCTCCTCGCTGTCGCGCGCGAACAGCACGCCGTCGGCAAAGGCGGCGTGGCTGCGGTGACCGGCGCGCAGGATCTGCACGGCGAGTGCCTTGTCGAATCCTGCCGGGCTCGCCGGCACCACCCACAACTCGCCCTGCTCGGTGACGATGAGCAGACGGTCGCCCACCAGCTGCAGGGTGCCGCCGGGCAGCTTGTCGGGCGCCTCCCAGACGACCTCGCCATCAGCCAGCCGCACGCAGCGCAGTTTCATGCCGGTCTCCTGGCGTCCGTGGAAGCCATACAGATGACCCTCGTGCACCACCGGCGTCGCATAGTGGCAGTCGAGCACCTCCTGCCGGCTCCAGACCTCTTCCAGCGCCGGCTTGCCGGTGATTCGAAACAGATTGGCGCCGACGCCGTAGCCGGCCGAAACGAACCAGCGACCCTCGCCGCAGGCCAGGGGCGAGGCGGCATTCACCGAGGCGTCCATCGTCGAGCGCAGGGGTCGCGAGTCGAGCACCGCGCCCGAGGTCGCCTCGACCAGCCAAAGCCGGTTGCGCATCCAGGCCAGCAACCGCCCCGGGCCTGCCGCCACCGGCGAGGCGTAACCGGCTTCGTCGCCCACCGAGGCCGACACCGGCGCCCCGGTGCGGACGTCGAGCGCGAGCAGACCGGCGTCGCCCCCATCCAGTTCCCCACCGGCGGCGATCCACACGCGCTCGCCAAGCACCAATGGCGAGGGGGCGCGGCCGAAGAAGCCCTGCGGCGACCCCGCCTTGGCGACGGTGTCAAAGGCCCAGAGCTCGCGCCCCGTGGTCAGATCGAGCGCGGTGACACGCCCTTCCGGCCCATGGGTGAAAACCCGACCGTCGGCCACCGCCGGCACGGCGCGCGGGCCGTTGTCAAAGCCGAAGCTGTCGACATAGTCGGTCACATAGACGCTGCGCCACAGTGTCTTGCCGGTGCGCGGATCGAGCGCTTCGGTGGTCATGTCGCCGCCCTCGCGATGGAACAGGATCACCTTGCCGTCGGCCACCACCGGACCGGCAAAGCCGGCGCCGGCCGATCGGCGCCAGAGCACCTCCGGCTCGCGGGCGAAAGCCACCGGCAGCGCCGCCTCCTGCTTCGCGGCCCGGCCATCGCGAGTCGGTCCGAGAAACTGCGGCCAGTCGGCGGCCGACAACGGGGCGGCAAGCAGGGCAAGCAGGAGGACAGGGCGGGCGGGCATGCCCACCGATAGCGGCGGAGGCCGGCGGGCGACAAGCGCGGATTTTGCGGCCTTGCGTCCCGGCCCGGGTCCGGCTAGGTGGCGGCGGCATGGATGAGACGACGCCCCCCGACTGGAACCATTGGCAGCCGACGATGCGCGCCACCCTGATGTTCATCCTCGACCGCGAGCAGGGGCGAGTGCTGCTGATCCGCAAGAAACGCGGGCTCGGCGCCGGCAAGGTCAACGGCCCGGGGGGCAAACTCGATCCGGGCGAGACCCCCACCGAATGCGCCGTGCGTGAAACCCAGGAGGAACTCGGTGTCACGCCGCTCGACCCGGTGAAGCGCGGCGAGCTGTGGTTTCAGTTTGTCGACGGCCTGGCGCTCTACGTCGATGTTTTCCTTGCCACCTGCTGGCAGGGCGAGGCGGTGGAGACCCATGAGGCCGTGCCGATGTGGACCGCGGTGTCAGCCATCCCCTACGACGAGATGTGGGCCGACGACCGCTTCTGGCTGGGCGACATGTTGACCGGCACGCGCTGTTTCGTCGGCAAATTCCTCTTCGACAACGACACCATGCTCAGCCACGAGATGGTCTGGCACGAGGCCTGCGTTCCAGCGTAGGCGCCTTTGCCAAAAGGCGGGGATCGGGAGCATCCCGTTCAGCGCCCGGTCAAGGCGCGTCCTGCAACTCCAGCAGCAGCGACATCATCTCCTGAGCCGCCGCCGCGGCGATCTGGCGCAGGCGCGAACGCTCGGTGTGATCGCCCAGCTCATAGGTGACCGAGGGGATGCCAAAGCGGTCATGTGCCCAAAACATGGAGGTCGTCGGCGTCGGCACCGGGCTCGCCGAGCGCCGCACTTCGTAATCCGGCACGCGTGCCTGCAGGGCGTCGAGCCAGCGGTGCGTGAAGCCGGATGGCGAGGTGACCGCCTCCACCGGCTGAACGTAAAACACGTCCTTGAAGGTCGAATGAAAATCGAGGTGCAGAAACAGCCGACCACGCTCATGCAGGGCCAGGATCTGGTCACGCACCGCCTGCGTCTCCGGCTGGGCAAAGTCGCGCCAGTCGCGGTTCAGATCGACCCCACCCAGATTGTGCCGCCAGTTGCCGGCATCGACACCGTCAGGATTGAGCAGCGGCATGACCGCCACATGAAAAGCAGCGCGGAAGTCGCGCGCCAGCGGGCTGTCGCCTGCCAGTTCCTCGACAAACCGCATCAGCGCCAGCGAGCCGGTGGTCTCCGGCGGGTGCTGGCGACCGATGATGACGACATGACGACCGCAGGCCGGGTCGCCGAGATCGAGCCGGCAGAGCGGCGTGCCACGCACCGAGGCACCAAAGTTCGAGCGGCTGACAAAGGGCAGTCGCTCCAGCGTGCGGGCCCAGGCAAGCAGTTCTGCGCTCGACACCGGCTCCTGGGCCGCCACCCAGAGCGGCTCCGGCCCAACCTCCAACTGCAGCACCGCCTCCTTGGCATCGGCTGCGCGCACATGGGCCTCGGCGGGCAGGGTCACCCACTGGACGCCATCCGTGCTGATTTTCGGGACGTAACGCAGCGCACCGCCCTGGCAGCGCAGGCGCACCTGCAACGCCTGGGAGGTCCCGGCGCTCACCCGAAAGAAGAACCAGGGGCTGTTGTTGACCGGCAGGTTCTCCGGGCGGATCACCAACCCGTAACCGCCATCCGGCAGGGCTTCGCAGGCCGACAACCGCGCACCGGGGAAGTCGGCTTCAAACACCACGCCGCCGGGAAAAGCCCAGCGGCGGACCGGGCCGGTGCCGGCGGATGGCGGCGCCGACTCGGGTGCGCAGGCAACGAGCAGGGCGACAGAGAGCAGAATCAAACGACAAAGCATGGCGGCATTCCAGTCGCAGCAAGCTCACCGGGCAAGCCGAAACCGAATTCAGCATTGCCTTGGCGGCTGGAAATCCGCAGGATGACGCCATGAAAATCGCGCACTGCCAGTTGGAATCCTGGTGCGGGGACTTCGATCACAACCTGCGGCGTTTCGAAGAGGGGCTGCAACGCGCCGACGCCGCCGATGCCGCCATCGTCACCTTCCCGGAATGCTTTCTCACGGGTTATCCCGACACCGAGGAGCAGGCCCGTGCCGGTGCCTTCGCGGTCGATGCGCCGGAGATGCTGCGCGTGCTCGACGTCACCAGCCGGCACGAGGCCCTGGCCATCGTCGGTTTCAATGAGCAGCGCGGTGAGGAGCTGTACAACACCGCCGTGGTGGCGCACCGCGGTCACCTGCTCGGCACCTACAGCAAGTGCGCCGCCTATCAGAAATTCCACCGGCAGGGGCGTGATTTCCCGGTCTGGGAACACCGTGGCCTGAAGTTCGGCGTGCTGATCTGCGCCGACGGCGGCTACATCGAACCGGCCCGCATCCTCGCCCTCAAGGGCGCACGCGTCATCTTCGCCCCGCACTTCAACTACATCCGCGACACCGGCCTGATCTCGCACTTCATGAAGGTGCGGGCCGACCACACGGCGCGCGCCATCGAGAACGAGGTGTATTTCGTGCGCGCCAACAACGTCGTGCTCGATCCGGCCAAAAGCGGCATCACCCGCACCCCCGGCGTCGGCTACGGCGACAGCTACATCATGGATCCCGGCGGCGAAATCCTCGTCCAAAGCCGCCGCCACCAGGAGGATTTCCTGCTCGCCGAGATCGACCCGTCCCCGCCGCGCCCGAACGCCTGGGGCCTGAGCAAGTCGGCCTGGAGCTGGCGCGAGTTCGGCCCGCTGCTCGACGCCGCCGCCCGGACCCAGCCGGAGTGACCGGAACGCGGACATTTCATTTGCCCGCGCCGCGCCAGAGCGGACTGTGGGCGACCCCATGATCAGCCAGCTCATCGACTACATCCTGCACGTCGACAAACATCTCCAGGTCTTCGCCCAGGAATACGGCACGCTCATCTACATCCTGCTCTTCGCCATTGTCTTCTGCGAGACCGGCCTGGTGGTGACGCCGTTTCTGCCCGGCGATTCCCTGCTGTTCGCGGTCGGCGCCCTCGCCGCCCAGGATCTGATCCGGCTGGAGATCATCCTGCCCCTGCTGGTCGCCGCCGCCATTCTGGGCGACAACCTCAACTACTGGATCGGCCGGCGCGCCGGCGGCTGGATGGTGCGGCAGCGCTGGTTCAAGAACGATTACCTGGTGAAGACCGAGGCCTTCTTCGTGCGCCACGGCGGCAAGGCGATCATCCTGGCGCGTTTCGCGCCGATCATCCGGACCTTCGCCCCCTTCACCGCCGGGCTCGGCCGCATGCACTACAGCCGTTTCCTGCTCTTCAGCCTCGGCGGCGGCATCATCTGGGTGGCCAGCTTCGGCATCGGCGGCTACTTCCTCGGCAGCATCCCAGTCATCAAAAACAACCTCAAGCTGGTCTTCCTGCTCATCATCGTCGTCTCCCTGCTGCCCATCGTCATCGAGGTCGTCCGCCACCGCCGTGAGGCGCGCCGGGGACCAAATGCCTGACGACAGCCGCGCCCGTTTGTGCGAAACTGCGGGATGCGCAACAAGCTTCTCAAGCTGCTCGGCCGCGACGATTACGCCCCTGCCACCGTTTCTGACCTCCTCAAGCGGCTGCGCCTGTCCCCGGATCGGCAGGTCGACCTGGAAGCCGCGCTGGACAGCCTGCTCGCCGAGGGCCGCATCGTCCGCACCAAGGGCGATCGCCACATCCTCGCCGACGCGGCTGACCTCACTCCCGGCGTCATCCAAATCACCCGCGGCGGCCGCGGCTTCGTCCAGCCGGACGCCCCTGGACAGACGGAAATCAGCATCGCCGAAAGCGCCACCGACACCGCCATGCATGGCGACCGCGTGCTGGTCCGGCTCAACCTGAAGCCGCTTGGCCTGCGCAAGCCCACCGGGCCCGAGGAGCGCAGCGGCAGCGTCGTGCGCGTGCTTGAACGCAGCCGCACCCGCTTTGTCGGCACCCTCGAGCGCGGCAAAAAGTTCCTCCATGTCATTCCCGACGATCCGCGCCTGCCCTCGGCCGTGCACGTGCCCGAGCCGCGCGATGTCGGCCGGCCGGCGCGCGTCGGCGACAAGGTCGTCGTTGAAATCCTCGGCTGGGAATCCCGCCACGTGCCGCCGGAGGGCGAGATCGTCGAGGTGCTCGGCGCGCCCGACGAGGAGGGCGTCGACATGCTCTCCGTGCTGCGTCACTACGACCTGCCCCTGCACTTCCCGAAGGCCGTGCTGCAGGAGGCGCAGGCCATCGCCCGCTCGCGGCCCGACAACCAGCCCTCGCGCGAGGAGTGCACCGGCCGCACCGACTGCCGCAGGCACCGGGTCATCACGATCGACCCCGATGACGCCAAGGATTTCGACGACGCCATCTGCGTGCAGGCCGAGGCCGACGGCCGCTGGCGGCTGTGGGTGCACATCGCTGACGTCTCCCACTACGTCCGCCCCGGCACCGCCCTCGACCAGGAGGCGCGCAAGCGCGGCAACTCGACCTACCTGGTTGACCGCGTCATTCCCATGCTGCCCGAGGCGCTCAGCAACGAGCTCTGCTCGCTCAAGCCCGACCTCGACCGCCTGACCAAGTGCGTCGAGTTTGTGCTTGAGCGCGACGGCCGCGTCGTGCACGCGAAGTTTTATTCGGCGGTGATCCGCTCGCAGCGCCGCTTCACCTACCAGGAGGCCTACGCCATCCTGCAGCGCGAACCGCGCGACGCGACCGAGTCGATGCTGCACGACGCTCATGGCCTGGCCCAGAAGGTGCGCGCCCGCCGCTTCGCCAACGGCTCGCTCGACCTCGACTTCCCCGAGAACAAGATCCGCCTCGATGAACAAGGCCGCGTACTGCGCATTGAGCGCATGGAGAACGATGCCTCGCACCAGCTCATCGAGGAGTTCATGCTTCTCGCCAACGAGGCTGTTGCCGGCCGCCTGCTGGCGCTCAACCGCCCGGCCGTGCACCGCATCCACGAGGCCCCCAAGGAAAAGCGCCTCAACGACTACCGCGAGGAGGTGCTCAGCCACGGCGTCCGCTGTGGCAATCTCAGCCACCGCCCGGAGGTGCAGAAACTGCTCGCCAAACTCGGCACCCTGCCGATCGGCCAGGCCCTCAAGATCGGCTTTTTGAAATCGCTCATGCGCGCCCGCTACGCCACCGAGGCGCTCGGCCACTACGGGCTTGCCAAAAAGCAGTACGCCCATTTCACCTCACCCATCCGCCGCTACGCCGACCTCGTCGTGCATCGGGCGCTGTTCGATCGCGTGCACCTGCAGCACGATGAGGCGCGGCGGATTGCCGACCACATCTCCACCACCGAACGCAATTCTTCCGACGCCGAGCGCGACAGCCGCGAGGTGAAGCTGTACGCCTTCCTCAACGCCCAGATCGACTCCGGCAGCCCGCAAACCTACGCCGGCCTCGTCACCGATGTGCGCAACTTCGGTTTCTTCGTCGATGTCGCCGAACTCGGCATGAGCGGCCTCGTGCCGCTGTCAGCGCTGGCCGATGACTTCTACGTCTTCGATCCCGGTCGCGGCCAGTTGCTGGGCCGACGCACCCGCCGCCTCATCCGCCTGGGCGAAACCCTGCCGGTGCAGATCCTGCGGGTCGACCGCTTCAACAAGCGCGTGGATTTCCGTCCCGCCGAAGCAGAGTCGCCCCGCGGCGGCCGACCGCCGCGGGAACACGGCGAAGCCGGCCAGGCAAACGACAAGCACCGCCAGCGCCACAATCCGCCGCGCGGCAAAAAACCGGCGCCCCAGGGCAAACCCGGCCGCGGCGCGCACCAGCCCGGCCAAACCGCACCGTCCCGCACCCCCTCGGGGTCCCCGACAGCCACCCCGTCGACACGACAAACTCCGCCGCCAGCCAAGGCCAAGAAAAAAAGCCGCCCGCCATCCCGACAACGCCCCTCCAAGCGCTGATGCACATCCGGGGACAGACCCTTTTGAGGCTCTGACGAGTCGGGTTGGCGTCGGACTGGTCGGACTGGTCGGACTGGTCGGACTGGTCCGACGAACCTAGCACCGGCCTCACTCCGGAGAAGTCGCCTGCAGGCCTTCCAGCACGCCCAGGATCAGGGCCTTGGCGCCGGTGCGCACCGCGAGGGGGGCGTCGGGACGGAAGAAGGGACTGTGCAGGCTGGGCAGCGATGCGCCGCTTGCCTGGGCCTGACGAAACTTCGCCTCGGGCACGACGCCGAGCCAGAACATGCAGATCGGCCGGCGCTCCTCGGTCATGCCATAGCGGGCAAAGTCCTCGCCGACCATGCTCGGCGGTCGTTCGGACACCGCGTCACCGCCCAACACCGTCTCGAACCGCCCGCGCAACCGGCGTGTGAAGGCCTCATCGTTGAGCAGCACCGGCGTGAACTCATCGCCGAGGATGACCTCGGGCAGCAGGTTCTCCGGCAGACCGGCAGCAAGGCCGATGCCGCGGCTGATGCGGCGGATCGAGTCGAGCACCTGGGTCCGCGTTTCCTCGCGGGTGGCGCGCACGGTCAGCTGCAGGCGTGCCTGATCGGGGATGATGTTGTGCTTGGTGCCGGCCTGGAAGGCGCCGACCGTGACCACGACGGCATCGAGCGGGTGGGTTTCGCGACTGGCAATCGTCTGCAAGGCCAGCACGATCTGCGCGGCAATGACCACCGGATCCTTGGTCGCCTGCGGCTGGGCGCCGTGGCCGCCGATGCCGTGCACAACGATGTCGAGGTTGTCGACGCTGGCCGTCATGCCACCGGGCGTGATGCCGACCTGACCGGCCGGCAGGTCGGCCGAGCAGTGCAGGGCCAAACTGAGATCCGGCTTGGGAAACTTTTCGAACAGGCCGTCGGCAAGCATGGCACGCGCGCCGCCGCCGCGTTCCTCGGCCGGCTGGGCGATGAAGACCAGCGTGCCCTGCCAGCGCCCGCGCTCGGCCGCCAGCACCCGCGCCGCACCGGTCCAGCAGGTCATGTGGACATCATGGCCGCAGGCGTGCATGACCGGCACCTCCTTGCCCGAGTCATCGGCGACCCTGACCCGGCTGGCGAAGGGTAGGCCGGTCAACTCGCGCACCGGCAGCGCGTCCATGTCGGCGCGCACCAGCACCGTGCGGCCGGGACCGTTGCGCAGCACGCCGACCACGCCCCAGCCGCCCACCTTTTCGGTGACCGCAAAACCGCAGGCGCGCAGTTCCTCGGCCATGCGTCGACTGGTCTGCTCCTCATGGAAGGAAAGCTCGGGATGCGCATGCAGGTGGCGGTAAAGGGCATCGAGCGAGTCGGCCTCGTTTTCCAGACGACGGTCGATGGCATCGACCGTGTCGTCGCCGGCAGCCGAGGACGCGAGAAGAACCAGGAGGAAGGCAACAAGGCGATGCATGTCAAGACTCTAGCCGGTTGCCCCACACGACGGCAAGCACGCGCTTATCCCTCATCCCTCATCCCTCATCCCTCATCCCTGCCCGTTGCCTTGCCGGCAGGCCGGCAATGACGCGGTCATACGAATGGCGGATGAGGTCGCGGACGAGGCGGGCGGGCAGGCTGCCGTCGAGCGTCAGGGTGTTCCAGTGGCGTTTGTTCATGTGGTAGCCGGGGCGGATGGCAGCGTGGCGGTCGCGCAGTTCGAGCGCATAGTCCGGCTCGCACTTGAGGTTGAGCCGCGGCGGGACGTCATCGGGCAGCAGCAGCGCGAACATCTTGCCGGCGACCTTGTAGACCAGGGCCTCGGGACCGAAGGGGGTGTCCTCCACGGCGTGCGGCAGGGACAGGCAGAAGCTGCAGACGTTATCGGGAGTCATGCCGGCAAAGAAAGGGCTTTTCCTGGAGTTCGCCATGACATTCAATGGTGCCATGAACACGCGCCTTTTTCCCTGCCTTGCCCTGCTGCTTTCCCCGGTGGCGCTTGCGGCCGAGCCGGTCGCCACCCTGCGCGAGGCGCTGACCCTGCACGCCTCCTTCGACCAGGGCTTCGACGCGGATTTCTCGCGCGGCGACAAGGCCTGTTGGATCCGCCAGGGCAAGGAGCTGGTGCCGGCGTCGACCAGTCCCGAACTCCGCCTGGCACCGAAGGCCGGCCGCTTTGGCGGGGCCTTGCACTTCCCCAAGAAGGGGGCCGTGCGACCGCAGTTTGCCGGTCCGGGAGTGCTCGGCTACAACGACCGGAGCTGGAGCGCGACGGTGTCGGTCTGGCTGCGCCTGACTCCGGATGAGGACCTCGAGCCCGGCTACTGTGACCCCGTGCAGATCGTTGGCGACGACGGCAAAAAGGGGTTCATTTTCCTGGAATGGTCGAAGGACGAAACACCGCGGTTCTTCCGCTTGGCCGTGCGCCCGCTGCTGCACCTGTGGAATCCGGACAACGCCGCCTGGGACCAGATTCCCGCCGCCAAACGCCCCATGGTGCAGTTGTCGAAAGCGCCGTTTTCACGCGAGCGCTGGACGCATGTGGCCTTCACGCTGGACCGGCTCAATGACAAGGCGGCCAAGCCATCGGCCTCGCTCTATCTCGACGGCGAGGCGAAGGGCGCGATCCGCGACTGGGATCTCAGCCTCGGCTGGGATCCGGCGAAGGTGGCACTCGTGCTGGGCGCGGCCTACGTGGGTCACATCGATGATCTCGCCGTCTTCGACCGCGCTCTCGCTCCGGCTGAGGTGAAGGCCTTGTTCGAGCTCGACAACGGCGTCGCCGACCTGCGCTGAGGCGATTCAACGGCGCAGGTAGAGCAGCAGGCGGTCGTGCACGAGCAGGGCAAGGTCGGGTTTGCCGTCGCCGTCGAGGTCGGGGGCCAGGTAATCGTGCGGCTCATTGCTGAGACCGACCTTGCCGCGGTACTGCGGATCGACCTCGAAGACGCGGAAGAACAGCCGGCTCTGCCAGGGCGCCGACGGCGACTTGTCCGCGGCGAAGAGCTCCAGCACGCGGCTCTTGCCGTTGTCAATGCAGAGCAGGTCATCGCTGTCGGGCGCGCCACTGAAGGGGGCGGGCAGCAAGTCGGTGGCGGTGGTGTCCTTCAGTTCGGTATCGAAACTGGCGACGGTTTCCAGGGTCAGCGAACTGCCAGTGAAGGGATTCAGATCAAAGACCGTTTTGCCGATCATGAGCAGGGCGCTGTCGCTGCCGCGCTGCACCAACCGGCATTCGTCCGGTGCCAGTGACGACAGCGCGTGCGTGTGTGAGGCGCGGAAGACACCATCGTCATCGGGCGTCATCTCGTAGAGCTTGCGGGCCGTGGTGTCGGCGAGCAGGGCACGCGGCCGCCCTTCCCCTGTGGCCACCACAACCGCACTGATCTGGGCGCCGGATTCGGGGGCATTGAACTGTTCGACCGTCACCGCCTTGCCGTCGGCACCGACCCGGAAGGCGCGCGCAAGCTGGTCGCGCGCGACAATCACCTCGGCGCGGCCGTCGCCGTCGAGGTCGGCGGCGGTGAGGGCGGCGGGCGCGAGTTTGTTGAGCAGGTTGTCGGGCAGACCCTCGACGCGCCGGAAGGCGGGGCTGCCGTCACGCGCGAGCAGCAATTGCATCGGCGCGAGGCTGGAGAACAGGGCAAGATCGTTGCGGCCGTCCTGATCGGCATCGACGAGGCGCAGGGCCGAGGGCTTGAGCGGGGCGCCAGGCAGGTCAAGAGTGGCCGTGGCAAACAGCTTCTTCGCCGCCTCCCAGCGCAGGGTCAGCAGGCTGGTCCGGCCCTTCGCCTCGGTGAGTGCCAGCACGGCGGGGGTCGCTGCAGCACCGAAGGGGCCGGCGGTGAGGGCCAGCAGGGTGTCGCTGGTCTGGTGCAGGCTTTCCGGGTAGGTGAGGCGACCCTTGCGCCAGCGCGACAGCCCAAGAGTCTTCTCCGCCGGACTGAGCAGCAGCAGTTCGGCCTTGCCGTCGCCATCGACATCGGCGACCGCCAGGCCTTCGACGCCGCTGAGCGCGGGAAACTCACGCCCCTCGGCAAAGCCGCCATCAGCGCGGCCGGCAAAGAACCACAGGCGTGCATTTTTCGGCTCGGCGAGCACGACATCGGCCTGGCCATCGCCATCGAGATCGCCGAAGGCACTGGCGCCACTCTTGGCATCCGCGGCGGGAACGGCGTGGCGGATGCTGGCAGCGCGTTCGGAGTCACTGGCCAGCGCGGCGCGAGCGAGGCGGGCAACCTCGACCATGCCGGTGTCATCGCGGATCCAGGCGAGGCCGTGGCCACCGCCGCGCAGACGGAGGGGCTGGACCCAGCAGCGGCTCTTCGGAATTTGCAGGCGCCATTCCTCGCCGAAGGCAGTGCCCGGCTGCTGCAGGCGCACCAACACGGCATCCCCGCTGGAGGCCGTGCAAAAAAGGTCGGCATGGCCGTCGCCATCAAGATCGGCGCTACGCAAGCCACCACAGCCGGCCTCACCCACCGCATACACCCGCGGTTCACCCCAGGTTCCAGAGGCGGGCTGACGCCAGACGCGCAGGCGGGTTTCAGTCAGCAGGGCGAGATCGACGCGACCATCGCCGTCGAGGTCGCGCGCAAGCAGTGACTCGGGATCCTCGGATACCGAATCAAGCACGAACTCCGTTTTGTCGGCCCAACCGCCCTGCGCGTCCTGGCAGCGCAAAACGAGTTTCTTGTCGTCGGTCGTGTAGGCGATGTCGGGACGGCCGTCACCATTCCAGTCACCCACGGCAAGAGCATGGGCGAGCCGGCCGATGACCAGCGGCTGCTTGTCAAGGCGGGAGATTTCCAGCACCGGGTTCCAGCGATCCGGCCGCGACGAACGTTCGGGTTCGCCGAGGCGTGGACCCTCCTTGCGTTGGAGCAGAAATTCGATGCGGGCGCGGTCGCGATTGATCACCACGAGGTCGGCCAGGCCATCGCCATTGAAATCGGCCGAACGCAGGCCGGTGGTGTTCCAGTCGAGCTTGACCACCTCGGGACCATCCAAATAGACGCCCTCGGCGAAGGCGACGCTGCAGGTGGCGAGGAGCAGGAGGCGGCGCATGAGTGAACGGGAATGCGCGCTTCAGGGAGCCTGCACCGGACGGGTAAGCAGGCGGTAGTGCATGGCGTCGGCAGGCTGATAAGCGGCACCAACGCCCTGGCCGAAGTAGCGCGACCACATCGCATCAGAAGGCGGCGATTCCAGATCAAAAATGCCACCGCCATCCCCGCCGGAAGCCGAAGCCTTGGGACCCTTGGCCTTCTTTTGCAGGGCGCCCGCCATCTGGGTCTGGGCCAGGGTGGCGGCCTCGACCATGAGTTTCATGAGGCGGCTGCTGTCGGTGACACTGACACCCATGTGGCCAGGAGGCAGGCTGGCGAGCAGTTCACGGGCTTGTTCGCCCTCCCAGAGGCTGGGCCCGGACGGATCCTTCATGCGCGTGAGCACGGTCTTGAGCAGGGTCTGCGGACCGGTGCTGAGTAGCAGATGGGAATCGGTCAGGCAGAAGGCAAAGCCGGGAGTCTCTTCGGCAGCCGCGGGCATCTTGACGCTGTAGACCGTGTGCCCAAGGAACTCGGATTCCTCGAAGGCGGCGAAGCCGGCACCGACAAAGCGGCGCACGCCCTCGAGCGCGCCGCCAAGGCGATTGCGGTCACGCACCCTGAAGGCGACCACCTGGCTCTGTGCAGTAGCGTCGCCGTCGGTGATCTCCACGTACTCCTCGCCGAGGCTGGCGAAGAAGTCGTCGCGCAGCTTGATGCCGACCTGCCCCTCGACCATGCCGAGCTGGGCGGTGGCCATGGCGGCGACCGGTCCGAATTTTCCGAGCAGGGCGAGCAGTTCGTCCCACAGCTCGACCATGCTGAAGCGGGCGCTGCTGCCACTGATCACCTCGGCCGGCACAAACCCGGGCATTTCGACCGGCCCCACGGCATCGGTGCGCAGCAGGGCGAGCAGGCCGGCGGGTTTTTCAGGGTGCAGCAGAGCGAAATCAACGTGCGACTGCTGTTCGCCGAGATCGAACATGAAGGCGATGGCCTGCAGTTGTTCGAGGCCAAGCGCCTCAATCACCTGCATGGGCGAGACGGGCAGTGGGCTGTTTTGACCGGCCTGCTCGCCGGCCTTGCGCGCGGCGTCGGTGGCCCAGCGCATGAGCACCTCGCCATTGAAATAAAGACGCAGATCGGGCGTGCCGCCGGCGAGGGCGTCGAGGCGGGCAAGATGCCCGGTCACCACGGGCGAGGCTTCGGCCGCACCGCTTTTCAGCGAGGCAATCATCTGCTCCACGAGCTTGCGCGAGTTGCCTTCCACAAGGACCTCGCCGACGAAGGCGTGACCCGAGTCCCAGAGGGTCTCGTCATCGTCCGACTTGCTGAGCACGCTCACCTCGACACCCGCGAGTTCCAGGGAGCGCGGTTTCAGCGTCTCATCCTTGGCAACGGCCAATTCGCGTTCACGATCCTTCATCTCCTGAAGTTCCTTGAGCTTGCCGCCGGCTTCGCTCAATGCCACAAAGGGCAGGCCCTTGGCAACCTCCTCCGGCGTATCGGCCGCAAACACGGCCAGACTGGCACCGGGATAACGCCTGAGCGTGTCGGCAAGTCCCTCGCCGGTGGTCTCCTTGAAAAAGGCATTCCAGGGGGCGTCGCCGTCCTTCAACATCGGCGCGGTCCAACGCTTGAATTCCTCGTCCTCGAGCAGGCGTCCAAAACTGCCGCCGTTCCAGTCGTCGACCAGCTCCGGGGTGTTCTTGACGGCGATGACGCCGAGGGTGTTGGCGGGCAGCAGCTTGTACCAGTCCTCAAGGGCGCCGGCACGCAGGCCGGTGGCAAAAAACAGGCTGAGCGCGGCGAGGCCGAGCAGGCGGGTGGGAGTCGGTTTCATGGATTGGGTTTGGAGGCACCGGTTTCGGGCGCGGGCGGCCGCAGGTAGCGGAAGCCGCTGTTGGGGTTGCGCGGGTCGAAGGCGAAGGCGTCGCGATTCTTCAGGAAGAGCTTGAGCAGGTTGGCCGGAATCGAGAAGCCGAGTCCCTCGACGCCGACACCGGCAAGTTTCATGTTGTTGACGCCGACGACCTCGCCGCGGGCGTTGAAGAGCGGGCCGCCGGAGTTGCCGGGGTTGATCTGAGTGGTGCTCTGGATCGACCAGGCACCGCGGGTGTCGCGGGCGCGCACGCTGACGATGCCCTGGGAAACCGTGCGCTCCAGACCGAGCGGACTGCCGATGGCAAAGACCGGCTGGCCCTGGCTGAGTGCGTCCGAATCACCGATCGGCACGAACGGCAGGTCGGCGGAGTCAGGGTCGTCGATCTGCAGTACGGCGAGGTCGAGGAAGCCATTCATGGCGACGATCTTCACCTTGGGGAAAACGAGTTTTTCCAGGCCGCTGCCGGCCTTGCGGTAGACGAGCACGGAGATCTCGCGTTCGCCGGCGATGACATGCTGGTTGGTGATGACGTGGCCAAGCTTGTTGATGATGAACCCCGAGCCGAGGCCGGAGGCGGTCTGGATCTGCACGACAGCGCCGCCGACGCGCTCAACGTTCTGATCGACAGGCAGTGGATCGCGCCCGGGCTCGACGAAATACAGGTCCTCGGCGCGGGCCTGCGTCACCGGGGCGGCGGCGACGGGCGACACCGCTTCGCGGACGGCGATTTCATCGAGCGGCACGGCCAGCACGCTGAAGCCGAGGTCGATGAGCACGCTGTCCGCGCGTTCGCGCAGGATTTCACCGCGGATCTCAGCGCCATTGCTCAGGCGCAACTGAACCGGCTCACCTGCCTGTGCCGCCGGGGCGGCCGACAGAACGGCGGGGAGAAAAATCCAGCGGAAGCTCACGCCCGCCGAGGTTAGCCGGCCGACGCGCGGATACGAGAAAAAAGCGTGTCGTCCCATCGAAATCTTCGCGCCCCAGCCCCGGTGACTCACCGCTCCAACATCCTCAATAGCTGGGCGGCTTCGGCGAAGTCGCCGCGCAGGGACAGCGCCCGGCGGGTGGCCTGCACGGCCTCGTCGCGGCGCCCCAGCCGGGCGAGGATGGTGGCACGCGCGTAGGGCAATCCGGGGTCGCGCGGATCGGCGGCCTCGCCCTGGCGCAGCGCCGTCAGCGCCTCCTCGGTGGCGCCCTGGCCGTTGAGCGCCAGGCCGAGGTTGTACCAGGCGCGGGCGTAGCCGGGATCGAGCCTCACCGTCTCGCGCAGGGCGGCAATGGTGCCATCCATGTCACCGGTCTCGCTGAGGGCGAGGCCAAGGGCGTAGTGGTACTCCGCGTGACGTGGCGCAAGACGGATGGCGTCGCGCAGTTTGGCGACCGTCTTCGGCGTGTCGCCGGCCGCGTTGTACAGCATGGCGAGGTCGTGATGAAAGGGCGGTGAGTTGGGATCCCATTCGACCGCGGTGCGCATGTGCCGGATCGCCTTCGGCAGGTCACCGCGGGCGAAGTGGTACTGGCCGAGCTGCATCTGTCCGCTGGGCTGGTCGGAGTTCAGGCGCAGCATGTGCTCGAGATCGCGACCGGCGGCAGAGGTCGGATCGATGGAGTCTCGCAACGCCCAAGCGGCGGTGACGCGGACGCTGCGAGCGCTGTCCTCGAGCAGCTCTTCGACGCGACTGCGCAGGCGACCGTCCTGCAGCACCGGCTCAAGCACGCGGGCGGCGGACTGGCGGACCAGCGGGTGCGGATGCTCAAGCTGGGCGGCCACGGTCTCCTGGACCCGCGGCTCGCCAATCCAGCGGTCGAGACTGAGGGTGGCACTGGCCTTCCAGGCCGGGATTTCCTCGGCCCCAAGCAGTTCCAGCAGCCCGTCGCGCCCCTCGGGCCGGCCCTGGCGTGCCTGGGCCATGGCGAAGGCGCGCTTGCGGGTGTGTCGCTCCATCTTCGGACCATACCACTTCTCGACGGCCTGCAGGGCCCAGTCGACGCTCTGGTCCTGGTGACATTTGTTGCAGGCGTTGGGCACGCCGTGTTCCTTGGTGAGAAGCGGGTCAGGGATGCTAAAGCTGTGGTCGTGGCGCGGATGCCGCTGCATGTACGTGGTCTGCGGCATGTGGCAGTTGATGCACTGGTTGCCGGTGCTGGCGGGCTGATGGAAACTGTGCACCTCGGGCACGATGGCCGGGGCATTGGGAAAACCCCCGGGCGTGTGGCAGCGCATGCAGAGCTGGTTGCCGGGCAGGATGGTCTCCATGCTGTGCATGTCATGACAGTCCATGCAGCGCACGCCGGCCTGATGCATGCGGCTGCTCAGGAAGCTGGCGAACTCGTAGTTCTCATCGCGGATCTGGCCGTCGGGATAATAGATGTCGCTGCCGTCGGTGACAGTGAGCAGGTAGTGATCCCAGAACGACTCACCGGGCACGAAGTCGCCGGTAATCTCGCCGCGGCGGGCATGGCAGCCGGCGCAGTTCTCGAGGTGCTGGTCACGTGTCCACTTGACGAGGTGCGGATCGCCCTTGGTTCCCCGATGGGCGCGTTGCCATTCATCATGCGCCTTCATCGGCCCGTGACAGGACTCGCAGCTCACCGTCAGCTGGGCCATGGTCGTGTGGTAGCTGTCGGTCTCCGGCTCGTAATTCTTGCGCAGGCGGGTGTTGTGGCAGCTCGCGCACATCTGGTTCCAGACCATGCCGCGCCCCGTCCAATGTCCCCACTCGCCGGGCTTGCGATCCTCGTCGCCGTAGACGTTGAACCAGTCGCCCCTGTGCGGATCGTAGCAGGCCTCCATGGCATGCAGGCGGCCGCCGGTGCCCTCGACGAGGAACTGGCGCAGAGGGTCATGGCCAATGACGCGCTCGACCTTCCAGGGGCCCGGACGGTTGTCGAAGCCGGGCGAGAGGATTTCAAAGACCTCGCCGTTGCGGCGCGCCTCGCTGGTCTGACTGCCGTGCCGGAAGCGCTGCGCAGGCTCGAAGGCGGCAAGATCAAGCTGTGGGTTTGGCAGCCGTTCGGCGAGGCCATGATTGGAGCCCTTCCATTTCGCGTGCTCGGCGGCGTGGCACTCGGCACAGGAGGCGTCGCCGGCGTACAGGGCGAAGACGGCCTTCTCCTCCGGCATCACGTAGGGCGCAATCTTCGCCGCCGGCACGGGGTCGATGGGCACCACAAGATGATCGGGGGCCGGCTGCAGCAAAGCGTACACCACGGCGCCGATGGCGGCGAGACCTCCGAACCAGACGAGGCGACCGCCCGCGCGCGCGGGCGTCGGAGTGCGGTTGCCGGCCGGCCGGTTTTTCTTCATTTCCTTCATTACGCGGCGGAAGCCGGCGAAGTCAACGCGATGCGCTTCAACGCACCGCCGGCATGCCCGCGGAAAGGCTGTCGCCCAGCCAGCGCACCAGACCACTGATGGCGGCATGCTTTTTCGACAGTGCGGACAGGGCCTGCCAATCCATGCGCGGGCGCAGCACCGGTGCGGTAACGCGCTGCAGGCGCAGCTTGGCGAGCACGCTCTCGAATTCCGCCACGCCCATTGCGTGCAGGTCGCGCGCGGGCGGCAGATCATCGAGCTGGGCGGCGTGGATGCCGAGGCTGCTGATGCCGACGCCGAACTGGTTGCCCAGGCTGCGCAGGGCCTCGACGAGGGCCTCGTCGTTGAGGGGTTCGGCGACGACCATCTCGCTCTGCAGGGTCCAGCGCGTGGCGCTGAGGGTCTGGAAGAATTCGGCGGCGCAGTTTTCGTGGTTGATGCCGGTCTTCAACTGCACGCCGGTGACAATGGCCTCCGGCCCCCCGAGGTGGCGGCGCAAGCCGAGCATGGCGGTGTCGAAGCGGGTGACGTCATCCGGGCCGGTCTCGAGATCCCACTCGGCAACAACCAAATCCGGGATATCCCAGTGGCTGCGCACCTCAACCGCCTGGCCGGCGCGGCCATTGAGCAGGAAGGGATGTTGCGCGCGCAGCAGGCAGAGCCGCTCAAAGATGGCCAGCAGCCGCAGGTAACGACCGGCGCGCTGGTCGCCCTCGGCGCCGCCAAAGAGGTAGCCGGAGGTGCTGGCCGGCACGACACGCGCCTGGCGCAGGTAGTAGCCCTGGCCCTGATCCACCTTGGCGATCGGCGAGGTGGCGTCGTAGGAGAGGATGGAGAAATGATAGCGCAAGGTGGCGTCGCTGTAATCGCCGGCGAGGCGCAGGCGCACCATGCGGATGAGTTCCGTTCCCTTGATGGCCTGTTCGGGATCGTCGGGCAGGATGTCCGGGAGGATGACTCTCAGTTGTTCGCGCAGGTTCATTCCGGCTGACGGTGCATGGCTGGCGCAGGATGCAGGCGGGAGGCGGCGCCGGTCAAGACGGAAACGCGGATTCTTTGCTGCGGATGCGCACGCGACGTTGATTCAGCCAGCGCACGCCGAACATGTCGAGCGTGGCGCGCCAGGCGCGGTTGCCGAAGCCGTACTTGCTGACGCCGTGCACGCGCGGACGGTGGTTCACCGGCATCTCGGCGACGCAATAGCCCATGCCACCGATCAACGCGGGAATGAAGCGGTGCATGCCATTGAAGGGCAGCAGAGCCTCGCGGCACTCGCGGCGCATGGCCTTGAGCGTGCAACCGGTGTCGCGCACCCCATCGCCGACGAAACGCGCACGCACGGCATTGGCGACGCGACTCTGCCAGCGTTTGAAGGCGGTGTCCTTGCGGTTGGCACGGTAGCCGCAGACCAAATCGCAGCCCTGCTCAAGCCGGGCCATCAAGGCGGGGATGTCAGCGGGGTCGTTCTGGAGGTCACCATCGAGCGTGACGAGCACCTCACCGCGCGCCGCCTGCAGGCCGGCATACATGGCCGCGCTCTGGCCGGCATTGGCGGCGAACTCGATGAGCCGGGTGCGGCCGTCGCGCCGCACGCGCGCAACCGTGGCGTCGGTGCTGCCATCGTCAACGAGGATGAGTTCATAGTCGCGTCCGGCCAGGGCGGCGGCGACCTGATCCTGAAGTTCAGCCACGTTGTCCTCCTCGTTGTACAATGGCACGACAACGGAGATGGCGGGAGCGGCTGTCATAAGCTCAAGGGGCGTTGCTGCCGGCGGCCTCAAGAGCCGCCAGGCGTTTCTCAAGTGCCTTGAGACGGTCAAGGATGTCGGGGATTTTGCCCGGCAGGGTCAGCAACCGGCGCCCTTCGATCAGCGGCTTGGCGGGAAAGCCGGTGTAGGCACCGGGCTCGGTCAGGCTCTTGGTGACACCGGACTTGGCAAGCAGCACCACCTTGTCGGCGATCTCCAAATGCCCGGCGATGCCGACCTGACCGGCGACGGTGACGTGGTCGCCGAGGCGGGTGCTTCCGGAAATGCCGACCTGCGAGACGATGACGCAGTGCCGGCCGATGCGGACATTGTGGCCGATCTGCACCAGGTTGTCGATCTTGGTACCCTCGCCGATGATCGTGCGGCCAAAACGGGCGCGGTCAATCGTTGTGCAGGCGCCGATCTCGACATCGTCGCCAATCTCGACCATGCCAACCTGCTCGATCTTGATGTGGCGCCCGCCCGTGAATTCATAGCCGAAGCCATCGCTGCCGATGACCGTTCCGCTGTGCACGACAACGCGGCAACCAAGCACGCAGTGATCGCGCACGATGCTGCCCGCATGCAGCACGCAGCCCTCGCCAAGGCGCGCGCCGCGACCCACATAGGCGCCGGCATGAAGCGAGCAGCCATCGCCGATTTCGGCCTCCGCCTCGACCACCGCGCAGGGACCAATGAAAACCCGGTCGGGATGGAAGCGCGCGCGCGCGTCCACCTGCGCCGAGGGGTGCACGCCTGGCTGGAAAGGCGGCGGAACCGGGGTGAAATGGCGGACGACGGCGGAGAAGGCCAGCGTTGGATTGGCCACGGCAATCAGGGCCGGCCCCTCCCCGGAATCCGCCTCGAAGTTGACAGCCACCAGAACGGCCTGTGCGCGTGTCGTTTTCAGGGCTGGCGCATAACGATCATTGCCAAGGAAGGTCACCTCGCCGGGCCCTGCCTCGGCGATCGCGTTGATGCCGGTAATCTTGACGGTCGGATCACCGCGGCGGATCTCGCCGTCGACCAATCCGGCCAGTTGCTGGAGGGTGAGGAACGCACTCATCTCGGGAAGCGATGAGGGGCACGCGGCGGGATCACCGGCGTGCCCTGAACTGAAGGAAACGCAGCCGATCAGGGCTTCTTCGCCGGCTCGGCACCCTCGGCGGGCTTTTTGTTGAGTTCGGCGACGACGAGGTCCGTGAGATCGGTGGCGTCCTTGTAGTAGAGCAGCACGGGCACCGTCGAAAGGCTCATGCCCGAACGGTCGAACACGAAATCATAGCCCTCGGCCTTGGCCTGCTCCCGGACGCAGGTGAGGATTTCATCATAAATGCCGCGGCGAATCTCGACATCCTCCTGCTTGAGCTGGTTGGTGCGACGGTTTTGAGCCTCGCTGATCTCCTGCTCAAGCTCGCGCAGCTGCTTGGCCTTTTCCTCGAACTCGACCGCCTTTTTGCTCCGCACCTCGGGCGAACTGATCGGGTCGCTGATCTCCTTCTTCAGCTTTTGCATGCCGTCCATGAGGGTCTTATAACCCGACCAGCGCTCATTCATCTCGCGCTGGGCCTTGTCGACATTGGCCTTGAACTTGTCGGCCGCTTCCTTGGTCTTGGTGAACTCGGAAAAGGCCTTGGACATGTCGACGACGCCAAACTTGAGGTCGGCGGCATCGGCACCGGACAGCAGGGCGCCGGCGGCAAGAAGGGAAAGCAGGGGGCGGATCATGGAACAAAGAAGGAATCGGGGCATCAGAACTTGTAGCCCATGTTGAATTGGAAGCGCGGGCTGTCGCCAGTGAACTCATCCTTGTGGACGGGGATGCCGAGGTCGAGGCGAATCGGGCCGATGGGCAGGAACATGCGGAGGCCGATGCCGGCATTGGAATAGAGTTCGCCGTCGCCGACAATCGGACCGCCGTTGCGGATGCCGCGGGCATTGCGGCCGTTGGTGGCGTCGATATCGGTGCTGATGTAGCCGAGGTCGTAGAAGAACGCGCCGCGCACCTTCTCAATGATCGGGAAGGAGTATTCGGCGCTGGCAAAGATCGAGGAGCTGCCGCCGATGGGCTCGCCGGAGATGTCCTTCGGACCGGCCTCGCGGAAGTCGTAACCGCGGACGTTGTTGGCGCCGCCAAGGAAGAGACGCTCGTAGATCGGCACCTCGCCGGAGCCCCAGGCGTCGACGAAACGGGCCATGCCCTCGAAGCTGATGATGCCGTCACCGGGCAGGCTGAAATACTGGATGCCGCCAAAATTGGCACCCCAGACTTCGGCGTCGCCGCCAAGACCGGAGGCCATCATGCCGGCCTCAAGCTTGTGCCCCTTGCGGGTGATGAAGACGCTGTCGCGGGTATCGTGGACAAAGCTGAAGTCGAGTTTGCTCTGGGTGAACTGGCCGTCTTCATCACGCAGGATCTGGGTCGTGCTGCGGCGGTCATCGACATCAATGTCAATGGACTGAAGGGTGTACACACTCTCAAAGTAGGCGTGATCGCCAATCGGCTTGCGCAGACCGATCGAGGTGCCGGCATTGGTCTGGTCGAAGCGGTCCGACAGGTAGAACATGTTGCGGTAGAACAACTCTGTCGTGAGCGCCAGCTTCTGGCCCATGAACCAGGGTTCGGTGAAGGACAGGTTGAAATCCTGGCGCTGCGGACCAAAGCGGATGTTCATGTTGAAGCGCTGGCCGGCGCCGCGAAAGTCGCTCCAGTCAGTGATGTCGAAGTTGGTCTGGGTGACGTCGATGAAACCGACGATGCTGTCGATCGAGCTGAAGCCGGCACCGAAATTGATGGTGCCGGTCGGCTTCTCGGTGACATTCACCTCAATGTCCTTGAAACCCGGAACCTCGGTCGCGACAGGACGAACGGTGAGCGGATTGGCTTCGCCGGGACCTTCAAAGTAGTTGAGGTTCTGCAGGCGCTGCTGGGAGTTTTCCAACAGAACGGTGTTGAGCTCGTCGCCGGGCGTCAGGGGCAGTTCACGACGGATCACGCGGTCCTCGGTGTTGCTGTTGCCGCTGATGTTGATTTTGCGGATGAAGGACTTGCCGCCCTCGTAGACACTGAAGGTGACGTTGAGTTTGCCTGGGCCGGCATCGGACAGTCGGGTCTCGACACGCGCATCGGCATATCCCCGCGAGCCGTAGTAGTCCTGGATCATCTTCTCGTCGTCGCGCACCTCGGTGCCCGAGTAGATCTGGCCGGGCTCGGTAAGCACGGCGGGCATGAGTTCCTCCTTGGTGAAAAGGGTGAGGCCCTCGATCTCAAGACCGGCAACCTCATACTGCGCGCCCTCGGTGATCTCGAAGACGAGGGCGACGCGGTCGTCGCTGACGGTTTCACGGCGGTAGCCAACCTTGACGTAAACGTAGCCCTTGTCCTGATAGGCTTTCTCAATCTTGCGCACATCCTCAAGGACGGCCTGGTTGTCGAGCTTGCCCGCCTTCCCGAACAGGCGCCAGAAGGTCTTTTCCTTGGAGGTCAGTTCGGCGCGCAGCTTCTTGTCGGGGATGACGCTGTTGCCCTCGAAGCGGATTTCGCCGATGAAGCCCTTGCCCCCCTCCTCAACCTTGAAGGTCAGGCTCGTGAATCCAGGTTTGCTGGAAGGCGCGGTTTCATAGGTGACGAGGGCATCGGAAAAGCCCTTCTTTTGGTAGAGCTCGAGGATCTTCTGCTGAGCGGCTGAGATCTTGATCTCATCGACCGGGTCGCCGACCTTCACCTCGATTTCCTTGCGCAGCTTGTCGTTGTCGAAGGCTGCGTTGCCAAGGAAGGCGATCTCACCGATGCCACCGCGGCCGGCGATGGTGACGATGACACGCACGCCTCCAGCCACATCCACGGCGCGGATGTCGACGTTCTCGACAGCACCGGTTTGGTAGAGATTGCGCAGGTCGCGCTCCACGCCCTCGTCCGTGTAGGGTTCGCCAACGCGGGTGGACATTTGCGCACGCACGCGGTCGGGATCAAGGGCTGAGACACCTTGGAATTCCACATCCACGGCCCGGACGATCTTGCGGCTGGCGGGAGCTGGAGCGTCGAGTGCAATCTGCGCCGCAAGGGGAGAGGCGGCAAGCATCGCGGCCGTGAGCAGTGCGCCGGCAGCCCGGCGGGCAAGGGAGTGAACTCCAGGGGACATCATAAAGGGAGGGAGCTGGGTGCGAAGGGCGGTAGTCCGGGCAATCGACCGGGCTTTTGCAGTAATGCTGACCATCAAGAGGCGCGTCAAGGTTTAAAAACAGCATTCACCGGCGCCGGCGGCAGCGTGCATCACAGGAGTACCGGAGCCGGTGACAACCCCCGCAGGAATACCCGGGATGGTGCGTTTTCCTCTCCAGCCATGTATCGCCGCCTTCTGCCCGCCCTGCTTCTGCTGCCC
>DAIUCN010000026.1:0-50118 GCA_036846165.1 Prosthecobacter sp.
TGCTTGACCTGCTTGACCTGCTTGACCTGCTTGACCTGCTTGACCTGCTTGACCTGACTGACCTGACTGACCTGACAGATTGACGCAGCCCATGAAATCCCTGTTTTTTCTCTCCCTCCTGACCACCGGTGCGCTGGCGCTGGAACTGCCGGCGACGAAGCCGCGTCAGGGCACGATTCACCGCTGGATCACTCTGCCGGGTGAGTTTGCGCCCTGGCAGCAGGTTGAGCTGAAGGCGCGCGTCGCCGGCTATGTGAAATCGATCGCGGTCGACAAGGGCGACGTCGTTCGCGCCGGCCAGACCCTGGTGCAGATTGAGGTGCCGGAGCTGGAGGCCGACCTCATTGGCCACCGCGCAGAGGTGGCGGCGGCGGAGATCGAGGTCAAGCGCCTGCATGAGGCGCGGGCGAAATCGCCGGACCTGATTCTGCCGCAGTCGGTGGATGATGCCGAGGCCAAGCTGGCGATTGCCAAGGCCGGCATGGAGCGCACGAACGCCCTCATGGGTTTGGCGCAGATCAAGGCGCCGTTTGCCGCCGTGGTCACCGATCGTCGCGTCGATCCCGGTGCCTTCGCCGCCGCCGGTGGGGAGACGCTGCTGCAGCTCACCGATGTCGCCACCCTGCGCTTCCAGGTGCCGGTGATCGAGACCGAGACCGCCCGTCTGAAGCCCGGCCTGCAGGTCGAGGCGAAGGTGGATGCGCTCGCCGGCGAGGTCGTCAAGGGCAGCCTCAGCCGCCTCACCGGCCAGCTCGATGCCGCCACCCGCACCATGCTCATCGAGGCCGACTTCAACAACGCCGATGGCCGTCTGCGCCCCGGCATGTTTGCCACCGCCCGCATCGCCGTCGAGCAGCGCGACAACACGACGCTCATCCCGGTGGCCGGACTGGTGAAGGAGAAGGCCAACAGCTTTGTCTTCAAGCACGTCGGCGGCAAGGCGGTGAAGACCGCCGTCAAACCCGGTTTCAACGACGGTGTCCACGTCGAGGTGCCGGAACTGAAGCCGGACGAGGTGGTCTTGCTGCCGGGCAGCGTGGTGCTGGCCGATGGCCAGGAAGTGACGGTGAAGGAATGACGAACGACGCATGAAAACGCACCCCAATTTTGCCGCCCTGTTTATTCTGCGGACTCTTTGCCTCCTGCTGCTGGCGGTGCCGGCGCTGGCGGCGCCGATGCATGTGAACCTGCCCACGGTCATGAAGCTGGCCGGGGCCAACAACGATGAGATCGAACTCGCGCGCACCCGCCATACGGAGACGATTGCCGAGTCGAAACTGGCCTGGCAGCGCTTCTGGCCGGCCCTGACCCTGGGGGCGGGCTACCGGCGTGCCGATGGCAATGTCCAGGACATTGCCGGCGCGGTGTTTGACGTCAGCAAGCAGCACTACACGGTCGGTACCAACCTCATGATTGACTGGTCGCCGGGCGACCTGTACTACGCCGCCCTGGCGGCCAAGCAGCAGGCGCTGGCGGCCGAGCAACTTGCGGAAAAGGCGCGGCGCGACATCGTCACCCAGGCCACGGCGCGTTATTACGGCCTGCTGGCGGCGGAGGCCGAACTGGCGATCCTCGAGGACGACCTGCGCTTGACCCAGGACTATGAAACGCAGATTGGCGGTGCGGTCGAGGCCGGCACCGCCTTCCGGGCCGACCTGCTGCGGGTGAAGACCCAGGTCAGCCGGGAGAAGCTGGCGATTCGGCAGCATGAGGAGAAGCGCGATCTCGCCGCCGCCGCCCTGGCGGAAACCCTGCGACTGCCGCCGGAGACCGAACTGCGGCCGGCGAAGGCGGACCTGGTGCCGGTGCGCCTGCTCGACCGCAAGACCGGGGTCGCCTCGCTGATTTCCCAGGCCAACCAGCATCGCCCCGAGGTGAAGGCGGCGAGCGCGGTCAGCACCGCCGCCGCCTGGGAGCGCGAGCGTGCGCGGGTGGCGCCGCTGATTCCGAGCGTGCAGGCCGGCTACGGCTTTGGCGGCCTCGGCGGCGGTTTCAACGGCGACCTCGGCAACTTCGACGATTCGCAGAATGTCTTTGTCGGTCTCGGCTGGAAGATCGGCCCCGGCGGACTTTTCGACAAGCAGCGCAAGGTCATCGCCGGCGCCCGCGAGGAGGCGGCGCAGTTGCAGTCGGCGCAGGTCAAGGCGGCCATTGGGCGCGAGGTCGTCGAGGCGGCCGCCCGGGCGCAGAGTGCGCACGACCAAATCGCCATCAATGACGAGGCGGTGCAGGCCGCCGAGGAGATGGTCAAGCTCGCCAAGGAACGCCAGGCCAGCCAGCTTGGGGTGGTGCTGGAGTACCTGCTGGCCCGCGAGGAACTGACCCGCGCCCGCCAGAGCCGGGTGCGCGCCGTGACTGGTTTCAACCAGGCCCAGCACGAGCTGAAGCGCGCGGTGGGTCGCTGAGGCTTCAGGCGCGCCGGAAGGCGGCGGCCCAGGCTTTCATCTGACGGTCCATCAGGAAGGGCACGATCGGCACCAGGCTGGCGACAAAGACCTGGGCGGCGCGGCGCAGCGGCCAGTCGGTCTGCTGCAGCACGCGCAGCAGGGCGAAGCAGAGCACGACGAAGAGGGCGCCATGGATGGAGCCGGCGACGCGCACGGCGAGGGGCAGGCCCCAGACATATTTCAGGGGCATGGCGATGCCGAGCAGGACGAGGTAGGAGACCGCCTCCAGCAGGGCGGTGACACGCAGGAAGGCAACGGGGTTTTGCAGCACGCCGCGTCTCTGCCACGGTCGGCGGGCACTGCAACGGAAATCGGCGCGAGCCCGGGCAGGTGTGTCGGCAATCTCCCCTTGCGGACAGACTGGGAGCGGTTATTTTAAGGTTCCCATGCATTCCGTTCCGGCCATCCGTGCGATCCGAATTAGCTGCGGGCTCCAGGGCGCCTGACGCAGGCGCTGGAGTCCGTGATGGCCCCTGTTGGCGCCGCTGAGGCGCCTGAGCATGGCGCTGGTGCGTCAGCCGGACCCTGTTCCGGCCGTTTCCAACCCCTTTTTTCAACGTCCCCCTCTTTCTTTTCCTCCCATGTCCGTGACCATCTATGACACCACCCTGCGCGACGGTACGCAGGGGACCGGCATCTCCTTCAGTACCCTCGACAAGCTCCGCGTCGCTGAAAAACTCGACGACTTCGGCGTGCACTACATCGAGGGCGGCTGGCCGGGCTCCAATCCCAAGGACGCCGCCTTCTTCCAGGAGGCGGCCAAGCGCTCCTGGAAAAACGCCAAAATCACCGCCTTCGGCATGACCCGCCGCGGCAAGATGAAGGTCGAGGACGACCCGCAGGTGCAGATGCTGCTCGACGCGCAGACGCCTGCGGTCACCGTCGTCGGCAAGACCTGGCCGCTGCACGTCACCGAAGTCTTCCAGGTCAGCCTGGAGGAAAACCTGGCGATGATCGCCGACACGGTCGCCTACCTGAAAAAGCACGGCCGCGAGGTGCTGTACGATGCCGAGCACTTCTTCGACAGCTTCCGCGAGGATCCGGAGTACTCGCTGCGCACGGTCAAGGCCGCGCAGGACGCCGGGGCCGACCTGGTGGTGCTCTGCGAGACCAATGGCGGCGCGCTGCCGGAATTCGTCGAGGAGGTCACCCGCAGGGTCATTGCCCACCTCGGCCGGCCGGTCGGCATCCACACCCACAACGACGGCGGGGTCGGCGTCGCCAACGCCCTCGCCGCGGTGCGCGCCGGTGCCAGCCAGGTGCAGGGCACGATCAATGGCTACGGCGAACGCGTCGGCAACTGCAACCTGACCACGGTCATGCCCAACCTGCAGTTGAAGATGGGCATCCCGCTCGGGCTCGACCTGACCCGCCTGCGCGAGCTGGCCTTCTTCGTCGATGAACTCGCCAACGTGCCGCACGACATCCGCGCGCCCTACGTCGGCCTGGCTGCCTTCACCCACAAGGGCGGCCTGCACGTGCATGCCGTCCAGAAGCTGGCGCGCACCTACGAACACGTCGATCCGGCACTGGTCGGCAACGAGCGCGTCATCACCATCTCCGACATGTCCGGCCAGTCGAACGTGCTGATCAAGGCCGAGGCCATGGGCCTGCCGCTCGCCAAGGGTTCGCCCGAGGTGCAGAAGGTGCTTGCCGAGGTCAAGCGCCTGGAGAGCGAGGGCTTTGAGTTCGAGGCGGCCGAGGCCAGCTTCGAGCTGCTGATCCGTCGCCTGCTCGGCCAGGAGACGCGCTGCTTTGAGCTGCTCGAGTTCCACACCACCCACCGCTTCCGCAGCGGCGCGGCGGCCGAAACCAATGAAGCCACGGTGAAACTGCTCGTTCATGGCCGGCCGGAGTACACGGTCGACGAGGGCGATGGTCCGGTGAACGCGCTCGACAACGCCCTGCGCAAGGCCCTGCTGCCGCATTTCCCGCAGATCGCGTCCATGCGACTCGAGGACTACAAGGTGCGCATCATCGACAGCGGCACCGGCACGGCGGCAAAGACCCGCGTGCTCGTGGTCAGCACCGATGGCACGCGCACCTGGGGTACGGTGGGGGTGTCGACCAACATCATCGACGCCAGTTGGCAGGCGCTCATCGACAGCATCGAGTTCTTCCTGCTCGCTCGCAAGTGAGTCACGGCGAAGCGGGCGGCGCCGTTGGGCGTCGCCCGCTCAGTCGGGATCCAGGTGGAACTGGATCTCGCCCGACAGCAGTTCCGTCGTCGCTGCATCGGGCGCGGGTGGGAGTAGGAAGTGACCGCGGCCGAGCAGGGCCGTGGGGTCCGTGCTGAGCGACCGGGACAGCATGCCGGTGAAATTCACCGTGCGTGTCTTGCCGTCGCGCAGGGTGAATTTGCCTTTGAAGCTGCCGTTGGCGGGGTTGAGGGTGATCTGCCAGCCAGCCGGGTTGTCGACCGGATCCAGCACGCTGAATTTGCCGGTGGCACCGATTCGCACGCTGCCTGGCAGATCCGCCGCGGCGATGCCGGGCAGGTCGCTGTGGGCGACGCCGACCGTGTTTTCCGCGACCAGACCCAGTTCACCCAGCAGCGTGATTTCCGGGCTGGTCTTGCCGGCCTTCGCGGGTTTGCGCCAGGGGTCGAGGCGCAGGCCGCAGGTGAGCAGGTCGATGCCGGCGCGAGAGGATTTATCCTTGTCTGACCCCGCCTTGGTCCAGAAAAGCGACTGGCCCTCGCTTTCGGCGATGTGGCCAAGCCCGTCCAGATCCGGGTGCGGGGTCAGCGGCAGGGCGCCGGCCACGAAGCTGTTCAGGCGTTTGTAGGGGTTGGCATACAGGCGGTAGTGCCCTTCGGCATCGGGCAGCAGCGTCGCCATCAGGGGCATGCCATCGGCCAGGCGGCCGACCAACTTGAGCTGGCCCGTGGCACTGATCAGGGCGGTGGCATGGCCGGCACCGGCGGGCAGGTCGTTCCCGCCGCCGGCTACGCGTTCGCCGGGGGCGAGGATCAGGGTGTGGGTGCCGAGCGAGGGCGGCGCTGCATTTTTGCCGAAGCTGTGCAGCTTGCGGCCGTCGAGTCCGGCACTGTGGGGGGCGTCATTGAGGCTCAGTTCGGCAGTCAGGGTTCCCTCCAGATCGAGCTCCAGATTGAGCACGTAGGCGTTCTCGCCGCGGCTGAAGGGCAGCGACACGCTGGCCCGTTCTGTTTCGGGATCGAGGCTGAAGCCGCCCTTGAGGGGCAGGGGCGCGATTTCCGTTGGCACCCACAGTTTGCCGCTGAAGGGCAGCAGACCATTCTTGACGGTCTTGCCCGGGGTCACTTCCACCTTGGCGGTGACGTGCTCCAGTTCGGCATCGGTCAGCAGCACTTCGTAACGACCCTCGAAGCCCTCGACGGTGAGGGTGCCGGGCACGAACACGAAGTGGTAATTGGCCGCTGCACCACCGCTGAGGCGGATGGGGTAGCTGCCGGCCGGGCTGGTCTCTTTGGCGGTGGTGCTGGCCTGCGGTGCAGCGGTGGTTTTCGTCGCCGGGGCAGGGAAGACGGTCTCGGCGCTGTCTGCACCGACAAAGCCCGCGTAGCTGAAGCTCAGTTCGGGGTTGGGTTCGCCCAGCAGACGGGATTGGTCGTCCGCGGTCACTGTCAGCGGTGCCTTGGCGATGACGAGTTTGGCGGTCTTGAGGGTTTCACCGAGGCTGGCGACGACCGTGTAGGTGCCGGCATCGACGGGTGGCTGGGGGCTGCCGTTGTACGTGACGGTGACTTCCTCGGGTGAGGCGCCTATGATGCTGACCTGCAGGGGGATGCCCAGGTAGACTTGATTGAGGCTGCCGATGGCGAGGGTGTTGCTGGAAGGCACGACGTGGATGAGGCGGTCGACACGGACCGCGGCGTAGCTGGCGTTGCCTGGCTGGCTGGCGCGCACATGCAGGGTGCCGGCCGTGCCGGCCAGGGTGAGTGTTGCCCCTTCGAGGGTGGCGGGCCCGCTGCGCAGTTCAAAGCTGACGGGCAGTCCCGACGTGGTGGTGGCGGTGAGAAGCAGCGGCTCGGAGGTACTGTCGACTTGCGCCGGCGGCGTGAAGGTCAGGGTTTGCGCCAGCTTGCCGCCATTTTGAATCTGGAGGGTCACCGTGGCGCTGGCTGAGTCGGTTTTGCCATCATTCGCCTTGAAGGTGAAGCTGTCCTGGCCGCTTTGTTCGGCGCCGGCGGTGTAGGTGAAGCTGCCGTCGTTGTTGAAAACCAGCAGCCCCTTGGCGGGATCACTGACCTTGATGAACTCCAAGGGGTCGAGGTCGGCGTCGGTAGCGGTCACCTGACTGGCGTAGGCGACGCCGGCAAGCACTTGCAGAGCGAGGTCCTGGGCGATCGGAAGGTTGTTGGGGGCGCCGTCGGGAGGTTGCAGGCGCAGGCTGGCTGTCGCGCCGGCGCCAAGGCCATAATCGTGGCTGCCGGCCAGGCTGCCGGCGTGGAGCCGGGCGATGTTGGCCGGGCGCAGCGCCAGGCTGACGAAGGTGGGTGGAGCTTCCTCGGCATCGGTGGGGAAGACCGGGATCAGTTTGGCCAGCAGGTATTCGGCGGCGCTGACGCGCTCATCGCCGAGATGGATCCAGAGATAGACCGGGCTGCCGCCGAAGCTGTTGGCCGAGACGCGGCTGTCGGCCGTGACGCTTTTTTCGAAGGCGCCAGCGGGGCCGCTTTCGCTCAATTTCAGGGCGAAGTCGCTGCCGAAGGGCTGGAAGGCCGCATCAAGCGCGGCGATGTCGCCGGCTTCGACGAGTTCGGCAATCTCAGTGTCGTTCAGCGTCATGCGGCCGAGCACACCGCGGGCCTCACCGGGGGTCAGCAGGCTGCCTGCCTCGTTGGCAATGCCGTGGTAACCGTTGCCACCGGCGCTGGTGTTTGAAACGGTCAGCGTGGCGGCCGGACAGGCGATCGCGAACCAGAAGGCGAGGCAGGCGAGAGTGGCGTGTTTCATCGCAGTCCGGTTCAAAAGTTGCCTTGGTTGAGGGCAAGCGTCACGGGGGCGCCGCGGCGCAGGATGACGAAGGCGCCATCGGGCAGGGCCACGCCGGCTTGGTCAACGGCGCCGGCCCCAACCTTGCGCCAGCCGCTGTCGAGCGGGCCGCCCGTCGAATGAAAGTAGGCGTCGTAGCCGGTGCCATTCCAGAGCAGAACGAGGTCGGCCTGTTCCGAAACGGTTGCCCCCTGCAGGCCGGCGGCGAGTCCGGAGTTGGCGAGTGTCCGGCCTTCGGTGGAGGCGTTTTCGCCGCTTGCGATCACCGGACAGAGGTTGGCCACGTAATTGTGGCCGGTGCGGAGCTGTACACGGGTGCGGCCGGACTTGACCTGGCCGGTGAGGACCACGGACTTGGCGGAGCGGACGAACAGCGCAGCCCCCGCGCCGAGCCGCACAGGCACGTCCGCCTGAGGGGTGCTGCCGGCGCCATCGAGTCGCCAGCCCTGACCGAGGGCGCCGCCCGTGCAGTAAAAGTACCTGTCAAAACCGTCGCCATTGGGCAGCAGGACCAGGTCGGCCTCGCCGGCCGATTCTGCGCCGGTCAGTCCAGCTTGATTGTTCGCGCCAAACACTTCGCCCAAGGTCCACAAACGCCAGATTTTGAGGACGGCGCCGTTGGCCACACCGGCGGGAACCGCCTCAGCCAGGCTGAGTTGGCGACCGCTGGCGACCGTTGCCGTGATGACACTGGTGAAGCCCTCGCCGGTGCCGGGCGTGATGATTTCGATGGCGTGCGTTGGACGCGGCCCGGCGCTGAACTGGTCGTCCGCCACCGTCAGCAGATCGCCCTGCAGGAAAACCTGTTGGCGGTCGCCGCTGGCGATCGTGAACGGGGTCTGCAGTTCGAGGCCCGGCTGCAGGGCGAAACCCATGAAGTTCGTGCCTGGCTGCAGGTGGAGGGTCAAAAAGCCAACGATGGGCGAGGTCACCTGGGCCGGGCCAACGCTGGCGATCAAACCGCACAGCAGTGACAGCAAAAGGCGTTTCATGAGGGGTGAGACGGAATTGACAGCCATTCTATGCAGGGAGTGGGGGCTGTGGCGATGACGTTTTTGCTTGGTTGTGGCAACAGGGCCACCCTGGCACGCGCTGGATGAAGCTGGGATGAAGGCGGGTGGAAGTTTCTCGGCCGGCTGGCTTTGGCCATTGGCGGCACTGCAGCATGGCGGCGATGGGTGTTTTTTCAAATGACAGGTCCGGCGCCCCCGCCATGATCGGGCTGCCCAACTCGGGAAAGAAAACACGCCAGGACTTCGTCTCCACTAGACTCCGCCCCCCATGTCTGACACCGCATCCGCCGCCGCCCTCGTCGAAGGTTATCACAAGCTCAAGGCCGCCCTGAGCAAGCGCATTGTCGGACAGGAGGCCGTCATTGAGCAGGTTTTCATTGCCATCGCTGCCGGTGGCCACAGCCTGCTGGAAGGCGTGCCCGGCCTGGCAAAAACGTTGCTGGTCAAGTCTTTGGCCGATGCCATGCATCTGGGTTTCCGGCGCATTCAGTTCACGCCCGACCTGATGCCGGCCGACATCACCGGAACGGAGATCATTCAGGAGGATGCCGAGACCGGGCGCCGCAAGCTGGTCTTCCAACCCGGCCCGATCTTTTCGCAAATCCTGCTGGCCGACGAGATCAACCGCACGCCGCCGAAAACCCAGGCAGCCCTTTTGGAAGCGATGCAGGAAAAATGTGTCACGGTGGGCCAGGAGACCTTTCCGCTGCCGAAGCCCTTCTTCGTGCTTGCCACCCAAAACCCCATCGAACAGGAGGGCACCTATCCGCTGCCCGAGGCTCAGAAGGATCGCTTCCTCTTCCTGATCAAGGTGGACTACCCGAGCCGCGAGGAGGAACGCGAGATCGTCGCGCGCACCACCGGCGGCCTTCAGGAGGAGATTCAGCCGGTCATCACCGCCGAGGAACTGCAGGCTGCCCAGGCGCTGGCCCGCAAGGTGCCGGTGCCCGATCATGTCACCGATTTCGTGCTCGACCTCGTGCGCGCCACCCGGCCAAATGAACCCGATGCGCTGCCCTACGTGAAGGAGATGCTGAGCTGGGGGGCTGGTCCTCGTGCCAGCCAGATGATGGTACTTGCCGGCAAGGTGCGCGCCCTGCTTCAGGGACGCACCCACGTCACCCTCGACGACATCGAAGCCCTCGCCGCGCCCGCGCTGCGCCACCGCCTCGTGCCGACCTTCCATGCCGAGGCCGAGGGCATCACGGTGGATCACATCGTCGCCGAACTCATCCAGCGGGTGAAGAAAACGCAGGCGAAGGTGCTGTGAGGGGGCTGGGCTTGGAGTGTTGAGTGATCTGCTGTTTGAGATGTCCTTGCAAATCGGCCGCATGATTCAGGCGATGATCCACCGCGACGACGAATTCTGTGCCGACTCCGCCAACGCCAAGCTCCGCGAACCCTCCACCGAGTTTTTCTTCCCCCCCGCCGACCCTCTGACACTAAACACTAAACACTAAACACTCCTTTGGCCTCCCTCTCTGACATCCTTCACGCCGAAGACATCACCAGCCTGCAGAACCTGCAGCTGTTCGCGCGCACGGTCGTCGAGGGCTTCACCACCGGCCAGCATGCCTCGCCGCACAAGGGCTTCAGTGTCGAGTTCCGCCAGCACCGGCCCTATGTGCAGGGTGACGACATCCGCCGGCTGGACTGGAAGATTTTTGGTCGCGCCGACCGCTTCTACATCCGCGAGTACGATGAGGAGACGAACCTGCGCGCCACCCTTGTGCTTGATGCCAGCGGCAGCATGGGGTATCGCGGCCGCGGCGGTGTGTTGAAATTGGATTATGCGCGCAAGCTGGCCGCGGCCATGGCCTATCTGCTGATGAGCCAGCAGGACGCGGTGGGTCTGATCACCTTCGACACCCGCGTGCGCGAGTTCATCCCCAACCGCACCCGCATCACCCATCTGCATCATCTGCTCGACACGATGATCCGCACCGAGCCCGGTCGCGACACCGCGCTCGCGCCGGTTCTTGAATCACTCGCCCAGCGCCTCAAGCGCCGCGGCCTGGTCATCCTCATCAGCGATTTCTTCGACGATCCCGCCGCCATTCTGAAGGCGATCGGCGTGCTGCGCCGCCAGGGACATGAGATCATCGCGATTCAACTCTGGGACCGCGACGAGATCGACTTTCCCTTCGGCCAGTGGTCGCGCTTTGAGAATCTGGAGAACGACGAGGACGCCCTGCTGCTCGATCCGTCCGCCGTCCGTCTGCGCTACCTCGAGGTGCAGCGCCGCTTCCAGGAGCAGCTCAAGGAGGGGTTCCGCAAGCATCAGGTCGACTACCTGCCGCTGGTGACCGACCAATCGCATGCTGCCGCGTTGCGCAGCTATCTGGCGCTGAGAATGCGATGACTTTCCTGAACGCCATCCTGCTCGCGGGGGCCGCGGCCTTCCTCGTCCCGCTGCTGATCCACCTGTTCAACCGGCGGCGGGTAGTGACGGTTCGCTGGGGTGCCATGCACCTGCTCCATGAGGTGATCCGCCAGCGCAAGCGGCGCATGAAGGTTGAGCAGTGGCTGCTGCTGGCGGTGCGCATCGCCATCCCCATCGTGCTGGCGCTCTGCCTGGCCCGGCCGGTGCTCACCGCCCTGCGCTCGTTTGGACTGGGCAAGACCTCGCTCGTCGTGCTGCTGGATGATTCCTTCTCCATGCGTGCGCCCGCGGCCGGGGGCTCCCCTGCCGAGCGTGCGCGCCAGGATCTCGCCCAGATTCTCGGCGAACTGCCGGGCGGTTCCGACTCCCAGGTCATCCTGGCTGGCGGCACACCGTCGCCCCTGCTCGATGAGCCCACGACGGTGGCTGAAGAGATCAGCGGCCGGCTGGCCAACGTGACCGGCCTGGCCGGGCCGGTGCGTGTCAATGATGCCCTCCAGGCGGTTGCCGCGGCGCTTGGGCGCAGCCAGAGCGGTGCACGCGAGGTCGCCGTGGTCTCCGACTTCCAGGCCGGCGACTGGCAGGCGGCTGCCGACGGCGCTGCCTTGCCTGCCCTTGAGGCTCTGCTCAAGCTGGAGCCGTCGCCCCAGCTCACCTTCTACCGCCTGGCTTCCGACAGCGCGGAAAACCTCAGCCTTGCCGGTGCTGATCTCTCCGCCCTGGTGCTCGCCCAGGGCCAGCCTGTGGGCTTGCGTGCGCGACTGCGTAATCACGGGGCGAAACCCTGGCAGGATGTTGTCGTGCACCTGGAGGCAAATGGCGCACGCCTGCGCAGCACGCGTGTTTCGCTCCCTGCGAACGGGGAGTCCGTCGTGAATTTCAGCCATGCCTTCGACACCATCGGCGATCACTCCCTGGCGGTTCGCCTGGAGGGCGACAGCTTTCCCGAGGACAACGCCTTTTATGCCGTCGTGCAGGTGCGCGATCAGCTCAACGTCCTGCTGGTCGACGGTGATCCGAGTACCACCCCGCTCGGTGGGGCGACCGATTTCCTGGAACTGGCGCTGGCGCCGTACCAGTCGGCCAGTGCCAGCCTGAAGGATCTGGTGCGCACCACCAAGGTCGAGGCGCGCCGCTTTCGCGAGGAGGACCTGCGCGGCAAGGAGGTGGTGGTGCTCGCCGATGTTGAGCGACTGCAGGGCAATCGCCTGGCGGATCTCGACAAGTTTGTCCGTGCCGGCGGTGGCCTCATCGTTTTTGCCGGACCGCACTGCGACCTGGAATGGTACAACCGCGAGTTCCACCGCAAGGGCGAAGGGTTGTATCCCGCGCCCGTCGCCGGATTGCAGCGGGCCCAGGCCGCGGCGGCGCGCATCCTGCAGCAGCGCCTGACCCATCCGGCCGTGCTCTATTTCAATGACGCGCGTGGCGGTCGCCTGCAGGACGCCGAGTTCCAGTCCTGGTTTGAGTTCGGCACTGCCGAGGGCGTGCAGCCGGTGCTGCAGCTCGACCGCGGCGTGCCACTGCTGCTGGAGAAGACGGTTGGCCGCGGCCGCGTGCTCGCCTTTGCCGCCACTGCCGACGCCGAGTGGTCGAACCTGCCGCTGCAGCCCTTTTACGTGCCGCTCATGCAGCGGCTGGCGGCGCATCTGGCCACGCAGAATGCCGGTGCGGCCTGGTCGCTCACCGGCGCGCCGCTGCGGCTGGTGCTGCCGGTTGAACTGGCCGGCACCGCCCATGAACTGCGCGATCCCACAGGCTTGGTGCAGGGCCTGCAGCCGCGTGCCGAGGCCGGTGCCGCCCTGCTGGAGACGCCGCCGCTGCGCGCGCCCGGCGTTTACCAGCTCAGTGCTGCCGGTCGCACACGCCTGTTCGCTCTCAATCTCGATGGGACCGAATCCGATCTCGCCGCCCTGCCTGTCGAGGGGGTTCGACGCCTCGCTGAACGCCATCAGGCGGCCTTTGTCGACTCGCTCGACGCCTGGCGCCAGCTCGACCGCACGCGCCGCTTTGGCAGCGAGTTCTGGCAGCCGCTGCTGCTCGCCCTGCTGGCCCTGCTGTTCTTCGAGGTGCTGCTGCAGCAGCGCATCGCCCGTGGCTGAGCGCCGACTTTGTTGAAATCCGCCGCGTGCGGCGGCGTTGTGACTGCGCCATGAACAAGCTCCTTTCGTTCTGCCTGCTCGCCCTTGCCTTGCCGGCCGTTGCCGCCGACAAGCCCAACATTCTCTGGCTGACCAGCGAGGATCACAGTCCGCACATGGGCTGCTATGGCGACAAGGTGGCGCGCACGCCGAATGTCGACGCCCTCGCTGCCAAGGGCCTGCGCTTCCGGCGCGCCTGGTCGGTGGCGCCGGTCTGTGCGCCGGCGCGCACGGCCATCATCTCCGGCTTGTACCCGTCGAGCAGCGGCGGCCTGCACATGCGCTCCATGGTGTCGCTGCCGGAGGGTTTCAAGATGTACCCGCAGTTCCTGCGCGAGGCCGGCTACTACTGCACGAACAACAGCAAGACCGATTACAACCTGCGCGAGCCCGGCAAGGTCTGGGATGAATCCTCCGGCCAGGCGCACTGGCGCAAGCGCGCCGAGGGCCAGCCCTTCTTTGCCATCTTCAATTCGACCAAGAGCCACGAGAGCCAGATCCGCACGCGGCCCCACGTTCAGATCACCCGGCCCGGGGACGTGCGCGTGCCCGCTTACCATCCCGACACGCCCGAGGTGCGCCAGGACTGGGCGCAGTACTACGACAAGGTCAGCGAGGCCGACGCCGATGCCGGCCGCCGGCTGCGGGAACTCGCGGAGGCGGGACTCGCCGATGACACCATCGTCTTTTACTACGCCGACCACGGCAGTGGCATGCCGCGCGGCAAGCGCTGGCCGTCGAACACCGGTTTGCAGGTGCCCTTCGTGGTGTTCTTCCCCGAGAAATGGCGGCACCTGGCACCGAAGGAGTATCAGGCCGGCGGCGTCTCCGACCGCCTGATCAGCTTTGTCGATCTCGCTCCCACCGTGCTCAGCCTCGCCGGCATTGAGCCGCCGGCCTGGCTGCAGGGACGCGCTTTCGCCGGTCCCCATCAGGCCGAGCCGCCGAAGTTTCTCTTTGGCGAGCGCGGGCGCATGGATGAGCGCATGGACCTCGTGCGCAGCGTCACCGACGGCCGCTACGTTTACCTGCGCAACTACTACCCGCACGTCTCCCAGGCCCAGCGTGTGGCCTATCAGTTCGAGACGCCGACGACGCGTGTCTGGCACGACCTCTATGTCCAGGGCCGGACCAACGAGGCGCAGTCGCGCTTCTGGCGCACACCCAAGGATGTCGAGGAGCTCTACGACCTGGACAGTGATCCCGACGAGGTGCGCAACTTGGCGCAGTCGCCCGAGCACCGCGCCGTTTTGGAAAAACTGCGTGCCGCCCAGCGCGACCACCTGCTGGAGGTGCGCGATGTCTGCTTCCTGCCCGAGCGCGAGATCCACGCCCGCGCCGAGGGCTCGACACCGCACGCCATGGCGCGCGATGAGGCGAAGTATCCGCTGGTGAAGATCCTCGCCGCCGCTGAACTGGCGTCCGGCCTGGATTCGACGGCAACTGGCGAGCTGGCGCGCCTGCTGCGAGAGGACCCGGACAGCGCCGTGCGCCACTGGGGCGCGCTCGGCCTGCTCATGCGTGGTGAATCGGCGACCCGCGAACAGGCGGATGTGCTGCGCGCCGCGCTCGGCGATGCCTCAGCCGATGTTCGCATCACCGCCGCCCAGAGCCTTGGCTTGCACGGTGGTGCTGCGGACCTTCAAGCCGGCCTCGACACCCTGGCCGCCCTGGCTGCGCCGCAGGACAACGGCGTGCTGACGGCCATGCCGGCGCTGGCGGCGATCGAGGCGCTTGGCGAGCGCGCCAAGCCGCTGCATGCCGCGATCGCCGTCATGGCACCCGACGGGCCTTCGCCCGATGGTCGCTACGACAGCTACGTGCCGCGCCTGGTCGCCAACATCGTGCCCGATGCCGGACCGGCCGCACCGGCGAAGGCGAAGCGCAAGAAGAAGTGAGCTGGGTCAGGCCTCCGGACCCAGCAGGGTCATCACGCACTCGAGGTGCTTGGTCTGCGGGAAGAGATCGAAGGGCTGTACCTTGAGCAGGGTGAAGCCGGCCCCGGTGAAGCGCACGAGGTCGCGCATCTGGGTGGCCGGATTGCAGGAGATGTACACGACGCGGCTGGGTGCGAAGGCGAAGAGCTGGTCGAGGAAGGCCTCGCTGCAGCCGGCGCGCGGGGGATCGACCAAGACCACCGTTTCTGACCCCGGTCTTGGTACCGACTCGAAGATGGCGCCGGCATCGGCCGCGAGGAAGCGGCAGTTCGTGAAGCCGTTGAGTTCGGCGTTGTGCGCCGCCTTGCGCACCGCGCTCTCGGAGATTTCGACGCCGAGGATTTCCTCGAAGTCACGGGCGGCACTGAGGCCGAACAGGCCGCTGCCGCAGTACGCGTCGAGCAGGCAGCGGGCGCCGGTCTGGGCGCGCGCTTCGCGGACGGCGTGGGCGACGAACTCCGGCAGGATGAAGGGGTTGTTCTGGAAGAAATCGCCGGCCTGGAACTCGAAGCGCACCCCGTTGACCTCCTCGATGGCGATGGCGTCGGAGCGGGTGAGCACGCCGTTGGCGGCGGCGCGCAGCAGCAGGGTGGCGCCGTTTTTGAAGGTGCCGGGCACCGCGCGTGCCTCGGCGCGGGCGCGGGCCAGGCCTTCGTTGAGCGCCGGCATGGCGATCGGGCATTCGGTGACGTCGATCATGGCATTGCGCGTGCCGGCGCGCAGGAAGCCGATGGCGCCGATCTCGCCCTCCTTCGGTTTTTGGAAATGCGGCGTGATCTTGGAGCGGTAGCCGTACTGGCGGGGCGAGGCGACCACCGGCAGCACGGGGTGCTTGATCCGGGCCATGTGCCAGAGCAGTTCCTCGACCTGGCGGCGTTTCCATTCGAGCTGGCGCTCGTAGGCGAGGTGCTGGTACTGGCAGCCGCCGCACTGGCCGAAGACGCCGCAGACCGGCGTCACCCGGTCGGGCGAGGCCTCCAGCACCTCGACGAGGTCGGCCTCGCTGAAGTTCTTGTGGTTGCGGTAGATGCGCGCCCGCACCTTTTCACCGGGCAGGGCGAAGGAGACAAACACCACCCAGCCATCGATGCGGGCGACCCCGCGGCCCTCGTTGCTGAGGGTGTCGATCTGGAGTTCCAGTTCCTGGTGGTAGGCGAAGGGATGGGGATTGAATCGGCGCGGCGGCGGCATGGGCCAGCCTTCATAGCGCGGGAGCGGCGGCGGGCCAAGGCCGGATTCTGGCGCAATCCTTGCTTGAGGCCGGGGAGGGAAGGAGACAAGGAAAGGCATGCTGGACGACACCCGCCGTGAAATGGCCCGCCTGCTGCGCGGGCTAGAGTTCGATTCCGTTCGCGCCGTGCTCAAGTTTGGCGCCTGTGCGCTGGCGGCGCTGGTGGTGGCCTGGCTGCCGGAGCATGCCGGCCTGACCGAGGCGGGGCGCTGCGCGCTGGCCATCGTCCTGCTGGGCGCCGGCCTGTGGATCACCGAGGCGATCCCGGCCTTTGCGGTCGCCCTGCTGGTCATCGGCCTGCAGATTGTCGTGCTCGGCCGCGAGGGAGGTGTGCTGGCCGCCGCCGGCGACAGCAATGCCTGGGAGGCCTATGTGCGGCCCTGGGCGAGCCCGCCGATGTGGCTGTTCTTCGGCGGTCTCGTGCTGGCGCGTGCGGCCGAGCGCACCGGGCTCGACCGCGAGGTGGCGTCGCGGGTCATTGCCTGGAGCGCTGGCCGGCCGTCGCGCCTGCTGCCGGCGGTGATGGCGCTGGCTTTTGGCTTCAGCATGTTCATGTCGAACACGGCCACCGCCGCCATGATGCTGGCCATGCTGCGGCCGGCGCTGGCGGCCCTGCCCGAGGGGTCGCGGACGGCGCGCGCCCTGTTGCTTGGCCTGGCCTGCGCCGCCAACCTTGGCGGCATGGCGACGATCATTGGCACACCTCCCAATGCGATTGCGGCGGCGTTGCTCGAGAATTCGGCCAGGGTGGATTTTCTGCGCTGGAGCCTGCTGGCGGCGCCGCCGGCGCTGCTGCTCTTTGGGGTGTTGTGGGCAGTGCTGGCCTGGCCTCTGCGCTCCGAGCACCGCACCCGGCTCGCCTTGTCGTCGGCCGCGGACACGGAGGCCGAAGCCGGGCAGGTGCGCCGTTGGCAGCGTCTCGCCACCCTCGTGGTCTTTCTGCTCACCGTCGCTTTGTGGATGTCGGGTGCCTGGCATGGGGTGCCGACCGGTGTGGTTTCCTTCGTGCCGATCGTTGGCCTGTCGATGATGGGCGTCATCCGTCGCCAGGACATCCGCGCCATTGACTGGGATGTGCTCATCCTTCTCGCCGGCGGTCTTTCGCTGGGGGTTGGCATCGAGCAGTCGGGGTTGGCGGAATGGCTGGCGGGTCGCGTCGGCGATGCCGGCCTGCCGGCCTGGCAGGCGGCGCTGGCGCTGGCCGGCCTGGCGGCGGTGGTCTCCAACCTGATGAGCAACACGGCGGCAGCCAACATCCTGCTGCCGGTGACCCTGGTCATAGCCCGCGCCATGGGCGGCGGCCCCGGCGCCGAGGCGGCCTTTCTGGTGCCGGTGGCGCTCGCCTGTTCGACCGCCATGGCCTTGCCGATCTCGACACCGCCGAACGCCATCGTCTACGCCAGCGGGCGCCTGCGCAGCACCGATTACCTGCTTCCCGGTCTGCTCATGCTCGTGATCGGGCCGCCGCTGGCCCTGGTCTGGTGCCGGTGGATCGGCTGATTTTCGGTGCCGTTTTTTTTCTTCTGGCACGCGCGCGCGGCCGCGCTTATCTCGGCGGGTGGAAGACAAGGATTACAAGGTCAAACTGGAAATTTTCGAGGGCCCCCTCGACCTGCTGCTGTACCTCATCAAGAAGGATGAGATCGACATCTATGATGTGTCGCTCGAGCGCATCACCAAGCAGTACCTCGAGTACATTGACACCTTCAAAATGCTCAACGTTGAGCTGGCCAGCGAGTTCATCGTCATGGCGGCCAACCTGATGTACATCAAGAGCCGCGAACTGCTGCCTCAGGCCCAGCAGCCGCCCGAGGAGGATGCGGACGAGGAGGATCCGCGCTGGGAACTCATCCGCCAGCTGGTCGAGTACAAAAAGTTCAAGGACGCCGCCCAGTTTCTCGGCACCCAGGAGGCCAAGGCCGACGAGTTCTTCGCGACCAATCCCGAACTGCCCGACCTTGAGGCGCCGGTGGCGCCGAGCATTGGCCAGGTGGGCATCTTCGACCTGATTCGCGCCTTTCAGCGCGTGCTCAAGCGGTTCGAGAACACGACCGACATCCGCGAGATCGTCAGCGACCGCTACACGGTCGCCGACAAGATTGAGCACCTGCTGGAGGCCATTCCGGTCGGCGGGCGCGTGCGTTTCGAATCGCTGTTCAGTGATGCCGCCAGCCGGGTCGAGGTCATTGTCACCTTCCTGGCCATGCTTGAGCTGATGAAGCTCAACCACCTGCAGGTGGAGCAGGAGCAGATGCTTGGCGAGATCATCGTTGTGCGCCCGGCGCTGTGAGTCGGGCGGGCGGCTAGAGTTCGAGCTGGATGCCCAACTCGCAGACCTGCCGGGGCGGCAGTTCGAAGTAACCGGTGGCCGGGCGCGACAGGCGTGAGAGCGTGACAAAGAGCTTCTTACGCCAGCGCGCCATGCGCCCGGCGCCGCTGGTGAGCAGAACCTCGCGGCTCTGGTAGAAGGTAAGGCCAGCGCGTTTCAGTCGGACGCGCGATTCGAGGGCGGCGCACAGGTCGTCAAAGACGTTGGGCGACTCGGCAAAGCCGTAGTGGAGCACGACACGCCAGAAGCGGTCGTGATGTTCCTCGATCTCAAAGCGGCCGCCCTCAGGGGCATGTGCCACGGGCTCGAACTTCACCGTCAGCAGCACCACCTGCTCATGCAGGGCCTTGTTGTGCTTGAGGTGATGAAGCAGGGCCAGCGGCAGGCCGTCGGCGCTGGCGGACATGAACACCGCCGTGCCGGGCACGCGGATGACTCGGCCCTTCTGGATTTCCTCGACGAGGTGCTGCACTGGCAGGCGGCCGCGCTGCATGGCCTGGAAGAGGATGGCGCGGCCGTCGGTCCAGGTTTTCATCACCATCCACATGACCGCAGCCACGGCCAGTGGAAACCAGGCGCCATGAAAGAATTTGAGCAGACTGCCGCAGACGAAGCCGAGCTCGATGATCGCGAACAGCGCCGCCGGCAGCAGGGCCTTCCATGCAGGCCAGTTCCAGACCCGCCGGGCCACCAGTCCAAAGAGCAGGCTGGTCAGCAGCATGTCGAGCGAGACCGACAGGCCGTAGGCTGAGGCGAGGGCGCTGGAGCTTTCGAAGTGGATGACGAGGGCGATGCAGGCGGTCATCAGCAGGAAGTTCACCTGCGGCATGTAGATCTGGCCGCGCACATCCGGGTTGGTGTGGACGATGCGCAGGCGCGGCAGATGGCCGAGCTGGACCGCCTGCTGGGTGAGCGAGAAAACGCCGGTGATCATGGCCTGCGAGGCGATGATGGTGGCAAGGGTGGCCAGCAGGATCATGGGCACCAGCAGCGACTCGGGAACGAGGCGGTAAAACGGATGTTGCACCGCCGTTGGATCGCTGACCACGAGTGCGCCCTGACCCAGGTAATTGAGGGTCAGGGCCGGCCAGACCAGGCTGAACCAGGCCCGGCGCAGGGGCTGGCGGCCGAAATGGCCGATGTCGGCATAGAGGGCTTCGCAGCCGGTCACCGCCAGCAGCACCATGCCCATGATGACGATGCCGTGGGCGCCATGGTGCAGCAGGTAGGCAAAGCCCCAGTGCGGGGACAGGGCCGTGATCACCTCGGGATGCTCCAGGAATCGATAGAGGCCGAGGCCGCCGAGGGCGAGGAACCAGACCACCATCACCGGACCGAAAAAGACGCCGATGCGGGCGGTGCCATGGCGCTGGACAAGGAAAAGGCCGAGCAGGATGACCACGGCGATCGGCACCACCCAGCCGGAGAAGCCGGGATTCAGCTGTCCCAAGCCTTCGACCGCCGACAAAACCGAGATGGCTGGCGTGATCATGCCGTCGCCATAAAGCAGTGCGGCGCCGAACAGCACGACAAGCACCGTCACGGCCAGGGGGCGCGGCGACAGGACTCCGGGTTTCGAGCGCAGCAGCGAGAGCAGGGCAAAGATGCCGCCTTCACCCTGGGCGGTCGCAAGGCTGACCAGGCTGAGGTACTTGAGTGCCACCATGAGGGTGAGCGACCAGAACATCAGGGAGATCGGTCCGTAGACCATCTCATGGCCGTGCGCCGGATCGTAGCCGGCATGGGCTAGGCACTCGCGCAAGGCATACAGCGGGCTGGTGCCGATGTCGCCGAAAACCACGCCCAAGGCCGCGAGTGCGAGCGACCCGTTGCTGGAGTTCTTGGCGGTGGACATTGGATGGTTCACGGCCCACGATCGGGGCGGAACTCCGTCTTCCTAGACGCTACGGTCCGCAAATCAAGGCCATTCCCCTGACACGGGGGATTGCGATCACACCGGTAGCCAGGGCACACGTGGGCAGTCTGCAAATGCCCTGGCGCAAGTTGACCCGCCTGAAGCATGCCGCGGCGATGCAGGAGGCTGCCCAGTCTGCGGGTGATCCCGGGTGGCGCCGGAACTACCTGTGGAACCAGAGTGGGGTCGCCGGTGGCGGTTACAGTGCCGTCATCCAGGGCAGCCACGTGGGTCCCGAGGCTGGTCAGGTGCGGGTCAATGGCACGGTGGACGTTCTTAAGGCGCCTTGGCCGGCGCCCGGACCCCCGGTTTTCCTGGGTTGCTCGCCGGCAAAGCGGTGCTAATGGACGGCTGTCCATGCACCCCCCGCTCAGGCCCTCCCTCCGTTCCCCGCGCTCCTGGCTCGCCCTTGCTGCGATACCCCTCGTTTTGGCCGGCGTGGATCGCGCGGCAGCCCAATCCGCCGTTCTTTCCGCGGACACCTTCAACCGCAAGGTCCACGTCGCCGCCCAAGGCAACAGCCGTCGACCCGTTGGAGGGCTCGCCAAGATCGCCACGGCCATGGTCACCCTCGACTGGGCTGAGGCCTCGAAGATGGGCGTCAACCTTCTTGCCACGGTGCCCGAGTACGCCCCGCGCGTCGCCGGCAGCAACACGCTGGGGCTGCGGCCGGGCGACAAGGTGACGCTGCGCGACCTCATTTGTGCCACCATGATGACCAGCGACGATCTGGCTCCGATCACGCTGGGTGAGTTTGTCGGCCGCGATCATCTCTACCGGCTCGGCCGGCAGGGCATTCCGCTCGACGAGTTCAGCCGTCAGATGAACCAGTTGGCCGCGCGCGAGGGGGCCAAGTTCACGCGCTTCACCAATCCGCACGGTTATGAAAATACCCGCACAGCTTCGTATTCGACCGCCGCTGACATCGCCCGCCTGGCCCTGTATGCGGTGTCGCGTCCGGCGCTGCGCTTTTACACCAACCAGCGCCATCGCACGATCACGGTCTATCGTGGCGGTGAGCAGGTGAAGGTGCCGCTGACCAACAACAATCCCCTGTTGGCGGTGTCGGGCATCGACGGCGTCAAGTACGCCTCCACCGTCCGCTCCGGCGGCTGCCTGGTGGTTTCCGCGGAGCGACCGGCCTCGGTCATCAAGCAGCCCGACGGCAGCAGCCTGATCTACCGGCATCGCATGGTCGTGGTCGTGCTCGGCTCCGCCGATCCGGCCGCCGAGGCACATGCCGCCCTCCAGCAGAGCTGGAACGCCTATGACCGCTGGATCGCCGCCGGCCGGCCGATCAGCGACGAGCGGCAGATGCTGAATCACTTCTGATTGGCATCCTTTCTGCACATCTTCCCCTGAATCCTCAAAAAACACTTCTCACAGACACATGCGCATCGGCATCTTGAACAGCGGCGGGGATTGCCCCGGACTCAATGCAGTCATTCATGGCGTCGTCGGCGCCGCCCACAACCTCGGCTGGGAGGTGGTCGGTTTCCGCGACGGCTTCGAGGGCCTGCTGCCGCCGGGCGACTACATGATGCTCGATCCAGGCCGCACCGTCGGCATCATGAAGCTGGGCGGCACCATCCTCGGCACGACCAACAAGGGGCATTTTGTCGCCAAGGTCGGCGAGGGCAATGTTGCCGAGGTGCCGAGGGAAATCGTTGAAAAGGCCAAGAGCACCCTGCGCCATCTGGAGATCGGCGCGCTCATCGTGGTGGGCGGCGATGGCTCGCTGACCACGGGTCTGCAGCTTTACAAGATGGGCATCCCGGTCATCGGCGTGCCGAAGACGATCGACAATGACATCCAGGCCACGGCGATGACCTTCGGCTTTGACTCCGCCTGTCATGCGGTGGTTGACGCCCTCGACCGCCTGCACACGACGGCGGAAAGCCACAAGCGTGTCATCGTGCTCGAGGTCATGGGCCGGCATGCCGGCTGGATTGCTCTCTACGGCGGCATGGCCGGCGGCGCCGAGGTCATCCTGCTGCCCGAGATCCCCTTCCGCATGGAGCACGTCGCGGAATCCATCCGCCGGCGTGACGCCCGCGGCCTGCACAGCACCCTGGTCGTGGTCGCCGAGGGGGCCCGCCTGGAGTCCGGCGAGTTGCTCAAGAAGGAGGATGTCGGCGGCAAGGGCGAGGATCGCCTGGGCGGCATCGGCGAATACGTTGCCAAGCGCATCGAAGCCCTCACCGGCAAGGAGACGCGGGCCTGCACGCTCGGTCACCTGCAGCGCGGTGGCGCGCCGACCGCGATCGACCGCATTCTCGGTGTTCGCTTCGGCGCCAAGGCGGTCCACCTCATCGAGCAGGGCAAGTTTGGCCGCATGGTCAGCTACCAGCAGTACAGCGTCGGCGATGTCAGCATTGAGGAGGCCGTCAACCAGCTGCGCCTGGTCGAGCCTGGCAGCGAGATCATCCGCGCCGGCCGCAGCATCGGCATCTGCTTTGGCGACGCACCCGGCAAGGACTGAGTGGCCAAAGCCGCGGGCGCGTGACAGTGACCTGCAGAGTGGGGAAAGCGGAACAGGCAACCCTGCGGTCGCTGCCCGCGGTTCCAAGGAAATGCCGGGGCGACAGCGGCGGCTTGACCGGCAGCCGAACGCGTGCTGTCTGGCAGCATGGCCGAATTTTTCACCTTCGAACAACTGCAGGACTGGGATTGTTGCGACAGTGCCGTCGTGCCGCCCGCGCGTCTTGCAGTCATCGGCGATCCCGTCGCGCACTCGAAGTCGCCGCAGATGCACAATCCGGCGCTGCGCGCCTGCGGCATCGACGCCAGCTACATCCGCGTGCAGGTGCCGCCCGGCCGGGTGGGCGAGGCCTTCGGTCTGTTCGCCCGCCAAGGTTTCCTCGGTGTCAACATCACCATTCCGCACAAGTTCGAGGCGCTGGAGGCGGTTGACGAGCTCGATCCGCTGGCGCGCCGCCTGGGCGCGGTCAACACCCTGGTCATCCGCGAGGGCCGGTTGTCGGGCTTCAACACCGACGGCCCGGGTTTCCTGCGCAGCGTGCGCGAGGCCTTCGCGGCCGAGGTCGCGGACCTGCGCGTGCTGATCCTCGGTGCCGCTGGCGGCGCCGGTCGGGCGGTGGCCGTGCAGAGTGTGCTGGCCGGCTGCCGAAACCTTGTGCTGGCGAACCGCAGTGCCGACAAGCTGCAGCCGCTGCTCGGCGAACTGAACGGGCTGGCGTCCGGTCTGACCCTGCAGACCTGCGCCCTCGATCCGCAGTCGCTGTGGCAGGCGCTGCCTGACGTGGATTTGCTGGTCAATGCCACCTCGGTGGGCATGAAGGCCGGAGACCCGCCGTTGTTGCCAGAGGGTGCCTTGACGACGCGCCATTGCGTTTACGACATGGTCTATCGCGCCGGTGGCGAAACCGCCCTGGTGGCGGCCGCCCGCGCGGCCGGTGCCCGCCATGCCGACGGCATGAGCCTGCTGCTGCACCAGGGCGCCATCTCGTTCGAGCACTGGTTCCCCGGTGTCAGCGCGCCACTGGAAGTCATGCGCGCCGGCTTGGCGGCGGCCTGATCCCGGATCAAGCCCCCGCCAACTCGCGACTGAGGGCGACGGCGTCCTTTTCCAGGCCGGAGCGCAGTTCGGCGTGATGGTGGCGCAGGCGCTGGCGGGTGAGCTTGCCGAAGTAGCGGACCTTGCGCAGCAGTCGCTCGACATCTTCACTGCTCTGGCAGGCATCGGTGACGAGGCTTTCGGCCCGCGCGAGGGTGGCGGACCAGACGAAGAGTTCGGCACCAATGTCGACCAGGCGGCCGAGCAGCATCTGGCAGCGCTCCAGGGCCGGGCCCCTGGCGATCATGGCGTGGAAGAGCGTGCGCGCGAGCCGGCGGCTCTGGTGGCGAATCTCCAGCGCGTCGGCGCGCAGGACCGGATGCAGGCTGTCGGCCGCCGGTTCCGCACCGCCGGGCAGCCAGAGGCGCGGATACCAGCGGCTGTAAAACAGGCCGGCCTGGATGGCGGCGCGGGCGCGGGTGCGCCAGGGCAGGGTGGTGTTGACCGCGGCGGCGCCGAGCTTCAGGTGCGGGTCGAGCGCCTCGCGGGCGATGAACAAACGCATGATCTCACTGCTGCCCTCGAAGATCGTGTTGATCCGGCAGTCGCGGAAGAGTCGCTCCACCGGGTCGGGGCGCTCACCGCGGGCACGCAGGGAATCAGCAGTCTCGTAACCTCGGCCGCCGCGAATCTGCATGGTGTCATCGACAATCTGCCAGGCGCGTTCACTGCCCCAGAGCTTGGCCAGGGCGGCCTCAAGGCGGACGTCGGCATGCTTGTCGCGGTCGACCAGGGCCGAGACGTAGGCCACCACGGATTCGAGGGCGAAGCTGTCGGCGGCCATGCGCGCCAGTTTTTCGGCCACGGCCGAGTGGCGACCGACCGGCTGGCCCCACTGGACGCGTTCGGCTGCCCAGGCGGTGCTGATGTCGAGGCAGCGGCGGGCCAGGCCGGCGCAGGCGGCGGGCAGGGTGATGCGGCCGGTGTTGAGGGTGGTGAGGGCGACCTTCAGGCCGCGGCCCTCGCCGCCGAGGATGTTGGCGCGCGGCACGCGCACGTTCGTGAAGCGGACGACGCCGTTGTAGAGGGCGCGCAGGCCCATGAAACGGCAGCGCTGGACGATCTCAACACCGGGCCAGGCGGTTTCGACGATGAAGGCCGTGGTGGCGTGGGGGCGTTCGGGCGTCGGCGTGCGCGCCATGACCACGATCAGCCCGGCCTTGAGGCTGTTCGTGCACCAGAGTTTTTCGCCGTTGAGGAGGAAGTCATCGCCGTCCGGCACGGCGGTGGTGCTCATGCGCGCCGGGTCGCTGCCGACCTCCTTCTCGGTGAGGGCGAAGGCGCTGATCTCGCCGGCGGCGCAGCGCGGCAGGTACTTCGCCTTCTGCTCCTCGGTGCCGAAGAGCAGGAGCGGCTGCGGCGCGCCAATCGACTGGTGGGCGGAGAGCAGGGCGGCGAGGTTGCCGCATTCGCCGCCGAGCAGCATGGCGGCACGCGAGTAGTTGGTCTGCGACAGGCCGAGGCCGCCGAGGCGGACGGGGATCTTGATGCCGAAGGCGCCAATGTTGGCCAGTTCCTCAAGGAGTCGGTCGGGGATTTCACCGGTGCGATCGATGGCGTCGGGGTCGGCATGGGCGTCGAGCACGCCACGCAGTCGCGCCAGGAAGGCGTCGCCCTGATCGCGGTCCTCGTCAGACTGGCGCGGGAAGGGCAGGATTTTGCGGAAGTCGGGGCGACCGAAGAACAGGCCGGCGGCGAGGCCGGTGTTGTCGCGTTCATCGCGGGCGGCTTCAGCCATTTCCAAGGCGGCTTTTTGGCCGGCGGACATCCTGGACGTGTCGATCAGTGGCGGCGCGCTTTTGGGGGCGGTCGTGGTTTTCATGGCGGCTGCGGGGTGATGGCCGCTGCCGAGGCGTGCGTCGTGCCGCATCGCATCAGCGGCCTGGTTGTCAAGGGTTGGACCGCATGGAGGCTGCGGAGGTTCAAAAACGGTGTGCCGAAAGGGCCGGCAGCTTGGCCGTTGCACTGGGCGGTGCGCCGGCTAGAGTCGAATTTTCCACCGCCATGTCCGCCCCCAAGATCCTCTACACCCTGACCGACGAAGCCCCGCTTCTTGCCACCCACTCGCTGCTGCCCATCGTCCAGGCCTTCACCCAGGCGGCCGGCATTGAGGTTGAAACGCGCGACATCTCGCTGGCGGGCCGCATCCTGGCGCAATTTGGCCAGCAAAACGACGATTTGGGTCATCTCGGCAAGCTTTGCCTGGAGCCGACCACGAACATCATCAAGCTGCCGAACATCTCCGCCTCGGTGCCGCAGCTCAAGGCCGCCATCGCCGAACTCCAGGCCCAGGGGTGTCCGATCCCGGATTACCCGGAGAACCCGCAGACCGACGCGGAGAAGGAGATTCGCGCCAAGTATGCGAAGGTCATGGGCAGTGCCGTCAACCCGGTCCTGCGCGAGGGCAACAGCGACCGCCGCGCGCCGAAGGCGGTGAAGGATTACGCCAAGAAGCATCCGCACTCCATGGGCCAGTGGTCGGCCGCGTCGAAGACCCGCGTTGGCACCATGGGCCGCGACGACTTCTTCTCGAACGAGCAGTCGACCTGCCTGGCCGAGGCCACCGAGGTGAAAATCGAGTTCACCGGCAAGGACGGCAGCAGCCAGGTTTTGCTGCCCAAGCTCGCCCTCAAGGCAGGCGAGATCCTGGATGCCACCAAGCTGAGCCGGAAGGCGCTGGTCGCCTTCTTCGAGCAGCAGATCGCCGCGGCCAAGGCCGATGGCGTGCTGTTCTCCCTGCACCTGAAGGCCACCATGATGAAGGTCAGCGACCCCATCATCTTCGGTCACGCGGTGAAGACCTTCTTCAAGGACCTCATCGCCAAGCACGCCGCCGTTTTTGCGGAAATCGGGGTCAACTTCAACAACGGCTTTGGTGACCTCGTCGCCAAGCTCGACAAGCTTCCGGCTGACAAGAAGGCCGGGATTGAGGCCGACATCCGCGCCGCCTACGCCAGCGGTCCGGCCCTGGCCATGGTCAACAGCGACAAGGGCATCACCAACCTGCACGTGCCCAGCGACGTCATCGTTGATGCCTCCATGCCCGCGATGATCCGCGGCGGCGGCAGGATGTGGAACGCCGAAGGCAGGGAGCAGGACACCCTGGCGGTGATTCCCGACAGCAGCTACGCCGGTGTCTACCAGGCGGTCATCGACTTCTGCAAGGCGCATGGCGCCCTCGATCCGAAGACCCTTGGCAGCGTGCCCAACGTTGGCCTGATGGCCCAGGCCGCCGAGGAGTACGGCAGCCACAACAAGACCTTTGAGGCCCCCGGTGACGGCGTCATTCGCGTCGTTGACAGCGCCGGCCGGGTGATCTTTGAGCACGAGGTCGAGCAGGGCGACCTCTGGCGCGCCTGCCAGACCAAGGATGCGCCGGTGCAGGACTGGGTAAAGCTGGCGGTCAACCGCGCGCGCGCCTCGCAGACGCCGGCGGTGTTCTGGCTCGACAGGAATCGCGCCCACGACGCCCAGCTCATTGCCAAGGTCGAGCGCTACCTCAAGGATCACGACCTCAGCGGACTGGACCTGCGCATTCTCGCGCCCGCCGAAGCCTGCACCTTCTCGCTGCAGCGCATCGTCCAGGGTCTCGACACCATCTCGGTCACCGGCAATGTCCTGCGCGACTACCTGACCGACCTCTTCCCGATCCTGGAGGTGGGTACCAGCGCCAAGATGCTGTCCATCGTGCCCCTGATGAACGGCGGTGGCCTGTTCGAGACCGGCGCCGGCGGCTCCGCGCCCAAGCATGTGCAGCAGTTCGTTGCGGAAAACTACCTGCGCTGGGACAGCCTGGGTGAATTCTTCGCCCTGGCGGCGTCCTTCGAGCATCTGGCCGACACCTTCAAGAGCGCCAAGGCCAAGGTGCTGGCCGACACCCTCGATGCCGCCAATGGCAAGTTCCTCGAGAACGACCGCTCACCCGGCCGCAAGCTCGGCACGCTCGACAACCGCGGCTCGCACTTTTACCTCGCACTGTACTGGGCGCAGGAACTGGCCGCGCAGGGCGCCGACGCCGAGCTCGCCGCCGCCTTCAAGCCGGTCGCCGAAGCGCTCGCCGCCAACGAGGCCAAGATTGTTGCCGAACTGCTCGCCGTGCAGGGCCAGCCGGTCGACATCGGCGGCTACTACCGTCCTGATCCAGCCAAGGCGGATGCCGCCCTGCGCCCGAGCGCGACCCTGAACGGCCTGCTGGCGGCGCTGTAAGTCGTCGCAAAAAAACCAGCCGGCCCGGGGGCCGGCTGGTGATGGGGAAGGGCAGGCGGTTCAGCGCAACCCGGCGGAGGCCACCAGTGCCTCCTCGGCGACCGGCTTGCCGGCGAGTTCGGGCTTGCAGTCGGCCTTGAGTTCGTCGCGGAACTTCTTGATGAAGCTCTGGGTCGGCCAGGAGCAGGCCTCGCCGAAGGCGCAGATGGTCTTGCCCTCAATCTGATTGGCGACCGATTCCAGGGTGTCGACGTCATCGGGGCTGGCCTTGCCGGCGACGATGCGGTCGCTGATTTTCTTCATCCACAGGCTGCCCTCGCGGCAGGGCGTGCACTGGCCGCAGGATTCGTGGGCGTAGAAGTTGTTGAGGTTGTTGATGACCCAGGACATCGAGCGGCTGTCGTCCATGATGATGACGCCGCCGGAGCCGGCCATCGAGCCGCAGGCGGCCATGGTGTCGAAGTCCATCGGGATGTCGAGGATGCCGAGTTCGCGGCCGTCCTTGAGCTTGAAGCGCTCGTCGGCGCGCAGGACCTTGGCGGAGGAGCCGCCGGGAATGATCGCCTTGAGCTTGCGGCCGGGCTTGAGGCCGCCGCAGAGGTCGTCAATGACCTCGCCCATCGTCACCTTGCCGACCTCGACCTCGTAGTAGCCGGGCTTCTGGACATCGCCGCTGACACAGAGGATGCGGGTGCCGGTGTTGTTCGGCGTGCCGAGCTTGGCGTATTCGGCGCCGCCCATCTGCAGGATGTGCTTCACATGGCAGAGCGACTCGACATTGTTGACGATGGTCGGGCACATGTACAGGCCGAGCGCGGCGGGGAAGTAGGGCGGCTTGATGCGCGGGTAGGGGCGCTTGCCTTCGAGCGACTCGATGAGGCCGGTCTCCTCGCCGCAGATGTAGGCGCCGGCGCCGCGGTGGACGAAGATGTCGCAATCGAAGCCGGAGCCGAGGATGTCCTTGCCAAGGAAGCCCTTCTCACGGGCCTCGGCGATGGCCTTCTCGAGGATCTTGGCGCCCTCGGGAAACTCCTCGCGGATGTAAATGTAGGCAAGCTTGGCGCCGACCGCGAAGCAGGCGATGGCCATGCCCTCGATGAGCTGGTGCGGATCCTGGTGAATGATGTAGCGGTCCTTGAAGGTGCCGGGTTCGGACTCGTCAGCGTTGCAGATCAGGTAGACCGGCTTCGTGTTGGTGGGTGGAATGAAGCCCCACTTGACACCGGTGGGGAAGCCGGCGCCGCCGCGGCCACGCAGGCCGCTGGCCTTGACCTCGTTGATGATGGCGGTTTTTTCCATCCCCAAGGCGACCTTGAGCTGCTCGTAGCCGCCGTCCTGCAGGTAGCAGTCGATCGACGGGTTGTAGCCGACGCGATCCACATTTTTGAAGATGAGGCGCTTTTCGCGGGGGTGAGGCGTCTTGCCGGGCTGGTACTGGAGGGCCATGGGGTGCAGTATCCGACTACGACCCGGGGCGGCAACCGGGATTTGTGAAAAATTTCACAAGGTGGGGGCGGGATTCGTTGCGGAACTGCCCCAGGCGCTCATAGTTTGCAGATGTGCTTTTCTCAATTTTCTCAAATCGTGTCTTGATGGGGGGCGGTCTTTGCGGATAAAACGTCATTTATTCCGGTTTTAAGCACCCCCTCGCCAAAGCCGGACAAACCACCCCATTCCCACTCACATGAAAGCACTTTGCACGGTTCTCGCGAGCCTGTCGCTGCTGGTCCTCGCCGCCCCGGGGCAGACCGCTCCGGCGGTCAAGATCAACGCCAAAAAGCTGAAGATCACTTCGATCGAAACCCCGCAGTTCCAAGCATCCAATGTCGGCGAGAAGCGCTGGCGTCCCAAGTCCTGGATGGAAGTGGATCTCGAATTTGACATCCGCCTGCCGGCCTCTGAGGGCGGCCGTTCGGGCAGTTTGGACGGCATGATCGTCAACTACTACATCGCCTTCAACGCCACCAACAAGGATGGCAAGCGCGAGGTGCTCAAAGGCAGCTTCACCTACGTTGACATCCCGGCGGGCGAGACGAATCACGCCCTCGCCTTTGTGTCACCCGCCACCCTTCGTCGCATCCTCCAGCGCGACACCTTCACGGCGGCGTCCGACGTTCAGGGCTGGGGTTACGAAATTCTGGTCGGTGGCGAGCGCATTGCCGGCGACTCCAGCCTCGGTGGTGGTCCGTGGTGGGAGAAGGCCGACGCACTCAACATTTCGGAAGGCGGCCTGCTCATGAAGCAGGAGACGCCGTTCGGCATTTTGTGGGGCGACTACGACGTCTCCGCGAAGAAGAAGTAAGCGCCGGCCCACGTTGGGCGCAACCCAGGCAAGTTCATCCCCTTTTCACATGGCAGACAGCAAAAGCATCGCAGTTCTCAACATCGGCTCGCAGAGATTGTCTGGAGCGGTGTTTGCCAGGGTCGGCGGCGACCTGGTTCTCAAGAAATACGAATTCGTCGACATGACGGGCGACCCCACGGTCGACGCCTCGCGCATTCCGCAAATCAAGATCGGTGTCCAGGAGCTCGCCTCGCGGCTCAAGCTCAAGGGCGCGGCGGTGGCTTACGCCGTCGCCGGTCATACGGTCTTCTCGCGTTTCGTCAAGCTGCCCCCGGTCCAGCAGGATCGGGTCGCGCAGATTGTCGAGTTCGAGGCCAAGCAGAACGTGCCGTTTCCGATCAACGAGGTCACCTGGGATTACGAAATCGTCGGCGAGGGCGGTGGTGAGACCGAGGTGGTGCTCGTGGCGATGAAGTCCGACACCCTCAACGAGATCAACGATCAGGTTGCCGCAGCGGGGATGAAATCCTCGTTGGTGGATCTGGCGCCGCTCGCCCTCTACAACGCCTTCCGCTACAGCTATCCCGATGTCGATGAGCCCGCGGTCATCATCGATCTCGGTGCGCGTTCCACCAACATGGTGTTCGTCGAGGACGGCAAGTTCTTCACCCGCAATGTCCTCGTCGGGGGCGCCTCCATCACCGCTGCCATCGCCAAGGAATTTGGCGCCGGCTTTGGCGACGCCGAACACGAGAAGATCGCCCGCGGTTTCGTTGCCCAGGGCGGGGTGGTCATGGAACACGAGGATCCGGAGGTGGCCGCACTCTCCAAGGTCATTCGCAACGCCGCCACCCGCCTGCACAGCGAGGTGATGCGCACCATCAACTTCTACCGCACCCAGCAGGGGGGGGCGGCTCCCCAGCGTGTCTTCCTCTGCGGTGGTGGCGCTCTTCTCGGCAACATGGCCCTCTTCCTGGAAGAGAAGCTCAAACTGCCGGTGGAAGTTTTCAACCCGCTGCGCGGCGTTCAACTCGACCGCGGCGTCAGTGCCGAGGCCGCCCAGGCGGATGCGCCCTTCCTTGGTGAACTCGTCGGCCTGGCCCTGCGCACGAGCGGTTCCTGCCCCTGCGAGGTTGAACTCGTGCCCGATGTTGTTGCCAACGCCCGCGATGCCGCCCGCCGCGCGCCCGCCCTGGTCATGGCTGGTGTCTGCCTGTGGGCCGCGCTTGGGGCTGGCATCCTGTATTACAATCACGCCACCCAGGTGGTCGAGGAGCAGGTCGCCGGCATGCAGCAGGAGGCCGCCCGCCTCAATGCTGTTGCCACCCAGATCAAGACGTTGGACGGCCAACTCGCCCAGTCGATCGCTCTGAGCCAGCCTCTGATCCAGGCGGTCGGCGACCGCTCCTACTGGGTGCGTTTGCTGACCGACCTCAACGGCAAGTTTGAGAATGACCTGATCTGGCTCACGGTGGTTGAGTTGCTCAAGGACGGCAAACCGACAACGCCGGCGCTGTTCAATCAGGAGCAGACTTCCTCGTCCGCCGCCGGGCGTGCCGCCGCCGGCGCGGCGCCGGTCTACGAACTGCGCCTTCAGGGGCTGTATCGCAAGAACGACGAGGGCGAGCAGGTCGTCTATCGTTTTGCCGACAAACTCGCCAAGTCAGGCTGGTTTGTGGCCGACAAGTTTGAGGAAAAGCGCGCCGAGTACGTCAGCGCCGAGAGCGGTGTCGAGGAGGACCGCTATGCCTACAAGTTCAACATCAAGCTGCCCCTCCAGCAGCCCATGCAATTCCAAAACTGATGAGCTGGATTCAACAAAACAAGGCCCCTGCGGCCATCATCGGCGCGTCCGTCGCGGGCGCTGCCGGACTCGGTTTCATGCTGTTCCAATCCTGGTCTGGCTTCGCCGCCAAGCTGGAGGAATTCAACATGCTCAACAGCAGCATTGCCGGACTCAACAGTGCAGTCCTGGCTCCGACACCGGAGAACCTGGCGAGGAAACAGGCGCTGGTTGGCGAGTTCACCACCGAGGCCGGCCGTCTGCAGACCGTGCTCGCCACCCTGCAGGCCGACGTCAAGGTCGAGTCGATTTCCGACACGGGTTTTCAAGCCAAGCTGAAGACCCGCATCGCCGAGACGCGCAAGCTTGCCGGCAACGTCATGGGACTGCCAGCCGAATTCAACCTCGGTTTTGACCGCTACAACTCGGAATTGCCCCCCTCCAATGAGGTTGCCACCGAGTTGTCCGGCTATCTCGATGCCGTTGAGGAGATCGTCAAGGCCATGGTCGCCTCCGGGGTTGCCCAGCTAGACATGATCGAGCGTTCCGACCTGCCCTCCGAAAAGGGCTCGGCGCCCGCCCCCAAGGGACGTCGTCCCGGTCAGCCGGCCGCCGCGGCCGCCGCAGAACTGGTCGAGCGCCGCCAGGTGCGCGCCATGATCACCGCCGACCAGAGCGCCCTGCAGGTGCTGCTCAGCAAGCTGGCCAGCCCGTCGGAAATGTCGCACTTCACCGTCGTGCGGCTGGTGCGCATTGAAAACGAGCGTCAGGAAGGACCGCTGCGCGCCGAGATCGGCCTGCACACGATTGCGCCCCAGGAGGGTGAGTCCGCCCCGCCGCCCGTGGTTGCGCCCGCTGAGGGCGCTGCCCAGGGGCAGGAAAGCAAGCCGCTTGCCGCAGTCAAGCCCGCCGGACAGGACGCCGTCAATGTCCTCGGCGAGGAAAAACTGCGCGCCTATCTTGAAATCGACCTGGTCAGCTTCAAGGCCGCGACCGCCGCCGCCCGCTGACCCCGGCGTCACATCAGCCAACTTCACATCGAGCCCATATGCAGAAAAGGAACGGGAAATACGAAAAAGTGCTTCTGGCGGTCTCCGCCCTCCTGGCCATCGCCCTGGCTGGCTTGTTCATCTGGCAGAGCCGCCAGTTGAACGACCAGTTGGTGCGCCTTCCGGCCTCCTCGAAAAACGATCCCGGGCAACCGCCCACCGAGGTCGTCAAGGCCACCATCCAGCGTCTGACGGAGAAAATCACCTGGGTTTCGCCGGTCATCAAGGGCAAGCCGGTGCCGCTCAACAAGTCCGTGCGCCTTGTGCTCAAGGGCGACCAGCTCATCGACCTGCAGGTCGAGGAAGTGGCCCTGCGCCCGCCGATGACCAATGAGTTTCTGGTGAAACACAACCTGCCAAACATCCTCTTCTCCAACTTCGGTGACCTTGACGCCGATGAGGACGGCTTCTCCAACATCGAGGAATTCAATGGCAAGACCAATCCGCAGGATCCGAAGTCGCACCCGCCGGTGACCGACAAGCTCTTCCTCGCCAAGCGCATCACCCACGACTACATCATCCGCCTCAACGGCAGCACCGCGCCCTACCAGGTCCAGAAGGTTCTGCCGGCTCCGGACCGTCCGATCAGCAAGTTCGTTTCCGAAGGCGAAAGCTTTGGTTTCGAACGTGGCTCCGAGCGCTTCCGCGTGGTCAAGTTCGAGGCCAAGAAGGTGCCCGATCCGAAGGTGGGCGAAAAAGACGTCTCCGAGATCACCCTGTTCGACAAATCGACCGAGAAGGAATTTCTCGTGGCCCGTGGCACGGACACCAACCTGGCGGAATACGAGGCCGAATTTGAGTTCCTGCTCGGCGAGCGGGTCACCCGTGTCGTCAAGAAGGGCGACACCTTCCAAATCCCCGGGATCGGCCAGACCTTCCGTCTGCTCGAGGTCGAGGAGGCCCAGGCGGTCATCCAAAATGTCGAGGAAGGCAGTCAACCCATCACGATTCGCAAGGCCTGATGATTTTTCAGTGCACCGCAAAAAACAGCTAGCCAAAAAGCCGCAATTCCTGCTAAACACACCCCGCTCAACGCTAATTCCGTTAAATTCGACTCTCTATGATGCATCCCTCCCGAATGAAGAAAAAACACATCGCCCTGATGGCCGCACTGGCAGCTTCCATCGCCCCCGTGGCCGGCACCGCCGGTGAGGGAGGCCTTGGCGCCAACGCGGGCGGAGTTCCTGGAATTGCCGAGCGCGAGATTGCCCGCCGTGCCGCGCGCATCGAGGACGCCCGTCAGGCCATGGAAAAGGGTGACGAGCTTTTTGCCAAAGGTGAGTACGAGGCCGCCCTGGCCCAGTACCGTGCCGCCAAGGACACGCTGGATCAACTGCCCAACGCCCCCTTCATTCAGGACTGGCGCGACCTGGCAAACCTGAAGTTTGCGGACTGTGCTGTCGTCGTGGCCCGTGAAAAGGCCAAGATTGGCGACTACGCCTCGGCGCGCAAGCTGCTTGACGAGGCCCAGCTCGCCGTCCCCGGCCACAAGGGTGCCATCGCCTTTGGTCGCAACCTGGATGACCCGGACCGCTGGCCGCCGGCGTTGACGCCGCAGCACGTGGAAAACGTTGCCAAGGTCGAGAAGGGACTGCTTCAGGCCAACAGCTCCATGGAGCTTGGCAATTACGACAACGCCCTCACCGAGTATGAGGACGTCCTGCGCATCGACCCCTACAACAACGCCGCACGCCGTGGCATGGAGCAGGTTGAACAGAAGCGCGCCCAGTACTTTGACACCGCCCGCGACCACCAGCGTTCGCGCATGCTCAACATGGTCAACGAGGCTTGGGAACACAAGCCGCCGGTGCGCGGTCTTGCCCTCGACCCGGTGATGACCGGCGGCACCGAGCCGACCGTGTACCTGACCCGCAAGATGCAGGAACTGATCTTCCCGCAGGTGCAGTTCAGTGGCGCCAGCATCGAGGAAGCCGTCGAATTCCTCCGCGTCAAGAGCCGCGACATCGACGTCGCCGAAACCGATCCCGCCAAGAAGGGTGTCAACATCATCCTCAAGGCCGGCGACGCTCCCATCACCGCCTCGATCAGCCTCGACCTCAAGGACGTGCCCATGGTGGAAGCCCTGCGTTACGTCACCGAACTCGCGGGCATGAAGTACAAGGTGGAGCCCTTCGCGGTCCTCATCGTGCCGGTCTCCGACATCAGCGACCAGCAGTACACCCGCATCTACAAGGTTCCGCCGGATTTCCTCAGCATGGGCGGTTCGGATGCCGCCGCCCCGGCTCCGGCCAGTGCGGATCCGTTTGCGGCCAACGCCGGTGGAGGTGCCGCCGCCTCGGGTCTGATCCAGCGCAAATCCGCTCTCGACATTCTCAAGGCTCAGGGCATTCCCTTCCCGGAGGGGGCCTCGGCGGTCTTCAACCAGGTCACCTCGCAGCTGATCGTCAAAAACACCCAGCCGAACCTCGATCTCGTCGAAGCTTTTGTCGATTCGATCCGCGGCCAGGGACCCAAGCAGATTTACATCACCTCGAAGTTTGTCGAGGTCTCCCAGAAGAACACCGACGAGCTCGGCTTTGACTGGCTGCTCGGCGCCTGGGGTGGTGAAGTGGTGGGTGGCGGCGGCAGCGATGGCAATTCCGGCCTCACCACCGGCACTGGCATCAATGATGTCGGCTACCCGGTCAGCATCAGCGACATGATTGCTGCCGGCACGCTTTCGCCTGTCTCGCGCGGCCTGCGCACCGGTGCCAAGGCCATCACCGGCAACGCCATCGACGCCACCATCGCCAACGGCATCAGTGGCCAGCAGGGCGCCACGGAAGCCCCCGGCGTCTTCAGCGTCGCCGGTGTGCTCACCGACCCGCAGTTTGGCGTCGTCATCCGCGCCCTTGCCCAGCGCAAGGGAGTCGACCTGATGAGCGCTCCGAGCGTCACCACCAAGGGCGGCCAGCGAGCCACCATTGAAGTCATTCGCGAATTCATTTACCCGACCGAATTCGACCCGCCCCAGGTTCCGACCAACGTTGGTGGTGGTGGTGTCGGCGGTGGCATCGGCGGCGGCGGCGTGACCAGCATCCCGGTCACCCCGACCACTCCGACCGCCTTCGAAATGCGTCCGGTCGGTGTGCGCATGGAAGTGGATCCGACCGTCGGCGCCGACGGTTACACGATCGACCTCAACCTGCTGCCGGAAGTCACCGAGTTCGACGGCTTCATCAACTACGGCAGCCCGATTCTCAGCAACGGCCAGGTGCTGACCGAAAACATCATCAACCAGCCGGTGTTCTCGACCCGCAAGGTCACCACCGCGGTGACGGTGTGGGACGGCCAGACCGTTGTGCTCGGCGGCCTCATCCGCGAGGACGTGCAGGATGTCGAGGACAAGATTCCGCTTCTGGGCGATCTGCCCTGGGTGGGCCGCCTCTTCAAGAGCACCGCCGAAGATCACTTCAAGCGCAACCTGATGATCTTCGTCACGGCCAAGCTGATCGATCCGGCCGGCCAGCCGATCAATCCGGCCCTGTCCGGCAATGGTGCTGCCGGCGCTCCGGCGGCCGCCACCGGCGGTCCGAACGAGCTGCTGCCCCCGGTCTCCGGCCAGTAACAGCCTCGGCATGATCTACAGCAGGCAGGTGGCTCCGGTCACCTGCCTGTTGCTTTTTCCCGCACATGAAAACCTGGATTCTCACTGGCGGCGTTGGCTGCGGCAAAAGCGCTGTGCTCGACCTGCTGGGAGCGCAGGCGGGTGTGGCCGTTTTCTCCTGCGACGACGAGGTGCGGCGTCTGCTGGACACACCGCCGGTGCTGGCGGCGCTGGAGCGCGAGTTTGGGCCGGAAGCGGTCGTTGCCGGGCCTGACGGCCACCTTGCCAACCGTGCCTGGCTGCGCGCGCAGGTTTTCGGTAACGAGGCGGCAAGATCGCGGCTGGAGGCGCTGCTGCATCCCGTGGTGCTGGCGGCCCTGGAGGACGCACGCAGGCGGGCTGGGGCTGCGGGCTGCAATCTTTTCCTTGCGGAGGTGCCGTTGCACTATGAGATTGGCGGCACAGTTTCAGCGGACCTGGTCCTCGTTGTGGCTTCCAGCCGCGCAGTCCAGGTGAGGCGTTTGATGGAAAGTCGAGGTCTCGACGAACCGATCATCGAGAAGATGTTGAGGGCTCAGTGGCCCATCGAAGCCAAAGTGGACAGAGCGGATGTGGTCATCTGGAATGATGGCTGCCGGGCCGCCCTGGAAGCCCAGGCGCTGACGCTGACAAGACAGCTCAGGCAAGAATGAATCCCACCGAATCCCCAGCCATCCCGGCCGCGTCCGCGGCGGTCGAAACCGCCGCCCCACTGGAAGCCCCATCCGCGGGTGCCGATGCCCCGGAGGCCCGTTCCGTCCCGCCTCAGGACAAGCTTCCGCCCGCCGCCGAGCCGCCGTTTCCCGTCGAGGTCTCCCTCAACGAGATGCAGGACAAGTCCCTCGCGGAATTGCAGGACCTCGCTGCCACGGTCGGCTACCGCATCAATGCCAGCCGCACGAAGCATCAGCTGGTCTACGACCTGCTGGCCTGGATGGCCGACCACCGCACCCGGGTCAAGGTCGAGGGCGTGCTCGAGATCGGCGCCGACAACTACGGGCTCATCCGCTACCCCAAATACAGCTTCGCGCCGCTGCCCGAAGACGTGTTCATTCCGCTCTTCCTGGTGCGCAAGTTCCAGTTGCGCCCCGGCAACAAGATCACCGGTTACGCGCGCGCCCCGAAGGATCGTGACAAGTACCTGGCGATCGACCGCATTCTCGAGATCGACGACATCGCCATCGAGCAATGGGAGCCGCCGGTGCATTTCGACAAGCTGACGGCGATGTTCCCGAATCAGCGCATCATTCTGGAAACGGCGAAGCCCTGTCCGGTTTCGGCGCGCATCCTCGACCTCGTGGCGCCGCTCGGCAAGGGCCAGCGCGGCCTCATCAACGCCTCGCCGCGCTCCGGCAAGACGATGCTGCTCAAGGACATCGCCAAGTCCATCGTCAAGAACCACAAGGAGATCACCCTCATCATCCTGCTGCTCGACGAGCGGCCGGAGGAGGTGACCGACTTCGAGGAGTCGGTTCAGGGCTGCGAAATCTACAGTTCCACCTTCGACGAAAGCCCGAAGCGCCACGCCCAGCTCGCCGAGATCGTGCGCGAGCGCGCCTGCCGGCTTGTGGAGCAGAAGAAGGATGTCGTCATCCTGCTCGACTCGCTGACGCGACTGGCGCGCGGCTACAACAGCAACTCCGGCGGCAAAGGGCGGACGATGTCCGGCGGCATGGATTCCAAGGCGATGATCAAGCCGAAGAAATTCTTTGGCGCCGCGCGCAACGTCGAGGAGGGGGGCAGTCTGACCATCATTGCCTCCGCGCTCGTGGAAACCGAGAGCCGCATGGACGAACTTATTTTTGAGGAGTTCAAGGGCACCGGCAACATGGAGGCGACACTGGATCGTGAGATCTCCGAGCGCCGCATCTTCCCGGCGTTGCACGTGCTCAAGTCGGGCACGCGCCGCGATGACCTGCTCTACCATCCCGACGAGTTCCGCCGCGTCACCGCCATCCGCAAGCAGCTGGCCCAGGTGCCCGCCGTCGAGGCCCTGGAACTGCTGATCCGCAACATCAACCGCACCAGCAACAATGCTGAAATCCTGCTCACGGGCCTGAAATGAGCGCGGAACCGCCCCTCCTGCCGCCGTCGACCTCGCCTGGCGACTACGTTTTTATCGATCAACCCGCCGCGCTCGCCGACTGGCTTGCGGAGAGCGAGCGGCACATGCAGCGCAGCGGCGAGAACCGCGTCTGCCTCGATACCGAGGCCGATTCGCTGCATCACTACCATGAAAAACTTTGCCTGCTGCAGGTCGCCTGCGCCGGCCGCTACGCGTTGGTCGACCCGCTCGCCATCGAGGATGTTTCCGGCCTGCTGGCTCTGCTCGACCGCCATGAGCTGTGGTTCCACGGTTCCGATTACGACCTGACCATGCTCCGGCGCACCTACGGCTGGGAGCCGCGCGTGGTGCGCGACACCCAGATCGCCGCCCGCCTCGCCGGGTTCCGGCACTTCGGTCTTGCCGCCCTGGTGCACGCGGTTTTTGGCATCGAGTTGTCCAAGGCCTCGCAGAAGGCCGATTGGAGCCGGCGGCCACTGCCCGTGCACATGCTCGACTACGCGGTCGATGATGTGCGCTACCTGATCCCGCTTGCCGAGCACCTGATGAAGCTGCTGCGCGAGAAGGACCGTGTCGAGTGGTTTGAGCAGAGCTGCCTTGAGCTGCAGAAGGATGTCGCCGCGCGCGCCCTGGAGCCCAAGGAGGATCCCTGGCGCGTGCAGGGCAGCGGCCGCCTGCATCCGAAGGGGCTCGCCGTGCTCAAGGCCATGTGGGAGTGGCGCGAGGGCATTGCCCGCGAGCGCGACATTCCCTGCTACCGCGTCATGTCGAACAAGCAGATGGTCGCCTACGCCGAGTTGTTTGAGGCCGGGGGCGTCATGAATCCGCCCAATGGCTGGAGGCCGCGCTGGAAAAAGGAATTTCATGACATCGTCGCAGCCGTCTTCCGTGCCGGGCAGGCCAACTGGCCGCAGCGGGTGAAGAAGCCGAAGGCGCGCCTGAGCGAGGCGCAGCGTGACCGCATCGACCAGCTCTGCGCCCACCGTGACCGCGTTGCCGCGGAACTCGACATCGAGAGCAGCCTGCTGGGTTCGCGTGGCACGCTGGAGAACCTCGTCATCAGCGGCGAGGACGGTCTGCTCATGGACTGGCAGAAGCAGCAGCTTGGCGAGGTTCTGGCGGCGGCCGAGGTGCCGTCGCGGCAGCAGGAGCTGCTCTGAACGCGCTCACAACGGCGTCTCGGGCGGAGAATCACTCAAAGTGCATCCGCCCGATGTCGCCGCGCCGCTGCAGGCCGTCGAAATCGACCTTGGCGCTCTCGGCATAGGCCTTGGCGCGCGCCTCCTCACGGGTGGCTCCCTGGGCGACGACGGCCAGCACGCGGCCGCCATGGGTCTCGAAGACGCCATCGGCATTGCGGCGCGTGCCGCAGTGGTAGACGCGGGCGCCTTCAATCAAATCCAGGCCGGAGATGCGGTCGCCACTGCGCGAGCTGGCCGGGTAGCCGGCGGAGGCGGAGATCAGGCAGATGCTCCAGCCCTCGGCGAAGCTGATCTTCTCCGGGCGCAGTTCGCCGCGGGCGGCATCGAAGACATAGCCGGCGAAGTCGCCGCGCACCATGGGCAGCACCGCCTCGGCCTCGGGATCGCCGAAGCGGCAGTTGTATTCGAGCACCTGCGGACCGTCCGGGGTCAGCATCAGGCCGAAGTACAGGAAGCCTCGGTAGCGCAGGCCGTCCTTGCGAAGGCCGGTCACGGTCGGCCGGACGATCTCGCGCTCGACGCGCTCCATCAGCCCGGTGTCGGCGAGCGCGCGGCTGGCCACCGCGCCCATGCCGCCGGTATTCGGTCCCTCGTCGTTGTCGCGGATGCGCTTGTAGTCGCGCGCCGGCATGAGGATTTGGTACTGGTCGTCGCAGACGGACGCAAAAATGCTGATCTCGGGGCCGCTCAGGCACTGCTCGATGAGCAGGTCGCCGGCGCCGAAGACGCGCTGCTCCAGAACCTCGGCGATGAAGGCCTCGGCCTCGGCGCGGTCGGGGCAGACGGCGACGCCCTTGCCGGCGGCCAGGCCGTCAAACTTGAGCACGATCGGGAAGCGGTCGAGTGCCGCGCGCGCCTCGTCGGCGGTGACGGCGACCTGAAAATCGGCCGTCGGGATGCCGTGGCGCTGCAGGAAGCGCTTGGCAAAGATTTTTGAGGCCTCGAGCTGGGCGGCCTGCTTGAAGGGGCCCCAGCAGGGGATGCCGGCCTTTTCGCAGAGATTGGCCAGGCCCTCGTCGCGCACCAGCCAGGCTTCTTCACCGGCGACACAGAGGTCGATCTTCTCGCGCTGCATCCAGTCGATCAGGCCAGGCAGGTCGGCGGACTCGACGCGGGTGGCCAGGGCGGCGATGGCGTCGCTGCCCGGCCAGGCAAAGAGCTCGGGCTTGCCGGGGGATTCGCTGAGCGCGGTGATGAGGGCGTGTTCGCGCCCGCCTTTGCCGGTGACGAGAATTTTCATGGGGGAGGACGTATGGAGCGGGATGGCGCAAAGGCAAGGGCGGTCGCGCCTGCGCCGCTTTCCCGTTTGCCGGCACGCCAAAGCGCGGGACAGTGAGCCATGTTCTTCGGCCTTATTGGCATTGTCCTGGTCCTCGCCCTTGCGGTTTGCCGTCACGCCCAGGCGCGCTATGCGCAGGTGCTTGGCTCGGGCGGTGGCCGGCGCGCGCCGACGGCTCACAACGGCGCCGAGATCGCCCGCCTGTTTCTTGCTTCCGAGGGCATCACCGACGTTGAGATCGTGCCGCATGAAGGGCTGACCTCGGACAGCTTTGATCCGCGTCGCCGGCGCCTGTTTCTGAGCCGGCGTGTGGCGGAATCGGCCACCCTCGGCGCCTGGGCGGTGGCCCTGCACGAGGCGGCGCATGCCACGCAGGCCGGCGAGGCCCTGGGGGATTTGAAGTGGCGCCAGACGGTGATCCGGCTGACCCGCTACGGCCCCGGCTTTGCCGCCATTGCCGCCGGTGGCCTGCTGCTCATGAAATTCAACGCGCGCCTGGCGATCTTTGGCTGCCTGGGCTTGTGCCTGCTGTTCCTGCTGCTCAACCTCGGCACCCTGGCGGTGGAGTTCAACGCCAACGCCCGGCTGCGTCGCTTTCTGGGGGACCACCTCGACCGCCACCCGGACGCGCTCGATGCGCTGAACGGCCTGCTGGCGCGGGTGGCGACGCGCGAGGTGGGTGACCTGCTGCGCGCGCCGCGCTTTTTCCTGCTCACCGCCCTGCCGGGCAGCGGTCGGATCCGGCCGCGCGGCAAGGGCTGAACCGATTAGTCCGGGATCGGGTCACGGCGGTGCACCGTGGCGCCCTCCCAGACCGCCGTGTCACTGGCCTTGTCATACGTCAGCACGCGACTGGCGCTGTTTGGCGCCGGCGGCCTGTCGATCGCCGGCAGCCACCGGCGGTGTTCGGCGATGACCGCCTCGTGGCCCGGCTTGCCGGCGAGGTTGTGCCATTCCTGCGGATCGGTCTGCATGTCGTAGAGTTCTTCACTGCCATCGGCATAGCGGATGTAGCGCCAGCGCTCACTGCGCACGCCGTGATTGCCCTGATTGTGGCTGGTGACGGCGGGGCGCTCACGTGGCGACGAGGCATTCCTGAGCTGGGGCACAAGGCTCAGGCCCTCGAGATCGTCACGGGCGGGCAGGCCGGCCAACTCGACCAGGGTCGGGTAGATGTCGAGCAGTTCGGCCGGCTGGGTGCAGCGCTGACCGGAGGTGACGCCGGGGCCGGCGAAGATCAGCGGCACCTTGGTGCCGCGATCCCAGAGGCTGTTCTTGCCGGTGATCGCCTTTTCACCGAGGTGCCAGCCGTGGTCGCCCCAGACGACGACAATGGTGTTGTCGGCCTGGCCGGATGCCTCCAGGGCGTCGAGCAGGCGGCCGATCTGAGCGTCGACAAAACTGGTGCAGGCGAGGTAACTGCGCACCAGGTTGCGCCACTGGTGGTTTTCCTGCACCCATTTCAGGCGCGGTTCGGGCAGGTTCCAGTGCAGATACCAGGAAAAGCGCGGGGTGTCGGCGCGGTCGTCCGCCAGCATTTTTGGCAGCACACTGTCGTCGTCGGGATAGAGGTCGAACCACTTTTGGGTGGCATAACAAGGAACGTGGGGAAGGAAGAAGCCGGCGGCGAGGAAGAAGGGCTCGTCCTTCGGGGCCTTCTGGATTTGCTCGACCGTCCAGGAGGCGACCAGGTAATCGCCCTTCTGGGTGTCGTCGTTGTCGAGTGGCCAGACGCCCCAGTCCATCGCGGGGTGGTCGCCCATTGGCGTCGGCGGGATGAGTTTTTTCGGCGGTTTGCCGCCAACGCCGCCGTAGGGGGCGGTGAGGTGAAATTCCGGTGTGGCCGTCGTGGCGGTCTTTTTCGCCTTGCCCTTGCCGCCCCCCCCGCCCGCGCCGGTGCCGCCATGGTAGATCTTGCCGGTGGCAGCGGTGCGGTAGCCATGATTGGCGAAGTGCTGGGGCAGGGCCACCCGGTCCTGCCACTCAGGCAGGGTGCGAAACCAGGGGGAAAGGCCGTAGATGCCGGTCGTGGTCGGTCGCAGGCCGATCAGCAGGCTGGTGCGCGACGGGTTGCAGAGTGGCGCATTGCAGTGGGCGTTGAGAAAACTCGTGCCGCGTGCCGCCAACCGGTCAAGGTTTGGCGTCTTTGCCAGCGGATGACCGCCCATGTGGCCAATCCAGTCGTTCTGATCGTCGATGGCGATGAACAGAACGTTGGGGCGCGCGACGGGTGCGGCGGCGAGGGGCAGGGCGAGGATGGAGAGCAGCAGGACGGGGATCTTCATGGCAAGCGCAGAGCAGGGGAACGCCCGGCGCGGGCCGGGCTTTCAGTGGAGAGTCGGGCAGCCGAGAGCGTTGGATGAGCGGGTGTGTGACGGCTTTGTGGGCATGCCCCCTGCTTGACGTTTTTTCCAACCCGGCCTAGGATGGCTGTTCACGATGAGACTTTCCGCCTTCCCCAGCCTGTCCGCCCTCCTGCTTGCGGCAGGCATCCTGTGTGTTGCGCCCGTTCCGTCCCACGCCTTTCTCGGTTTGTTTGGCAAGAAGGAAAAGGGAGCTCCTGCTGCGGATGAGCGTCAGGCCCAGGAGGCCGCTGCCGCCGCATGGCTGGCCGAGGGCCAGGAAGCGCAACGCGCCGGCAAGACCGGCAAGGCCCGCGATTATTACAGCCGGATCCAGCGCGAGTATCCCTTCACCGCCGCCGCCGCCGAGGCATCCTACGCGGCGGCGGTCATCGCCCGTTCGACAAGCGACGTCTCGACGGCCTTCGATGCTTTTCAGAAGTTCCTCGACAATCACCGCGCCAGCCCGCGCTTCAATGACGCCATTCAGCAGCAGTTTGAACTCGCGGAAGAGGCCCGCAGCGGGCGCCGGCACCGCGCCCTGCTGGTCATCCCGGTGCGCATGGGCGGCGAAGATTTGGTCGGCCTTTACCAAAAAATCATCAAGAACGCCCCCTTCGGCAAACTTGCCCCGGTGGCCCAGTTCACCATCGGCGAGGTGTATCAGGACTTGGGCGAGAAGGAGAAATCCGTGGCCGCCTTTCAGTCGGTGGTCGACAACTATCCAAGCACCCAGCAGGCGCGCGAGGCGCAGTTCCGAATTGGCTCGATCAGCAGTGTTGCGGCCAGCCGCAGCGAGGATAAATCGAACCTCATCGCCACCCGTGACGCCCTCACCAGTTACATGACCGCCCATCCCAGCGGGGAGCGCAGCGACGAGGCCGAGTTGATCCTCAATCAGGTCAATGCCGCCGAGGCGACCCAGTCGCTGGAGATCGGCAAGTTTTACGAGCGCATGGGCAAGACCAAGGCCGCGGCGATTTATTACAACGAGGCGCTCAAGTACGGTTCCCCGGAGGCCTCCAAGGAGGCACGCACACGCCTGGCCGACCTCGCCGCCAAGGATCCCGAGGCGGTTTCGGCGGCGCAGAAGGGCCAGCCCGACCAGGATTACACCGTGCCGGGCGCCAAGAACCTCAAGCGCAGCCAGGATTATGTCGGTCCGCTGGCACCCGAAGCGGCACGGCCGAAGATGCGTGCCGGTGACGACAGCTTCCTGCCGATCCCACTGCAGGAGCCGGTACTGCCACTCAGCCCGGGGGTGACGCCGCCCGCGGCTGGCAGCCTGCTGCCGCCTGCCTCGGGCAGTCTGCTGCCGCCTGGGTCCGAGACACTGCCGGTCCCTGAGAGGCCTGCCGCACCTGGCATTCCCCTGCAGAAGCCGGAGAATCTGCCGGTTCCGCCCAAGCCGCCGGCCCCCTGACCCATCGCCACCGGATGAACACCCGCATTTTCGCCCTCCTGCTTCTCAGTGTCCTAGGTCTCACCGGTTGTGCGGGTTACCGCCTCGGCGGGCAGAAGCCGTCCCATCTGGTGCGCATCACCAAGCTGGCGGTGCCGACCTTTGAGAACCTCTCGCTGGAACCACGGCTTGGCCCCTTGCTGACCAATGCCATCATCAAGCAGATCCAGCTCGGGGGCGCCTATCAGATTGTCTCCGAGGCCGAAGCCGAGGCGGTGCTCGTCGGCAAGATCACCCGCATCCGCCGTTCACAGTTCCGCTCCGACCGCGACAACGTTCTGCGCACCTCCCAGCTCCTGCTGACTCTCAGCACCGAGTACACGGTCCGCGACAAACCCGGTGGCACGGTCATCCATCGCGGCATTGTCTCGGCGGATTCCTACACGGTGCTTGATGACAACGTCCAAAACTCCGAGGCCCAGGCCCTTGAGGATGCCGCCCAGCGCCTCGCCGCAAACCTGGCCACCGACCTGAGTGAGGGCTGGTGATGGAAGAGCATCCTGCGGCCGATGCGACGCCGGAGGACGGCGTTGAGGATGCCTGCGCACCCGGTTCGCTTGTTGCCGCTCTTTATCTGGTTGCCACCCCGATTGGCAACCTGGCCGACATCACGCTGCGTGCCCTGCATGTGTTGAAGTGCGCCGGCATCGTCGCCTGCGAGGATACCCGTCACACCGGCCGGCTGCTCGCCCATCACGGCGTGCGCGCGCGGCTGCTCAGCCTCAATGAGCACAATGAGGCGCGGCGCATTCCCGAACTGCTCGCGCACATCGGGGCCGGCGGCAGTGTCGCCCTGGTTTCCGACGCGGGCATGCCCACGGTGTCGGATCCCGGGCAGAGGCTGGTGCATGCCGCCGTCGCCGCCGGCCTGCGCGTCGAAAGCCTGCCCGGACCCAGCGCGGTGCTCGCCGCGCTGGCCGCTTCCGGCCTGCCGGTGACCCCTTTTTATTTCGGCGGCTTCCTGCCGCACAAGAAGGGGCAGCGCGCCCGCGAGTTGGAGGCGGCGCTCGGCCGTGACTGCACCAGCGTCTATTTTGAAAGCCCGTACCGACTGGTCGACACCCTCGAGCTGCTTGCCGGGGCGGAGCCGGAGCGCCGCGTCGTGGTGGCCCGCGAGTTGACGAAGAAGTTCGAGGAATTCCGTCGCGGCCCGGCCCGGAACGTGCTTTCCCACTACCAAAACAAGCCGCCCAAGGGCGAGATCACCCTGGTGATCGCTCCGAGCGAGCTGCCCAAGTGGGCCGCCGCCGGGCCTGCCGAGGGCTGAGCCAGCCACCCCCTTTTTCTTCCCCATGATTCCCGTCCCCTGCGAACTCGGCAACAGCCCGGAGAGTGTCAAGACCTCGGTGCTCAACCACCTGCGCTTCACCCTCGGCGCCCACGTTTCCACCGCCAGTGAGAATGACTGGTGGGTGGCCACCTGTCTGGCCGTGCGCGACCGCGTCATGGAGCACGCCACCAAATCGCGCACCTTCCACCGAACCGAGGGCGTGCGGCGCGTGCATTACCTGTCGCTCGAGTATCTCATGGGCCGGCTGCTGGAAAACAACCTGCGCAATTCCGGTCTCTACGACGCCGCCAACCAGGCGCTCGCCGAGCTCGGCAAGGACCTGGACGTCATTCTCTCGAAGGAGCCCGACATGGGTCTCGGCAACGGCGGTCTCGGCCGGCTTGCCGCCTGCTTCATGGATTCGCTGAGCACGCTCAACCTTCCTGCCATCGGCTACGGCATCCACTACGAGTTTGGCCTGTTCCGCCAGGAGTTCGTCGACGGCCGCCAGGTCGAGCATCCCGACGCCTGGATGCGCGACGGCAGCCCTTGGAAGATTGCCCGGCCCAGCTACCGGCAGACCGTCCATCTTTACGGGCGCGTCGTGCAGAAGTTCGACGACCACGGTCATCCGCGCCAGGAATGGATCGACACCAAATGCCTGCTTGGCCTGCCCTGGGATGTGCCCGTGGTCGGTCATGACAGCCAGACGGTCAATGTGCTGCGACTGTGGCAGGCGCAGGCCGACGAGGATTTCAACTTCCGCGTGTTCAACGAGGGCAGCTACGTCGAGGCGCTGCGCGAGAAGGTGCTCGCTGAGACCGTGTCCAAGGTGCTTTATCCGAACGACGCCACCGAGAGCGGCAAGGAACTGCGGCTGGTGCAGCAGTATTTCTTCGTGGCCTGCTCGCTGGCCGACATCATCCGCCGTTTCAAGCATGGCTACACCCTGCCGTGGAGTGAGTTTCCCGCGAAGGCGGCGATCCAACTGAACGACACCCATCCCGCCGTCGCCATCCCCGAACTGATGCGCATCCTCGTCGACGAGGAGCACCTGCCCTGGGAGCAGGCCTGGGACATCTGCCAGCGCACCTTTTCCTACACCAACCACACCCTGCTGCCCGAGGCGCTGGAGATGTGGAGCGTGGCGCTGTTCGAGCGCGTGCTGCCGCGCCACCTGCAGATCATCTATCGCATCAACCACCAGTTCCTGCAGAACGAGGTCGAGCCACGCTGGCCGGGCGACATCGACAAGCAGCGCGCCCTCTCGCTCATTGAGGAGCGCGGCGGCAAGTATGTGCGCATGGCCCATCTCTCCGTGCTCGGCAGCCACGCCACCAACGGCGTGGCCGCGCTGCACACGAAGTTGCTTTGCGAGCGGCTCTTCCCCGAGTTCCATGAGCTCTATCCCGAGCGGTTTCTCAACCTCACCAACGGCGTCACCTTCCGACGCTGGCTCGACGTCTGCAATCCGCAGCTCGCGGGGCTTGTTACCGAGGCGATTGGCGACGGCTGGCGCAAGGATGCCATGCGCCTGCGCGAACTGGAACCCTTCGCCGGGGACGCCGGCTTCCGCGAGCGCTATCGCGCGGTCAAGCGCGGTCACAAGGTGGAATTGGCGCGCCTGATTCAGGAAACCTGTGATGTGCACGTCAGCCCGGACGCCCTCTTCGACGTGCAGATCAAGCGTCTGCACGAGTACAAGCGCCAGCACCTCAACCTGCTGCACATCGTCAGCCTGTACCGCGAGATTCTCGACAACCCCGGCGCGGTCTTCCATCCGCGCGTCTTCATCTTCGGCGCCAAGGCCGCCCCCGGCTACCATCTTGCCAAGACGATCATTCACGCCATCAACGCCGTGGCCGCCCGCATCAATGCCGACCCGCGCGTGCGCGACAAGCTGAAGGTGGTGTTCCTGCCCAATTACGGCGTCTCCCTGGCGGAGAAGATCATCCCTGCCGCCGACCTTTCCGAGCAGATCTCCACCGCCGGCAAGGAGGCCTCCGGCACCGGCAACATGAAGCTCGCCCTCAACGGCGCCCTCACCATTGGCACCCTGGATGGCGCCAATGTCGAAATCGCCGAGGAGGTGGGTGACGACAACATCTTCATTTTTGGACTCACGGTCGAGCAGGTCACCGAACTGCGCGTGCGCGGCTACAACCCCTGGGATCACTATTGGGCCGACGAACGCCTGCGCGATGTCATCGACTGGATTGGCAGCGATTATTTCAGCGGCAACGCGGCGGATTTCGCGCCGCTGCGCCAGAGTCTGCTCGACCACGGCGATCCCTACCTCTGCCTGGCGGATTTCGCCAGCTACAGCGAGGCCCAGGGACGCGCTGATGCGGCCTACCGCGATCCCGACCGCTGGTTGCGCATGGCAATCCTCAACACCGCGCGCATGGGCAAGTTCAGCAGCGACCGCACCATCCTCGAGTATGCTTCCAAGGTGTGGAAGGTTGCGCCGGTGGCTGTGCCAGCTTGAACGGCATAAAAAAGCGCGACCGGAAATCCGGTCGCGCGGGGGAGGGGGCTTGCAGCCGATCCTCAATAGCGGCGCGGAGGCGGCGCGTACTGGGGCTGGTTGTAGTAGCCCTGCTGCTGGTAATACTGGGCGTTGCGCTGGTCCTGGGAATTGCCGATGGCGTTGCCGCCAAGGGCGCCCAAGCCGGCGCCGATCGCTGCGCCTTCAAGGCCGCGGCCGCTCTGGTTGCCGATGATGCCGCCGACGGCGGCACCGCCGAGGGCACCCACGACCGTGCCGGTCTGAGCGTTCGGGCCGGTGGCGCAGGAGGTGACCATGAGGGCGGTGAGCAGGGGAAGGATGAGGTGTTTCATAGGCGTGGGGTTGGTCGTCGACGACCCGCAAACTATTCACAAAACTTGAAGAAAATCCCAGAAAAATCGCGTGGGGCCGGTGCTTTTCCGGGGCCGTGGGTCGCAAAGCCCCAAAAAGTCCAAAATCCGTCTTGCGCCCCCGCACTTCCGTGTTACCACTTGCGACTCCCCGTTTCGCGGGGAACACCCCCTTTGCCACCATGCGTGTCCGTACCTCCGTCAAACCTCTTTGCGAACTCTGCCGCGTCATCCGCCGCAAGGGTGTTGTTCGCATCGTCTGCAAAAACCCGCGTCACAAGCAGCGCCAGGGTTGATTCATTCCGTATAACCTACTCCTGACCTATGGCACGTCTCCTCGGGGTTGAAATCCCCAACGAAAAGAAGATCGAATATTCCTTGCCGTACATTTTCGGCATCGGTCTGCCCCTGAGCCGCCGCATCCTCGCGCTCGCCAACATTGACCCGAACCTGCGCGCCGGCGAACTGAGCGACGAGCAGATCGCCCTGATCACCCAGACGGTGCAGGGGATGAAGATTGTCATCGAAGGCGACCTGCGCCGCGAACAGCAGATGCACATGAAGCGCCTGCTCAGCATCAACTGCTACCGTGGCAACCGCCACCGCCGTGGCCTGCCCGTGCGCGGCCAGCGCACCCACACCAATGCCCGCACCCGCAAGGGGCCGCGCAAGACGGTCGGCGCCCAGAGCAAGCAGGCGCCCAAGAAGAAGTAATTTTCACCTCCCTTCCCCATGGCAGACGACACCCCGAATCCCCAGGCCGCCCCTGAACCCGCGGC
>DAIUCN010000027.1:0-48644 GCA_036846165.1 Prosthecobacter sp.
CTCCCGCCGTCCCCGACCGCCCGCCGTCAAAGCTCCGCCCCCCGGCAGCGAGTCCTGGGAGCGTCCCTGGGCGCAGCTGAAATACTACTCTTTCCACCCGGCGATCTTCCCGAACATGGTGGGCGCCACCTCGTCCGACGCGGGTGCCGGTGACCTGGTGCGTGTCTATGACAAGGAAGGCAAAGCCTTCGGCGCCGGCTGGTTCAATCCAAAGGCGCGGGTGCCCCTGCGCGTCCTGCATCACGGTGAGGAAGCCTTTGGCGAGACCGACCTCGACGAACGCCTGCGCACCGCCGTGCGCCTGCGCACCCAGGTGCTGAAGCTCGATGAGACCGGCGACGCCTACCGCGTCATCCATTCCGATGCCGACGGCCTCAGCGGCCTCATTGTCGATCGCTACGCCGACACCCTGTCGGTGGAGGTCACCTCGCTCGGCGCCTGGCGCCGGCTGCGCCGCTGGCTGCCGCTCCTGCACGATGAACTCGGCACCCGTCGACACGTCATCCAGACGGATCCCGACATCGCCCTGATTGAATCGATGCGCCGCGCCGACGTACCCGAAGCCGATGAACCGGCACCGGCCGCGGTGAAGATCCGCGAGCACGGCCTCCGTTACCTCGTCAACTTCGAGGAGGGCCACAAGACCGGCTTCTTCTGCGACCAGCGCGACAACCGCCTGCGGCTCGGCCGACTGGCGCGCGGCCGCGTGCTTGACCTGTGCTGTTACAGCGGCGGTTTCGCCCTGGCCGCGCGCCTGCTCGCCGGCTGTGAGGACGTCACCGGCGTCGATCTCGACGAGAAGGCGGTCGCCCAGGCGCGCCAGAACGCCAACCTCAACCAGACCCGTGTGCAGTGGACGCATGCCGACGCCTTTGGCTGGTCGCGCCAGATGATCCGCAACGGCGACCTGTGGGACACGGTCGTTCTCGATCCGCCCAAACTGATCCACCATCGTGACCGCCAGGAGGAGGGCATCTTCAAGTATCGCGACCTCAATGGTCTCGCGCTGCAGCTGGTGCGCCGCGGCGGCCTGTTTGTCTCCTGCTCCTGCTCGGGCCTGCTCAGCACCGAGGACTTCGAACAGCTCGTCATCGGCGCCGCCCATCGCCTGGGCCGCAAGCTGCAGATCCTCGACCGCACCGGCCCGGGCATGGATCACCCGGTCATGTCCAACTGCCCAGAGAGCCGCTACCTCAAGGCCGTCTGGGCGGTGGTGCACTGAACCGGCTCAAAGCGCCGCTTCCTGGATCTGCTCGGCAAAGCCGGGCAACTCGGCCAGTGCCTGCGTCGGCGGCGGACGCATGCCCGGCATGTGCAGTCCCGCACGGCCGACATCGGCATGCAGGGCATCGAGCGCGGCGGTGAAGGTCCGCAGCGCCAGCTCCTCCTCGTCGCGGTCGAAGATCAGGCCGTTGAGCAGGGCGACATGCTCGTAGCGCCCCAGCCATTCCGGCGCGCGCTGCTCGCGGTAGACACGCAGCGCCTCACGCAGCGGCGCGGCACGCTCCGCTTCCGGCAGGTCGCGCAGGATCTGCCAGGCAAGGCAGCGGGCGACATCGGCGGCGGCAGCCACCAAGCCATGCTCAATGCCCGGCACCAGCAACTTGCGGTGGCGATGCTCGTAATGAAAGCCCAGATCGACCTGGCACTGCGCCTCCAGCGGCAGCCGGCGATGAGCCTCACCCAGCATGGCCACCTCCAGGCCCCAGGCCGACGGCAGGCTGAAACCAGCCAGGGTTTCCAGGTCGCCGGCAAACTCGCCCGAGAGCGGATAGCGGAAACTCTCCAGGTGCTGCAGCAGCGGCTGCGGTCCGAGCACGTCCTGGAAGGCGCGGATGAGCGGGAAGACGAGCAGGCGTGTCACCCGGCCAAACAGGCGGTCGCGCACGCGGCTGTAGTAGCCCTTGGCAAAGCGGTAGCCCATGCGCGGATGCGCCACCGGATGGCAGAGCCGGGCCGGCACCGAGGCATCGTAATTGAGGATGTCGGTGTCATGGCTGATGACCGTGCGGGCGCGGCCCACGGCCTGGAGGTAGGCCAGGCCCAACCAGATGTTGGCACCCTTGCCACCGCAACTGCCATCCCAACCGAGTTCGGCCAACCGATGGTGCGCGGCCTGCAGGGCCGGACCGTCGTTCCACAGGATGCGCACCGGCTTGCCATCCGCCCACTCGCCGCACAGGCGCACGGCCTCAGCCGCCTCGGCCGCGGTCATGACGTTCATGCTCAGCACGATCTCGCGGATGTACGGAGCCTCGGCCAGGGTCCCCAGAATGGAGGGCAGCGCCGGGCGCCGGGTCTCGACAAAGAGGGCCGGCAGCAGCACCGCCACCGGTCGCTCGCGCGCCAGTTCGGCAAGTTCGAGACCCCGCGCCGCCGGATCGGGCGCCGCCAAATGGTGCAACGTGGGAACTTGGGTGTGCTGGTAAAAATCCGCCATCCTGATGGGTCTCTCTCGCTTACGGCCGGATGGCGGCCTTGCCCCCTGCCGCGCCACCGGGCCGGCTCTCCCCAGACACTTCGGATTCCTCGGCGGGTTCGCCGTTTTCGATCTCAATCTCGATCTCCTGGCGCCAGCGCCGCGAGATCCACGGCCGGGCCAGGCCATACAGCAGGTAGCTGACGAAGAGCACCGACGGCATCCACTGCCAGTTGCGCACCGTGAAGGCGAGCACAATGATCGACACCAACACCCAGGCCGGCGAGCGACTGGTGCGCCAGTTGATCGACTTGAAGCTCGGGTATTCGAGATCGCTCATCATCAGCACCGAAAGCAGCACCATGAGCACGGCCAAACCATACTTCCACGGGCCAATCTCCTTGTTGCCCTCGTCGAGCCAGAGCATGAGCAGGGTCAGCGAGGCAATCACGCCCGCCGCCGCCGGGATCGGGCAGCCGCGAAAATGCTTGCTGCCGGTCTTGTCATCGGCCGCCGCCAGGCAATTGAAGCGCGCCAGGCGCATCGCCCCGCAAACGAGATAAACCGAGGCGATCAGCCAGCCGATGCCGGCCGGCTTCTCGATGCTCGACAGCACGATGTCATGCACCAGCAGGGCCGGCGCCACACCGAAACTGACGATGTCGGCGATCGAATCCAGTTCGCGGCCAAAGGGCGATTCCTGGCCGCCGAGGCGGGCGACGCGGCCGTCGAGCACATCAAACAGACAGGCCGCCAAAATGGCGATGATGGCCCAGTAGTAGTGCTCGGTTACCATGCCCTCGCGACCCTTGAAAATCTGCAGGATGGCCACGAATCCAGACAGGATGTTGCCCGCCGTCATCAGGGTCGGCAGGACATAAATGCGGGGTTCGCGATCAATCATTCCCGCCATTCTAGATCGCCCTTGCGGCGAATGCACCCCCGAACTTTGCAGTTTCCACATCGACGGCCCGCGCTATCTGTAGGCCATGCCCGCTCCGGACGCCCCCCCGCTGACGCCTGACACCACCCTCGCCGAGGTACTGCAGAGCTACCCAGGCGCCCGCCGCTCGCTGTTTGCCAAGTACCACATTGGCGGCTGCAGCGCCTGCGCCTTCAGTCCGACCGAAACCCTCGCCCAACTCTGCGCCCGCAACGAGGCCATCCCGGTCGACGAACTCATCGAGCACATCCGCAGCAGCCATGAGGAGGACGTCAAGCTGCAGATCACCCCGCAGGAACTGGCGGAACTCAAAACCCAAACACCCGGCCTGCGCCTGCTCGATGCCCGTACCCGCGAGGAGCACGAGGCCGTGCACATCCCCGGCTCGGTGCTGATCAGCCAGGAGCTCATCCAGGAAGCCTTTGCCTCCTGGGACAAAAACGCCCCCGTGGTCATCTACGACCACACCGGCGGCCGCAGCCTCGACATCGTCGCCTACTTCATCGGCCACGGCTTTGACAACGCCCGCTGCCTCGCCGGCGGCATCGACGCCTACAGCAGCGAGGTCGATCCCTCCCTGCCTCGCTACCGGGTCGAGATCGAGGACTGAGGTCATGAGCGACGCCGATTTTCGCCCCCTCAGCCTCGCCGAAGCCGCCCGCCTGCGCGACGACCTCGATGCCCGCGGCCAAAAGCTCGTCTTCACCAACGGCTGCTTCGACCTGCTGCACGCCGGCCACGTACGTTACCTCAACCAGGCGCGCGCCCTCGGCGATGCCCTGCTGGTGGCCGTCAATGCCGACGCCTCGGTGCGCGCCCTCAAGGGCCCCACCCGGCCGGTGAACCCGGAAAACGACCGCGCCGAAGTCCTTGCCGCCCTGCGCGCGGTGGATGGCGTCGTGGTCTTCCATGAGGAACGCGCCACCCGCCTGATCGAAGCCATCCGCCCGCATGTCTACGCCAAGGGCGGCGATTACACGGTCGATTCGCTGAACCCCGAGGAACGCGCCGCCCTAGAAGCCGCCGGCTGCGCAATCCGCATCCTGCCGCTTGTGCCCGGTCGCTCGACCACCGCCACCCTGCAGCGCGCCGCCACTCCGGAAAGCGGCCCGCGCCGCCTGCGCCTGGGCGTGCTGGGCTCCGGCCAGGGCTCGAATTTCAAGGCCATCCTTGAGGCCATCAGCGCCGGCCGTCTCGACGCCGAGGTCGTGCTTGCGCTCTCCGATCAGGCCGACTGCGCCTTCCTGCAGACGGCTCGTGCCGCCGGCATCGAGGCGCGCCACGTCGATCCCGGTCCCCAGCCGCGCCGTCTCGGCGACGCCGCCCAGAAGGAGATCGCCGAGCACCTGCGCCGCGCCAACGTCGATCTTGTCGTGCTCGCCGGCTTCATGAAGATCCTGCGTGCGCCCGTGCTCGACGCCTTTGCCGGCCGCATCATCAACGTCCACCCCTCGCTGCTGCCCCTGTTCAAGGGCGCCGATGCCCCGCAGCAGGCCCTCGACGCCGGCGCCAGCGAATCCGGCTGCAGCGTCCACCTCGTCACCGCCGAGATCGACGCCGGCCGCATCCTCGGCCAGGCCCGCGTGCCCGTGCTTCCCGGCGACACCGCCGCCCGCCTGCACGACCGCATCAAGCAGGCCGAACACGAACTGCTGCCGCGCGTGCTTGCAGCATGGCCGCACGGATCGTGAGGCAGCCGGTGCCGTAACCTCCCCCGCCAAGAGGGAGGTGCTGCCAACCCCTTACAAACTCGCTTGCTAGTCAAGGCGTTCCCGCGACACTGAAAACGCAACTAGGTTGCCAAAAAGCGTTTGCATTTTAATGCAAGTCAGTTGTTATTACAACTCTCTTGCATGAATATCCACCTCACCTCCCTCTTCGTTTTGGCCACCTTGCTTTCAGGAGCACACGGCCAACTTGCCGACCAGTTCCGTGAGCAGCAAAAGGGCAAGTACGCCTACACCCCCTTCACGGCCCTGTCGTCGCCGGTGGTGCTGCCAATGGACGGCAAGGTCGACCAGGCCGACTGGCTGACCGGGCTCGACGTCAGTCTGGCTGACATGATTTTCCCGCACGTGCACATGGACACGGCCTACGGCACCGCCTCGATTCCGCAGGACGAACTCGCCGCCGGTCACCACGACCCAATCCGTCGCGACAAGCTTACCGTGCAGAACCTGGAGTTCTCGTTGTCCGGTCGCCTCAACGAGTACAACGAGTTCTTCGTCACCTATGCCGGGCCGTTCGGCGAGGGTGACGTCTATGACGGCATCTTCGAGGAGTGGTTCTGGAAGCTGAAGAACCTGCCGGGCGGCTTTGAACTGCGCGGCGGCCGGGTCTACAACCGCTTCGGCATCCAGAACACCTACCACGTCCACGGCTTTGACTGGGTCGACCAGTACCTCGTCAACACCCGCATGTTCGGCGATGACTCGCTGACCACGATCGGCGCCGAAATCACCTGGCTGGCGCCCCTGCCTTGGACCTCGCAGTTCGATGTCGCCATCGGTGTCGCACCCGGCCATGACGAGCACGACCACGGCGCCTTTGGCGGTCGCTTCAATCCCGACGAGTCGCACTTTGCCGAAGATGAAACGGTCGTCGTTGCCAACTGGACGAACATCTGGAACCTGAACGATTTCCACCAGTTCCGTGGTGGTTTCTCCGGCGCCTGGGGCCAAAACCACTCGGGCTTCGACACCAGCGTCTACGGGGCGCATTTCGAGTACCAATGGCGCCAAAACGGCTTTGATCCCGGCGGTCGCTATTTCCGCATCCGCTCCGAGGCGATGGTGAGCGATTTCCAGGTCGAGGACGAATTCGGCCTCACTGATCACCCGGCCTCCCAGCGCGATTTTGGCGCCTACCTGAGCCTGCTCTATGGCTTTGCCGAGGACTTTGAGGTCGGTCTGCGCGGCGACTTCGTCTCCGGCAACTGGGAGACTGAGCAGGACACCCGTGTCCGTGTCAGCCCGGGCCTCACCTGGTATGCCAACACCGCCCGCACCCTGCGCCTGCGCCTGCAGTACAACTGCGACCGCTCGAACCAGCGCGGCACCGACCACTCCGTGTGGGCCCAGTGCAGCATCGCCTGGGGTGGCCCCGAAGTGCGCTGACGCGCACGAAGGATCGTCTGCGCCGCACCGTTCTTCTCTGCACCCGACCATGAAATCCCTGCTCTGCCTGCTCGCCCTCGCCAGCCTCAGCCTGCCCGCTCAGGCGGCGCTCAAGGTGGCTACCCTGCATCCCCTGCTGGCCGATCTGGCGCGCCAGGTCGGCGGCGAGCGCATCGAGTTGGTGGAAGTCCTCAAGCCCGGCTCGGACATCCACCATTTCGAGCCGGGTGCCCGTGAGATCGCGGCCATGCGCGGCGCACGCCTCATCCTGGCCAGCGGCAAGCACCTGGAATCCTACCTCGACAAACTGCGCGACAGCGTCGGCGCCGGCGTTCAGGTCGTCGAGGTCGGCCGCACCATTCCCTCGCTCAAACTCGATCCCTCGCAGGAGATTTTCCTGTGCTGTCCGCACCACGCGCACAGCAGCATCGATCCGCACTGGTGGCACAGTGCCGACAACATGCGGCGGGCGGCACGCGTGCTGGCTGAGGTCTTTGCTGAAGCCGATCCCGTCAACGAGGACGCCTATGCAGCCGCGGCCAAGGCCGCCGGCGAGCGTTTCATGCAGTTGAAAAAATGGGCGCAGAACGAGATTGCCGCCATCCCGCGCCGCGATCGCAAGCTGGTCACCGCCCACGCCGCCTTCGGCTACTTCTGCAAGGAATTCGGCTTCAAGAGCCTGCCAGTGCTTGGCATCGGCCGCAGCGACGACATCTCGGCGCAGTACATCGCCCAGGCGATCCAGCTGATCCGCGACAACCAGATCCGCGCCGTCTTCCCCGAGGATCAGGCCAATCCCAAGGTGCTCGCCGAGATCGTGCGCAGCACCGGTGCCAAGACCGGCAAGCCGTTGATCGCCGACGGCACGGCCCCCGAGGCGCACACCTTCGAGACCATGCTGGCGCACAATGTGCGCGCCATCGTCGAGGCGTTGAAACCCTGAGCGCGCTCCGGCTTGACGGCAACGGCATCCGCCCCGACATCTCGCCTGCTGTGCGCGGCTCCCCTCCCATCCAGCTTTTTCTCCTCGCCCTCGCCTTCGCGCTGCTGGCCTTCCCGCTGGCGCGGCTGACCGGTGGCGGCGCCGTCGTGGCGCGCGCTGAGTCGATGGCGACCCGGGCGCAGGAAGTGTCCGCGCTGATCCGTCTGCGCTTCGCTCATCCGCCCCGCCAGGTCAGCCTGCGCCAGGAGGAGCGCGACCTGCTCGCCGGCGCGGATTTCTCCAGCTCTCCGGTCGAGGTCGAAACCCGCCTGCGCCTCGGGGCCGATGGCGAGGAACTGCGCCTCGAGGCCACCTGGCCGGAGGGCACGCCCGACACCGCGATCAGCGTCGAGATCGAACCCGAGGGACGTGAGACGCGCGAAGTGACCCGCTGGTCGGAGGGACCGGAACTCAACGACCTGCTGCTCTTCCAATGGTGAAGCCCGAGGACCATGTCTGCTGGGGTGCCGGCCACGCCCACCCCCACCATCACCGACTCGAAGTCCGCGACCTCGGGGTCAGCTATCAACGAGTGCTCGCCCTGGAGGGCATCGGCTTCGCCAGCGAATGTGGCCGCAGCATCGCGCTGATTGGCCCCAACGGTGCCGGCAAAAGCACCCTGCTCAAGGCCCTCGCGGGTCTGCTGCGCGCCGACGGCGGCAGTGTGCTCTGGCGCGGCCGACCGCTCACCCGCAGCAGCCATGAGATCGCCTACCTGCCCCAGCGCGGTGAGGTCGACTGGAACTTCCCCATCACCGTGCGTGGACTGGTTGAAATGGGCCGCTATCCCAACCTTGGCTGGTGGCGCCCCTACTCCCGCCACGATGGCGACATCGTCCAGCGTGCCCTGCGCGCCATGGACCTGCTCGATCTTGAGGACCGGCAGATCAGCGCCCTCTCCGGCGGCCAGCAGCAGCGCGCCTTCATCGCCCGCGCCCTCGCCCAGGAAGCCCATGTGCTGCTGCTCGACGAACCCTTCACCGGCCTCGACAAACCCGCCCAGGAAAACCTGTCGCGCCTGTTCCGCGAATTGACGGCCGAAGGCCGGTTGCTCATCGCCAGCCATCACGACCTGCAGACCGTCGGCGCCATCTTCGACGACGTGCTGCTCATCAAACGCCGGCAGATCGCCTTCGGTCCCGTCGCCGAGGCCTTCACGCCAGAAAAGGTCGCCCTCGCCTACGAGACACAGGCCTGAGCTTCGGGCGTTGCCAGCAGTCGCTCCAGACGGCGCGCAAAGGCCGCCCGCGCCGCCGCCGCCCGTCGGCAGAATTCGACCGGTTCAACCCCGAGCGCACGCAGGCAACGCCGGTGATCCCAGGCCACAGCTGCGGCGGTCAGCGCATGCACTGTGGCAAACTGCCAGAGCCAGAGCCGTTGGGCCGCCGGCGTCAGACGGGCCAGCCGCTCGACCAAAAATTCACGCTGGAAGGCGAGATGCTGCATCTCGTCGCGCAGGATCTTGCCGGCGACCGCGCGCACGGCTGGATCCGTGCAGCGCAGGAACAGGGTGCCGTAGTAAACTTCGGCGACCAGTTCCGCCGTGAGCAGCATCTGGATGGCAAACTCCAGTCCCGCGAGGCCGCGCACCCACCGAAACAGGCCATTGCTCCACTGCTTCTGCCGCAGGCGACCTCCGAGGTGGGCGACCAGACGCGCGAGCAGACGGGCGTGCGATTGTTCCTCGGCAATGAAGCGATCAACCACGCGCGGATAACCACCCCAGCCGGCCTCGCGGGCCAAGCCGGCGGCGTAACGACGCAGGCGCGTGCCACCGCCGGTTTCCCCGAGTTGGAAAACCGCCAGTGACTCGGCCAGCGCGCGGCGCACCACCTCAGCCAGTGGCGATGCGGACTCCGGCCATGTCAGGGCATCGTTGAGCGGGGTGTTCTGTTCGAAGTGCTGGATCCAGTGGCGGGTGTTCATGAAGTTCTCGGGTTCGCGGTTCAGGGTTGTCGGTTCAGGCAAAGGTCTTCAGTCGCTCCACCACCGCGTCGACGGTTTCATCGAGGGTGGAGGTGCCGGCGGTGACACCGACCTCGCGCAGGCCCGCGAAGGCCTCGGGCTGCAGTTCGGCGGCGGTCTCGACGGCGAAGACCCGCAGGCCAAGCGCACGCGCCCTTTCGGCCAATTGCCGCGTGTTGTTGCTGTTGCGGCCACCCACCACCACGACCGCCTCACACTGGCTCGCCAATGCCTCGAGCGCGGCCTGGCGCTGCTTGGTCGGTCGGCAGACGGTGTCCATGAAGCGCACCTCGGCCGCCGGCCGCGCCCGCTTGAGGGCCTCAAGCAAGGCGAGCACGCGCTCGAGCGGCTGGGTCGTCTGCGACACCACACCGAAACGGGCAACCCCAGCCGGCAGGCCTGCCAGGTCGGCCAACGAGTCGATCACGCAGGCACCGGCATGATCGCCGATCAGACCGCGCACCTCGGCATGACCGGGCTGGCCAATGACCACCGGGTGGCAGCCCTCGGCGACCAGCAGCGCAAGGGCTTCATGGGCCTTGCGCACCAGTGGACAGGTGGTGTCGGTGAGCGCATGCCCCGCCGCCTGCAAGCGCCCGCGCTCGGCGTCCGAAACGCCGTGGGCGGTGATGACCACGCGATGGGTGCTCGCCGGTGCATCGAGCCGTCCGGGATGCACGCCAGCGGCGGCGAGGTGACGATCGACGACCGGATTGTGGACGAGCTGGCCGAGCACGGTGACGGGTTCACGGGCGGCGGCGGCGTGGGTGGCGCGCAGGGCGTCGCGGACGCCGAAGCACAAGCCGTAGTGACGGGCGAGATGCAGGTTCATGAGGTGGGTGTTGGTGGGGCTGGATTTTACTTTGTGTGACAAAGCTTAACGGCAAAAAAACCTTCTCAGGGTCGCGAGGAACGGACGATCTGTTCAAGCAGGTCGAGGTAGCCGGTGAAGGCGCGCCGACCCGCGGCACTCAGCCGATAGCTGGTGCGCGGCCGGCTGCCGCTTTCATCGCGGTGCTCGAGCACGTAACCCGCGGCGGCCAGCGTGCGCAGGTGCGTGATCAGGTTGCCGTCGCTCATGCCAAGCTCGGCCTTGAGATCCTGGAAGGCCCAGTCGCCCCGACCGGCCAGCACGGTCATGATCGACAGCCGGCCCTTCTCGTGGATCGTCTTGTCGAGCTGGCTGAAGTCAATCATGGGCGTCCGGATCGGTGGGGCGGCGAAGAAAAACGGCGACCGCGTAGGTGATGTGCAGAAGACCGAAGGTCAGGCCGAGGACAACGGCCGCCGGCGCCTCGTCGGAGGGCAGCAGGCGCACCTGATCGTTGCCCAACCAGGCCAGGAACAGGACCAGGCCGCCGGCGACAAAGCCCCAGCCAAGACGCACCAGCGAGCGCGGCGAAAAGCTGGCGGTGGCAAGCAGGGCCAGGCCATGGCAGAGCCCCCAGACCAGGGCACCGAGCGTCAGGTTGTGAAAGCGCAGCATCAGGCCGAGACCCAGCACCCCGCCAACCAGCAGGGGCGGACACAGGGCGCGCAGGGCGGCGCGCATGCCGGGCGAGACGAAGGGGCGTCCGTGGCGACTCGCCTCGCGCCAAAGCAGCAGGGTGTTGAAGGCCGAAACCAGGACCAGCAGCACCAGCCAGGGCAGCGCAAAGGCCAGCGGCGGGGCAGCTTCCCTCAGGGCAAGACCGGCACGCAACTGCCAGAGCGACAGGCCCAGGGCGGCGAGTCCGCCAGCGAGGGCTGCAGGCGCCGAGATGGCGCGGTAGACGTGGGCCTGCTCCATCAGTGAACGAATGACACGCAGATGCTCAAGGGCGTCGGCTTGGTGACTCATGCATTCACTTTGCGACAAAAAGCAAAAGCCCGCAACTAAACTTTGTGATGCAAAGTCAGATTTCTTCCCGACCGGCAAAGGCGGGTTGCAGACGCACCCCGGCGGCTTGCTCGAAGGCGTGGCCCATGGCCAGCAGGCGCGACTCCGACCAAGCCTCGCTGAAAAACGACAGCCCGACCGGCAGTCCGTCAACGGCACCCATGGGCACGGTCAGATGTGGCCAGCCGGCGACGGCAGCCGGAGTCGAGGCGGTGCGCCCCCCTTGATCGCCGCCATCGAGGCGAATCAGGGTCGCCGGATCATTGGTGGCACAGACGAGGGCGTCGAGCTGATGCGCAAGCAAGGCGGCACCGATGCCCTGAGGGCCGGCCAGATCACGGGCCCGTCGCCGCGCCTCCCCAGCCTCCCTCTCCCGGCCGGCTCTTGCCTCCGCCTCCTCGAAGAACTCCTGACCAAAATGCGGCAACTCGCGATCGGCATGGGCGGCATTGAAGGCGATCAAGGCCGCCAGCGAGCGCACACGACCGCCGCGTGCTTCCAGGTAGGCGTTCAAGTCGCTGCGAAACTCGGTGAGCAGCGCCAGCCAGGCCAGGCCCGAGGCCTCGCGCTGGCGGGGGATCTCCACGTTGTCGACCAACACGGCGCCCGCCTCGCGCAACACCGCGAGGACGCGCTCGAACACGGCCAGCACGCGCGGCTCGCGACCGCAGAGCGACCGCACAATGCCGAGCCGAACCCCGCGCAGCCCTCCGTCCCAGAAGTCGGCGCAGTAATCGACCGGGCGCCGGCGATCGGCCTCGCTTGTGAACGGATCGCGCGGATCGCTGCCGGCCAGGACGTTCAGCAGCAGGGCGGCGTCGCGCACCGTGCGGGTCATCGGCCCGGCCGTGTCCTGCCAGCGGCTGAGCGGGATGATGCCGGCACGACTGACCAGCCCCACCGTGGGTTTAAGGCCGACGATGCCGCAGCAAGCGGCCGGGCTGACGATCGAGCCGTTGGTTTCCGTGCCAAGTGCGGCCGGCACCAGCCCGGCGGCCACCGCCGCCGCTGAACCCGAGCTGGAGCCGCTGGCGCTGCGGCGCAGATCGTGCGGATTGCGGGTCAGGCCTCCGCGCGCGCTCCAGCCGCTGGTCGAGTGGGGCGAGCGCAGGTTGGCCCACTCGCTGAGGTTGGTCTTGCCGAGCAGCACCGCCCCCGCCGCGCGCAGGCGGGCCGCCACGCCGGCATCACGCTCGGGCACGGGCGCATCGAGCAGGGCCAGCGAGCCGGCCGTCGTGTGCATTCGGTCCGCGGTGTCGATGTTGTCCTTGAGCAGGACCGGCACGCCGTGCAGCGCCCCCCGATCGGCGGCGGCATCGAGTGCGCCGGCCAGGGCTTCCGCCTCGGGGTTCAGTTCCACCACCGCACGCAGCAACGGAACCCTCCGCTCACAGGCGGCGATGCGGGCCAGGGCATCGGCCACCAGCTCGCCAGCGCACCAGCCGCCTTCCAACATCGCGGCCGCCCCAAGGCCGGCCTGCGGCACCCGCCGGCAACCGGCCAGCGGCGCCAGCAGGGCCGCGGAACTGAAAGCGAGCAGGTCGCGCCGTTTCATGGTGTCGGCAGGCCGCTGATCTTGCAGCCCTGCGCCGGGTACTGCGGTTCCGGAACGGACCGCCCCGCCAAAACCGCCTCAATGGCATCGCGCAGGTCCCGCGTCGTCGCGGCGCGCTGGCGTTTGGTCGGCCCCAGGTAGAGATCGTTGATGCGACCGCGGTAGCGGACCGCGCCACCGACCAGCAGCACCGCCTCGGGAGTGACACGCGCGCCGGTTTGCAGGGCAAGTTTTTGCTCGCGATCGAGAAGCACCGGCAGCTTCACCTGGTAAAGGTCGGCATGCTGCAGGGCGATCTCCGGCGTGACGGCGGGATCGGAGTGCACGAGGTAGAAGCGAGCCTGTTCGGCATGCCCCCCGGCAATGGCCAGGATCTCGGGCATGAAGGAGCGCGCCGTCGGGCAAAACGGCGAGACGAAGAACAGCACGGTGGGGCGCGCATCGGCAGCCAGCGGCGCATGCAGCTTCGAATCCAGGTCGGGCAGCTGCAGCTCTTCAGCGCAGGCGCAGCCGGCGACGAACAGGCAGAGACGGAAAAGATGGGCGATCATACAGGTCGGGCAGCATCGACCGAGCCCGCCGGCTTGCAACGGTGGGCTTGCCGGGCCCCGTCAAAAAGCCGTTTGCAAAGAAGGCCGAAGCCGTGCGTTTAGGCGGCCATGCATCGACTGCCCTGCCTCCTGCTGTCCGCCGTCTGCGCCCTCGGCGCAGTCCCGCCCGCCGCCGCCGCCGCGCGACCGAATGTCCTTTTCATCCTGACCGACGACCAGCGCTGGGACGCCTTCGGGCTTGGGGGCAGCCGGCACCTGAAGACCCCGAACCTGGATCGCCTCGGCCGCGAGGGGGTGCACTTCCGCAACGCCTTCTGCACAACCTCACTCTGCTCGCCCAGCCGCGCCAGCATTCTCAGTGGGCTGTATGCGCACAAGCACGGTGTGATCAACAACTTCACTGAATATCCTGAGGGTTTCAAAAGCTTCCCCATGGTTTTGCAGGAGCAGGGCTACGACACCGCCTACATCGGCAAGTGGCACATGGGCGAAAACAACGATGAACCACGACCCGGCTTCAACTGGTTCGTCACCCACAAGGGCCAGGGCAGCTACTTCGACACCGAGTTCAACCTGAATGGCACCAAGCGCGAGGTGATCAAGGGCTACTACACCCATGTGGTCACGGATATGGCCGAGCAGTGGTTGGGCCGCGAGCGCGGCGACAAACCGTGGTGCCTGATGATCGGTCACAAGGCACCACACAGCTTTTACTACCCTGAACCCAAGTACGAAAACAGCTTCGAGAATGTGCGAATCCCCTACCCCGAGTCCGCTTTCCGGCTTGAGGACAAGCCCAAGTGGATCACCGACCGCCTGCGCACCTGGCACGGCATCTATGGACCCCTCTTCGACTGGCGCAAGCAGTTCCCCGACGACCGACCGGAAGCTGTCAGGGATTTCGAGGCCATGACCCGTGCCTACTGGGGCACCCTGCTCTCGGTCGACGACAGCGTCGGCCGCCTCTACGAGCTGCTCAGGCAGCGTGGCGAGCTCGACAACACCCTCATCGTCTTCATGGCCGACAACGGCATCCTCAATGGTGAACACGGCATGGTCGACAAGCGCACCATGCATGAGCCGAGCATTCGCATCCCCCTGGTGGTTCGCTACCCGGGCCTGACACCCGTCGACCGCCCCAGGGTCGTCGAGCATCAGGTGCTCACGCTCGACATTGCCCCGAGCCTGCTCGAGCTCTGCAAAGCGCCTGCCTTGGAAGGCATTCATGGCCGGTCCTGGGTCAAGCTCGTTCAGGCGGGCGATCCCAACTGGCGCAAAAGCTGGTTCTATCACTACAACTACGAGAAACAGTTCCCCTACACTCCCAATGTCCGTGGCGTGCGCACCGAGTCCTGGAAGTACATCCATTACCCGCATGGCGATGGCCAGCCCGACCGCCACCAGGCCGAGCTCTACAACATCGAATTCGATCCTGAAGAACGCCACAACCTCATTGCCAATCCCAAGTATGCCGGAGTCGTCGCCGAACTGAAGTCCGAACTCGTCCGCCTGATGACGGAGGCTGGCCTGCCCGAAGGCGCCGATCGCATGCCTGTTGACGAGGGCATCAAATCCGAACTCCCCGATCAGAAAATCCGCTAGGTCGCACCTCGGATGGCTTGATGCTGGCGGCTCGGAGAAAGGCAATGACAAGAGCCCAGTTCCGATGTATTCTTAAGTACACGCGAAGATGACGCCGCCCTCCTGCCGCCCCGCCGCCCCACCTGTGCCAGTTTGCCGGATCCTCGCTGTCTGCTCCACAACCGCATGCGAAGTCCGATTGCACGCCCTGGAAGACCGCCTCGGCAGCCTGTGCCTTCAGGTCTGCCCCCCCAGCGCCGATTCCAGCGAAATCGTGCACCTGCTCAAGGAGGCTGTGTTTGGCCTTTGGGTCGTGGAGGTGCCCACCGAGCCCGCCGCTGCGGGCATTCTGACCGCCGCGCTGGAAGAGATCGCCACACCCGACCTGCAGATCCTGCTGCTCGTCGCGGAGCCCGAAGGCCTGCCACTGTGGCGCAGCCGCCTCGATTCTCTTGGCACACGCCTGCTGGCACTCGCCCAACCCGTACACGAAGTGGAACTTCTGCAGCTGCTGCCAATGCTCGCCACCAAACGGCACCTGGAGCAAGCCGCGGCGCTGGTCGCCGGCAATCCGGCCTGCCCGGAACCCCCCCAAGCCGCCCCCCCTACGGAGGACCTTATTCTGGTGGTCGACGACGATGAGACCATCGCCCAAATCATGACACAGGTGTTGGTGGCCCATCATCATGCCGCCATCACCGCTCCCAACGCCGACGAGGCGTGGAGGCTCTGGCGCCGCCACCGGGAGCGCATCCGCCTGATCATCACCGACATCAACATGCCGGGCGGTGCCAATGGCGTTGAACTGGCCCGGGCCATCCATCAGGATGATCCCGCCATGCCCATCATCTTCACCAGTGGCCAGCGTGCCACCGCCCTCCACTCGACGCTGAAGGCGGGTGCCAACTACCTGCCCAAACCCTTTGGCATGAACGACCTGCTTCGCGTTGTCCAACTCAATCTCGAGGCAAACACCCGCCAATGAGCCACGTCGCCGCCGCCCGGCGCTGCACTGAGCGCGCACCCCTTGCCGAAACGGAGCGTCTGGCCGCGCTGCAAGTCTATGAAGTGCTCGACACCCTGCCCGAGGCCACCTTTGATGCGCTCACCGAACAGGCGGCACAGCTGTGCGGAACGCCCATCGCGGTACTGACCCTGATCGATGAAAGGCGCCAGTGGTTCAAATCCGCACATGGCCTGGCCATGCGTGAAACGCCGCGCGACATCGCCTTCTGCGACCACACCATCCGCGGCAGGGACCTGTTCGTGGTCGAGGATGCCAGCCGCCATCCCGCCTTTCAAAACAACCCCCTGGTCATCGGTGAGCCCTACGTGCGCTTCTACGCCGGCATGCCCCTGATCAATGCCGCTGGCGCCGCGCTCGGTTCGCTGGCGGTGATCGACCATGAGCCGCGCCGCTTGAACGAGGCGCAGACCCAGGCACTGCGGCTACTCACGGCCCGAGCACTCGATCAGTTGGAACTGCGCCTTCAGCATCTCCGGCTTGAAGGCGCTCTCGTCGAGCAACGGCGCCTGCACGATGAGATCCAACGCCAGGCCACGCACCTTCGCGATGCCCAGCGCATCGCCCATCTGGGCAGCTGGGAAGCGCGCCTGAGCGACGGCAGGTTGAGCTGGACCGATGAAGTCTTCCGCATCACTGGTGTGAATCCGGCGGAATTCGGCGCCAGCGTCGACTGGTTCTACCGCCAGGTGATTCATCCCGAGGATCATGAGCGCCTGGTGCGCCAGCGCGATCTGACCCTGCGTGGCGAAGCCCGTTACGACGTCACCCACCGCATCCGGCGACCCAGCGGTGAAATTCGCCACGTTCATGAGAGGGCGGAACTCGTCCGCGACCCCGAGGGAGCCCCGATCATCCTCTCCGGCACCATCCAGGACGTCACCGAGCAGGTCGTGACGCGCCTCGAGCTTCAACAGAGTGAGGAGCGTTTCCGCACGGTCGCGCGTGCCACCACCGACGTCATCTGGGACTGGGATCCCGGCAGCGGCATCCTTTGGTGGAGCGAGGGCCTGAAGGCGGTGTTTGGCCATGAACCCGCCGCTGACGCCGGGCTCGCCTTCTGGCGCAGTCACGTGCATCCAGACGACCGCGAGCGCGTGAATGCCAGCGTCCGGCTGGCCCTGGAGGGTGCCGGCGATCATTGGTCGGAAGAGTACCGTTTCGCGCGTGCCGACGGCAGTTTTGCCCATGTCCTCGATCAGGGCTACGTGCTGCGCGACTCCACCGGCAGTCCACGGCGGATGATTGGCGGCATGACCGACCTGAGCGAGCGGAAGCGCATGGAAAACACCCTGCGCCAAAACGAGGAGCGCATCCGGGAACAGGCCTCGCTGCTCGACAAGGCGCACGACGCCATCCTGGTGCGTGACCTCGAGCACCAGGTCACCTTTTGGAACAAGAGCGCCGAAGAACTCTACGGCTGGAGCGCCGAGGAGGCCCTTGGCCAGAAGATCTCCGAGTTGCTGTATCGCGATCCGACCGACTTCCTGCAGGCGACACGCACCGTCCTGGAAAAGGGCGAGTGGAAGGGCGAAATTCGCCAGACCACACGCAGCGGCGCCGACGTTCTGGTCGAGGGACGCTGGACGCTGGTGCGCGACGCCGAAGGCAATCCCAAGTCCATCCTGGCGATCAACTCCGACATCACCGAAAAAAAGCAGCTGGAAGCCCAGTTCCTGCGTGTTCAGCGCATGGAGAGCATTGGCACGCTGGCCGGCGGCATCGCCCATGACCTCAACAACGTGCTCTCGCCCATCCTCATGGCGGTCGATCTGCTGCGCATGAAGACGACCGATCCCACTTCTCTGGGAGTGCTGGCGACGGTGGAGGCGAGCGCTCGGCGCGGCGCTGACATGGTCCGGCAGGTATTGTCCTTCGCCCGTGGCATGGATGGCCAGCGCCTGCCGCTGCGGGCCAAGGACGTGCTGCGCGACATCAGCCACATTCTGCAGGAGACCTTTCCCAAGAACATCCGCTGCAGCACCCTCGCCAGTGCCGACCTGCCCCTGCTTTCAGGCGACGCCACCCAGCTGCACCAGGTGCTGCTCAACCTCTGCGTCAACGCCCGTGACGCCATGCTGCACGGCGGCAGCTTGGAGGTGCGCGCCGACACGGCGGAGATCGACGAGCATTACGCGGCCATGAACCCCGGCGCCCAGCCCGGCACCCACGTCGTCTTCACCGTCACCGACAGCGGTCACGGCATCCCCGCCGAGATGCGCGATAAAATCTTTGATCCGTTCTTCACCACCAAGGAGCTCGGCCAGGGCACCGGCCTGGGACTGTCGACCGTGCTTGCGATCGTCAAGAGCCACAGCGGCTTCATCCAGGTTCAGAGTGCTACCGGTGAAGGCACGGCGATAAAAGTCTATTTCCCCGCCGCCAACCTCGAGCCCGACCCCAATGCCGCAGTGGCCACCGCCGCCCCCGCCAGCAGCGGCAGCGGTGAACTCATCCTGCTGGTCGAGGACGAGCCGGCCGTGCGCAAAATCACCAGCCGCACCCTCGAGGCACGCGGCTACAACCTGCTGACAGCCGCCGATGGCGCCGAGGCGGTTGCCCTGTACGCCAAGCATCAGCGCAGCATCCACCTGGTGCTGACCGACATGATGATGCCAGTGATGGACGGAGCCGCCACGATCCAGGTGCTGAAACGGGTCAATCCACGGGTGCGCATCATCGCGGCGAGCGGGCTGAACGACGCCAACACCCAGGACAAGGCCCTGCAGCTTGGGGCACGCCGCTTTCTTTCCAAGCCCTACAATGCCGACTCCATGCTGCGGGCCATCCGCGAGGTTCTCAACGAACCCTGAGGTTCAGCCGGGGCGCGCCGCCAGAACACGGCGCAGTGCGCCAAAAAGTGCCGCAGCCGAAAAGGGCTTGGTCAGAAATTCGCCCGCCAGAGGCCGCAACTGCTGGCGGGTCTTCTCATCGAAGGCATGGCCGCTGACCATGATGACCCCGGCCCGCAGCCCCAGGCGTGACACGGCATGCAGGAGCATGCGGCCGTCCATGTAGGGCATGACATAGTCGACCAACAGGGCATCCAGGTCGCCACCACGTTCTGCACAGATGGCCAGTGCAGCCGCGCCATCCTCCGCCTCGAGCACCTGGTAGCCGCCATTTTCCAGCACATTGCGGATGATCTTGCGGAAGCTTTCCTCGTCATCAACAATCAGGACGACTTCGCCACGGCCACGACCTGCGTCCGCTGCCTCGCCGCCGGCTCCATCCACCTCCAAGGCGGGTGCATCCGGCACCGGCAGATACACACGCATCTGGGTCCCCTGATCCCGCTGGCTGCGCACCTGGATGAAACCACCGTGGCTCTTGACAATGCCCAGCACGGTCGACAATCCAAGGCCGGTGCCACGCCCCAACTCCTTGGTGGTGAAGAACGGATCGAAGATCTGATCCAAATGTTCGCTGCTGATCCCACTGCCCGAGTCGGTGACGGTGACGAGCACATAACGCCCCGGCCGGGCGTCCGGCGTCATGGCTGCGAAAGCCTCGTCAAGTTCGACATTCTCCAGCGCCAGATCCAGCGTGCCGCCGTCGGGCATGGCGTCGCGCGCGTTGAGACAGAGATTGAGCAGCACCTGGTGAATCTGCGTCGAGTCCGCCGCCACCTGCCAGGGCTGAACATCCCCGGAAGGCTCGCGCACCAGAATGTTTTTCGGGAAGGTCGATTGAATGACACGTTCCACCTCGCGAACCAGATCGAGCATTTGCAGCGGCTCGCGGCGCCCCTCGACGCCGCGGCCGAACGTCAGCAGCTGACGAACGATGTCGGCACCGCGGCGGGCATTCTCCTCAATCAACCGCATCAGTTCGGCAATGTCCGGATCCGCCGTCTTCAGACGCACCAACTCCGGAACCATGAGCATCGGCGAAAGCAGGTTGTTGAGATCATGAGCGATGCCTCCGGCCAGCCGGCCGACACTTTCCAGTCGCTGGGCACGCAGGAACTGCGCCTCCAACTTGCGCTTTTCGGTGGTGTCGATGCCAACGCCGAGCACGCAGGGCCGGCCCTCCACAAGAAGACGGTGGGAGTTGAACAAAAAGTGCAGAAGCTTGCCGCCAGCCCCGGTCAAACGCGCCTCCAACTGTGACTCGCCACGCTCAAGAACCTCGCGGATCGAGGCCTCCACCGGGGGGCGATCCTCAGGCACAACAAAGTCGAGCGCCCTCCGTCCCCCCATCTCCTCCTCACTGACACCCAGAACCTCAAGCAAACGGCGGTTCCAGCGCAGCATCCGGCCCTGCTCATCGAAGAGGAAAAACAAGCCGGGCAGACTCTGGATCACCGCTTCGGAAAACTCCTTCTCCGCACGCACCTCCAACTCTGCGGCCCGGCCTTCGGTGATGTCGGTCCAGGTGCCAACCACCTCCACCGGCCGGCCGGCCTCGTCGCGACGCAGCCGCAGGTCGTCGCGCACCCAGCGATACCCTCCATCGGCATGCCGGAACCGGTATTCATGAACAAACTGCCCGTCCTCGCTCAACAAGAGGCGGCTGATGCCCTGCTTCGCTGCCAACAGATCGTCAGGATGCACATTGGCCGCCCACCAGTCAGCCTGCAGGGCCGACTCCACGGAATGACCGAGGATGCGCGTGACATTCTCACTGACCCAGGTCGACACGAGACCGATGTCGGTCATGTCGAGGGCGTAGGTGATGGTCGGGCTGCTGGTCAGGTAGTGGCCGAGGCGCTCGGTCAGTTTGCGGAAGCGCGAGGAACTCGCCCGCAGCACGGCCCTCTCTCGCCGGAGTTGATGACGGCTGTAGGCCTCAATGATCACCTCGGAGAGCGTGTTCAGGTAGCCGGGGCTCTTGACCAGGTAATCCGAGGCACCCAGGCGCAGGGCGCGGCTTGCAACTTCTTCATCGCCCTGGCCGGTGATGAGAACGACTGGCACCGTCAGTTTCCGTCTCAGGCAAACCTCCTCCAGCACTTCCAGTCCGTTCATGCCCGCCAGCTTGTAGTCGACCATGACCAAGTCCCAGGCACAGTCTTCCTGTGCCGAAGACGGCAGCAGCGCCAGCAGGGCCTGCGCGTCAGCAACGCCCTGCATTTGAATCTGCGGCGCATGACGGCGGATGTGGTGAACGGTCAGGTCCAGATCCTGGGTGTTGTGCTCCGCATAGAGAACGCGCAAGCCGCGCAGCCGGAACCGGCTGTCATCGTGAAAGCGCAGGAGCGCCGCATCAAGCAAACCCGGCAGGGTGCGGATGCAATCCGCACGCTTCACCAAATAATCATCCGCGCCTGCACGCAGCACTTCAGCGACCTGGCTCTCATCACCCGAACCGGTCAGGACAACAACCGCTGTCGAAAATCCCTGATCCCGGACATCGCGCAGAAGTTCGAGACCGCTGCCATCCGGCAGCGCAAGATCCGTCAGCAGGATGTCCGGCGCGCCATGCTTGAGCATCGCCTGACGCGCCTCGGAAATGGTCCCCACCTGGCGGAACTGGACCGCGTCCCCCTGCCGTAACAGCGCCGCTTCGACGAGCCCCGCGTCCAGCGGATTGTCTTCGACGTGCAGGATTTTCATGCGGACTAGACCGGCGGCTGATTGAGCAAAGTCCAATATACTTCAATCTGCGTCGCAACATCAAGAAACTTTTCAAAGCTGATGGGTTTCACGATGTAGGAATTCACACCTAGGTCGTAGGCTGATTTCACATCGCCACTCTCCGCAGAAGAGGTCAGCACCACCACTGGCAGGTGACGCAGCAAGGCGTGCGACTTGAGTTGGGCGAGCACCTCCAGCCCTCCCACCTTGGGGAGTTTGAGATCGAGCAAAATGACCAGAGGCGGCACGCTGTCCGGCCCCTGTCGGCTGATCCAATCCAGCGCCTCCTGACCATCACGCAGAACCTCCACCGGATTGGTGATGCGTCGCTTCTGGAAAGCGCGCAGGGTCAGGTCGACATCCATGGGATTGTCCTCAATCAACAGAATCGGGCGGAGATTGTCGTTCATGGGTGGATCAGGGGAAATTCCAAGTGGAAACAGGCGCCAACGCCGGGCCTGCCGTCCGCCCAGGCGCGCCCCTGCAAGCGTTCCATTGCCTTGCGCACAATGGCCAGGCCTATGCCGGTGCCAGGATACTCCTCGGCCCGGTGCAGCCGCTGGAAAATCTCAAAAATGCGGTCGTGAAACTTCATTTCGAAGCCGGGACCGTTGTCTTCGACCCACAGATGGCAAAGACCGTTGTCGACCCGGCCACCGACCCGCACCTCCGGTGGCAGCGAATCCCGGGAAAACTTCAACGCGTTGTCGATCAGATTGCGCAGCGCCATCGATAGGCTGGCCACATCGGTCTGCAGGGTGACATCGGGCAGATCGATCTGCAGACGCGCCCCCGCCAACCGGGGATCGCTCTCGAACTCACGCAACACCTCCTCGCCCAGCCTGCGCAGCGGCGCGCTGACCCGCTGCAGCGCCCGCCGTTCCAGGCGCGAGTAGGAGAGCAGGTCATCAATGAGCTGTCCCATCTGGGAAGCCGCCTTGCGGACCGAACGCAGAAAGTGACGCCCCTCGGTGTCGAGTTGACCGGCATGATCCTCCTCCAGCAACTGGCTGTAGCCATCGATGCCGCGCAGCGGCGCCTTCAAGTCATGCGAAACGGAATAGGTAAAGGCCTCAAGATCGCGGTTCTTGGCCTCGAGTTCGGCCGTGCGTTCGGCGACCAGCTTCTCCAACCGGGCCTGCAATTCACGCTCGCCACGGGCCGCCTCGACCCGGGCGCTGACATCGTGGGCAAACACCACGCCGGCTCGGTGTCCGTCAAATTCCATCTCGTGCCAGGACAACTCCATCCAAACCTCACGCCCGTCCTTGAGCCGATGACGGCGGACCACGTCGGCACTGCCATGCAGCGCGGCGGTCGATGCCTCCGCCTCGCGGTCGGTACCGGGGTCGCTGACTTCCAGGTCCGGCAGGGCCATGTGAGCAAGCTCCTCGCGGCTGTGTCCATAAAAAGCAGCCATGGCCTGGTTGACCGCCAGGAAGCGCAGGCTCTCCGCGTCGTGAATCCACATCGGATGCGGGCTGGATTCAAACAAAAGACGGTAACGCCGCTCCATCGCCTCGCGCCCGCGCATCGTCCGCTCCCAGCCGGCGAGCAGCCAGCGCAGGCCGACGGTGAGCGCAACGGCCGTGCTGGCCACATAGAACCAGCCCTTGAGGGTCTGCATCCGGCTGAGGCTGTCGGCATCGGCGGCCAGGGCGTGCAACAGATCGTCGGAGACGAGGATCCAGAGCACTCCGGCCAGGAGGTAGACAAGACCGACCGCCAGGGCCAGCAGGGTGGAGCGCGAGGACGTCGGCATGGCGGGAGTCGGGGCTGCAGCCGCCGCGTTCATAGCACGGCTGCCGGGTTGCAACAAGCAAAAGCCAAGAAGGTGGCGCAAACCCGCAACCGCCGAGTTCAGACGCGGGTGAGCTGGCGGCGCAGGGAGATCTCCAGGCCGGTGACAATCAGGCCGAGGCTCAGCAAGATGACCATGCTGTTGATCCAGAGTGTCTCAAATTCGGTGCCAAAGTAGGTCTTCGAGGTGCCGAAGAAGACATTCGGGCTGGCCTTGCGCCGATAATCGGTGCGCTCCATCTCGGCCTTGGTGACGAGGTCGAGGACCTTGCGATTGACATAGATCTCCTCGGCACTGACGCCATCCTGATGACGCAGGGCGCGTTCGAGCAACTCGGGGGTGAGGCGGCCGCGCAGGGTGGCATCCCAAATGGCGCCGAGCATCGCGGCGGCCGCGGCACTGTTCTCGGCATACAGGCCGGAGACAACGGCCAGCCCCTGCTTGGCGGCATCGAGCTCGCGCTGTTGACCCGGGGTCATCTTGACCTCGGGGGGCAGGTTGACGAGCTGCTGGATGCGCGCCTCCAGCAAATCCTGGGCACGGGTCAGCGGATTGAGCTTGGCCTGCGAAATAAGCATCGCCTCATAGCTCCAGCGCAACGGCATGAACTGGCAGATGAAGGGCACCTTGAGCTTGGTCTTGGTGTCCTCCTCGGCACCGACCCCGGCCTTGGCCAGCCAGGGCTGCAGGGAGTAGATGAGGTCGAGGTTGCGGTTCATCTCCTCGTACTTGATGAGCGCGCCACCGAGGATGATCTGCGGAATGAGCAGCAGCGGAATGGCGTTGATGGCGGTGCGGCTGTCATTGACCAGACTTGAAACCAGCAGGCCAAGGCAGGCGCCGGTGAGGGCGGTGAGGAACATCCACCAGAGGTGCACGAAGAACATGTCGCGCACCTCCAGCATCCAGTTGCCGATGAGCAGGTAGATGAAGCACTGAACCAGGGCGAAGGCGCTGAGCGAAAGGATCTTGCCCGACAGGTAGTAGAACGTGCGCAGGTTGTGGTTGCGCTCGCGGCTGAGCAGGTGGCGGTCGCGGATGATCTCGTCGGCGCTGTTGGTGAGACCGAGAAACATGGCAACCACCAGGCTCATGAACAGCCAGGTCGGGATGTGGAAGGCAGTCGCGAAGGTGTAGCTGTCCTCCTCGCTGTACTTGAGCACGCTCGAAATCAGAAAGGCCAGCAGCGGCGCCTCCAGCAGGGTCGTCAGCAGGTTGGTGCGGTTGCGCAGCTTCGACAGGAAGGCGCGCTTGAGCATCGTGTAAAACAGGATGCTCTCCTCGCGCACGGTGTGGCGCGGCGGCCTTGGCACGGTGCGCGAGCGTCCACCGGTGTGGGTGTCCTCGCGCGGACGGGCGATCAGGTTGGTGCTGCCCGGTGCCGACTGCGCCTTGGCCATGCTTTCCATCAGCAGGTGGCTCTGGTAGCGGTCGCGCCAGAAGTTCGGCGGGAAGCGTCGTGCGGCAACCAGGTGGCCGTCGGCGCTGCGCTCCTGAATGATGTCGCCGCCAATGTCCCGCAGCGGCGTCTCCAGCACGTCGAAGACGAAGTCGGGGGTCAGGCTGGCGGGCAGTTCCGCCTCCGGCTGGCCGGTCTCGTCGTTGTAGGCCTTCCAGAAGTACTCTAGCATCGCCTGCGGCGTACCGAAGAAGGCCATCTTGCCGCCCTTGTCGAGAAGCAGCGCCTTGTCGAACATCTGCAGCAGCTTCATGCTCGGCTGGTGGATCGAGCAGATGACGATCTTGTGGCGCGCCAGGCTGCGGATGATTTCCAGCACGTGCTCGCTGTCCTTCGACGACAGGCCTGAGGTCGGCTCGTCGAACAGGTACACGTCGGAAATGCCGATCATGTCGAGCCCGGCATTCAGGCGCTTGCGCTCGCCGCCGGAGAGGAATTTCTGCTGCGGCGTGCCGGCCAGGCGCTTGCGCAGGTCGGCCAGGCCGAGTTCGGCAAGCTTGGCCTCGACGCGCTTGCGGCGCTCCTCGGTCTTCAGATGCGGGCAGCGCACGGCCACCGAGAAATCCAGGTTCTCCTGCACCTTCAAGAGCGGGTCGAAGGCGTCCTCCTGCGGGATGTAGGCGATGTAGGGCGTCAGGTTCGGCAGGTTCTGGTAAAGCGACAGGCCGTTCATGAGGATCTCCCCCGAACGCGTCTGCAGGTGCCCCCCAAGGGCGCGCAGCAGGGTGCTTTTGCCACAGCCGCTTGGCCCCATGACACAGATCATCTCCCCGCGCCGCGCCAGGAAGCTGATGCCGTCGAGTGCGGTGTCCTTGCTGTCGTAGCGATGCGCCAGTTCGCGCACCTCGATCTGGCGGATGATGTTGCGCTCCTCCTCAATGATGCGGTCGGCAAAATGACAGCGCAGGAACTGCCCCTCCCCCAGGGTGATGGTGTCGCCATCGCTCAGCGCGATGCGGTCGCGCACCAGCACCTGGCCGACATGCACCGGCCGCGAGGCGCGCAGCAGTTCCAGCACGCCGGTCTTCTGGGCGTAGTTGCATTCAATGCGCAGCAGGATCTCGCCCTCGGTGTCCTGAGAGAGCAGAATGTCGCCCTCGTCGAGCAATTCCGGATTGTTGGAGACCAGGTAGGTGTTGCGGCTGCCCTCCAGGCGAAACTGGCCGCCGAATTCCTGGGCGCGCACGCGCAGGTCGCGCAGGGATATCTCAATCTCTCCCTTGGCGATCAGGCTGTCCTCGATCGAGGCTTCGACGCGGGTTCCGGCGCGCAGCGGCACACCGTTCAGGGTGGCGTCGACATGGCGCAGGGCCTCGACTGTGACCCCGAGACCGAAGCTGATGCGCAAATCGGTGCCGCGCGTCCGCTGCGGCGCAATCTCGGCATCACCGGTGTCGGTCAGCGTCAGGTACAACTGGGTGCCGGCCACCGTTTTCTTGGCGTTGAAATAGGCAATGAGGTCGTTGTAATCCAGCGTGACGTCCTCCAACAGCACACGCTCACCTGGATAAAGACGCGAGAAATCACCGGCAACGAGTCGACGGCTGCGCACCAGCACGGGCAGCTCGCCGGTGTTCTTCAGCAATACCAGCGTCTGATAGCGGAAGGCCATGACCGAGCAACCCGCCGACAGCGAGCGCAGCAGCACGTCGCTGCCCTCGCCCGAGCCGATGCGCAGGGTCTCCAATGGCTGGCCGGTTTTCGAGGTGAAATCCTCGTCCGTCGGGCGGTCGCCGGAATTGAGCTGGTAGACGATGTCAATGGCCTGGGCGGCGATGCCCAGGTTGGTCATGAACAGGTAGAACTCGACCATCATGCGCTGGTCGGTGAGCGAGCGCGAGATGAGCAGGTAAAGCTGGACGCAGAGCAGGATCTTCTGCTCGAGGTTGAGTTCATCACTCAGCTCGCTGGCGCGCTTGGACAGATCCTGGGGCTGCTGCAGGGCCTCAAAGTACAGGCGCCTCAGGTCGGCATACAACGCACCGCTGTAGTCGTAGCGCAGGTAGCCCAGTGAGGATTCGATCTCATCCTCGGCCACCGAGCCATCGAGCTTGGAAAAGCCGGCAAAGACCTCGATGAGCACCGGCAGCATGGCGTTGCCATCACGCGCCGCCAGCACACCGGCAGCGGCCTCGTCGCCGCGTCCCAGCCAGCCTGCCAACCTGCGCATCAGCCTGCTCCGGATGCCCTCGGGCGCCGCCGGCGGCGTCTCGGGACGCCGCGTCAGACTCGGGCGTGGCAGTTGGGAGGTGCTCATGCGGGACGTGCGCTCCAGCCTTCGGCGCGGGGGTCTGTGCTTGCAAGTTTCAAGTTGCGCGATTCGACGGCCTCACCACCCGGATTTTTCGCAGATGCGCCTCGCCAAGACGACCACTTTCCGGTTCAATGTCGACATGCTGCTCGACGTCGCCATTCCTGTGCTCTGCCTGCTCTGGGCCCTGCTCTGCCTGCGCTTCTACACCCTGATCCACCGCGAAAACGTCTGGCAGCGCCGCCTCATCGCCATCGGCGCCGGACTCGGTGCCGGCCTGATCTGGCTGCTCGGCTCCCTGCTGTTGCCCTGGTTGCGCACGCCGGAGGCGCCCCCGCCGGCGGCCATTGAGTCCGCCGGTGACGTGCGCATCCACACCGGCCGCTGAAGGCTGCGGGTGACGACATCGCCCGTTATTGCACCTTGCCAGGGCGGGTCATGTCGTCACTGTGCCATTCCGCCATGACCCTCAACCCTGGTGCGCATCTGCCGCGCCCGTACCAGCGCCGTCTCTACCGTCTGCTCGCCCCCGCCCTCGAGGGCGCGCTTGGGCTGCGCGGTCTTGAGGCCATCTACCGGCGGGCGGTCGACCTGCATGAAAGGCATCCACAGGGGCGCAGCTGTCAGACGTGGTTTGAGTCCGTGCTCACTGCCATGGATGCCGTCGGCGAAGTCGAGGAACCGCCGGACTTTGCTTTCCCGCGCGGCGGCCCCTTGGTCATCGTCGCCAACCACCCCTTCGGCATCCTGGATCCGGTCATTCTCGCCCACTACGCCGCGAGCCACCGGCCCGACGTCAAGGTGATGACCAACGCCCTGCTCGGCGCCTTCGAACAGCTGCGACCGCACATCATTCCGGTGAACCCCTTCGGTGGGCCTGAGGCCGCCAAGGAAAACCTCGCCGGCATGAAGGAGGCCCTGCGCCACCTACGCGCGGGTGGCACCCTGGTCATCTTCCCCGCCGGCGAGGTTTCGCGCTACCGCCCCGGCCGCGGCATTGAGGACCCGGCCTGGAGCAGCCATGTCGGCTCCCTCGTGCGCCGCACCCAGGCCACCGTGCTGCCGGTGTTTTTCCCCGGCCGCAACAGCGCACTCTTCCACGCCGCCGGCCTGATCCACCCGCGCCTGCGCACCGGCCTGCTGCTGCGCGAGTTCTGCAACCAAAGCGGCACCCGCACACCGATGCGCGTCGGCGTCCCGATCCCCTTTGCCAAGCTGAAGAAGTTCGAGGACGACGAGACACTCACCAAATACCTGCGCATCCACACCTTTGTGCTGTCCGGCCGCCGGTCGGGCAGTGAGGAGGAATCGGAGGCAACAACCGACCTCAACGAAGACCCCGGGGTCAGCACCGCCTGCCACAGGATTCGGTCGGAAGTCGCACGTCTGCGCGAACGCGGCGCCCGCCTCGTCCACCAGGGCGGGTTTGGCGTTTACGCCGGCCACAGCCATGAAATCCCGGCCACCCTCGAGGAAATCGGCCGCCTGCGTGAGCAGACTTTTCGTGCGGTGGGCGAGGGCACCGGCCAGGAAATCGATCTCGACCGCTTCGACCGCTACTACGAGCATCTCTTTCTCTGGGACGAGGCCCAGGGGCGCGTCGCCGGCGCCTACCGCCTCGGCCGGGCCGACCTCATCCTGCGCGAGTACGGACCCTCCGGCCTGTACACCAGCACCCTGTTCAAATTCGAAAAACCCTTCCTCGCCAGCCTCGGCAACGCCGTCGAGATGGGCCGAAGTTTCATCATCAGGGACTACCAGCGCAACCTCAGTTCCCTGCCCCTGCTCTGGCGTGGCATTGCCCAGTGGATGGTCCGCAACGACGGCTACACCAAGCTGTTCGGCCCGGTCAGCATCAGCAAGGACTACGACAGCCTGAGCCGCAAGATGATGGTCGAGTTCCTCCAGGAAAACTGCCTGCACGCCGACCTCGCCAGCTACGTCAAGCCCCGCAACCCCTTCCGTTACCTGCGCGGCCGCCGCCTCATGCGCGAGTTCATCAGCGCCAACCTCCGCGATGTCGATGACTGCTCGGCCCTGATCTCCAGCGTGGAAACCGACGGCAAGGGCATCCCGATCCTGCTCAAGCACTACCTGCGCCTCAGCGGCACCCTGCTCAGTTTCAATGTCGACAAGGATTTCTCCTCCGTCATCGACGGCCTCATCCTGGTCGACCTCACCGAGACTGAGCCGCGCCTGCTTGCCAAGTACATGGGCGAGGAAGCCTGCCACCAGTGGCTGGCGCGCCACCGATCGGGGACTGCCATCCGGGCTTGACCGGCGTCGCTTGCTTTTCTAGGTCCGGGCTTCGCGCATGACCCGCTTCCGCCCCTGCATCGACCTCCACGAAGGCAAGGTCAAACAAATCGTCGGCTCCACCCTCCGCGACGACGGCCCGGGCCCGCGCGTCAACTTCGTCAGCGACCGTGAGCCGGCCTGGTTCGCGGAGCTGTACCGGCGCGATGGCTTGACCGGCGGCCACGTCATCCTGCTTGGCCCCGGCAACGAGGCGGCCGCCAAGGCGGCCCTGGCCGCCTGGCCGGGTGGCCTGCAGGTCGGCGGCGGCATCCGCCCCGACAACGCCGCCGACTACCTCGAGGCCGGTGCCAGTCATGTCATCGTCACCAGCCACCTGTTCGAGCGCGATGGCCGCTTTTCCGAAGAACGACTCGAGGCCCTGGTGCGCGCCGCCGGGCGCGAGCGACTCGTCATCGACCTCAGCTGCAAGGCCACCGCCAGCGGGTGGACCGTGGCGATGAACCGCTGGCAGACCCTCACCGACCTCGACGTCACACCCGCCACCCTCCGCCACCTCGCCGGCTCCTGCGCCGAATTCCTCATCCACGCCGTCGATGTCGAGGGCAAGTGCGAGGGCATGGACGAGGCGCTGGTGCGCTACCTCGCCGAACACAGCCCGGTGCCGGCCACCTACGCCGGGGGCATCCGCCACCTCGACGACCTGCGTCGCCTTGATGAACTCAGCGCCGGCCGCCTCGACGGCACCATCGGCAGTGCCCTCGACCTCTTCGGCGGCAGCGGTGCCCGCTACGAGGACTGCGTGACCTTCAATCGCCGCCACGCGCCATAACTCCCCCACCCCGCCATGAAAATCCTCCGCCACCTTGATTCCTCCGGCAAGACTGCCTACGCCGCCCTGCAGCCCGACGGCCGCGCGCTCGCCATTGAAGGCTGCATCTTCAGCGAGCACACCGTCACCGACCGCGAGGCCGACATGGTCAAGCCGCTGGCCCCCATCAAGCCGCGCGCCATCCTCTGCATCGGCCTGAACTACAAGTTCCACGCCGAGGAGAGCGGCGCCGCCATCCCGCAGAACCCGGTGCTGTTCATGAAGCTGCCCGGCGCGGTGCAGAACCCCGGCGATCCCATCCTGCTGCCCACCCACCTGAAAAGCGACACCGTCGATTACGAGTGCGAACTCGCCGTCCTCATCGGCAAGACCGCCAAGAACGTCCGCAAAGAGGACGCGCTCGATTACGTGCTCGGCTACACCTGCGCCAACGACGTCAGCGCCCGCGACTGGCAGAAGAACGGCGGCGGCGGCCAGTGGTGCCGCGGCAAGACCTTCGACACCTTCTGCCCGCTCGGCCCGGTGCTGGTCACCCGCGACGAGATTCCGAATCCAAATGCGCTCGCCCTCAAGACCGTGCTCAACGGCGAAACCGTCCAGGACTGGAACACGAGCGACATGATTTTTGACGTGCCCACGCTGATCGCCTTCCTCAGCGGCAGCACCACCCTGGAGGCAGGCACGGTCATCCTCACCGGCACCCCGCACGGCGTTGGCATGGCGCGCAAGCCCCCGCTGTGGATGAAGGACGGCGACACCGTCACCGTCGAGATCGAGGGCATCGGCGCCCTCACCAACCCCGTGCAGAACGAAGCCTAGATCATGGCCGCCTACGACTCCCTCACCGCCCTCGCCCGCGAGATCGCCCTGCTCACCTCGACCGAGGCGCTGCTCTCCTGGGACCAGGAAACCTACATGCCCGCCGGTGCGATCGACCACCGTGCGCGCCAGCTCGCCTACCTCAACGGCAAGGCCCACGCCCTCGCCACCTCGACCGCCTTTCGTCGCCTGCTCGACAAGGCCGAGAACGAAAGCGATCCGTTGCGCGCCGGCAACCTGCGCGAGCTGCGCCGCCAGTATGAGCGCGCCGTGCGCCTGCCCCAGCGCCTGGTCCAGGAGGAGAGCACGGTCTGCGCCCATGCCAAGGCCGCCTGGACCGAGGCACGCCGCCAGTCCGACTTCAACCGCTTTGCCCCGCACCTGCAGGCCCTGGTCGATCTGGCCCGGCGCAAGGCCGAGCTCTGGGGTTACAGCGACGAACCCTACGACGCCCTGCTGGAAACCTACGAGCGCGGCGCCCGCACCCGCGCCATCGCCGAGCTGTTCGACCGCCTGCGCCCGGAGTTGGCCGGCATCGCCCGCGAGGCGGTGGCGCGCAGCGCCCGGCGCAAAACCGACCTGCTGCGCGGCCGTTACCCGGTGGCCAAGCAGCAGCAGCTCAATGCCGAAATCGCCGCCAGCATCGGTTTCGACCTGAACTGCGGCCGCATCGACACCACCGCCCACCCCTTCTGCACCACGCTCGGCCCGCGCGACGTGCGCCTGACCACGCGCTACGACGAGCGCGACTTCACCTCCTCGCTCTTCGGCGTGCTGCACGAGGCCGGCCACGGTCTCTATGAGCAGGGCCTGCCGATCGATGACTTCGGCCTGCCCTCCGGCACCGCCTGCTCGCTCGGCATCCATGAGTCACAGAGCCGGCTCTGGGAAAATCACGTCGGCCGCTCGCGCCCGTTTTGGGAAAAGTGGCTGCCGCGCGCCAAGGAACTGTTCCCGCACCTGAAGAAGATCCGCCTCGACGAATTCCTGCGCCACCTGCACCGCGCCCGCTACTCCTTCATCCGCGTTGAGGCCGACGAGGCCACCTACGACCTCCACATCCTGCTGCGCTTCGAGATTGAGCGACGCCTCATCCGCGGCGAACTGCCGGTGACCCAGGTGCCCGAGGCGTGGAACGAGGCCTTCCGCGAACTCTTTGGCCTGACCCCGCCCGATGCCGCGCGCGGCTGCCTGCAGGACATCCACTGGAGCATGGGCGGCCTCGGCTACTTCGCCACCTACACGCTCGGCAACCTCAATGCCGCCCAGCTCTTTGCCGCCGCCCGCAAGCAGCGCAAGATCGCCAGCGGTTTGAAGTGCGCCGACTACGCCCCCCTGCTCGCCTGGCTTCGGCAAAAGGTCCACGCCCAGGGCGGTGCCGCCCTGCCCGGCGAAATCATGCAACAGGCCACTGGCAAGCCCACCGAGGCGAGTTGGCATTTGAAGCACCTTCGCGCCCGCTTTTTGTCGGACCCGAAAAATTCCTGAAACTGCCGCACAGCGCCTGCGTTTAAGGCGCATCGCACAGGGCTGGCCCCGCCAAAACCCGGCGCTTTCAAACCAACACACCAGATACCATGAAAGTCATCGCATCCCTCCTCACCCTCGCCGTCTTCGCCGGCTTCGCCGTCGACGCCTCCGCCCAGGAAAAGAAGAAGCAGGATCCTGAAAAGGTCTTCGCCCGCAAGGACGCCAACGGCGACGGCAAGCTGAGCAAGGAAGAGTTCACCAAGGGCGCCAAGGACGCCGCCATGGCCGAAAAAGCCTTCGGCGCCAAGGACAAGGACAAGGACGGCAGCCTCAGCAAGGAGGAGTTCACCGCCGCTCCGAAGAAAAAGAAGGACGCCTGATCCCCTGAACGGATCTCCGGATCCCCCGACACCGCACCCGCCCCGCGCGCGTGCGGTGTTTTTTTGTCGGCCCTTCTACCACCATTCCCGCCAGCCGCGACCGCCCCTTGTGAAAATGACGGATGACCCACGTTGAAAGCCGGTCGCCCCAAGCCGCGAAATACTCCTTCCATGCGTCCGTCGCCCGCCCTGCTCTGCGCCTCCCTGCTCGCTCCCGCCACCCTGCCAGCGGCAGTGGATTACCTGTCACAGGTGAAACCGCTGCTGCAGACCCACTGCGTGAAATGTCACGGCGCCAGCACGCAAAAGGCCGGCCTGCGTCTCGACACCGCCGCGGCAGCCCGCAAGGGCGGCGACCGCGGCAGCGCCCTCGCCCCCGGCCAGCCCGAGGCCAGCCTGCTCCTGCAGGTGGTCTCCGGCAGCCACAACGAAATCCCGCAGATGCCCTACAAGCGCGGTCCGCTCGACTCGGTCCAGATCGACCTGCTGCGCCGCTGGGTGCAGGAGGGGGCGATCGCTCCCGCTGCTGAAACACCCAGCGACGACCGCCATTGGGCCTACCTCGCCCCCGCGCGCATGCCTCTGCCAAAGTCCGACGGCGCCCCGCATCCGATCGATGCCTTTGTCCAGGACCGCTTGACCAAGGCCGGCTTGAAACCTTCGCCGCCGGCCGCCCCGGAAACCCGCCTGCGCCGCCTCGCCCTCGACCTCACCGGCCTGCCCCCGACACCGGAGCAGATCGACCGCTTTCTCGCCTCGGGCGACGAGGCCGCCGAGGTCGAGCGCCTGCTCGGCAGTGCCGCCTATGGCGAACGCTGGGGCCGCTGGTGGCTCGACCAGGCCCGCTACGCCGACAGCAACGGCTACAGCATCGACGCCCCGCGCAGCATCTGGCCGTACCGCGACTGGGTCGTGAACGCCCTCAACGCTGACCAGCCCTTTGATCAGTTCACCATCGAGCAGCTCGCCGGCGACCTCCTGCCCAGCGCCACGAAGGAGCAGCTCATCGCCACCGGCTTCCATCGCAACACCCAGATCAATCAGGAGGGTGGCATCGACAAGGAACAGTTCCGCACCGAAAGCGTCTTCGACCGCGTCGCCACCACCGGCACCGTCTGGCTCGGCCTGACCATCGCCTGCGCCCAGTGCCACGACCACAAGTTCGACGCCCTCAGCCAGCGCGAGTACTACGAGCTGTTCGCCTTTTTCAACACTCAGGACGAACCCACCCTGACCGTGCCCGACCCCGGCCAGGATCCGGAGCGGCTGAAGGCGAATCTGCGCGAGGTGCAGGCTCAACTCGACCACCATGTCAGCGCCCGCCTCGAAGCTCTCGCCACCTGGGAAGCGAACCTCAACCCGACCGCGCGCAAGGCCCTGCCGTCCGCCACCGCCAAAATCCTCGCCAAACCCGCCGCCCAGCGCAGCACGGCCGACCGCCGCACGCTCTTCAAGGCCATGACCGGCACCGGTGATCCGCTCTTCAACCCCCTCTACGACCGCCAACTCCAGTTGGAAGAATCGCTCGCCAAAGGCCCCACCACCCTCGTGCTCAAGGAGCGCAACGAGCCGCGCCGGACCACGGTCTTCACCAAGGGCGACTTCACCCGCCCGGCGGAGGAAGTGCAACCGGGGACACCTGACGTGCTGCCGCGCCTTGAGGCGACCAAGCCCAACCGACTCGATCTCGCCCGCTGGCTCGTGCGTCGCGACAACCCGCTCACCGCCCGCGTCATCGTCAACCGCGTCTGGCAGCAGTACTTCGGTCGCGGCCTGGTCGAGACGGAGAACGACTTCGGCACCATGGGCAGCCTGCCCACCCATCCGGAACTGCTCGACTGGCTGGCGGTCGAGTTCATGGAGAAGGGCTGGAGCTTCAAGCACCTGCACCGCCTCATCGTCACCAGCGCCACCTACCGACAGTCGAGCACGGCCACCCCCGCCGCGCGGGTCGCGGCGGCTCAGGCCGATCCCGACAACCGCCTGCTCTGGCGCCAGAACCGCCTGCGCCTTGATGCCGAAATCGTCCGCGATGTCGGTCTTGCCGCCAGCGGCCTGCTCGCGCCCAAGCTCGGCGGTCCGCCGGTTTATCCGCCCATCCCCGAGGGCGTCATGTCGCTCGGCCAGGTCAAGCGCGCCTGGCCGGTCAGCCAGGGCGAGGACCGCTACCGCCGAGGCCTGTACACCTTCGTCTTCCGCGCCACCCCGCCCCCCGGCCTGAGCGTCTTCGACGCGCCCGACGGCTTCAGTTCCTGCACCCGCCGCCTGCGCAGCAACACCCCCCTGCAGGCGCTGACCCTGCTCAACGATGCCGCCTTCGTCGAGTTCGCCCAGTCCCTCGAGAAGATCATCCGGAAAGACGGGATCAACTCCGCCTTCCGCCGCTGCACCGCCCGCCAGCCCACCGACGAGGAAAAGGCCACGCTGGCGCAGTTGACGCCCTTCGAGGCGGCACGCGTGCTGCTCAACCTGGACGAAACGATCACCCGGGAGTGAGCGGCTGGATCGGCCCTAGAGGTCGCATGCGTCCTATAAGACTCATCCCCTCACGCCAGCAACTGGTCCACAACCCTCGCGCCCTGATTGTCAGTCAAGGAGGCGGCCAAGCCGTTGCGCTTGTAGGTCAGGCGCGTGTGATCCAGGCCAAAGGTCTTCAGCAGGGTCGCATGCCAGTCGAAGTGGCGCACCTCGTCGATGACGGCCTTGTGGCTCCATTCATCGGTCTCGCCATGCACGTAGCCGCGCTTGAAGCCGCCACCGGCCACCCACATGCTGAAACCGTAGGTGTTGTGGTCGCGACCCCATTTCTCCTGGCCGGCATCGTTCTGCAGCACCGGCAGGCGGCCCATCTCGCCGCCCCAGTGCACGACCGTGCTGTCGAGCAGGCCGCGCTGCTTCAAATCGAGAAGCAGCGCCGCGCTCGGCTGATCGGTGGCCGCGCAGTTCTTCGGCAGGCTGCTGATCAGCGAGCTGTGCTGGTCCCAGGACTGACCGGAATTCAGCACCTGCACGTAGCGCACGCCGCGCTCGACGAGGCGACGCGCAATGATGCAGCGGGTCGCGTAATCGCGGGTGATCGGGTTGTCGACCCCGTAGAGTTTCTTGATCGACTCCGGTTCGTTGGAGATGTCGAGCGCCTCCTTGGCCGCGCCCTGCATCTTGGCGGCGAGTTCGTAGCTGGAAATGCGCGCCTGCAGGTCGAGTTCGCCCGGATGTTCGGCGAGGTGTTCCTCGTTGAAGGCCTTGAGCAGGTCGAGTTGGCGCGCCTGCGCCCGGCCGGCCAGCGAGGGCGGCGGATCGAGGTTGAGGATGCGCGGCTCAGTGGCGCGGACCAGGGTGCCCTGGAACAGCGCCGGCAGCCAGCCGTTTGTGTAGTGCTCGCCCTGGAAGGTCGGCAGGCCGTTCGGGTGCGACAGCACCATGTAGGCGGGCAGTTCATCGGTCTCGCTGCCAAGTCCGTACGTCAGCCAGGAACCGAGGGCGGGCCGGCCGGCGGTGATGCGACCCGCGTTCATCGCGTAAAGGCCCTGGGCGTGGTTGTTGACGCCTGAGCTCATCGACCGGATCAGGGTGATCTCATCGACCACCTTCGCCAGGTTCGGCAGCAGTTCGCTCAGCTCCATGCCGCACTCACCGTGCTTCTGGAATTTCCAGGGCGATCCAAACACCTTCGACGAAGCCTGGGCGAGGTTGTCGTACTTGATCTCGCCCGGGAACTTCTGGCCGTGATACTTGGTCAGCATCGGCTTCGGATCGAACAGATCCATCTGCGAGGGACCACCCATCATGAACAGCGAGATCATCGCCTTGGCCTTGCCGTCGAAATGCGGCTTCTTCGGGGTCAGATCGTAGCGTTCCCCGCCCTGGGTGAGCGGCTTGACTGGCGCTGCGAGCAGACCATCGCGCTGGAGCAGCGTGGCCAGGGCCAGACCGCCGAGGCCGAAGCCGTTGGCGTGCAGGAAATGTCGACGGGAACAGAGCGGGGCGCGAAACATGGGGGCAACCCTACCTACGCTGGCGGTTGCCCGGTTCTCGCACCTCAGCGCGGGTCGTTGAGCCGGCCCAGGAAGAGACAAACTCCGGTCGGGGCATGCTGCAGGGCAAACAGGAAGGGCCGATCCGCCCGCACCTCCACCGGCTTCTCCGGCTCGGGCATGATGGCCGAGGCCCGCATCATCGCCACCGCCGTCGCAGCCGCCGCCTCGGCGCCGCGCTCGTCGACGGCGAGGAAGGTCTTGTGGAAGACCTTGGAGATGTACAGGTAGTCGTCCGGCCGACGCGGGGCCATGGCCTCGAAGTTGGCGCTGCCCGGCGGCAGGTCGAAGGCCTGCTTCATGCCCAACCCCTGCAGCCCCCCGGCCAGGTCCAGGGTCGGCGGCTCCAGCTTGAACTTCGGCAAATGCAGCGCCACGTCGCGCCGCTCCATCCGCGCGCAGGCGGCCAGCGTTTCCGGCGTCAGCGCCGCCTCCACCGCCGCCAGACCGTCGCGCTTTTTCGGCACGATGAGCAGCAGGTGCATGTCGCCCCCGACAAAGGGCACCGACACCGCGTCAAACCCCTGGCCGGACAGATGGCCCATGCCGTCGCGACGCTGCATCGTCGGCACGGCGACCTTTTCACCCCCGGGCAGGTGGAAGGGTTGCTTGGCCGTGGCCGACTCGCTGAACTCCTTCGCCCAGGCGGCCTTGAAGTGCAGGGCATTCACCAGCACCAGCCGGGTGTCCTCGGTGAGGCCGTTGTCCGGGATCAGGTCGCGGATGCGCTCGCGCGTCTGCTGCTCGACCCAGGCATTGATTCGTCGCACTGCCTTCGGCGCCTTGCGGATGAAGTCGAGCGTCTCCAGCGGCGCCCCAAAATCACGCTTCACCTGCTTCAGGAAGTCCGACCGGAAGGCATAGTCCTGCTGGCCATAGAGCCGGTTGGCCACCGACCACTGCAGCGGCTCGGTCGGTCCACCGTGGTCCTTGCTCTGCTTGACGAGCTTTTCCGACGCCTGCCGGGTCGACTCCAACGCCGCCGCCAGCCGGGCCAGGGCCGGGCCGATGTCGGTATCGCCATAGTGCAGCACCCGCGCCATCTCCTGTCGCGTCGCCCCCGAGGCGCCGAGATAGGTCATCGCCAGCGCACTCTGGATCGAGTAGGGCGACACACACACATTGCCCGGCACCGTCCGCAGCTGCCGCTGCAGGTCCAGTCCCAAGGCATTCACCGCCGTCACCGCCGGATCCGGCCCCGCCGCCTGCACCGTCGCCACCGTTCCCAGAGCCAGGGAGGAAAAAAGACGTCTCATGCAGGAAAGTGGGGTCCATCTGGCGCACTGCCAAGACCTTTGTGCCGACGTCAAAGCGGCTCCAGCCGCACGGGGCGATCCCCGCCCAACCCGCCTAAACCGCCAGTTTCAGGGGCACCTCAGAGGCCGAAATTGCAACGCAGGGAGCGGTTCTGAGGACAAAGATTCGACTCCCCCATGAAACCTGGCCTGCTACGATTCAGGCTCACAGATTCCGCCCTCCCTCTCACTCGCATGCTCCTCTCCTCCAAACACAGCCCTCCCCGCTCTGCCGTCGCCTGGGCCAGCCTGCCTCTGCTGCTCAGTCTGGTGTTGCTGCTCAATTCCTGCGCCTTCGTGCCTGAACTGGGCGGCCTAATGGACCCGGGCGACACACGCGGACGCCGGATCGTGGTCCGACTCGACGAGCAGAGGGCGGACCTGTATCACCATGGCAAACGGGTCGCCACCTCGCCGATTTCGTCCGGACGCGAAGGCAAGGACACCCCGGTCGGCCGTTATCAGGTGATTCAAAAAAGCCGCGACCACCGCTCCTCCCTCTACGGCAACTATGTCCGAGACGGCCGGGTGGTGGTGGAAAACGTCGATATCCGCAAGGGCGGTCGCCCGCCGGGCAGTCGCTTCGAGGGCGTGCCCATGCCCTATTTCCTGCGCTTCACCGGTGCGTACGGCCTGCATGCAGGGCGGGTGCCGGGCTATCCGGCCTCGAGCGGCTGCGTCCGCCTGCCGCCACGCCATGCCAAGCGCTTCTTCGAGGCCGTGCAAGTCGGCACGCCGGTCATCGTGCAACGCTGAAGCCCGTGCCACCCGGGGAAGATCCAACAAGAACCTTGGCGTGAGACCCCTCTGGCTACCCGGAAAGCCACGGCCCCGGCACAGCGGCACCCGACCCGTGACTGGAAACGCGTTTTTCCTTCTCAAATCCGGGTGCTTCTGGTAATCTACCATTTATGAATGGGCTGGACGTTCGCTGGCAGCAGCGTCTGCAGAACTATCAGAGGGCCATGGCTCATCTGACGGCGGCGGTGGAACTGCGTCGACAGCGCGATCTGAGTCTGCTGGAGCAGCAGGGGCTGGTGCAGGCTTTTGAATTCACCCATGAACTGGCCTGGCACACGCTGAAGGACTTTCTGGAGTCGCGCGGGGCGGGCCGCATGTATGGCTCGCGCGATGCCACCCGCGAGGGTTTTGCCCACGAACTCATCGAGGACGGGGAGCTGTGGATGGAGATGATCCGCGATCGCAACCGCAGCACGCGGGTCTATGACGACGGCACGGTCGACACCATCGCGCAGGCGATCGCCGAGCGCTATTTCCCGGCCTTTGAACAGCTCGCCGAGCGCATGGCCCGACTCGCCGAGGAGGAAACGGCATGAGCCACGGTTTGCCGGCGCCGGTGATCGACCGGATTCAAGGGGTGCTCGACCGGCATCCGGCAGTGGACCGGGCGCTGCTGTATGGATCGCGCGCCAAATGCTGTCATCGCGAGGGATCCGACATCGATCTGACCCTGCAGGGCGACCAACTCGATGACCGTGCCCTGAACCGGATCGCCAATGAGCTCGACGACCTGCTGCTGCCCTGGCAGTTTGATCTCTGTCACTTCGACCGCCTGACCCACCTGGAGCTGGTGGCCCACATCCAGCGGGTGGGAGTGGTGCTGTATGAACGCGAGTCCGCCGGCGAAGCGGTGCGCGTGGCGGCGTGAACCGCCTGCGTCAAGGCAGTTGGGCCAGGGCGGCGGAGACGTTGTCGACGGTGAGCAGTTCGGGCAGGATGACGGGGGCATCCTGGCCGGGCTGGTAGAGCACATTGACCGGCACGGCGGCCTTGCCGAGGGCGGACAGGGCTTCGGTGATGCGCGGGTCTTCGTTGGTCCAGTCGGCCTTGAGCAAGACGACCTTTTTCTCGGCGATGAGCTTCTGCAGGCCGGCATCCTTGTACACCCGCTTGTTGACCTGGCAGGTGAGGCACCACTTGGCGGTGAAGTCGATGTACACCGGCTGGCCGGCGGCGCGCAGCTCGGCGACCTTTTCCGGCGACCAAGCCTGCCAGGTGAGGCCGTTCTCGACCTGGCTGCCGGCCGGGCCGGGCGCGCCTTTTTCCACCTGCGGCCAGCCGAGGGTGAGTCCGCCAACCACGGCGGTCAAAGCCAGCACGACGGCGACACGGCGGGTGCGGGTGGGTTTGTGGGGCAGCGACCAGCGGCCGTAGATCCAGCAGCCGAGGGCGACGACGACGAGGCCGAGCAGGGTGAAGAGCAGCGGCTGGCCCTCGACCATGCCGGTGAGCACCCAGAGCAGGAAGGCGACCGTGCCAAAAAGCAGGAAGGACATGCCCTGCTTGAAGCTTTCCATCCAGGCCCCCGGGCGCGGCAGTTTGGCGACCAGGCCGGGCATGAGCGACAGCAGCAGGAAGGGACTGGCCAGGCCGAGACCGATGCAGGAGAACATGAGCAGCGCCTGCAGGGCCGGCAGGGTGACGGCGAAACCGAGGGCGGGGCCGAGGAAGGGGGCCGAGCAGGGCGTGGCAACGACGGTGGCGAGCAAGCCGGAGAAGAAGGAGCCACTCAGGCCCTGCTTGGCCTGCAGGTCGGCGCCGACGCCGACCGCCGAGGCGCCGATCTCGAACAGGCCAGCCATGTTGAGGGCGAAGACGAGGAAGAAGGCGGCGAGGCCGAAGACAAAGCCGGGCGACTGCAACTGGAAGCCCCAGGCCTTGCCGAGCGAGATGACCAGGCCGCCGAGCGCCCAGAAGCAGAGCAGGATGCCAAAGGTGTAAGCGAGGCCGTGCAGGAGCACGCGGCGCCGGTCCTCGCCGGCCTGCTGGACGACGCTCATGATTTTGATGCCGAGCACCGGGAAGACGCAGGGCATGACGTTGAGGATGAGCCCGCCGATGAAGGCGAAGAGCAGGTAAACGCCGAAGGAGTGGGCGGCTTGGGCGGTGCCCTCGGCGGCGCTTTTCGGCTCGCCCTGTTTCTCTGCTGCGGGCTCGGAGGCGAAAACCCCAGACACCGCAGGATCAATCTCGGCGCTGGCGGCGAGGGTCAGGGTCAGGCGCGCCTCGGCCTTGGCCGGCATGCAGTTCTTCGGATCGCAGGCGAGGGCGTCGACCTTGACGACGATCTCCACAGTGTCGCCGACCTTGCCGGCGGGAGTGAGTCGCGCCGGCAGGTGCACGGTGCCATCATAACCCTCGCTGGTCTTGCCATCGGTGGACGGCACTGCATGGGTCGGCGGCCACGGCAGTTCCTCCATCGTCCAGCCCTCGGGCAGGGTCCACTTGAGGGTGGTCGGCTTGCCGATCACATCCGGCGGCAGAACCTTGCCGTAGGTGTGCCAGTTCTCCTCATGGACGAGCCGTACCGCCACCCGGAAGGGCTGGCCGGGCACCGCCTGCTTGACCTCGGCGACCAGTTCCGCCTTCACCTTGGGCGCCGCCCCGGTGAAGCTGAGTTGGGCGGCGGCGGGGGCGAGGCACCCGAGCACAAGGGAGAGCAGAAGCAGGGCTTTCATGAATGATGAGGATACGAGACACCAGGGCAAACGCTATTCCAGAAACAAGGGGGCGGTTGAATGTTGAAAGTTGTCAGCCAAACGGCTGGGCGCCCCGGGCCCTTGTTCCTTGTTCCTTGTTCCTCCCCCTCCCCTCTTGAAAGTCCATTGGCCAAAGCCGGGGCGTCCGTGTAGCATGAGTGTCCATGCCTACTGTTTCGCGCTCCCTCTGCCTGCTGCTGCTCGCGGTGGCCTGCCCCTGCCCTACAGCGGCGGCCGACCCCTTGCTGCCGGCTCGGACAGCGCTTGCCGAGGGTCAGCCGCTGATCGCCGCCACCAAGGCAGCGCGCCTTCTCGAAGACCCGACCCTGGTTGCCGGCAAGGCGCGTCAGCAGACCGCTGCGCTCGCGGTCGAAGCGTGGGTGCGTGCGGGTGACGGTGCCCGCGCCCTTGAACTGCTCGCCCGCGAGGAAGTACCGGGCGGACCCTATTGGGAAGCCCAGGCCGCCCTGCTCACGGGCGAAACCTCCCGGGCCGAGGCCGTGCTTGCCGCCCGCCTTGAGCAAGGTCGTGCTGAACCGCGGGAACAATTGCTGCTGGCCCGGCTCAGCCTCGAGCAGGGCGATCCTGCGCAAGCCCGCGAACTGGCGACCCACCTGCTCGAAGCCAGTGAGGCAGGGATCGCTGAACCCGCACGCCTGCTGCTCGCCGAGGCACTGCTTCTGGGCGGCGACCCGGCACGGGCGCTGGCCACTCTGGAAAATCAAACCTCCGCCGCGGCACGTCATTTGCGCGCCCGCGCCCTGATCGATCTCGACCGCGCCACGGAGGCTGAGCCCCTGCTTGAAGCCCTGCTGGCTGACAAGACCGGTGGTGAAGGCCTGGCCCATGCCAGCGTCCTCCTGCTTGCCGAGGCCCGGCTGCGCCTGAGTGAGGGTGCGGAGGCGGTCGACAGCCTGACCAGCTTCCTTGACACCACCCCGCACAGCGATCTCTGGCCGCAGGCCTTTCATCTGCTGGCACGGGCGCTGGAGGAAGCCGGCACTCCCCTGCCCGATGCCGTCCTGCGCTGGGTGGCCGACAGCGGTGCGGCACCGCGTCAGACGGCACGGTCCGCCGCTGAAACCGGTGTTTTCCGCGGCCATGCCCTGCTGCTGCTGGCCCGCTGGTTGCAGGCGCACGACCGCGGCCAGGAAGCGCTCGGTCTGCTGGAGGCGATGATTGAAAGCCAGCCCGGGCATCCCCAGGAAGGCGATGCCATGCGTCTGGCCCTGCAGATCTATGGTGCCCGGGGCGATGAGGCCGTGGTGGCCGCGCTCGCGGCACGCTGGCGCCAGCGCTTTGAGGAAAGCGGCCCGGCCTTCCTGGATTTCGTCTCGGCCGGCGGTCGCTTCGTGCGCGGTGAATATGCCGAGGCCACCACCCTGTTCCAGGCCGCCGCCGACGCCGCCGCCACACTGGCGGGCAGGCGCGCCGCTTTGTACAATGCCGGCATCGCCGCCCTGCGCGCCGGTGAGTTTGCGCTCTACCAGGGCCTGCTCGGCCAGTTGCAGATCGTCAGCGCCGGCTCGGAGGCGGGACGCAAGGCGGGCGACAGCGCCGCCGATCTCGAACTCGACCGCGCGCTGGCACTGGCGGCGGCCGGTCAACCCGGGGCCGCCTCCGGCCTGAACCAGTTTCTGCAGAACCATGTCAACCATCCGCGTGCCCTCGAGGCCTGCCTGGCGCTCGCTGAACTCTCCATGCTGGCCGCACCCGCGAATTTCGCGATGGCCGACAAGGCCCTCGCCCAGGCCGATGTGCTGCCCGGTCTTGATGAGGCGCAGCAGCAACGCATCGCACTGACCCGACTCTGGCTGCTCGACCGTCGCGGCGACCTGAAGGCGCTCACCGAACAGGGGGCGGTTTTTTTGAAAACCTGGCCGGAAGCGGAACGTGCCGACGAGGTGCGCATGAAAATTGGCGACGCCTTTTTCCGCCTGGAGAACTTTGCCGCCGCGCGCACCGAATTCGAACTGCTGCCGCAGGACTATCCGGAGTCACCCTATGCCGACAGCGCCCTGTACTTCGCCGCGCTGTCCGCCTCTGCCACCCTCACCCAGGAGGGGCAGGCCGCGGCACTCGAACTCTGGCAGACACTCGCCGAACGCGGGGGGCCTCTCGGTCTCGCCGCACGCCACCAGCAGGCACAGGTGAAACGGCTTGCCGGTCGCGAAGCCGAGGCCCTCAACCTGCTCGACAGCCTGCTCGCAGAGAAGGAACTGCCGGTGGAAATGCGCCGCCAACTTACCTGCGAGAAGGCGGAGTTGCTCATGCTGCTCGGTCGCCCACACCCCGAACGCCTGGAGGAGGCGGCGACCAGCCTGCGCGACTTCCTGACCCGCGAAGACCTGCCCTACCTGTGGCGAGCCCGCGCCGGCCACACCCTGGCCACGGTCCTGCATGCCGCCGGTCGCACCACCGAGGCCCTGGAGGCCTGCCATGAGGTCGTCAACAACGCGCCCATCGGCGGTCCGGCCAACCCGGCTGAGTTCCGCTGGTTCTACCGCGCCGGCTTCTTCGGCATCGAACTGCTGGAAGCCGCCCGCCAGTGGGAATCCGCCGCCCGCCTCGCGGAAACGCTGGGCCGCCCGCGCGGCGAACGCGCCGCCGAAGCCGCCGAACGCGCCACCAAGATTCGCCTCGATCACTTCATCTGGGACGAGAAGAAGTGAGACGCACCTTAAACCTTAAACCTTAAACCTTAAACCTTAAACCTTAAACCTTAAACTTCCAAACTTTCAGCACACTCTTCCGCCGGGTAGGTCCAGATCTCGCTGAGCGTCGGGTGGTAGTGTGGGATGGTGAGGAAGTCCCGCACCGTCGAGTGATGATGCATGGCCACGACGACTTCGTGGATGAGTTCGGTGGCGTGCGGTCCGGCAACACAGGCGCCGAGGATCTCGCCCGTCTCGCGGTGGGCGAGCATCTTGACAAACCCTTCCGTTTCGCCCATGCACATCGACTTACCATGGTCGGCAAAGGGATAGCTGGCGGCGACGTAGGGCACACCGGCCTCGCACAGGGCGGCTTCGCTGGCGCCGACCGCCGCCACCTGCGGATGACTGAACACGCCGAACAGGCGCAGGCGGTAATCGACCGCCTCGTCCACGGCTTCGCCACGCAGCAGACGCGCGGCGTTGCGCGCCGCCACCTCGCCCTGCTGGATGGCGAGGTGCACGACATCCAGCGGACTGCAAAGGTCGCCGGCGGCGAAGATGTGCGCTTGCGAGGTCTGCATCGTTGGCGCAACCCGCACCTTGGCGCCATCCAGGGCGACCCCGGCCGCCTCCAGACCCAGATCGTCGGTGGCGGGTCGCCGCCCCAGTGCCACCAGGATCTCAGCGGCCTCGACCCGGTGGAGTTCACCGCCCTGCTCGAATTCCGCCCACTTGCGACCGTCCCCACCGCGGCCCACCCGGTGCACCTGAACACCGAGGCGACAGTCCATGCCGCGCGCACGGAAGGCCTGCTGCACCGCCTCGCCACACTCCGGGTCCACCCCGGTGAGAAACTGGCTGCCGCGCTGCAGGATCGTCACGCGCCGGTCCATGGCCTCCAGGTAATGCGCCATTTCCAGGGCGATAGCGCCGCCGCCAAAGACCAGGAAGGACTCCGGAAGGTCGGCCGCATCCAGAATCTCGTCGCTGGTCCAGAAGCCGGCTTCCGCCAGCCCCGGCAGCGGCGGCAGATTCGCCACGGAACCGGTGGCCAGGCAGAAGCTGCGGGCGCGCAGTTCGAAGGCGGCGGCACCATCGCGCGGCACCACTCTCAGAGTGTGAGCATCCAAAAAGGCGGCGCGACCCCGCAGCAGGGTGAAGCGACCATCCTCCAACTGGCCGCGGCGGTAGCCGGCAAAGTCGTCGATCAACACACGCTTGCGGTCGCGGATGGCGCGCAGGTCGGGCGGGCCGGAGCGGGCGGACAGGCCGAACTCGGCGGCGCGACGCAGGGTCAGATTGCGTTCGGCCGATTCGATCAGGGTCTTGCTGGGCATGCAGCCGCGCAGGATGCACAGGCCGCCGAGTTCGTCGGAGCCGTCGACCACCGCCACACGCAGGCCGAGGCTGTGGGCGGTGCGGGCGGCGGCGTAGCCGGCGCTGCCGCCGCCGAGGACGACCAGATCAAAGACGGGGAGCAGGCCGGGGGAATCCATGCCGGCACGCTGCCGCGGGCCGCCGGGTCTTTCACGCGAAATTGTCCATTTCACCGTAAAAACCCTTTGGCAGGCAGGGGGGGCTTGCTAGCCTGCGGGTCAGCCCATCGAGCACGTTTCCGGAGCGGTCTTTTGGACGGATTCAGGCGATGGACAACCCGCACATCCTCCATGTCAGAAGAAACCTTTGATTCCATCGGATCAAACCTCACCGCTGTTGCCGCCGACCAGGCCTACGGCGCCGACCAAATTCAGAAGCTTGAGGGCCTTGAAGCCGTCCGCCTGCGACCCGGCATGTACATCGGCGACCCCGATGAGCGCGGCCTGCACCACTGCGTCTTTGAAGTCGTCGACAACTCGATCGACGAGCATCTCGCCGGCCACTGCAAGAACATCTGGATCAGCATCCATTCCGATGGCTCGATCAGCATCCAGGACGACGGCCGTGGCATCCCGGTCGAGATGCATCCGAAAGCGGGCATCCCGACGGTCGAGCTGGTGCTGACCAGCCTGCATGCCGGCGGCAAGTTCGGCGACGGCGCCTATGAATTCTCCGGCGGCCTGCACGGCGTCGGCGCCAAGTGCGTCAACGCCCTGTCCGACTGGTTCAAGTGCGAGGTCTTCCGCGACGGCAAGATCCACGCCATCGGCTTTGAGCGCGGCAAAACGACCGAGCCGCTGACCGTGCTCGGCGACCTCGATGATCCGTCGGTCACCGGCACGAAGATCTCCTTCTATCCGGACGCGACGATCTTCACGATCACCACGACCTTTGTCTTCGAGCGCCTGCTCACCCGCCTGCGCGAGCTGGCCTTCCTCAACCCCGGCATCCGCATCACCCTCGTCGACGAGCGCGGTGAAACCCCGCGCCAGGAGTCGCTGTTCTACGAGGAGGGGGTGAAGCAGTTCGTGCGCGAGCTCGGCGCCGACAAGGACAAGATCCACCCGGACCCGATCGCCCTGGCCGGGCGGCGCGAGGTGATGATCGACGACAAGAAGAAGTTCATCCTGGTCGACTGCGTGCTGCAGTGGAACAAGGGCCTCAACGAGCAGACCCTGTGCTTCGCCAACGCCATCCCCAACCCGGACGGCGGCACCCACTACAGCGGCCTGAAAGCGGCGCTCACCAAGGCGGTGAAGGCCTACATCGCCGGCAACCCCAAGAGCTTCAAGGACAAGCTGCCCGACATCGAGAGCGACGACTGCCGCGAGGGCCTGATCTGCGTGCTCAGCGTCAAGCTGCCCAACCCGCGCTTCAATTCGCAGACCAAGGTCAAGCTGGTCAACGGCGAGGTCGAGGGCGTGGTCAATTCCATCGTCTACGAGGGCCTGATGCGCCACTTCGACGAGAACCCGGCGGCGGCGGTGACGGTGATCGAAAACATTATCATTGCCGCCAAGTCGCGCGAGGCGGCGCGACGCGCGCGCGAGGCGATCCGCAAGGACGCCATGAGCAGCGGCGGCCTGCCCGGCAAGCTGGCCGACTGCTCCGAGCGCGACCCGGCGAAGACCGAGCTGTTCATTGTCGAGGGTGACTCCGCCGGCGGCTCCGCCAAGATGGGCCGCAACCGCCACAACCAGGCGATCCTGCCCCTGCGCGGCAAGCTCATCAACACCGAGAAGGCGCGCCTGGAGAAGGTGCTGCAGAACAAGGAAGTGCAGACCATGATCACCGCCATCGGCACCGGCATCGGCGGCGACAGCGAGGTCGAGGGCTCCTTCAACATCGAGAAGCTGCGCTACCACAAGATCGTCATCATGACCGACGCCGACGTCGACGGCTCGCACATCCGGACCCTGCTGCTGACCTTCTTCTACCGGCAGATGCCCGAACTGGTCAAGCGCGGCCACATCTACGTGGCCCAGCCGCCGCTCTACCAGGTCACCCGCAAAAAGCGCGAGGAGTACGTCCAGGATGACGCCGAGATGGAGGCCATGCTGCTGGAAATGGGCAGCGGCGAAATCCACCTGCGCAACACCGCCGACAGCAGCGTCGTCGCCGACGACAAGCTCAAGACCATCCTCGAGCTGCTGGTGCCGGTCGCCAAGTTCGCCGACATCATCCGCCGTCACGGCGGCGATTTCGAGGCCTACCTGCAGGCGCGCGACGAGGCCAGCGGCAACCTGCCGCACTACATGGTCACCATCCGCGAGGGCAACGAGGTCAGCATCCGCTACTTCCTCGGCAACGAGCAGCTCGCCGCCTTCGCCCGTGAAAACCACGACCTGCACCTCTTCGGCAAGCCCGAGGCGGACACCGAGGGTGGTGCGGCGCCAAAGAGCCACCGGCGCGCCAAGCTCATCGAGATCCACGAGGCGCACGGCATGAAGCGCCGCTTCCAGCAGCTGCACGACCTCGGCCTGCACGTGCACCACTTCAGCAGCCAGGACGAACCGCTCTTCGAGGTCATCGAGGGCGACGGCGACAACGCCCGCGTCCACCCCGTGTTCAGCATCCCCGGCATCCTCGACAAGGTCATGGAGATCGGCAAGCGCGGCATGGAGATCAAGCGCTTCAAGGGTCTCGGCGAAATGAACGCCAAGCAGCTCTACGAAACCACCATGGATCCGAACCGGCGCACCCTGCTGCAGGTCAAGCTCGACGAGTCCAACGCCCACGAGGCCGAACGCATGTTCACCATCCTCATGGGCGACGTCGTCGAACCCCGCAAGCACTTCATCGAGGAGAATGCCCTGAACGTCCGGAATTTGGATGTGTAGGCGGCTGCGACGTTAAGTCGTCAAAGGTCAAGCAGGTCAAGCAGGTCAAGCAGGTCAAGCAGGTCAAGCAGGTCAAGCA
>DAIUCN010000028.1:0-47986 GCA_036846165.1 Prosthecobacter sp.
AGTGGGGAGTGGGGAGTTTGGTATGCGGGCTCTTGGCTCCATGCTCCGAGATGTTACTGGATGAAGATGAATTGCTGGGTGTTGAGCAGGGCGTAGATGAGGTCTTCGATCTGGTTCAGGCCCTGGTCGGCGGCCTTGCCCCAGACTTCCTTCTCGCGGGCGGAGGGTGGCCGTGAGAGCAGGGCCAGGTAGGCGGCCTCGACCTTGTCGTCGGGGTAGGGGGCCTTGCGGATCGACAGCATGAGCTGGCTGTGGCGGTGGAGGATGTTGGGCAGCAGGTTGCCGTTCATCAGGAACAGGCTCTGCGGAACACTGGCGTCGCTGTTGGCGTTTTCGATGGTCTCGCGGTCACTCTGGCCGAAGTCGCGGAGCGGGTGGCCGCGCGGTGCCGGGCTTTGTTCCTCGGCGGCACGCACATAGGTGCGGTTCTGTTGCTCTCGCGAGCGGAAGTAGTCCTTCTGTTCCTTTTCCGGCAGGCCGTAGAATTCGGCTTCCTCGGCATAGCCTTCACGCTCGGCCCGTTCACGTGCCTTGCGCTGTTCGGGTGACGGTTCGGGGCGGTCGTAGCCGGGGATGGTGACCCGTTCGGCGCGTACGCCGCTGGCCATCATCATCATGCTGTCACCGGCCATGGCGGCGGGCAGTTCGGCACTGCCGGCACCCGCGCTGCCGGTGTAGGCTTTGCCGGTGACCTTTTCGTAAAGCTTCTTGTGGCCGGCAACGAGGATTTCCTGGGTGGAGGTGAGGCGGCCCTCGTTCTGGATCTCGTTCACCTGGCGCCGCAGTTCATCGACCTGCTTGCGTGCCTCGGCGACCTTGGCGAGGGCGGCGTCGCGCTCGGGGCCGGGCTTGAGCAGGTCGGCCGCCTCCTCGAGGTCCTTGTGGCGGACGCGGGCTTCGAGGTATTTCTTTTGGGCGACTTCGGTGCGCTCGCGGTTGCGGTCGTAGACGGCGGCGCTGAGCTTGATGCCGCGCAGGGCTTCCTCGACGCTGAGGGCGTCGACGCCGTCGGCATTCTTGCGGGCCTGCAGGATGCGCTGCTCGGCGTCCTCACGCAGGCGCAGGTTGGGCATGTCTGGATCCGGATTGATGAGCGTGACGAAGGAGTCCCACATCTGTTCGGCGGTCATGCGCCGGAGCAGCGGGCCGGTAAAGTGGTAGGCGATGCCCGGGGCGACATCGTCGCGGGTGACCTGGCGCTGGTAGGCGGAGGTGTTGAACAGCACGCGCAGGTAGGCCTTCATGTCGTAGCCGAGCTCCTTCATCAGGCCCTCGAGGTGCGCCTGCAGTTCGGGAATCATCGGCGTGGTGCCCTCCATGAGTTCGTCGAGCGGTTCGATGAGGGCGAGGCCGAAGGCCTTTTTCCACAGGCGGTTGGCGATGACGGAGGTGAAGCGCGGGTTGTCCGGCGAGGTCATCCAGCGGGCGTAGGCCTGCAGCGGCGTTTCGCCGGGCTGGGTGACGGTTTCATGGCCCATCATGACGGCGGCCTCGACGGTGGAACGGGGCTTGGCATCGCTGTATTGATAGTCGTGCGGCAGGGTGAGACGGCGGTCGCGACTGCCGACAGCGGTGTAGCGCATGGTGTTGCGCACGTCGGTCATCGCCTCCTGGTAGTTGCGCTGCTCGCGGCGCAGCTTTTGGCGCGCCTCGTCGCGCTGGCGGTTCACCTCGGCGACCTTTTCCTTATACTCCTTGTCCAGCTTCGCCCATTCCTGGTCGCTCATTTCGCGGGTCTTGCGCGGGCGTGGGGGCTCCTTGAACTGGGCGCGCAGTTCGGCCTCCTGGCCGCGCAGCAGATCACGCACCTCGTCGATCGACCCGCCGTAGTAGTCCTGGGTGTCGACGTTGTAGGTGAAGGCCGCCATCTGGTAGAACTGCATCTGCGTCCACTTGTCGAAGGGATGGTTGTGGCACTGGGCGCACTCGATGCGGGTGCCGAGGAAGACGCGCACGGTGTTGGCCATGTTGTCGAGAGGCATGCCGCGGTCGCGCATGTAGTAGCCGATGGCGCCGTTGTCCCAGGCCTTGCCCTCGGCGGTGACCAGTTCGCGCACAAGGGCGTCATAGGGTTTGTTGGCGCGCAGGGAGTCCTTCAGGTAACCGGCATAGGCGGCGCCGGTGATCGGGCCTGCCTGCTGGCCGTTGGTCTGCACGCGCAGGACGTCGGCCCAGTAGTTGTAGAAGTGTTGAACGTAGCCTTCCGAAGCGAGCAACTTGTCGATCAGCTTGGCTCGCTTGGCGGGATCCTTTGAGGCCAGGAAGTCGCCGGTTTCGCGGCTGGTCGGGATGCGACCGATGAGGTCGAGGTGGAGGCGGCGCACGAAGGTCGCGTCATCCACTTCCGGGTTGCCCTGAAGGCCGTGCTTTTTCCAGTCGGCTTCCAGCAGGGCATCAATCCGGCGGGCGGCCTCCGCGGGCGCAGGGGCCGCCTGCAGGCCGGCGGCGGTGAGGGTGAGGGCGGCGAGCAGGCTCGAAAGTTTCATCACCCGCCATTAACGCCAAGCGACGCGCACTTTATCGCAAACCCAACAAATCGTGGGTTGCGCGTCAGCTCGGGTCAACGCACCCGGATGGTCTTTTCGCTGGCATCCATCTCTGTTTCCCAGCCTGCCAGCCGGGCCTTGAGGTCGCGCAGGACCTCGGGATGGCGCCAGCCCTGGTTGACGCGTTCGCCGGGGTCGGTGGCGAGGTCGAAGAGCAGGTCCATGCTGCCGCCGTCGTTGACGTACTTCCAGGTGCCGCGACGGATCGCCTTCATCTTGCGGTTGCTGCGGTCCATGCGCCAGCACAGGTCGCGCTCGGCCGCTTCCGCTTCACCGCGTGCCAGCGGCGTGAGGTCGATGCCATCCAGGGGGCGGTCGGCAGGCAATTCCGCGCCGGCGGCCTTCAAAAAGGTGGCGTGCAGGTCCATGGTGATGGCGGGGGCGTCGCAGACGGTGCCTTGGGGCAGGCGGGCCGGCCAGCGCATCAGGCAGGGCACGCGGATGCCGCCCTCCCAGAGGGTGGCCTTGTGATGGAAAAAGGGCGCGTTGCTGGCGTAGCGTTCGCCACCGTTGTCGCTGGAGAAGACAAAGAGGGTGTTGTCGAGCACGCCCTGCTTTTCCAGTTCCGCCAGCAGCTGGCCGACGCCCTGGTCGACGCGTTCCAGCATGGCCTTGTAGATGGCGCGGCTGCCTTCGAGCATGGTCTCCTTGGTGACGGCCGGTGTGCCGGGAGCATCCGGCGGCTGGAAGGGGGCGTGCAGGGCGAGGTGGGGGACGTAAAGGAAAAAGGGTCGTTTGCCCTGCTCTCGCACGAAGCGCACGGCGCGCTCGTTGACCAGATCTGTGAAGTAACCTTCGGCCTTGACCGGCCGCAGGCCGTCGCGCAGGGCCGGTGTGCCGTCGTAGTAGTGGTGCCGGTAGTAGTCGGCATGGCCGAGCAGTTCGCCAAAGTAGGTGTCGAAACCGCGCTTCAGGGGGTTGTATTCGTCCTTGTAGCCGAGGTGCCACTTGCCAAAGGCGCCGGTGGCGTAGCCGGCCTTTTGCAGGCGCTGGGCGATCGTGGTTTCATTCCCGGGCAGCCCGAGGCCGTGGATGTCCGGTTCCGGCACCCAGTCGCTGCCGACCTTGCGCCACTGCTCCACCTGGTAGCCGAAGGCGAACTCGATGCCGGTGCGCTGCTGCCAGCGGCCGGTCATGAAGCCGACGCGGGTCGGCGTGCACACGGGCGCGTTGGCATAGAAATCGGTGAAACGCACGCCCTCGGCGGCAAGGCGGTCGATGTTCGGCGTGCGAATGTCGGTGCTGCCGGTGCAGCCGAGGTCGCCGTAGCCCATGTCATCGGCGAGCACGAAGACGAAATTCGGCGGGGAGGCGGCCTGCAGGCAGGTCGTCAGGGCAAGCAGAAGACAGGCAAAACGCGACAGGGTCATGCTGCAGCCTAGCGGCAGCGGCGCTGACTAGGCAATCTGGAAACGCGTTCAGGATTGGCCTGTGGTTCGACGTGCCTGCCAGGCGAGACCGCGGCTGACGAGCTGAATCGCGCAGCCACCCACCAGCAGGCCGAGGCCGATCGACGGCACGACGTCGCTCGGCCAGTGGGCGCCAACGTAGATGCGCGAGTAACCGACGAGGGTGGCGAGGACGAAGGCGAGGGCACCCCAGCCGCGGCGGAAGTGGGCGATGACGACGGCGGCGGCGAACAGGTTGACGGTGTGGCTGCTAGGGAAGGACTTGCCGTGTTCCACCGGCTTCGGCCGGCCGGGTCGCTGAATCGGCGGCTTGAACAAACGGGCAAATTCCGGCCAGGCCTTGCCGAGGTCACGAACGAGGACATCGGCGGTGACATCCTGCGGGCGCACGCGGCCGACCACGTGCTTGAGCCCGTGTGCCACAAGGCCGTCGCCGAGGCTGATGGCGACGGTCATGCAGAGCAGGAATTGCCGACCGGCCCGGCCGCCGCGCCAGGCCAGCCAGAGGCCGGCGAGCACGAGCAGGGGCAGCCAGGCATGGATGGAAGACACCGCGGGCATCAGCCAATCGAGCAGTGGATGGGTCCACTCCCGATTGATGCGCAGCAGCCATTGCAGGTCCCAGTCCATCATGAGCCGCTGCCTCCGGGTTTGGGCCAGGCATGCAAACGGTGGCCGAGAAAGACGTCGAAGGCGCGCAGAAGGCCACCTTCCAGGGGCACTTCGACGCGGCCGAGGGATTCCACGGTTTCAAAGCGTCCGGCCAGACGGGCCGCGAGCGGGCGCGGCGTTGCCTTGCCGGCCTGCAGGATCAGGGCGTCGTCTCCAAGGCGTTCTTCGGGGCCTGGCCAGACTTCGTACTGGGAGTCGATGCCCTCCGACTTGCTCCAGCGGTAAACGCGTGGCTGCTGCGGCAGCGTGAAGGCGAGTTGGGCGGCGTCGTAGCGATAGCCGGCGACCAGCACAAAGGTCTGTTGCGGGCGTGGCACGCGCTCGAGGAAGGCGCCGGCGCGGCGGCCGGTCTCGCTCCAGCCCTGCGTTTCGGCGATCTTGCCGGGGGCGGGCAGGGCGCCGAGCAGGATGGCGCCGAGGGCCAGGTGCAGCACGACGGTGATCGCGGCGGCGCTGCGCAGGCAGGCGCGTCGCCAGCCGGGTCGCGCGGCAGGCAGGCCGCTCAGGCGGCCGTCCAGCCAGGCGGCGCCGAGAAGGAAGAGCGGCAGGTAGAACACGGCGGGCCAGTTGGGATTGATGTGCTGGCGCAGCGACAACAGCAGGAAACCGAGCAGCGGTGGCACCGAGAAGGTCAGCAGGAAGCGTTCCGCCCGGTCGAGCGCGCGCCAGCGACGCAGGCCGAGCCAGGCGACCGTGATCAGGGCGGCATAGGTGACCGGCGTGTACACCAGGGCCTGAACCGCGGGGAATTCAAGCGTGCGCGCCAGCCAGTCGCCGAAGCCGAGGCTCTCGCTGTCGAAGTGGTGCTTGGTGTGTTCGACGGTGATCCAGTGGTGACGGCGGTTCCAGTCCAGCACCGGTGCCAGACAGGCTGCACCGCTGAGCAGGGCCAGCCAGAGCCGCGGGTTGCGCAGCAGCGATCGGTCGGCGGGCGACACGAGAACGAAGAGCAGGAGCAGCACTGGAAAGACGAGCATCATCTGCTTGCTGAGCACACCGAAGCCGAGGGCGAGGGCCAGCCCGACCCAGGGCAGCGGGTGGCTCGGTTGCTCGATCGCCAGCCAGGCGCAGAGCAGGCCACAGGACCAGGCCAGGAGAAGCGGCGCATCAATGGTGAAGAACAGGTTGAGCCCGGCGTTGCCGGGCGTCAGCGCGAGCAGCAGGCCGGCGAGGCAGGCCGTGCGGGCGCCGAACAAACGGCGTGCCAGGGCGAAGGCGGCGGCCAGGGTGGCGGTGCCGAAGATCAGCGGCGCCAGGCGGATGCCCCATTCGGCATTGCCCGTGAGTCGGCCAACCACGGCCATGAGCCAGCCGATCATCGGCGGCTTGCTGAAGTAGCCCCAGTCCGGTTGCCGGCCCCAGTCCCAATAGTAGGCTTCATCGCCGAGCAGGTCGGCGCGGTGACTGAACAGCAGACCGAAGCCCAGCCGGAACAGAACGAGTCCGGCAAGCAGTCCGCCGAAACGGCGCGTCCACAAGCGATCGTCGACGTGGGAGGTGGGCAGGCTCAAACGGTAACTCTAGGCATGGACGGACCCCGCACAAGCCTGCGTCCATGAAAAAGCCTTCACAGGGGACGTTCGGCAGCGGCGCTTCAAGCCGCCAGTGCGTCGGCGACGCCCTTGAAAAAGTAGTAACCCCAGCCGCGCTCGGCGCCCTGCCAGTCGGGATCGTAGTGGGTCTCGCGGCCGATGAAGCGTTCCGGATGCGGCATGAGTCCGAAGATGCGACCGGTGGCGTCCTGCAGACCGGCAATGCCGGCGCTGGAGCCGTTGATGTCGGTGCCGTACAGCAGGGCGGCGCGGCCGTCCTTGACGTACTGCTCGGCATCGCCGGGTTCGCCGACGAAGCGGCCTTCGGCGTGGGCGACCGGCAGTTCGAAGGTCTCCGGCAGGGCCTTGAGGAAGGGACTGGTGTTGCCGTTCTTGCGGAGCGGCGCCCAGCGGCAGAGGAAGCGGCCGCTGGTGTTGTGGATGAGACTGCCGCGTGGCAGCAGGCCGAGCTGGGTGAGGATCTGGAAGCCGTTGCAGATGCCGAGCACGTAGCCGCCGCCAGCGACGAAGGCCTGCAGGCGCTCGCCGAGTTTCTGGCGGGTGACCAGGCGGGCGATGCGGCCGCTCATGACGTAGTCGCCGTAGCTGAAGCCGCCGGAAAAGACGACCAAGGCGGCGCGGTCGAGCGCCTCGGGTTCGAGCAGGGCGACCGGCACGATTTCACTCGTGAACCCCGCCGTTTCCAGGGCGCGGGCGGTCTCGGCATCGCAGTTGGTGCCGGGGAACTTGATGAGAAGGGCGTGGGGCATGGATCAATAGTAGGGGGTGAGGCCGTTCTGCCAGAGCGGCTTCAGGTCGGCGAGGGCGGAATCGACGAGGGTGGTGCCGCGGTGGGTGAGGTGCAGCCAGCGTTCACCGGTGCTCTCGCCGATGACCACGGCGCCGGCGGCGGTGACGGCTTCGACATGTTCGGGTGCCACTTCCAGGAGCAGTCGGCCGGGGGTTTCGCCAAAGAGGATCTCGGCCGTTGTGCAGGCCTTGTCGGCCGGCACGTTCTCCAGCTCGATCTTCAGGCCAGCCTTGCCGCTGAAGGCCATCTCGGCGAGGGCGACGGCGAGGCCGCCTTCGGAAACGTCGTGGGCGGCGAGCACGGCGCCCTGCTTGACGAGCTCATGGTAGCGCTCGTAGGCGGCCCAGGTTTCGGCTTCGTCCCAGGTCGGGGCGCCATCGACGCCGGCACCCTGGCTGTGGCGGGCAAAGACGCTGCCGCGCAGGCCCGGGGTGCAGCGGCCGAGCAGGCAGATCTTGCTGCCGGCGCGGCGCAGCGAGGCGCCGGTGACGTGGCGGGCGTCCTCGACGATGCCGAAGCCGCTGACCAGCAGGGTGACCGGGATGGAAACGGGGCCGTCCTCGGTGATGAAGTAGTTGTAGAAGCTGTCCTTGCCGGAGACGAAGGGCGCGCCGTAGGCGAGTGCGGCCTGGGCCATGCCCTTGGTGCATTCGACCAGGGCGCCGAGCTCGCGCTCGTTGTCCGGGTTGCCCATGCAGAAGTTGTCGAGGATGGCGATGCGACGAGGATTGGCGCCCATGGCGACGAGCTGGCGCACGCATTCATCGACGCAGGCGCGGCCCATGGCATGGGGATCGGTCTTGCCCCACTCGGGCAGCAGGGCGCAGCCGAGGGCGACCAGCTGGTTGCTGTGGTCGACGCGGATCACCGCGCCGTCCTGCGGGGCGTCGCCGCTGGCGCCGGCGAGCGGCTTGAGCACGGTGTTGCCCTGCACCTCGTGGTCGTATTCGCGGATGATGGGTTCACGCGAGACGATGGCGAAGTCGGCGAGCAGGGTTTTCAGCACCTGCGTCCACGATTCCGGACGCATGGCGACCCTGGGCGCGTGGCTCGCCGGCTGGCGCCAGTGGGCGCGCAGTTCGCGGCGCGGGGCACCGTGGAGTTTTTCCACCGGCAGGTCGCAGACGGCCTCGCCGTGGTGCCAGACCTTGAGGCGCTTGCTGCCGTCGGCCTTGGCGAGAGTGAAAATCTCGGTCTGCCAGGTGTCGGCCAGCTTCTGCAGTTCGGGCAGGTTTTTCTCCTCAACGGCGAGCACCATGCGCTCCTGGGATTCGGAGATGAAGACCTGCCAGCTCTCGAGACCGGGCTCCTTGAGCGGCACGTTTTCCAGCCAGACGTCGCCGCCGACCTCGCTGAGCATCTCGCCCGCGGCGCTGGAGAAACCGCCGGCGCCGCAGTCGGTGACAAATTCAATGAGACCGGCTGCGCGTGCGGCGAGCACGAAGTCAGCGGCCTTTTTCTCCTCGATCGGATTGCCGATCTGCACGGCGGTCTGGTCCTCCTCGTGGGAGTCGGTGGTCAGCTCGGCGGAAGAGAAGGTGGCGCCCTTGAGGCCATCCTTGCCGGTGCGGCCGCCGGCGGCGATGAGCAGGTGGCCGGGTTTGACCTCCTTGGCGATGTCCTGAATCGGGATGATGCCGGCGGTGCCGCAGAAGACGAGCGGGTTGTAGATGAAGCTCTCGTCGAACTGGATGGCGCCGTTGACCGTCGGGATGCCCATGCGGTTGCCGTAGTCGCGCACGCCGCGCACGACGCCGCGCAGGATGCCGAGCGGGTGGATGACGTCTTTGGCCTTGAGGTCCTCCTGCTTCGTGTCGGGCGGGCCGAAGCAAAAGACGTCGAGCGAGGCCACGGGCTTGGCACCCTTGCCGGCGCCGAGGATGTCGCGGATGACGCCGCCGAGGCCGGTGTTCGCGCCGGCGTAGGGTTCGATGGCGCTCGGGTGGTTGTGGGTCTCGACCTTCAGGCACACCGCCTTGTCATCGTCGAGCTTCACAAAACCGGCGTTGTCGACGAAGGCGCCGAGCACGAAGTCGGGCTTCTCCGCCATGATCTTCTCGGTGACCGAGCGCACGTAGGTCTTGAACAGGCTGTCGACCTCCTCCTCGCGGCCGTCGAGGGTGTGGCGGATGCGGGCGTTGAAGATGCGGTGCTTGCAGTGCTCGCTCCAGGTTTGGGCGATGACTTCGAGTTCAACGTCGGTCGGGTCGCGACCCTCGGCGTCAAACAGGGCGCGCACGGCCTCCATGTCCGCGCGGGACAGGGAGAGCTTCATCTGCTTGGAGAGCTCGAGCAGGCGGTCGGCATCGAGGCCGCGGACCGGAATCGTGCGGAAAACCGCACGCTCGGTGCGGGGGGCGGAGGAGGGGGCGGATTGCAAGGCGTGGGGGAGGTTGACTCGGCAGGAACCGATTTGGCGAGAAAACCGGACCGGTCAACGGCGGAGGCGGCGGGCCTCAGATCATGCCCAGCTTCATCTTGCCCTCGATCGAGATCATGCCCTGGTTCCACGGCGGGTCCCAGACCAGCTCAACGACGGCGTCGTCCATGTCCTCAATCGTCAGGATGCGGCTCTGGGCGTCGGCGGCAATCGTGGGGCCCATGCCGCAACCCGGGGCGGTCAGGGTCATTTTGACGACCGCGCGATTCTTGCCTTCCTCGGTCGCCTCGACATGGCAGTCGTAGACGAGGCCGAGGTCGACGATGTTGACCGGGATTTCCGGGTCGTAGACATTTTTGAGCTGGTTCCAGACGGCGCCCTCCAGTTCGCTGGCGTCCTCGGGCACGTTCGAGGAGGTGCTCTCCGATTCCTTGCGCGCGGCCTCGGGGTCGATGCCGAGGGCGTCGGCGTCCTTGGCAGCGATGCGGGCGAGGCCGAAGTCGGTGGCGACGGTGTAGGTGCCGCCGAGCGACTGGGTGATGATCACCTTCATGCCCAGGGGCAGCTTGATGGCGTCGCCGCTGGGGATCTGGATGGCGTCGACTTCGCGTTTGAGTTCGAGGGAGGAGTGCATGACGGTGGTGGGGCCGGTGGCGGAAGCGGCAAGAGGTTACGCGTGCGGACCTGCGCCGGAGTGTTCATACCGCGTTGCCGCAGTCTGTAAAGCCCGGGGCGGTGGCCTCGTGCCGGACTTTGCCGGAAAACCTCTTGCTCGGGGCTAAGAAATTGGCTATTTTAACGTATTGATTGCAGGCGGACTCCTCCGCCTGGGCAGAGCAGGATCCAAGATGCCCGCACTGCCACTGTTTTTTTTCGCCGCATGACAGCCCACACGAAGCCTTCCGAACGCCCGCATGAACGGGATGGGGAGCGGTTGTCCATGCCATCCAAAGTTCGTATGGCCTGATCCGTCAGCTATCGCGCTTGCACGCCTTTCAAAGACATCCTGCTCTTTGAACCCAACCCACCCGGAGGTTCCCCATTAGCAATCCATTCCAAAGCATCAACAGCGGCCAGTTCAAACCCGGACAGGGAGGGCCGGCTGGGCAGTCGCCCCAGGGCCGTCCCGTCGGAGGTACGCCGCGTCCCGCCGGATCTACGGGCCCTGCCGGCCCTGCCGGCCCGTCCGGCCCACCGCGACCCGCGGGTCCGAGTGGACCCCGACCCGCTCCCTCCGGCCCGCCCGCCTTCCGCGGCGGTATGGGTGGCTTTGGTGGCAACCGCGGCCCGATGCGCAACAATCGCAACAGCCGCTACGTCGACCAGACCCGCATCAATGAGCGCATCCGTGCCCCGAAGGTGCGCGTGATCGATGGCGTCACCGAACAGCAGCTCGGCGTTCTGCCCACCGCCCAGGCCCTGCGCATGGCGCGCGAGCGCGGTCTCGACCTCGTCGAAGTGGCCTCCAACGCCGAGCCGCCGGTCTGCAAGATCGTCGACTACGGCAAATACAAGTATCTCCAGGAAAAGCACAAGAAGGAGGCCCACAAGAATCACAAGGGCGGCAAGGTGAAGGAAATGAAATTCCGCATCGGCATCGACCCGCACGATTACCAGATCAAGATCCTGCACGCCGAGGACTTCCTCGCCGAAGGTCACAAGGTGCGCATCCAGCTGCAGTTCAAGGGTCGCCAGATGGCCCACCAGGAACTCGGCCACGCCCTTGCCGCCAAGATCAAGGCTGACCTGCAGACGATGGGCCACGCCGACCAGGAACCGAAGATGGCCGGCCGCAACATCAACATGCAGATCAGCCCGCTGCCTGAGCGCCAGCGCGTGCGCAAGTTCAAGACCCACCTCAAGGGGGTCACCGCCCACGAGGACATCAAGCACCACGAGGGTCACGACCCGCGCGAAGACAAGCATGACGTCGAGGAAACCCCCGACGAGGATCTGCCGCACGGTTGAACCGAAGGCCGGCCGGACGCCGCGCGCGTCCTGCTGGCCAGACGGCCTGATCCGGTCCATCCTGGCGCCATGCCAACGGACGCCTCCAGCCAGCGCACCGCCCGGCGCGCCATGCGCCTGTCGCTGTTTGCCAGCTTCCTCCTGCTGGCGCTCAAACTCGGCGCCTACTCCCTTACCGGTTCCGCCGCCATCCTTGGCGATGCCGCGGAGTCGGTCGTCCATCTTGCCGCGGTTTTCTTTGCCTCCTTCAGTCTCTGGCTGTCACAGCGACCGCCCGACGCCAACCATCCCTACGGCCACAGCAAGATTGCCTTCCTCTCCGCCGGCGTTGAAGGGGCGGTCATCCTCGCCGCCGCGGTCTTCATCGCCGTCGAATCGGTGCGTCGTTGGGCCGGCGGCCAGATGATCACTGAGGCTGGCCTGGGCATGGGCCTCACCGTCATCGGTATTGCGGTCAATCTGGTGCTCGGTTTTGCTCTGCTGCGCGCCGGTCGCCGCCACGGCCTGCTCATCCTGCGCGCCAATGGCCGCCACGTGCTGACCGATGCCTGGACCAGTTTTGGAGCCCTCGCCGGTCTCGCCATGACCCTGCTCACCGGCCAGCCCTGGTGGGATCCCCTCTTCGGCCTGCTCATTGCCGGCAATATTCTGGTCTCTGGTTATGGCTTGGTGCGCGAGAGCGTCACCGGCCTCATGGACGAGGCCGATCCCCACCTGGCGCGCGACCTGGAGGCGGCGCTGGCGCGTGAAACCGCCGCGCGCGGCGTCAGTTTCCATGCCCTGCGCCACCGCAATGCCGGCGATCTGCATCACGTCGACGTCCACCTGCTCTTTCCCGACGACATGCTGCTGCGCGACGCCCATCGTCTCGCCACCGAGATCGAGCGTGCGGTCGCCGCCGCGGTCGAGACGCGCCTGCAGATCACCACGCATCTGGAAACCGCCGGCGACCACGACCATATCCACCCGCGTGAATTCGACCTCTGAATCGACCCCGCTCGACGAAGCCCTGCTGCAGGCCGGCTGCGAGGAGGCCGGCCTGCCCTGGCGCGTGCAGGTGGTGCGGGAGACGGGGTCCACAAGCGACGACCTGCGTGCCGCCGCACTGGCCGGAGTGGCGCCGGGCGCGGTGCTGTTTGCCGAGGCCCAGACGGCCGGGCGCGGCCGGCGCGACAACCGCTGGCTGGCCCCGCCCGGGCGCGACCTGATGGTCTCGCTGCTGCTGCGACCCGAGGCCCCGCCCGTGCGCTGGCCGCGCCTGACCACCCTGGCCGCACTGGCGGTCTGCCGCGCGGTCGAGGCGGTGCTGCCGCTGCGGCCACTCATCAAGTGGCCGAACGACCTTCATTTGGGCGGCCGCAAACTCGCCGGCCTGCTGGCGGAAACGGTCAGCGCCCCCGATGGCATGACGCTGGTGCTGGGCATCGGTCTCAACGTCAACAGCCGCGAGTTCCCACCCGCACTCGACGGTCTCGCCACCTCGCTGCTGCGCGAACTGCCGGCCACCTGGACGCTGGCCCTCGACCGTCACGAACTCGGCCTCGCCCTGCTCACGGAACTGCACCGCCAGTTGTCGCGGCTCGAAGACGGCTATGCCGAGGCCCTGCACGAGGTGCGTGCGCGCAGCCTGCTGCTTGGCCGGCAGATCCGCGCCCGGCATCAGGGCGTCGAGGTTTTTGGCCGCGCCGTCGATCTCGACGAGGAGGGGCGGCTGCGCCTGGAGCGGGCCGACGGCGCCACGCTGCTGCTCGACAGCGCCGAAAACGTCCGCCAGGTGTTTTGATTGGCCGCGTTCAGCTCAGGCGCCGCGAGCTGGGTGACTCAGCCGCGCAGCGGCACGATCTTGCGGTCGAGGTTGTGGCTGGCGCGGATGTGGCGGATGGTGCCGCTGCGCGAGCGCATGAGAATGCTGTGCGTCTCCGCCCGATGACCGACAATGCGCACGCCGGGAACAAGTGGGCTGTCGCTGATGCCGGTGGCGCAAAACAGGGCGCTTTCGCCGCGCACCAGGTCGTCGCTGCGGAACACCTGGGTCATTTCCTCGGCCGGTGTCGTCGCCGCCACCTCGGCGCGGTGCGCCTCGGTGTGGAACCACATGCGCACATCCATGTCGCCGCCCAGGCATTTCAGCGCCGCGGCGGCCAGCACCGCCTCCGGACTGCCGCCCATGCCAACGTAGAGATCGACGCCGCCCTCGGGCAGCGAAGGCGCGACCGCCGCCGCGATGTCGCCGTCGGTGATCATGCGCAGGGCCGCGCCGCAGGAGCGCACGTCCTCGATGATGCCCTGGTGGCGTGGCCGGTCCATGGTCACCACCACGACATCGCGCGGGTGCTTGCCCAGCGCGTGGGCCACGAAATCGATCACTTCCTTGAGCGGCAGGTCGAGCAGGCTGCGGCCGCCCTGGCGCTCCAGTTCGCCTTTCACCGCCGGGCCGTAGGCCAGCTTGTGGCAGTAGAAACTGGGGATCGACTTCATCGCGCTCGGCGCGCCCTCGGGTTTCTGCGCGGCGGCGATCACCGAGATGCTGTTGGGCGTGCCCTTGGCGATGTTGGTGGTGCCGTCGATCGGGTCGAGCGCGATGTCGAAGCGCGGCGCGCCGTCCTTCCAAGTGCCGAGTTTTTCACCGATGAAGATGCCCGGGGCATTGTCTTTGATGCCCTCGCCAATGACCACCTCGCCGCGGATGTCGAGCAGGTCGAACACCCCGTAGATGGCGCTGCAGGCCGCCGCGTCCGCCAGTTCCTTCTTGCCGCGGCCCAGCCAGTGCACGCTCTCCAGCGCCGCGTTCTCGGTGGCGCGGACGAATTCAAATTCGAGCACGCGTTCAAGGTCAAGCGTGCTGCGCAGCGGCGGAAGTTCGGCGGGGTTCATCGCCGCAAGCGATAGAGGGGAATGAACGGCTGAAAAGCGAAAAGGCCGTTCAGACCGCGTTCGCCGCCAGCACGCGCAGGACATTGCCACCGAGCACCTGGCGGATGCTGTCGTCGCTGTGGCCGCGCATGACCAGGCCGAGGGTGAACAGCGGCCAGTTCGACCAGGCGATGCTGCGCTCGGCCTCGGGCGTGGTGCGGAAGTCGTCCTGCGGCCAGAGGTGCTCCCAGCGGTCGCCCGAACCGCCCAGCGCCGAACTGCCGTCGGGCCGGCGCAGCACCTTGGCGCGCTCCTCCTTGTCGAAGCGCGAGGTGTAGGCGGTGTCGACGCCGATGGCGGCGTGCTCGGCCCCGAACTTTTTCAGCACGTGATCGAGGTGATCCATCATGGCGGTGATGTCGCCCCTGCCGCCGAGGAAGCGCGGGATGCAGCAGATGCCGATGTACCCGCCGGTGTCGCAGACAGCGCGGATGACCTCGTCGGGTTTCGAGCGGAAGTGCTTGTACAAATCGGCGCAGGCGCTGTGGCTGGCGACCATCGGCTTGGTCGAGGCCTTGGCGGCGTCGAGGCTGGTCTTCCAGCCACTGTGGGCGACATCGACGATGACGCCGGTGCGGTTCATCTCGGCAACCACCGACTGACCAAAATCGCTGAGACCGCCGTCATGCGGTTCGCCGGCACCATCGCCGATCGGATTGCGGCGGTTGTAGGTGAGGTGCATCATGCGGATGCCGAGTTCGTGAAAGATTGGGATGAGGCGCAGCTCGTCGCGCACGCTCTTCCACTCCTGGCGCAGCGGCACGCCGTTGCCGGTGAAGCAGAGGCCGACGCGGCCGCTCTTCTTCAGTTCCTCCAGCTGGCCGGGCTGCACGACCTTGACGAGCTCGGGCTGCAGGTCGGTGGCGCGGGTGAAGTGGGCCAGGCGCTTGAGCAGGCGCATGGGGTCGCTGCCCTCCTCGCCGGCATTTTGGAAGATGCAGGTGACACCGGCGGCGCGGAAGGCCTCGAAAAATTCGTTTTTTTCACGCTCGCTGCGGGTGTGGCCGTTCATCGACATCGATTCGCGCAGGTCGGCGAGTTCATCGGCGGCGGCACCGGCGCGCACGGCCTCGTTGAAGGCCTCGCCATCGACCGCGCAGCGCGGGGCAAAGCCGTAGGACTCAAAGACGAGCGAGCCAAAGTGGAGTTCCCAGGCGCGCTCAAGTTGCGCCTGGGTCGGCTGCAGCAGCTTGAGGGCAGTCTCGCGCGGGCCGTCGATGGCGGCATTGCCGGTGCGCCAGATCTCGCGTGGTGATTGGGCGCGGACGTGGATGTGCCAGCCGCCGGCGAGGGCGGCCAGGGGGAGCTTGTGCAGGACGGCGCGGCGGGAGAGGGAAGTCATGTCAAACGTACGACGCGGCGGCTGCGGCTTTGGCGCGGTTCTGGATTTCGTCAGGAAAGCATGGAAAGTGGGCACTCACCATGACCCTTCCCCTCATCCTGACGATGGCCGGTTCCGATGCCTCCTGCGGTGCCGGCGTGCAGGCCGATCTCAAGGCCATCACCGCCCTCGGCGGCTACGCGCTCAACGCCCTGACCAGCGTCGTGTCGGAGACGCCCGGCCGGGTGTCGCGCGTGCAGTTGCTGGAGCCGGACTTCATCGCCGACCAGATCCGCGTGCTGTTCGAGGGGTTTCCCATTGCCGCAGCAAAGACCGGCATGCTCGGCGGCGAGGCGCAGGTGCGGGCGGTGGTCGCCGCCTGGCAGACCCACGCCCGCCCGGGTTTGCCGCTGGTGGTCGATCCGGTCATGGTCGCCACCGGTGGCGGTCGTCTGCTGGAGGACGGCGCCGTGCGCGCCGTGCGTGAGCAGCTGCTGCCGCTGGCGACCCTGGTGACGCCGAACATGGACGAGGCCGGCGTGCTCTGGGGGCGACCGGTGCAAACGCGCGCCGACATGGCCGCCTGTGCCGAGGCCTTGGCGAACGATTTCGGTACCGCCGTACTGGTCAAGGGCGGCCACTTGGAGGATGGCAGTGCCGCTGACGTGCTCTGGGCCGAGGGCGCGCTGCACTGGCTGGAGGGCGGGCGCACGCCCGGTGTGCACACGCACGGCACCGGCTGCAGTTTGTCGGCCTCAATCGCCACCGGCCTCGGTCTCGGCCTGCCCCTGCGCGAGGCGGTGGCGCGAGCGAAGAGCTACGTCGCCGGCGCCATCCGCCAGCATCTGAGTTGGCAGGGGGGGCTCGGCGAGGTCCATGCCCTCGACCACGGCTGGCAGGCGCGGGGGTGAGGGATCACTCGCCAAAGAAAGCCGTGTGCGCCTGCGGATGCGCGAAGAGGGCGGCGGCATCATGCCCCACCCCTTCCGCCTCGACGAGTCGCCAGCCGAACGGCCAGCCTTTTTGTTCGGCGAGGCGGCGGCCCAGATCAAAGCAGGTGCGTCCACGGTCCAGGCGGGTGGGGCCCTGACGCAGGGCCGTCTCGGTCTGGTCGAGGTTGGCCGAGCCGGTGTCGGCCGTGCCGAGGTAGAGGGTCAGCGGAGCGGCCAGGTAGTTTTTCAGCGCCTGATCGCCGCCGAGCGACTCCGGCAGACCGCCGAAGCCGTATTGAAAGGGCAGGTCGTGGGTTGGGAAAATCAGGCTGCCCGGGTTGCCGGCGATGATGCGCGTGGCATCACCAGGCAGGAAGGCGGCGAGACGGGTGAGGAACTGGCCGCCGGCGGAGTGACCGACCAGGTAATAGGGCAGGTTCGTTCGGCCGGTGCGCCGGCGCACCGCTTCAACGACATCGCCGATGAAGGCGAAGGTCCATTCCTCCGCCGGCCGCGGTTTGCCGTCGCGCAGGACGCCGCCGCGCTGGTAGGCCTCGGGCGGAAACTGTTGCAGATCGAAGTGCGGCGCGGCAACCAGGGCATCGAAGCGTTCGGCGAGCGGCCGGGCGTGATCGCGGTAATCCGCCGCGTTGCGGTTCATGCCGTGCAGCACGACAATGAGCGGGCCGTTGGTGTACTGGGCCGGCCGGTAGGTGAACACCTCGAGGTGGCAGCCGCGTGCATCCAGCGTGAAACGGCCGGCGCCCGGCTCGACCGCTCTGGCGGTGGCCAGGATGAACGAAACCGCCAGCCCTCCCGCGATCAGCAGGCGATTCAACACGGCGGAGGAGAGGATGCCGGCCATGCCCGATTGAAGCCGAAGCTCGCGCCGGCACAAGGGATTTCGTTCGGGCGCTGGCGTCGTCTCCGGGCTTCACCCATTCAAGCCCCAGCGGCGGTGCAGGAAGCGCTCCCAGGGGGAGAACAGGATTTTGTCGGCGAGCAGGCCGATGAGGACGATGACAAGCATGACGCCGGTGACCTGTTCCATGGCGTTGAGTTCGCGACCGAAGTGCAGCAGGTGGCCGAGGCCGTAGCCGCTGAGCAGGGTGACGTAGATTTCCGCCGCCATGAGCGAGCGCCAGGCGAAGGCCCAGCCCTGCTTCATGCCGCTGATGACGTAGGGCATCGAGGCCGGCAGGATGACGTGGCGCAGGGTGTGGAAACCGGTGCTGCCCATGGTGCGCGCCGCGCGGGTGTAGATCGGCGGCAGGTTGCGCACGCCGTTGTCGACCGCGATGAGCACCGACCAGAGCGTGCCCATGATGACAACGAAGAGCATGGCCGACTCGCTTTGGCCGAACCAGAGCAGGGCCAGCGGCACCCAGCAGACGCTGGGCAGGGTCTGCAGGCCGAGGGCGAGCACGCCGAGAGTGTCGTTGAGCGTCTTGCTGCGTGCCGTCATGATCCCCAGTGGCAGGCCAATGATGCAGCCGATGACATAGCCGATGACAAGCCGTGTCATGGTGATCCAGGAGGCTTCAGCCAGCGTGCCATCCAATACCGACTGCCAAAGGTAGACCCCGACGGCACCCGGTCCGGGCAGCAGCACGGGCGACCAGACTTCCATGAGCACCAGAAGATGCCAGACAAGGACAAGCAGGGCAAAGAAGAGGGTGGCGATGAACAGGCGTTTCATTCGGCGACTTGACTGGAGGTGTGGCCCTTGAGGGCGCGGGTGATCTCGCCGGCCAGCCTGGACAGCGCGGGATCGTTGATGTCACGTGGGCGCGGCAAATCCACTTTGAACTGCTCGCGGATGCGGCCGGGATTGGCGGAGAACAGAACGACACGGTTGCCGAGGCAGACGGCTTCGCGGACGTTGTGGGTGACAAAAATCACGGTCTTCTGGCGGGCCTCGCAGATCTTCTGCAGGTCAGCGTAGAGCTGCTCGCGAGTCATGGCATCGAGGGCGGCAAAGGGCTCGTCCATCAGCAAGACGCGCGGGTTGGGCGCAAGCGCGCGGGCGAGCGCGACTCGCTGCTTCATGCCGCCGGAAAGTTCGTGGATGTTGGCATGCATGAACTTTTCCAGTCCCACCAGACTCAAATAATATTTGGCCACCTGCGTGCGTTCCTCGTCGGTGAGCCCCGGCTTGAGTCTGAGGCCGAAGAGGACGTTGCCCATGACATCCAGCCAGGGGAAGAGGGCATGTTCCTGAAACATCATCATGCGCTCGCGACCGGGTGCCAGGATGGGCCTGCCGTCCATGGCAATCTCGCCCTCAGTCGGGCTGTCGAGACCAGCGATCAGGTTGAGCAGGGTGGATTTGCCGCAGCCGCTGGGGCCGACCAGGCAGACAAACTCGCCTTCATCGACCGTGAGATGGGCTCCCTCAAGGGCTTGCACGGTGCCCCGGGCCGTGGTGAAGGACTTCGACACCTTGTTGATGTGAAGTTTGGCCGGTGGAAGGTCGGCGAGTTCGGTCTCCAGGGTCATGCAGTTTTGGAAAGGGTATGGCGGCAAGTGAGCAGCCACTAAAGCGAGGGCAGGAGCTCCGCCAAGTCGGGAATTTCCTTCAAAAAGCCAACTTTTTGGGCACTGGCGACCATGTGCTCAAGGTTCGGTCGCGAGATTTCGTCGGTCAGAACCACGCGGGCCAGGGCCTTGTCCAGCAGCGCATCACCCGGCTCCGCCGTGGTCAGAGCCTTGAGCTCGGCCTTGACCAGGGCACGGGCTTCCGACGGGTTTTCCCTGATCCAGGCCGTCAGCTCCTTGTGGGCCTCGACGAGTTGGCGGGCAAGCTCAGCCTGCTCCCGCACGAAGGCGGAACTGGAGACGAGCAACGTGATGGTACTTTCCTTGTCCTCCAGGAACAGTTTGGCTCCAGCTTCCAGTTCAAGGCGTGTCAGCCAGGGTTCGGCTGTCCAGACCGCATCCACGCCGCCGCGCACAAACAGCGGCAACTGATCGGCATTCTGGGTCGGCAGCACGGTGACATCGCCTCCGGTGAGGGTGACATGGAACCCCTGCTGGATCAGCCAGGCTCGCGCCTCGACATCCTGAGTGTTGCCAAGCTGGGGGGTGGCGATGCGTTTGCCGCGAAAATCCTCCGGTTTTTCGATGCCGGAATCCGGACGCACGACCAGACCCGTGCCGCCGGTGGCTGCTCCAGCGAGGATGCGCATTTCCTTGCCCCTGCTCTTGGCGTACGCGTTGAGCGTGGGGCTTGGGCCGATGTAGGTCACGTCGAGGGAGCGCGCGAAAATCGCCTCGGCGACGCTGGGTCCGGCGTTGTAGGTGAACCACTGGACCTCCACGCCAAGGCGTTCCTCGAACCAGCCCTTGCCCTGTCGGGACAGCTGGTGGGCGACCAGCCCCTGCAGGTGGGTGATGTTGGGGAAGTGGCCGAACCGCAGCGCGGTTTTGCCGGATGTCCGGCTGGGTTTGCAGGCAGAGAGGGATGCGGCGGTGGCGGTGGCGAGAAAATGACGGCGGTTCATGGCTGTTTGGTTTTAGAAAGCACTGAGGGAGAATTCGAGATAAAAGAAGTCGCTGTCCCTCGGTTTGCCCAGCGAGCGGGGAAATTCGCCAGGCAGGAAGTGGGCGTAGCCGAGGATGGCCTGGGCGCGCGCATGGAGCTTCCAGATGGCACGGGCGTCGAGTTCCTGGCCCATGAAGCGACCGCTGTTGCCGGCGGGGTCGCGCAGGCGGGCATTGCGCCAGGCGTCGGTCTTGCTGGCCAGCCAGTAGGCGCTGTAGCCGAAGTCGATGGCGAGGTTCCGGCGCGGCTGCAGTTCGATGCGCGTTTTCACGGCATGCAGGTTTTCCCAGGTGAGGTAGTCGTTGGCCGACCAGGGGCGGGCGAAGCCGTAGTACTTTTCAAAGCCGTTGCTGGCCCGGTCGTTGGGATCGCGGTCGCCGCTGGCGTAGCCGTAAAAGGCACTGGCGCGCGGCTGCCAGGGAGCCTGAAAGCGGCGGCCGATCTCGCTGGTCCAGCCGAAGGCGCGATGGCGTTCGGCACCGTTGCGGCCAAACTCGCCGATCGCCGCGAGGTCGTAATCCCAGCCGCTGACGCCGACGTCGCCGTAGGCGCGCAGACCGGTCGCGTGGATGTGCCGGGCGGTGATGCCGGGTCGGGCGTCCTGTCGCAGGCTGAGGTAAAACGGCTGCAGGGTGACGACGTCCGACCAGCGCCGCCAGTCGCCAATGGCGGCATGCAGCCACTGGCCGTCGCGCGGTTCGTCCCATTCATAGGGCAGGCGTTCGAGCGGCTGCACGGCGAGCAGGTCGAGCTGCCAGTCATTGGCCTGCTGGCCGAGCTGCAGGCGCAGGCCCTGGAAGTTGTTGGTCGTGTTGCGCCACTGGTTGTTGCCGAGCAGGCGGCGGTCGAGGTATTCGAAGGCCAGGCGACCCGCGCGCAGGCTGAGCGGCCGGGCGTTGCCGCGGGCGTCGCGACCGAGCAGGTCGGCGAAGTGCAGTTCGGCCCAGAGCTGGATGAGTTCGGCCTCGTTGATGTCGCGGCCGTCGCGGGCGAAGCCGCCGCCGTAGCGGCGTGCGTCCTCGAATTCGACCCCGAGACGCAGGGGATCGAGCTTCTCACGCACGCCAAGGAAGGCGCGGGTGCGCAGCAGGTGGGGATCATCCAGGCCGGCGATGTCACGGCGCAGGTCATCGTCGCGGTACTCGTAACGCCAGCGGAAATCCAGGCCGGCGTCAAGCCAGTCGAGATCGCTCCAGGCGGCATCGACGGTTGACAGCGGCTTGGCATACCTCGGCGGGTCGGTGTCGGGCTGGGTGCCGTAGCTGTCGGCCGGTCGGAAATAGCTCTCCGCCGCCGCAGCACCGCTGAGGGCGGTGAGCAGCAGAAGCATGCAGCGCAGGCTGGAGGGCAGAGGCATCGGTCAGCTTAGAGGTTGGCCGAGTAGGCTTGCAATTGCCGGTATCCAGCAAGGATCGCCTTCACCGCGTCGACGGTGGCCGCAACCTGCAGCGGCATGGAGGTCAGGCCGGGGGTCTCGAAAACGATTTCCAAAGGGCGCGGACGCTGCTCGGGGGGGGCGCTGAGGATGCCGAGGTAGCCTTCCTTGATGATGCCCTTTTCCGCCAGGAAGCCGTCGATCACCGGCGCCTGCTCACGCGGCAGGTGGGCGGCGGCGGCTTCGAGCGCGGGATTGAGCAGATGCTCACTGAGCAGGGCCCCGCTGACGAAGCCGTAGCAGCCATGAGCGTCATCGTCGGAGTGCAGGGCGATGATGCCATCGTAGCGCTCGCGGCGCAGCTCGCCCTCAAGGTACAAAACCTCGGGTTCAATGGAGCCACTCCAAAACTCGCGGTTCAGGTCGAGCCCGCGGTGGTTGTGGCGGGTGCCAAGGTTGCGGCCGGTCGGGTTGCAGACCGGGTAGAAATGCAGTTCGAAGTCCTTGGCCTCCTCCGGCTCATCGGCACTCCACTGGATCAGTTTTTCGACGGCCAGCGTGCCGGCCTCTTCATCGCCGTGGATGCCGGCAAAAATGCCAAACTTGAAACCTTGCCCGCCAGTGGATGGACGGCGGATGATTTTCGGTGGGATGAACACGCCTTCGTCCAAGGTGTGGTTTTCAAAGGTGAAACGGGTGGGGGGAATCGCGCGGGATTCGCGCCCGGCGGCATAGTTCAGGGGTGTCAGCAGTTTCATGGCAAATCAAGCTCCGATGCGGTTGCGGGCCTCCTCGGCCAGGGCGGTGGAAAGGTAGCGCTCACCCGTGCTGCAGCCGACGGTGACGATCTGCTTGCCGGCGTTTTCCGGCCTGGCAGCAAGCTGCAGAGCCGCCCAAACATTGGCGCCGGTGGAGATGCCGGCGAGAATGCCTTCCTCAACGGCGAGGCGACGGGCCGTCAGAATGGCATCCTGACTGCTGACCTGAACGACCGAGTCGACGATGGTCAGGTTGAGGTTGGCGGGGACGAAGCCGGCACCGGTGCCCTGGATTTTGTGCGGGGCGGGAACGACAGGTTCACCGGCCAGTGTCTGGCTGATGACCGGCGATTCCAGGGGTTCAACTGCCACTGCTTGAAAACCCGGCTTGCGGGATTTCAGGACTTCGCCCACCCCGGTCAGGGTGCCGCCGGTGCCAACGGCGGCAACGAAGATGTCGATATGACCCTCCGTGTCCTGCCAGATTTCCTCCGCGGTCGTGCGACGATGGACCTCCGGGTTGGCGGGGTTGGCAAACTGTTGTGGCATCCAGGCACCCGGGGTGGCGGCCAGCAGCTCCTCGGCTCGGCGGATGGCGCCCTTCATGCCTTCATGAGCCGGTGTCAGTACCAGATTGGCGCCAAGAAGCGCCAGCAGGGTCCGGCGCTCCACGCTCATGCTTTCCGGCATCGTCAGGGTGAGCTTGTACCCCTTGGCGGCGGCCACGAAGGCGAGGGCGATGCCGGTGTTGCCGCTGGTCGGCTCAATGATTTCACCACCCGGCTTCAGAGCGCCGGATTGTTCCGCGGCCTCGATCATGGCACGGCCGATGCGGTCCTTGACGCTGCCAAGCGGGTTGGCAAACTCGCCCTTCAGGGCAATGCGGCCCGGCAGGGAGGCGCCCAGGCGTTGAAGCTCGATCAACGGCGTGCGGCCGACCGTGTTGAGGAGAGTGGAATGGATGGGCATGGCGTCAGTCTCAGGTTAGAGGGAGGGGTGGCGGCCGGCGTTATGGGTGGGACTGTCGCCCGGGAGCCGGGTTTTCTCCGTGCTCTCGACCTGGGTCACGCGGCCTTCATGAACGATGATCTGGACCGAACCGAAGCGCATGGCTTCGACCTTGCGTCGGACGATGTCGATCCAGTCGTGCGGGGGGCTGTCAGAAGTGGCGCTCATGGGTTAAATGCTTTCTTTTTTATGTATATCCAGAGAGTAGGAATTAAAGCAAGCGGTTTTGACAATTTTTTGCGAACGAACTCAGCCCTTGACTGCGGGCGGTGCGTTGAGCAGGGCCGCCAGGAAGCCATCCGCCGGATCGGCGTGCCGGGTGCGTGCGCTCTTGCGCGAGACGGGCTTGGTGCCACGTGCGCATAGGAGTTGCTTGCGCAGGGTGACTTCGACGACGTCCTCCAGCGTGTAGCGGTCGAGGATGTTGGCGACCGCGTTGCGGACATCAATCATGAGCATGCGCAGGCCGCAGTGCTCCTCGTCCGGGCAGGTGCACTTTTCGTATTCGGTCTCGCTGGCGCAGCCGATGGGCGCGAGTTTGCCGTCGATGAGGCGGACGATCTCGCCCATTTTCACCGCGTTCAGCGGCTTGGCGAGGCGGGCCCCGCCGTACTTGCCGCGCACGCTTTCCACGTAACCGGCGTTGCGCAGGTCGAAGAGGATGGCTTCCAGGAACTTGAAGGGCAGGCGCTCCTTCTCAGCCAAGCTCGACACGGAAATGACGCCCTCGTTATTCCATGCCGCCACGCCGAGTCGGATCAGGGTGCGGAGCGCGTATTCGCCGCGTTTGGTGAGTTTCATGCTCTTCATTATGAAGCCAGAAGAACTTTTTGAAAAGCAGATTAAAAAAGAGGGATTTAAACTTGGAGTCACAGACGCGCGCCCATCAGTACCTGAGTCACGTCATCCAGTGTGATCCAGCCGATGGTGCGCTCGTTGGGGGTGTCGACGAGGGCGGCGACTTCCTGCCGATCAAGGAACAGGGCCAGCAGCTGGGTGAGGGACGCTTTGCCATCGATGTACAGGGCGGGGCGGATGAGTTGGCGCCAGTCAGCGCTTGCGGCATCCAGGAGATTCTGCACGAACAGCTCGCGCACGCGGATGTAGCCGGTGATGCGTTCCAGGGTGCCGTCCGCGCTCACCGGGTAGCTGCGGTGCAGCCTGGGGCCTGCGGCAAGGACGTTTTCCTTGAGCGTGAGGCGCTGATCGAAGACTTTGACTTCGTCGTAGGGGACCATGGCCGTCTTGACCCTGCGGGCGCTGAGCGTGGCGGCGTGGATGATGATGAGTTCCTCCCGATTGTGCAGGAGTTGTTCGGCGCGTGCGGACTGGACAAGCGTGATGATGTCCATGATGTGGTCGCTCGGGCCTTTCTTTTCACCCGTGCCGGTTTTCAGCTTTTCGCAGAACTTTTCCATCACGGCCACAAGGGGGTGGCAGATGAAAAGCATCGCCATGAGAGGGCGGATCAGGCTGGGGGCGAGTCGCTCGGCATGGTGGACACCCAGGATTTTTGGTGTCATCTCCGCGCCGAAGAGAACTGCCAGCGTCATGAGCACGGAGTAGGCCCAGAGCCAATCGCTGCCGTAGATGCTGGCAAAGACGGCTCCGGACAGGGAGGCCAGACCGGTGTTGGCGAGGGTGTTGAAAATAAGAATGGCCGAGATGGGCCGCTCGATGCGGTTTTTCAGCGTCAGCCAGCGCGCCGCCTGGTGCAGGCCGCGTTGCTCCTGCAGTTTGAGCTGGAGCGGGTTCAGGCTGAGCAGCACCGCCTCAGCGAGTGAGCAGAAGAAGGAAATGCCAAGGACGGTGGCCGAAAGCAGCAGCAGGCAGGGGGTCATAGCCGGGGATTCGGGACAGGCAGTGGTCGAGATCTACGCAGCAGGGCAAGGATCGCGCCAAGTGTCAGCAGCAATGCGCGTCCCGGTTCGGGCACGACGATGGCCAGGGTGCCGTCGGTGTAGAGGCGGCTCCAATCCCAGGCGAGCCCGAGGGAGCTGAGGTCCGGCAGGTGCAACGGGTTGCCCTGGCTCGCGCCGCCTGTGGGCAGATTGTCAAACGCGGTGGTGAGCCCGTACCAGTCGAACAGCTTCCAGGCAGAGCCTTCGGCCCACGCGTCTGGGGTGAGTGGCAGGTTGCTCTGCAGCTTCAGCAGCGCGCCATCGAGAATGGGGGTGCCCTGGCCGGAACCCTGAGAGGAGTTAAAGATGAGCCGGTCGTGGTTGCCGCTCTGAGGGTTGAACGTGCCGCTGGCTCCGCCGCCGATGATGTCCAGTTCGAGGGAACCCGAAATGAGAAAGCCGTGGTCCGAGCGCAGGGTCAGGATTTGCGCCCCCAACCCGGTGGATTGCCCGACGAACAGGCTGCCATCCTTTTCGATTTCGAGGGCTGCACCGGCGGAGAGCGAGCCGATGACACCGTTGCCACCCAGTCGCGCACCGGGGCCCACAACGACGGAGCCGGTGCCGGTCGTGCCGTTGGTGTTTACCACCACCACACCTTCATGCACGAGAAGACCACCCGAAAAGCTGTTGCCGCCGGTGAGCACGACCGTGCCTGCACCACTTTTGACCAGTGTCACCTGGCCTGGGGTGATGCCGTCACCGGGATTGTCGGTGATGCTGGCGCTGATGTTGAGGTTGGCGCCGGTGACTCGGAGGAAAAGTTCTCCGGTCGAGGTGCCGCCTGCGGTGAGTCTGCCGCCGCTGAGGGTGGCCACATTGGTGGCGCCGGTGCCGCCGGGACTGCCGCCCTGCTTGATGAGGCCGCCCGAGACCAGGTTGAGTTCATGGCCTCCGAGGTTGAGGTTTTTCGGACCGTTGCCAGTGAGGTTCAGCGACAGCAGATGCCGGTCGGCGTTGAGGATTTGCGCGCTGTCAGGCTTGGCATGCGTGGTGGCGGTCCACTCGTCTTGACTTCCCGTGAAGGAGTCGGCGGCATCGAAGTCTGATACACCCGCCGCCAGGGAATACTTGGCGAATTCACTGCCGACGGTGGCCCAGCCGCCGATGAAGCCCTCGGTCAGGCCCGCCTGGAAAAGGATTTGGTTGCGGCCCAGGTTGCTGTCGGTTGCCCCGAGGCTGGTGCCGGCGAAATTCACCACGCCACCGGTTTCGCGGCCTGCGAAGTGCGAGAAGCTGAGGGTGGAAGTGCCGGAGGTGCCGGCGATGCTGGCGGTGATGTGGGATGCGGCCCGGCCAAGGGTCAGCGGCCCGAGGGTTTCGCTGTAGGCGAGGTTGGAGGCGGGGTGCTGGTAACTCAGGCTGCCGAGCAGGCGCAGCGGTGCGCTGTCGTTGACGCGGTCGCTGTTGTTGGCGGCGGCAACATTGCCATTGTTGATCTGCAGCAGCGCCCCCTTGCCGATGGCGATTTCGGAAGTTCCGCGCAGGCCGCCATTGCCGCCTGGGTTGTTGCCGGCAGGCTGTACATGCAGGCTGCCGTTCAGCAGATGAGTGCCGCCGGTGAAGCCGTTGTTGCCGCCAAAAACGAGAAGGCCGGAACCGGTTTTGACCAGCCCCAGCGTGGCGGTGCCGCCGTTGTTGATGGCACCGGTGTGGCTGCCGCTGCCGTCCACGGTGAGGATGGCCGCGTTGGTGGCATGGTTGTTGACGAGAGTTCCCGAGCCGTCGAGGCCAGCCACGGTGACGGAGTTGCCGTTCAGACGCAGCGTGCCGCCGGTCTGCACGGTGAGGGAGTTGACGCCGCTGCCGTTGAGGGCGCCGGGATGGTTCAACTGGAGGATGCCACTGTAGACCAGGACGCCTCCGCTGAAGCTGTTGTCGCCACCGAGCGCAAGGATCTTGTTGCCTGTTCCGGTGCCGCTCAGAAGCAGGCCATGGCTGCCGGTGAGGGAGCTGTTGAGGGTGGCGGTGACGGCCGCGTTGGCGGCGAGGTGGACGATGCCCTGGCGTGTCCCGGCCAGTGCGATGGAGCCTCCGGTGAGGGTGCCGTTTGCCGTGAACAACAGGGCACCACTCTCCACGCCCAGGGTCAGGCCTGGGCCAAGGGTGAGCGTGCCGGTGGCGGCGTTGGTCCAGGAGTTGACGGTCACCGAGTTGGGCAAATTGAGAATGAGATTGCCCGCACTGGCCTTTCTCACATTGACGCCGTTGGCGGCCAGGGCGGGAACGACGAACTCTGTGGTGTTGTCGAGGAGGCGCACACCGTGCTGGGCGTCATAGGTCAGGAAACCCGTGCCGGCGCCTGTGGTGCTGGTGTCGCCCACCGCCCAAGGCAGAATGCCCAGGCCGGTGGTGGTGTTGAGGCCGCCAATCAATTCGGGGGAGCGTGCGAGCAGAAGCCGGGCGGAATCGGTGGTGCCGTCGATGGCGCCGAGCTGACTGCCGCGCAGGAGAAGCACACCATTTTCGAGCCGGGTCAGTCCCGCCGCCTGAAGTTCCAATGCGTTGTCGAAGCCTGGTGTGAGTGTGAGGAAGCTGCGGTGCTGGCCGCGAACAAGGATTTCGCCAAGCACTTCCACATGGGTGCCGGGTTCCACTTCGTCGGGACCCTGGTAGTTGACCGTGGCGCCCGAACCGGTGACGCCGGTCAGGGTCAGCGGCGCGTCGTCGCGCAGGCGGTTGACCCGGGCGGTGTCGGTGGATGCGCCGAGGGTCAGCACGGCTCCCTGAACGGTCACCGCCGAGCTGCCGGCGATGGAGCCTTGGTTGCCCTGCACAAGCAGGCTGCCGGCACTCGATCCTGCCAGGATCGTCGCGCCCGTGTAGGTGTTGCTGCCGGTCAACAGCAGGGTGCCGCCATTGTTGGATTTCGTCAGGCTGGACGGCTGGCTGCCGTCGGCGATCACCGAGCCAATTTCCAGATCGATGGCTGCGGGCACGTTGGGCACGACGATCGACCGGTCGCCGTTGAGGTTCAGGGTGCCGCCCTGGATTCGGGCGGCCTCTGTTTGGCCGGCGCTCGTGAGAGTGAGATTGCCACCCAAGTCCAGGATGACTCCGTCTTCGAGCTGGAGCGCGACTGGCTGCAGAGCGTCGCCGCCGAGTGTCAGGGTGCCGATCTGCTGGCTGGCGGCGAGCACCAGACTGCCCGCCTGCAGATTCCAAGGGCCGGCCGGTGCAGGCGCTGCCAAACGCAACTGCCCACCGCCGCTCTTGATGAGTCCCGCCTGGCCGAGCAGGGGTGCCAGGATCTCCAGGGTGGCTCCGGTTTCGGTGTGCAAGGTGGCAGGCAGTAGACCGAAATCCAGTCCATCGGCGGGTGTTGCGGCAGACAACGTCGGCTGGCCCGCGAGCAAGGACAGGCTGGCGAGCCGCAGATGGGAGCCCGCGTCGAGCAAGACCGTGAAGGCTCCGGTGGCGTCGGCGCCCGCCGAAAACACGGCCTGCTGGGTCCCATCGTTGTTCCAGGCCTGGGGCGAGCCATCGCCGGTCGTGTTGTTCCAATGGGAGTTCTGGAGGTTCCAAATGCCGGAGGGTGAAATCCCGCCCGCTCCAGGCAAAGAGCCGTTGGCATCCCAGTAAAGCTGGGCTTGCAGGGGTGGCTGAATCGCCAGCGCGGCGAGGGCGATGAAGGGGCGGACGAGAATGGAGTTCAGGGAAGCGGTCATGGCGAAAGGGCGCATGAGCTTCCGGTGGTCCGGTCAGCGTCGGCGGAGGAGCATGGGGTCTCACCTCAGACGTGAGGTGAAGCGGAGTGCTTCCCGGGTGGGGTAAGCGATCTCGCATCTATAACCAACTGCACAAATATATATAGATCAAGTGGGAAATAGAACAAATGCATTCTGCGGGCGGTGAGTGGGCTTTCGCCATGGAGCATGAACCGGCAATTTCAGGCCGGCGAGGGTTGCAGTTTGCTCATTCCTGCTGTTTGCTGCATGGCTTATGTCCGACGGATGCGGCACGGTCGCCACCCAGTTTTTCCACCTCGGTTCCGCTGACGAACCCTTTGAGTTCGCCAGCGGCAAGCGATTGCCGGGCATCACCGTGGCCTACGAGACCTACGGCAAGCTGAACGCCAATGGCAGCAACGCCATCCTGCTGTTCCACGCCCTGTCCGGCAGTCAGCATGCCGCCGGGCTGAACACCGCCATCGACGGGGTGGGCGAGCGCTGGACCGAGGACGTGCATCTCGGCTGGTGGGATCTGTTCATCGGTCCGGGCAAGGCGCTCGACACCGACCGCTACTTCATCATCTGCGCCAATTACCTCGGCGGCTGCTACGGCTCCAGCGGGCCGACCTCGATCAACCCGGCGACCGGTGCGCCCTACGGCCGTGAGTTTCCGGCGGTGCTGTCGGTTGACATCGTGCGCAGTCAGGCGGCCCTGCTCGACCATCTGGGCATCCGTCGCCTGCATGCGGTGATGGGCGCCTCGGTCGGCGGCCTGCTCGCCATCAACTTCGCCACCCTCTACCCGGAGCGTGTGCGCATCGTCGTACCGATGGCCACCGGCCTGAGCACGACCGTGCTGACCCGCCTGACCCTGTTTGAGCAGGTGCTGGCGATCGAGAACGATCCGCATTTCAACGGCGGTGACTACGAGGATTCGGCGTCGCCGGAGTACGGCCTTGCCCTGGCGCGGATGATCTCGCACAAGACCTTTGTCCACCTCGACGCCATTGAGCGGCGCGCGCGCCAGGACGTCAGCCAGCCGAACGGCCAGCTGGCCTGGTACAAGGTGGGGCACAACGTCGAGAGCTACATGCTCCACCAGGGCAAGAAGTTCGTGAAGCGTTTTGACGCCAATACCTACCTGCGCATCATCAACATGTGGCTGCGCTACGATCCCCTGCGCGATGCCGGCGTCGCCAGCTACGCGGAACTGTTCGCGCGCAGCCGCGCGGCCGGGCATCACTATCTGGTGTTCAGCATCGACTCGGACTTTTGCTTCTACCCGGAGGAGCAGGCACAGTTGGTCGCCGAGCTTGAGCGCGCCGGCGTGTCCAGCATGTACATCACCGTGCATTCCGACAAGGGGCACGACTCCTTTCTGTTGGAGCCGGAGTTGTACACGCCGCACCTTGTCTACACCCTTGAAGGTCGATGGGGCAAAAACTCCGTGCGTTCGCAGGTGGCCGAAGTCGAGTGAGTCGCGTCAGGACGACATGGCTCGCTGCGTATTCGGGGCATGCCGACGCGCCTGCTCCCGCTCCTGTGTGCCGTTTCCGCCCTGGCGACCGAGCCCCCGGTCTTCCGCCTGGCCACTTTCAGCGTCGACGTGACGCCGCCGGTCGGTCACCCCTGCATGGGCGGCGGCATCGCGCCGGTGCGCGGGGTGGCCGACCCGCTGTTTGCCAAGGGACTGGTGCTGACCGGTGGGGATCGGCCCTGGGTGCTGGTCAGCTTCGACTGGTGCGAGATCCGAGGCAGCTCGTTTGACCAGTGGCGCCGCGGCCTGGCCGAGGCGGCGGACACCCTGCCGGAGCGGGTCATGGTGCACAGCACGCACGTGCATGATGCGCCGGTGATGGATGCGGACGCGGAAAAACTGCTGCGCGTCACCGAGGCGACCGGTGCCTGGAAGGACCTGCCCGCGCCGCCGCCCGAGGCGCCCGTGCAGGTGGCCTCGGTGTGCTGGCCGGACTTCAATGAGACCTGCATCCGGCGGGTGACCGAGGCCCTGCGCACGGCCCTGCCGAAGGCGCGGCGCGTGACGCACCTGGGGTTGGGCAAGGCGGAGGTGGAGGCGGTCGCCAGCAACCGCCGCTTTGTGCGCGCCGATGGCACGGTGTCGTACGCGCGCGGCAGTCGCAGCGCCGATGCCGAGGCGCGCGCGGCGCCGGCGGGCGAGGTCGATCCCTGGCTGCGCACGCTGAGTTTCTGGGAGGGCGATGAACCCCTGTGCGCGCTGCACGGGTTCGCCGTGCATCCGATGAGTCGTTATGGCGAGGGCCGGGTGTCGGCCGATTTCCCGGGCCTGGCGCGGGCGCGCATGCAGGCCGAGCACCCAAGCGTCGCGCAGATCTACGTCAGTGGCTGCGCCGGCAACGTCACCGCCGGCAAGTGGAACGACGGTGGTCCGGACGGACGCGAGGTTTTGGCAGCGCGCCTGCATGACGCCATGCGCCGGGCCTGGGTGCAGACCCAGCGCGTGCCGTTGACGAGGGCGGCCTTTCGCCAGGCGTCGCTGGCGCTCGGGGCGCGGCGCACGCCGGGACATACGGAAACCATCCTGCGGGGCAGGCTGCAGGGCGAGGCGCGTCCGTTTGGCCGCTCCGAAGCGGCGATGGGCCTGGCCTGGTATGAGCGCGTGCGCGCCGGCCACCGCGTCGATCTGCCCTGCCTCGACTTCGGCGCGGCGCAGGTGCTGCTGCTGCCGGCGGAAGCCTACGTCGAGTACCAGCTCTTCGCCCAGGCCTGCCGACCGGAGAGCTTCGTCTTCGTCATGGGCTATGGCGAGTGCGGGCCGGGCTACATTCCGGTCGAGCGCGCCTGGCGCGAGAAGGACAGCAATCTCCACGGCTGGACCTGGGTGCCGCCGGGCAGCGAGGCGGTGATGCACGAGGCGATTCGTGCCGTGCTCACTCCAGGTTCTGCACCTGCTCACGAATCTTCTCCAGCTCCGTCTTCGCGCTGACGACATCGTGGGCGATGCCGGCGTGGTTGCACTTGGAGCCCATCGTGTTGAACTCGCGGAAGAACTCCTGCAGCAGGAAGTCGAGGCTGCGCCCGATCGGTTCGCCGGAGGCGAGGTAGGCGCGGAACTGCTTCAGGTGGCTGGCGGCGCGCGCCAGTTCCTCGGAGACGTCGGTGCGATCGGCAAAAAGGGCGATCTCCTTGACCAGCCGCTCGTCGTCGAGCGGCAGCGGCAGGCCGGCCTGCTCCAGGCGCTGGCGCAGGGCGGCGCGCTGCAACTCGGGCACCTGCGGCGCCTTTTCGGCGATGCGGTCAAGCAGGCTTTCGATCGTGGCCAGGCGACCCTCAATCTCCTCGCGCAGGTGGGCGCCCTCGGCGGCGCGCATGCGCTGCCACTGGTTGAGCGCCGCATCGAGCGCCTCGCGGATCGCCGGCCAGGCTTCCTCGGGATTGGCTTCCTCGGCTTCCACACCGAGCACGCCGGGCAGGCGCAGCAGTTCGCTCATGGAGATCTCGGCCGAGATGCCGAGCCGGCCGGCAAGGCTGAACAGCCGCGCCAGATAGTGCTCGACTGCCGCCTCACGGATCTGCGGCAGGTCGCTCGCCACTTCGCCGTCCTGGCGTTTGATCGAGACCTGAACCCGGCCGCGGGAGCAGGCGGTTGCCACCCGGTTGCGCACCTCGCCTTCGAGCGTGCTCAGGTCGCGCGGCAGATTGACCACCACCTCGAGCTGCTTGCGGTTGACGCTGGCGCATTCGACCTGCCAGAGGCGGTCGCCCTGCCGCGCCTCGCCGCGGCCAAATCCGGTCATGCTGTTCATGCTTCACCAAAGCCGGCTCCGGCTCTGGATGCAAGGGAGGAGAGGCCCCAAGCGAAGGCGCCTCGGGCTGGGATCCTGTTGGGCCGCGCTTTGACATCGGCGTCCGGCCCGCCACTGTGGGGGCATGTCCGACTCCGCCGATCTTCAGCGCTCGCCCCTGCATGCCAAGCACCTGGAAATCGGGGGGCGCATGATCCCCTTCGCCGGCTGGGAGATGCCGGTGCAGTACTCGGGCATCGTCGAGGAGCACAAGGCGGTGCGTGAGCGGGTCGGCCTGTTCGACATCTCGCACATGGGCCAGTTCCTGGTCGGCGGCACGGCGGCGCTGGCGTTTCTCAATGGCGCCCTGACCAACGACCTCAGCCGCCTGGAGGTGGGGCAGGGGCAGTACAGCCTGCTGCTCAATGAAGCGGGCGGTGTCATCGACGACCTCATTGTCTACCGGGTCGCCCGCCACGAGTTCTTCCTCGTCGTCAACGCCTCGAAGATCGCCGAGGACTGGGCGCAGCTGCAGGCCCTGGCCGCGGGCCGTGACGCGGAGGACGATCTCACTCTGCGCGACCTCAGTGCCCGCACCGCCGGTTTGGCCGTGCAGGGCCCGCGCAGTCGTGCCGTGTTCGCCCGGGTGTTTGGCGAGGCGGCGCCGTTTCCCGAGCACAACACGGTGCATGTCAGTCTGCACGAGGGCGATTTCCTCTGGCTCTGTGGCACGGGGTACACTGGCGAGGAGGGTTTTGAGTTTTTCGCTCCCGCTGCGAGCGCGGAAGCCTGGTTCGAGGCCCTTTTGGAGGCCGTCCGCGCCGAGGGCGGCCTGCCCTGCGGTTTGGGCGCGCGCGACACCCTGCGCCTGGAGATGGGCTACCCGCTCAACGGCAATGACCTGTCGCCCGAGCGCACGCCGCTGCAGGCGGGCCTGGGATTCTTCGTCGCCCTCGACAAGGAAGCTTTCACCGGTCGCGAGGCGCTGCTGGCACAAAAGGCGGCCGGCCTGCCCGACAAACTCACCGCCTTCCGCATGACCGGCGCCGCGCCGCCGCCGCGCCCGCATTACCCGGTGCTGCACGACGGGGCGGTGGTGGGCGAGGTCGCCAGCGGCACGCAATCACCCAGCCTCGGCTGTGGCATTGGCATGGCCTACCTGCCGCCCGCCGCCACGGCGCCGGGCACGGCTTTGGAGATCGAGATCCGCGGCCGTCGCTTTCCGGCCGAGGTCATCAAGAAGCCGTTTTGGCGGCGTCCGGCGTGAGGCTGGCCTGCGATGGAATAGGTCACCTAGGACCCATTTGACCTATCCCCCAAGCCAGGCTCCAACCGCTCAGGAGCAGAGCGGCAGCAGCTTGGCGAGCAGGTCGCTGATCTTGACACGCTCCTGCTCGCCGCCGTCGCGGTGGCGGAGGGTGACGGTGTCCTGCAGTTCCGGGCCCTTTTCGCCGAGCGTTTCGAAGTCAATGGTGACGCCGAAGGGCGTGCCGACCTCGTCCTGGCGGGCGTAGCGGCGGCCGATGCTGGCGGTTTCGTCGTAGAAGCAGTTGAGGTGCTTCTTGAGCAGGGCATAGACCTCGCGCGCCTTGGCGACGAGTTCCGGCTTGTTCTTGAGCAGCGGGAAGACGCCGACCTTGATCGGCGCGACGCGCGGGTGGAAGCGCAGCACGGTGATGGTCTCCTTCTTGCCCTTGTCGTCGGTCTTCTCGAACTCGTCGTAGGCCTTGGCGATGACGGCGAGCGCCATGCGGTCGAGACCGGCGGAGGGTTCGATGACGTGGGGCACGTAGCTGCCCTTGAACAGGCGCTCGAACCAGGCGCGCACCTCGGCCTCGGGCAGGGGACTGCCCTTGGTCTTGGCGGCCTCGGCGGCGAGGCGCTTCTGGATGAGGGCCTCCTTCTGCTCGTCGCTGAGCTTGGCGGCGGCGTTCTTGAGGTCCTCGTCGAAAACCTCCTGGGTCTTGCCGCTGTGCTTCTGGTGCTGGCCGAGGTCGAAATCGCCGCGCGCGGCGATGCCTTCGAGTTCCTCGGTGCCGAAGGGGAATTCGCAGAGGATGTCGACGCAGGCGCGGGCGTAGTGGGCGAGGTCTTCCGGGGTCTGCCAGTAGTACTCCAGCACGTTGCCGAGGCCGATGCCCTGGTAGAACTTCGTGCGCTGGTCGACCCAGTAACGGTGCCACAGTTCCCAGCCCCAGTTCGGCTGGGGCTCGCTCAGGTCGGCGCCCTCGTGCCAGGGGGCGACCTCGCCGCAGATGATTTCGACGGCTTCATCGGGCTTGATGAAGAATTCGAGTTCCATCTGCTCGAACTCGCGGCTGCGGAAGGTGAAGTTTTTCGGCGTCACCTCATTGCGGAAGGCCTTGCCGATCTGGCCGATGCCGAAGGGCACCTTCATGCGGCTGGAATCGAAGACGTTCTTGAACTGTGCGAAGATCGCCTGCGCGGTTTCCGGGCGCAGGTAGGTGACGTCGTCCTCGGTCGCCGTCGGGCCGAGGTAGGTCTTGAGCATGAGGTTGAACGGGCGGGCCTCGCCGAGCAGGCCACCGGTCTCGGGATGGAAGTCGACGCTGCCGGCGACGACATCGATCTTGGTCTCGTCGAGCAGCTCGATCTCCTCCGGCTTGCCGGCGGCTTCACCGGCGTTCTGGGCGATGAGGGCGCGCACGCGCTTGCGGAAGCTCTCGATGTGCTCGCCGTTCTTGAGCAGGGCGGTGATCGGGCGATCCCAGCGCCAGCCGCTGGGGGCGTGGGCGGCGCTGTACTTGAGCACGGTGCCGTCCTGCGGCTCGACGTGGTCGGCGCGCACGCGCTTGTTGGTGAGCGAGCACTCGCGCATGAGGTCGGCGAAGGTGTCGACGTGGCCGCTGGCCTTCCAGATCGCCGGGTTCATGAGGATGCCGGCATCGAGGCCGAGAACGTCCTCGCGTTCGCGGGTCATCGTGCGCCACCAGATGTCGCGCAGGTTGCGCTTCAGTTCGGCGCCGAGCGGGCCGTAGTCCCAGATGCCGCCGCAGCCGCCATAGATTTCGCTGCTCTGGAAGATGAAGCCGCGGCGCTTGCAGAGCGATACGATTTTTTCCATGGAGGCGGTGGAAGTCTTGGCGTCGGTGGACATGGCGGTCGGGGGTGCGGGGATGGCCTGACCGCTGGCATGCGGCAGGGGGCCGGCAACAAGCGCCATGCCGGGCGTTTCGCAAGGGAAACTCGCCCGCGTCGACCGCGGTTCAGCCGCGGCGGATCCAGCGCGTGCCGAGGGCGACGCTCCACTGGTACTTGCGGGCGTGCTCGCGGATGAGGAAGGGCAGGTCTCTGCGCAGCTCCAGCTCAAAATCGCCGCCCAGGCGGTTCTGCAGCCAGTCGAAGGTCGATCCCTGCGGCCAGTGGCCGCGCGGGGTGTATTCCTCCAGCCAGGTGCAGGGCGTGGCGAGCAGGAGCTGGCCGCCGGGGTTCACCAGGGACGGCAGGCGGGCGATCAGGCGCTCGGGATCGGTGAGGCGGCAGAGCAGGTTGGCGGCGTGGACGAGATCAAAAGCGCCGAGGTCGGGCCGCAGGTCCATGGCGTCGCCGGTCTCAAAACGCACCCGCCCGGGCGGGGTGAAGGCGGGTGCGCGGGCCATGAGTTCGGTCGTTGCTGTACCCTCGTCGAGGCGGCGGTAGGCAAGCGCTTCCCCTGAAGCGAGGGTGGTGGCGGCGTCGATGAAGCGCTGGCTGAAGTCGATGCCAAGCACGTCGAGACCGCGCTGGGCGAGCGCGAAGCTGGAGCGGCCGACCGCGCAGCCGAGGTCGAGGGCGGTGGCGGGCTGGCGGGTGAAGGCCGCCAGCTCGCTGACCGTGCGTTCGGCGAAGCCGAGGGCGCCGCGCGGGCCCTCGGGCCAAGGCAGCACCTCGTCGGCGCTGCCGTAGTGGAAGAGCAGGTACTCGTCGAGCAGCCGCGTTGTCTCGTAGGGATTCACGGCGTCAGTCGGCCGCGAGGGCGTCGAGCAGGTACTTGGCGGGTTGGAAGTGCTCGATGAGGATTTCCCGCTGGTCGCCGCGGAACATCCGCACCTGGCGGATGTCGAAGTTCGGCGTCTTGTGGGGCGCGAACAGGATGTCGTCGTGGGTGGCGTTCTGGCGGCGCTTGAAGAGGTCGGGCGTGATGTGGCCGCCGAGGTGGTCGTCGCGGCCGGTGGCGAGGTGGCAGGTGCCAAGCACCTTCTCGTCCTGGATGTCGGCGCCGGAGACCGGCAGCACCTGGGTGCCGAAGCCGAGTTCGCCGAGCACGCCGGTCATGGGGTCATCCTGGAGGCGGGCGTTGTGGGCGTCGATGGTGGCCGGGTTGCCGGCGATGAGGTCGCTGCGGATGATGCGGCCGCCGGTGACGGTGAGTTTGCCGAGGGTGCCGTCCTCGTACTTCATCGGGAAGTGGCCTTCGGCGCCGGTGGGCACGAAGTAGACCTCGCCGGCCGGCAGGTTGGCGATGTCGGGGGTGTCACCGCGGCAGAGGCCGTGGCTTTTCTGCGCCTCCTGGCCGCCGAGTTCGAGGCCGGCGGTGAGCACCTCGCCGTTTTCGAGGGCGAAATCGATCTCGACGCGGTCGGCGCGGGTCATGGCAAGGCGCAGCTTTTCGGCGTCGCGGCTGACATCGTTGTAGTCGACCGCCAGGCCGCTGTTGAGGATGACCTCATTGAGGCCGTGCAGGGTGGCGCCGCGGAAGCCGTACTGCTTGGCGAAGGCGGTGAGCGGCGCGGTGGCCGAGAAGGTGGAGATGCAGAGGATGAGGTCGTAGTTCGGGTAGATGTCGCGCTCCAGGCTGAGGCGGTTGCCCTGCATGTCGGCGCATTCATCCGGCAGATCGAGGTTGCTGCCGCCGGTCTGCACGTAGGCGAACATTTCGCCGCCCTGGAGGGCAAGTTCCTCCATGACGCCGTTCTGCAGGCCAAGGTAGAAATACTGGTGGGCGCGGCGCTGGATGGCGCGGTCGGGGTTGCTGAGGAAGGCCATGTCCCTGGCTTCGGCGAGGTCGGGCAGGTCGATCAGGATGCAGACTTTGCGGCCGTAGGTGGGCTCGAAAACGGTGTGCAGCAGGCGGGCGAGATCGAACTTCGGGAACTGACGGCCCTTCGCGGCCGTTTGGACGGTGGACATGATGGCGTTCATCGTAGAGAGGGGGTGGGGTTTTGGCAAAGGCGGATACGGGTCGAAGGTGCTTCCCGGCGCTTTTTTGTTGTGACTGGCCGACGCGACAGGCTGGCCGGGAGATGAATCTGCGCTTTGACGTCGGCGCAAATCCGGAGAAAATGGCGTTGAATAAGTGCTCCCGCGGTCCCGTCTTCACCTCTGACATCCGAGCTCATGCCCGTCTCTCCTGCGCCTGAACCCGGCGAAGTCCCGGACCACGACCTGGTCAGGCGCAGCCAGGCGGGTGACTCGCGCGCCTTCGACCAGCTCGTGACGCGCTACCGGGGGAGGATTTACGCCATGACCTACCACATGATCCAGAACGAGACCGAGGCCTGGGACCTCGCGCAGGAGGCCTTCATCAAGGCCTGGCGCGCCCTGCCGCGGTTCAAGATGGACTCGGCGTTCTACACCTGGCTGTACCGGATCGCCCACAACGTCACCTACGACTGGCTGCGCAAGAAGCGCATCCAGGGGGATGGCGAGTTCGACGACGAACGCACCGAGCACCGAGTGGCGGCCGGGGCCGAGACCGCCCCGCAAGGTGCCGCCGCGCCGGATGAAGCGCTGCGCAACGCCGAGCTCGGCCGCCACATCCGTGCGGCCATGGGGCAACTCAGCGAGGACCACCGCCAGGTGATTGTCATGCGTGAGATCGAGGGCCTGTCCTATGAGGAAATCGCCGCCGCCGTGCCCTGCTCGCTGGGCACGGTGATGAGTCGCCTGTTTTACGCCCGCAAGAAGCTGCAAGAACTGTTGAAGGACACCTATGAAAACGCCGCCTGAAGACACCGACCTGCTGCGCTGGCTCGACGACGAGATGACGCCGCTTGAGCGCGAGCGCTTCGCCGCACGCCTGAGCGTGGAGCCTGCCCTGCGCCGCGAGGCGGAGTCGCTGCAGGCGCTCGGTCGCAGCCTGCGCGACCACCTGCCGCGCGAGATGGCGGTGCCGCATGCCGACTTTTTCAACAGCCAGATCCAGGTGCGCCTGACGCGCGAGACCGCCGGGGGGGAGAACCGCCGGGTCGCGGGTTCCTGGCTGGCCTGGTTTCGACTGCCGCGACTGGCGGTGGCGGCGACCCTTGTGCTGCTGACGGCCGTGCTGGTGCGTCAGCCGGCGGGCAACGACAGCCGCGTGCTGGCCACCTACACGCCTGATCCCGAGGTGCGCGCTTCCACGCATTTCTCCGAGGAGGCCGGTGCCACGGTGCTGCTGCTCGAAGGTCTGGAGGAAATGCCGGCGGAGCGGCCGCTGGTGGGTTTCCGCCAGGGGGCGGCGGATCAGCAGCTCTTCTCCGTGCACCAGCAGAACGCCCGGTCGGCACCGCCGCAGCCGGCTGCCACCGAAGCACCAGCCCTCACCGCCACTGGCCGTCCTGAATGAAACGGTTCGCCGCCCTTTGCTGCCTCGCCGGTGCCGCCCTGCTGCTGCCTGCGGCCGAGGCGCCGCGTCGCTCGGCGGATCCCGCCACCGAAGGCAAGGTCTGGGGCGCGCTCATCCATGCCCTGCCGGTGGCGCCCGCCGGGGCCGCGCCGGCCGAATCGCCGCATCTGCCGAATCTGGCCGTGCGTTTGGCGGCGGCCTTCCCTGAGGGCGGGCATTTCGAGGTGCTGGGCGAGCACCTGCAGGATGTCTTCCGCGAGTATGAATCCTGGGTGGTGCCGTCGAAGGACCTCTTTCTCAAGGTTGACTCCAAGGGGCCGGCCCCTGGGGGAGGGGTTAACCTGCACCTGCAGTTCTGGCGCGACCAGCAGGTGCTGGTGAAGACCGATGCCGTACTGCGGCCGGGCAGCCCGCTGTTCATCGGCGGGCCGCGCTGGCGTCAGGGGCGGCTGATTTTTGTTCTCGCCCTGCAGCCCTGAGCAGGGTTCAGCGGCTGCCGAAGGGCCAGCGTGAGGTCAGCCAGACACTGAGTGTATGATTGTTCTCCCAGATGGCCCCGCCGCGGCGCTGAACGGTCTGCTCCATGAAGCCCATTTCCAGGCGTGTGAACTCGCTCAACCTGCGGCCGATGCCAATGAAGGCGCGGTTCTGGTCGAAAAAGTTGCCGGAAACATTGCTGCCGAAGTTGACGAAGGTCTCATTCCACAGCGCCAGGTAGGTCTTCTTGTCCTCGGTCAGTGGCAAGGTTGTTCGCAGCATGTAGCGGACGCGGTTTTCGTAGCGCCAGTTTTCCAGATCGTAGCCGGCGCGTTCACTGCCGGTCATTTCGCCGATCCAGCGCTGCTCCAGGCGCAGGCGCTGCTGCCATTCCAGGCCGAGAGCATGGAAGGTGTGCGCCACCTGTTCCCAGGCCCGGTGTTCCGGGAATTCCGTGTCGACCGGGAAGTCGCCGTAGGGGTAGGTGCGCACGTAAGCCCAGCCGGCACTGACCGAAAGGGTCGGGCTGATCTGGTAGTTGAGACCGGGCCGGAGCAGCAATTGCTGCCACTCACGGCCCAGTTCCTCACGGCGATTTTGCACTTCCAGGTGCAGACCCCAGGGCGTGCCGAAGAGGGGATGGTCGCCGACATAGTTGAGCCAGAGGTTGCCGTTTGAGTCGAGCAGGTTGTCGGAAGCCGCGGCTGCGGTGCTGAACAGCGCCAGGCAGGCGGCGAGAGGAATCAGGTGCGATTTCATGGGGATGTGAGTCGGCGAGTCAGGAGCGCATGGCGCCCTGGAGGCGTGCTGCCTGAGGGTGGTCGGAAACGGGCAGGTGGCCGTCGAGTCCCTCGATGATCAGCTCGCGATTTTCCAGTTTCCAGTCCTGCACCATCTCCTCAAGCTTTTTCATCACCGAGTGGTCGACGAAGTGCGTGCGTGCCAGGCAGATGCGGACGCGCGGATGGTTGCGCAGGGCGAGCAGCTGTTTGCGCAGGGGCAGCCAGTTGCTGAAGACCAGGGCCTGGCGCACGCGCACGACCGGATGCCCGTGCTCAGGGCAGGTCTCGGTTTCCGTGTGCGGTGTCAACAGGTTGCCTGGGCGGACACCGCCGGCGACATGCAGCGTCATTTTGACGAGGATGCCGACCGCAATGCCGATCAGCAGGTCGGTGGCCAGGGTGGCGATGAGGGTGGCGACGAAGACAACGAGCTGACCCCAGCCGACGTGAAGCATGTGACGGAATTCCTTGGGCGAGGCAAGGTTGTAGCCGGTGAAGACCAGCATGCCGGCGAGCGCGGCGAGTGGGATGTGATTGAGCAGGGATGGCACGCTCGCCACCAGAAGGAGAAGAAAGACACCGTGCCAGAAGTTTGCCCAACGGGTGCGCGCGCCGTTGTTTTTGTTGGCCGAGGAACGGACGATTTCTGAGATCATCGGCAGGCCGCCGATGCAGGCGACCAGGGTGTTGGCGACGCCGACGGCAAGCAGGTCGCGGTTGAGGTCGGTGCGTCGCTGCCACGGATCGATGAGGTCGACCGCCTTGGCGCTGAGCATGGATTCAAGGCTGCCGACGAGGCAGAACATGACAATCCACTTCAGGCTGGTGGCGCTGAAGATGGCGGAAAAGTCTGGTCCCTTGATGCCGTCGAGGATGTTGAGGGGCAGGCTGACCAGCTTGTCGGGGCCGACTTCGTAACTGTGGCCGTGGAACTGGTACATGTGCTGGTGGGCGATGTCGAAGTAGAAGGACAGGGGCACGGCGGCGAGCAGGACGAGCAGGGGGCCGGGCACCGACTGGATCAGCTTGTTTTTCACCAGCATCCGTCCGAACAGCAGCAGCAGGGCGAGGGCGCCAATGAGGGCGATCTCGGGGTTCAGGTTCATCAGGCTGTGAGGGATTTCAGCGAGCAGTTCCAGGGGTTCCTTGGCGTGGGCGGCGACGCCGAGGGCAACATGGATTTGTTTGGAGATGATGATGACGCCGATGGCGGCGAGCATGCCGTGCACGGCGGCCACCGGGAAGAATTCGCCGAGGGTGCCCAGGCGCAGGGCGCCAAAGAGGATCTGCAGGCAGCCAGAAACCATGCCGACAGCCAGGGCCTTTTCATAGCCGAGTTCGTTCACCGTGCCCAGCACGATGGCGATCATGCCTGCGGCTGGCCCTTTGATGGTGAGTTCGGAATTGCTCAGGAAGGGCGTCAGCAGGCCGCCGACGACGGCCGTGAAGATGCCAGCAATGGCCGGGCAACCGCTGGCCTTGGCGATGCCGAGGCAGAGTGGCAGGGCGATGAGGAAAACGAGAAAGCCGGAGATGGCATCCTTGCCAAAATGTTGACGGAAGCCGTTGAAGTTGCCAACGGGCTTGGGGCCTTGGGCGATGGGGCTGGGGACGGTGGAGGACATGGCGGGTGAGAACTGTTGCCCGATACAGACGCATGCAGTGCGGCTGGAAAACATCCCCCCGGAAGGGGATTCTCACACCCGGTTGGGGGTGTGGCACTTCATGCTTTGCGATTCGCCAGTGCGGACCGTGGGCGTGGACTCCCTTTGCCAGGGGCTGGGCCGGGTTGCAGTGCCGGGAATGGCGGCGGCTCCGGTCGGCCGGGGGGTAAATACCCCCTGAGGAGGGGATGGCTTCGGCATGGCAGCGGGCTTTTATTGTCAGCACGTCCATGAGTTCCCACGCCTCCTCCGAAACCTGCGGCTGCAGTGCCCATGCGCCTGCTGCGGGCCATGCGGGTGCTCGCCACGAGCGCCTGCATCACGCATTGGAACATGCGGCACACGCTTTGCCGACCCAGGGGCCCATGGGGGTGTTTGTCCACCACAACACCCTGCACGCTCTGCAGCACCGCGATTTCGAGGCAGCGGTGGTGGAGGCGGCTCAGCTGTTTGAGGCGGAGCCCTTTCTGGCCGAGCAGGCCTATCAGCAGGCGCGTGCGGAGGGTCGCATCCTGGACGAGGACATCGATGCGGTGCTCGCGGGTGAGGCCGATGCCGAGATCCTGCCTGGCCGGCTCAGCCGCCGCACACTGCGTCGCGCCCTGCTCATCCCGGGCGTGCGCCGGGTCAACGGTCTCGATATTGCCTGGCAGTTGGAGGAGGGCGACTGGCTGAGGGGCTTCCGTCGGGACCTGCCACCCGCCTCGGCCCATCGGCTCACGGGCGACACGCCGGAAAGGCTCTGGCAGACCTGTCTGGCCCGGGTTTCGCTCCAGGAGCCGAAGCCACCCCGGTTGCCGCGCAGGCCGCATGAGGCCGTACTGGCGACCCTCGGTGAGGATTTGGACCGCATTGTGCATCCGCCGCTGATCCGCCTGGTCGGGGCCTATCTCGACCAGGGCATCGCCTACTGGCCGATGCCATTCCGCGAGCAGGGTCTGCTGGCTGCCGCTCGTCGCATCATGACACAGCCGTTGGCGGTGCAGCGGCGTCACCTCGCCGGTGTGCGGGCAGAGTTTTTACGTCAGGAGGGCATGGATGCGCAGGCGGTTGTGTTGGATGCCCTGGCGCGCCTGGGAGTGCCGGATGATGAGTGGGAGACATTTCTCACTGCCGAGCTCCTGCCCTTGCGCGGCTGGGCGGGAATGGTGCGAATGCTGGAGAACGATGTCACCCTGGCGCCCCACGATCATGTGCGCTGTTCGCTCCTGGAGTTTTTGGCTTTGCGCCTGACCTACACCCTGGCTGCGCTTCAGGATCTCATGGGCGACACCGCCGCGTGGCGCAGTGTGCGGGTGCCGGCGGGACAGGCGGATCGCCTGACGCCAGTGGCGCGTTTTTTTGACGCTGCCCAGTTGACGGGGCTGGCGAGCCATGAACTGTCTTCTCTGACAGAGAGTGAGTTCGAGCGACTGCATGGCGAGATCATCGCGTGCAACGAAATAGAGCGTCGCCGCCTGCTGCACCTTGCCTATGAACGCCGTCATGAGCGGGGCATCCTCATCCCGCTGGCGAAGCACCGGGCTCTGCCGCCGCTCACGGTTGCCGGAGATCGCCTCGCCGCCCAGGTGCTCTTTTGCATTGATGAGCGCGAGGAGTCCTTCCGCCGGTCCTTGGAGGAGGTGGATCCGAGCATTGAGACCGTTGGTGCGGCTGGTTTCTTTGGTGTGGCGATCCATTATGCGGGCCTGGACGATGCCGGCGGTGTTTCGCTCTGTCCGGTGGTGGTCACTCCGGCGCACGCCGTTCGCGAGGTCGCGGTGGGTGACGATGCACACCTGCATGCCAAGCGCCAGTGGCTGCGGCGTGCCTGGGCGGGGGTGACACGCAACACCTTCATCTCCTCACGCACGCTGGTGCGCGGTTGGATCAGCACGGCCTGCCTGGGCTTTCTGTCGCTCTTTCCGCTGGTTTTCCGTGTGCTCAGTCCACGCAGCTACGGCCGGTTGATCCGGCGTTTGAACCGGGCCTTCCTGCCGGAGCCGAAGACCGAGCTGACCTTCATGCGTGACGACGCCGAGTCGCGCGATGCCACCACCGGGTTGCTGAGCGGATTCACCGAGCAGGAGATGGCCGAGCGGGTGCTTTCCGTGCTTGGGCCAGCCGGCCTGCAGCGGGCGCACGCCCGGCTGGTGGTCGTGCTCGGGCATGGCAGCACCAGCCTGAACAACCCCTACGAGTCGGCTTACTGCTGCGGCGCGTGCGGGGGTCGCACGGGTGCCCCGAATGCGCGGGTTTTTGCCATCATGGCGAATCGGCCCGGCGTGCGTGCCGAGCTGCGTGCGCGCGGCGTTGTCATTCCCGAGGACACCTGGTTCCTCGGTGGTTATCACGACACCTGCAGCGATGACATCGAGTTCTTTGATGCCGAGCTCATGCCCGCCTCGCACCGAGGCGACCTGAACCGTGTGCAGCAGTCGCTCGATCGAGCGCGCGTATTGAACGCCGATGAGCGTGTCCGCCGATTTGGCACTGCCGGCCCGGGCGTGCGTGGCGAGCGTGCCCTGCGGCATGTGCAGGCGCGCGCGGAGCACATTGCCGAGCCCCGCCCTGAATACGGCCATTGCACGAATGCCGTTGCCTTGGTCGGCCGGCGGATGCACACGCGGGGCCTGTTTCTCGACCGTCGCGCCTTCCTCGTGAGTTACGATCCGGATGCGGATCCCGAAGATCGGGCGCTGGCCCGCGTTCTTGCCGCCGTCATCCCGGTTTGTGCAGGCATCAATCTGGAGTACTACTTTTCGACGGTCGACAACGAGGTTTATGGCAGCGGCACCAAGCTGCCGCACAACATCACCGGGTTGGTAGGCGTCATGAACGGCTTTCAGGGCGACCTGCGGACGGGGCTGCCTTTGCAGACGGTGGAGCTGCACGAACCTGTGCGTGTGCTTTTTGTGGTTGAAACGACACCCCAGCGGCTGATGGGAGTGGTGAACGCGAACCCGGAACTTGCCGAGTTTGTTGGCAACCGCTGGATTCGTCTGGCCACGATGGACCCGGAAAGCGGCCATATGCAAGTCTGCCGCGGAGGTGGGCAATTTGAGCCGCTGGAGGGCGATGAGGAGCCCCTGCCGGTCACGCCTGATTCACGGACTTGGTATCAGGGCAAGGCCGGCCATCTGCCAGTTGCCCGCATTGAACCCATGGAGGCCGCCTGATCATGACCGTTGAATCGCTTATCCTGCTGCTCGTCGCCGCTCCCGGCGCCGCTTTCCTGATCCTGAGCCTGCTCTGGCTGCTTGGCGTGAGTCTTCCCGAGCGTTTCGTGGCCGGCCTGACCCGGGTTCTCTATCTGCTGCTGGTGGTTGTCGCCTGCGCCCTGGCCTGGCAAATGTGGCGCGGGGGTGGGGATTCGGTCCGGGTGTCGGCGGGCGATTGGTTCAGTGTTGCACACTATCACTTCCCGCTGGCGTTGCGGGTGGACCGCCTGTCGCTGCCGCTGGTGGGGGTCACGGTCGTGCTCGCGGGCGTCGTGGGTGCCTTCAGCGTGCGTTATTTGCACCGCGATCCCGGCTTCTTCCGCTTCTTTTTGCTGCAGCACCTGTTTACCTTTGGCGCCCTGCTCATTTTCACGGCGGACTCGCTCGACCTGCTGCTCTGCGGCTGGGAGATCGTCGGCATCACGTCCGTGCTTTTGATTGGGTTCTTCCAGTACCGCCCCGACCCGGTGCGCAACGCGTTGCGTGTCTTTGGGATCTATCGAGTCGCGGACCTGGGCTTGCTGCTGGCCGTCTTCTTCGCTCATCATGGTTTTCACACGGCCTCCTGGGGCGGTCTTTTCCAGGGGGATTGGCCCGGGCAGATCAAGCAGCTGGATGGCGGGATCACAACGGTGGTTGCCGTGCTGCTCGTCATCGCCGCCAGTGGCAAATCCGCCCAGGGGCCGTTTTGCGGCTGGCTGGTGCGGGCGATGGAGGGGCCGACGCCGTCGAGCGCGGTTTTTTACGGAGCCATTTCCGTGCATGCCGGCGCCTACCTGCTGTTGCGCATCGAACCGTTTCTGCGGGCCTCCTGGATCGCTTCGGTTCTGGTGATCTTCATCGGTCTGACCACCGCCCTGCTGGGCACTTTGGTCCACCGCACGTGCGCGGATGCCAAGACTTCGCTGGCCTACGCTGCGCAAACCCAGCTTGGCCTGATCTTTGCCGAGATCGGACTTGGTTGGACCACTTTTGCCATGGTTCATCTGGTCAGTCATGCCCTGCTGCGAGCACTGCAATTCCTTCGTTCGCCCTCCATGCTTCGAGATTACCATCGTGTGCATGCCGCGGCAGGAGGTCGGATGGATCCGACTGGTGAGCATTACGAATCCCTGCTTCCCAGGCCGGTACAGGTCGCCCTCTATCGCATCGCCCTCGGGCGGGGTTTCTACGATGCCGTTCTCGATCGCTTCATCGTCCGTCCTGCGGTGGCCGCGGCGCGCCGCCTCGGCTGGTTTGAGGCAGGTGGGGTCAGCACTACTTCCGCCGATCGTTCCACCCACACTTCCATGACCCCGTGACTCTGCTTTCCGCCCCTTATCTGAGTTTTGGCATCGCCGCTTTGCTCGCCGGCGCCGTGGCCTGCCTCTTTGCGGCCTGTCCGAGGCCGGTCGCTGTGACCGCCGCCTTCGCCGCCCTGGCCAGTTTTGCCATGGCGGTTCGCGAGGTGGGTGCGGTCGCCGAAGTCCGCCTGTTTGACCCCTGGCTCGCCTGGTTTGAAGCCGATGCTCTCGACGCGGTGCCCATGGCCTTCTTTGCCGCCCTCACCCTTGGGGTCATTGTTCTGGCGCCGCGGCGCGATGCCGGTGGGCGTGCCTTGGCAGGGGTGCTCCTGCTTGCCGCCGCCACGCAGATTGCCTATGGCGCGGCCAATCTTGCTGTGCTGGCCTCCGGTTGGTGGTTGACGGGGCTGCCCTTCGCCCTGCGTCTGTTCGGCGAGGACCGCAGCCGTTCATCGGCGCAGGGCTTCTTGGCTGCGAGCAGCCTGGCGCTGACCGCGGCGATCATTCTGTTGCACGGGGTGGAGATGCAGGAAATGGCTCATGCCAGCCGCATGGCTTTCGGGCTGGTGGTGTTCGCCGTTGCCCTCCGGAAGGGGTTGTTTCCGCTGCACGGCTGGGTGATCCGTCAGTTCGACGAGGGGCCCCTGTTGCCGGTGGCCCTGCTTTTCAACGGACATCTGGGCGCCCTGCTGGTCGCTCGTAGCGAAGCTGTGGCCCTCACCCAGGCAGAGCAGCATGTACTCGACCTTCTTGGCATCGCGGCGCTGGCCACCGCCCTGATTGCCAGCATCCGCGGTTTTGCCGAGTCACGGCCGCGCCGTCTGCTGGGCCTGCTGTGCCTTTCGCAGGCGAGCTTCATTCTTGCCGGCATTGCCACCGCCAATGCCGAGGGCGTTGCCGGTGCGCTGCTGCACTGGCTGGTGGTTGCCGCGGCATCGACCGGGCTGATTGCCATCGTCCGGGTTCTGGAAGTTCGCGTTTCCGGCACAGCGGCTCCCGAGGGCCATCTTGGCCTCGCGGTCAAGGCGCCTAGGTTGGCCACCTTCTTTCTGATCTGTGGTCTTGCCCTTGTCGGACTGCCAGGCACGCTTGGATATTGTGCCGAGGATCTCATTTTCCACGGCGCGCTGGAAAATCATCCCTGGCTGGGTCTGGCTCTGCCTGTGGCGACGGCCTTCAATGCCATCAACCTGCTTCGTATTCACAGCCTGCTGTTCCTCGGGGTGCTGCCAAAGCGGGTCATTGACATTCCCGATGCCCTGCCGCGCGAGCGTTGGCCTCTTGTGGCCTGCGTGGTCTTTTTGGTGGGGGGAGGTCTGTTGCCCGGCCGGATCTTGGAGTGGCGGCGGGCAGCGGCCGCCGCCGTGGTGGCGGCAGGAGCGCAGGGGCAGGCACGCGGCGATGCCGAATAGGGAAAACCTTTATCCGAGCTGATTTTGTCGATTTGACAGAGGAAGGGGTTATAAACAGCATAGTTCCACGCCCGCTCCACAAGGGAGCGGGACCGGCTTCGCCCCCCCCCTCCCAC
>DAIUCN010000029.1:0-47778 GCA_036846165.1 Prosthecobacter sp.
AACCGCCCCCTTCGCCCCCGCCACCCTCGCTGACCTTCACTCCGCAGGTGCCGCGTGCCGCCTTCGTCGATCAGGTGCGCCGTGCCCAGTCCTACATCGCCGCCGGCGATATCTATCAGGTGAACCTCTCGCACCCCTGGCAGGCCGCCTGGCCGGCGGAGGCCGACGCTCTGGCCGCCTACCTGCGCCTGCGCGAGATCTCCCCCGCCCCGCATGCGGCTTTTTTTGATCTCGACGGCACCCGCGTGCTGTCGGCCTCGCCCGAACTCTTCCTCGACCTGAACGACCGGGCCATCACCACCCGGCCGATCAAGGGCACGCGCCCGCGTTACCCCGCCGATCCCGAGCGCGATGCCCGCTCCAAGGCCGCCCTGCCCGCCTCGGAAAAGGAGCGCGCCGAACTGCTCATGATCACCGACCTCGAACGCAACGATCTCGGCCAGGTCTGCGAGTTCGGCAGCGTGCGCGTGCCCGAGCTGTGGAAGGTGGAAAGTTTCGCCCAGGTCTTTCATCTGGTGTCGACCGTCACCGGCACCCTGCGGCCCGGCCTCAGCCACGCCGCCGCCTTCCGCGCCTGCTTCCCCGGCGGCAGCATCACCGGCGCGCCGAAAAAGCGCGCGCTGGAGATCATCCGCGAACTCGAACCGCACCCGCGCGGCCTGTACACCGGTGCCATCGGCAGTTTTGGTTTCAACGGCGAAAGCCGCTGGAACATCGCCATCCGCACCGCGGTGCAGGAGGGCGCACGCCTCCATTTTCATGCCGGCTCGGGCATCGTCGCCGACAGCGATCCCGACCAGGAGTGGGAGGAAACCCAGCACAAGGCCGCCGGCCTGCTCGCCGCCTGGCGTTGACTCACTCCACCGGCTCCGGCTTGACGCCCATCTCCTCGAGCACGGCATCCACCGAGGCGAGATGCTTGAAGGGCAGGCGCTTGCGCTGGTACTTGCGGAACAGCACGTCGCGCAACGCCAGCCACAGCTCAACGTCGGGTTTCTCCACCAGCTCCCAGTCCTCGCTTTCCGGCAGCAGCACCCGGAAGGTCCACGCGCGTGAGTTCCAATAGCCGCGGACATAGCGCCGGCGGCCGTCCTCCAGGCGGTCATGCCATTCGTGGATCTGGTTTTTGGTCATTGAGAGAGGCCAGAATGCGGTAGATTCCCGCGCATGCAAGCCATCACCTCACCGCCGCCCGCCGCCGCCCTGCCCCGGCTGCTGCTCTACCTGCTCGCGGTCATGGTCGGCGGCGCCCTGCTCGCACCGGCGATTTTCCACCTCGGCAAGGGCTATGCCGCCTGGTTGCCCGGCTCCGGCCTGGCCGCGTTCGGCCCGGCCGACTGGCTCGCCGACACCGCCGCGCGCGCCCACTTTCCGCGCTACTTCAACCGGGCGGTGCTGGTCTGCGCCCTCGCTTTCATCGTGCCCCTGCTGCGCGCCCTGCAGGTCGACCGCGGCCTGCTGCCCGCCTGGAAACCCTGGGACAGCGGCCTGCGCCAGTGGGGCGCCGGCTTCGGCCTCGCCGCCGGCCTGCTGCTCCTGCTCGGCCTCGGCTTTGTCGGCCTCGGCTCGCACTACCTGCGGATCGAACCGCGCTGGACCGACCTCGGCGCCCCGATCGCCGCCGCGCTCGGCGCCGGTTTCGTCGAGGAAATCTTCTTTCGCGGCCTGCTGCTCGGCGTCCTGCTGCGCAGCCTGCGCCCCGGTCCGGCGCTGTTCTGGACCACCTTCATCTTCGCCCTCGTCCACTTCCTGAAACCGCCGCAGGGCTGGGAAATTGCCGATGCCGACGTCACCTGGGCCAGCGGCTTTGCCGTGCTCGGCCAGATCGGCCGCGGCTTTGGCGACACCGATTTCCTGCTCGCCGAATTCTCCACGCTGTTCGCCGTCGGCTGGGTGCTGGCGCGCGTGCGCCTGCACACCGGCGCCCTCTGGGCCAGCGCCGGCCTGCACGGTGGCTGGGTGTTTGGTTTGAAGTACTTCAGCGGCCTGACCCGCAGCCGCGACGGCTGGCTGCCGTGGATCGGCGACAACCTGAAAATCGGCCTGCTGCCGCTGGTCACGGTCTTGTTTACCGGCTGGCTCGCCCGCCGATGCCTCGCCGCCGCGCGCCGTCCCTGAAAGCATTTGCGGTCCCGCCCCTCTGGGAGGATGATGCCTGTTCCACCCCAGCATGCCGGAGTGGCGGAATTGGTAGACGCGCCAGACTTAGGATCTGGTTGGGCAACCAGTGCAGGTTCGAGTCCTGTCTCCGGCACCAGGCGCCGGCTCACCCGAGAATGCCCTTTACCACGTGTGCCTGCTCGACGCCGGTGAGGCGGAAGTCGAGGCCCTGGCTGCGGTAGGTGAAGCGCTCGTGGTCGATGCCGAGCTGGTGCAGGATCGTGGCGTGCAGGTCGCGGACGTGGACCGGGTTTTCGGCGATGTTGTAGCTGAACTCGTCGGTGGCGCCGTAGGTCGTTCCCGGGCGAACCCCGCCGCCAGCCATCCAGATCGTGAAACAGCGCGGGTGATGGTCGCGCCCGGCCTCGGGGCTGTCCCACTGGCCCTGGCCGGCGACGCCGCGGCCGAACTCGCCGCCCCAGACGACGAGAGTGTCGTCGAGCAGGCCGCGCTGCTTGAGGTCCTTGATCAGCGCGGCGCTGGGCTGGTCGGTGTCGCGGCAGCGGGCGACGCACCAGCTCGGCAAGCGGCTGTGGTGATCCCAGTCGGGGTGGAACAGCTGGATGAAGGGCACGCCGCGCTCGGCGAGGCGACGGGCGAGGATGCAGTTGGCCGCATAACTGCCCGGCCGCCGGGAATCCGGCCCATACATCTCAAAAACGTGCTCGGGTTCGTCGCTGAGGTCGGTCAGCTCGGGCACGCTGGCCTGCATGCGGTAGGCCATTTCATACTGGCGGATGCGGGTCAGGATTTCCGGATCGCCGGTCTGCTCGTAGCGCCGCTGGTTGAGCTCGGCGAGCCCGTCGAGCTGACCGCGGCGCAGCTCGCGCGGCAGGCCCTCGGGATCGTTCAGGTACAGCACCGGGTCGCGCGCGCTGCGCAGCTTGACGCCCTGGTAGCGCGAAGGCAGGAAGCCGCTGCCCCAGTAGTGGTCGTAGAGGGGCTGGTCGCTCGGCCGCTGCATGCGCGAGATGAGCACGAGGAAGTCGGGCAGGTTGCGGTTCGGACTGCCCAAGCCGTAGCTGACCCAGGCGCCGAGGCTGGGTCGGCCGGGCAATGGATGGCCGGTAAGGAACTGCGTCATCGCCGGCGCATGGTTGATCTGGTCGGTGTGCATCGACCGGATGAAGCAGAGGTCATCGGCCACCGTGCCGAGGTGGGGCAGCCATTCGCCGAGTTCGGCACCACTTTGACCGTATTTGGCGAAGCGGGTGATGCCGGGCAGGATGAGCTGCTTTTGGTTCGCCGTCATCGTCGTCAGGCGCTGGCCCTGGCGCACGGACTCCGGCAGTTCGGTGCCGGCCCACTTCCGCAAGCCGGGCTTGGGATCGAAGAGCTCGAGCTGGGAGGGACCACCCGACTGGGTGAGGAAGACGACGCGCTTGGCCTTGGGCGCCGCGTGCGGCAGGCCGGGCAGACCGGCGGCACGGGTCTCGCGACCGAGCAGGCCGGCCAGCGCGAGCGCGCCGAAAGGCAGGCCGGTGCAGCGACCCAGGAAGTAGCGGCGGGTCACGTCGAGGGCGGCCTCATTCATGGGTGATGGCTTCATCGAGATTGAAGAGCAGGCCGGCGGTCAGGCAAAGCGCGGCGAGTTCGGCATCCGGCTTCGGCGGCAACTGTCCATGGCGGAGCAGTTGCCCGGCATCACCGGGATGCGCCTGATAATGCTGGCGGGCGCGCGCCAACTCGCGTTCGAGCACGGCGCGCTCGCGGGCGTCGAGCGGGCGCGACAGAATGCGGCGGGCGAGGAAATCGATCCGCCCGGCGCTGTCCTTCGCCGCCGCCAGCGCCTGGGTCGCCAGCACCTGGGCGGCCTCGCGGATCGTGCCGTCGTTCAAGAGCGTCAGGGCCTGCAGGGGCGTGTTGGTGCGCGCCACGGCGACCTCGCAGACGCGGCGCTGGGCGCTGTCGAACAGGAAGGTCGGCGCGCTGCTGCGCCGCCAGAAGGCGTAGAGGGTGCGACGGAACTGCGCGGCGCCTTCGCTGGGTTCATAGGTGTAGCGACCCATGAAGATCTCCTCCCAGACACCCTCGGGCTGGTAGGGTCGCACCGGCGGACCGCCGACCGCAGGATTCAGCAGGCCGGCAGCGGCGAGGGCGCCGTCGCGGATCATCCAGGCTGGCAGGCGAAAACGGGCGCCGCGACCGAGCAGGCGGTTGTCGGGATCGTCGAGCCCGGGCCGGCGCGCCGAATCCTGGCGGTAGGTCTGGCTGGTAACGATGAGACGGAGCAGGCGTTTCACATCCCAGCCGCTGTCGCGGAACTCCACCGCCAGCCAATCGAGCAACTCGGGATGGGTGGGTCGCTCGCCCTGCAGGCCAAAATCATCCGGCGTGCGCACGAGCCCGGCGCCGAACAGCAGCTGCCAGAGCTGGTTGACGACGACGCGGGCCGTCAGCGGGTTGTCGGGCGCGGTCAGCCAGCGCGCCAAGCCGAGTCGATCCGCCGGCAGATCCGTCGGCCACGGCGCCACCGCCTCGGGCACGCCAGGCGTCACGACTTCGCCTTTCTTGTCCCAAACCCCGCGCAGCAGGACGTGGGTCGGCCGCGCCTCGGCGCGCTGCTTCAACACCATGACGTTGAGCTTGCCGGCCGCCTTCTCCGCCTCGGCGAGCTGGCGGTCGGCGCGCTCACGCGCGGCGCGCGCCTCCTGATAGGGCGCGTGATCGGCGAGGAACTGCTCGAACAAGCGCGCGCGCAGCGGCTCCGGCACGGGTGTCTCCGCCGCCCGTGGCAGCGCAGCCAGTTCCTCCAGCGGTGCCGGTCCCACGCTGCGCACGGTCGGGCCGGCCTGGTCGGTGGCCTGCCAGCGGAAGCGCCCCAGATTGGCATCGCCGGTGGTCGAGCGCTGCTGGAGTTCCAGAACGAGTTCTTCATCGGGACCGAGCACCAGCGGTTCCGCGAGCGCCAGTACCGCCGTGCGCGGCTGGCTGGGATCATGGCCCTCGGTCGTCCAGCCGTTGCGCGGATCATCATCCAGCACACCCAGGATGCTGCCGTATTCGCGCGCGGCGGCCTTCTGCGCCTTTTCAGCATCGGCCACCGCCCCGACAAAGCTCAAGTCCCTCACCTGGCTGCTGCCGCGACGGCGCACGCGCGCCTTGATGTCGGTCAGAATGAACTCGCCGGAGCGACCGCGCGCAAGTCGCTCACCCGTCACCTGCGGCGAGGGCAGCACCTCCAGTTTCAACCCGGTGACACGCGCCAGCGCCGGGCGCACGGCGACGAGGTAATCGTCCTGGCGCGGGTTCGGCCCCGAGGCGAGCAGGCTGCCGTCGTCCTGACGCTGCAGCAGGCTGCCCTTGGCCGACCCGGCTTCCAGGGCCTCGAGCCGGGTCCAGGCCGGTGTCGCGGGCTTGGCGCGCTGCTGCGCCAGCCAGGTGGTGAAGGCGGGCTCGGCGGCCGCCTTCGCCGCGGCCTCGGCCGGACGACGCTGGTCGGCGAGCAGGCGCGCCTCGGCGACCGCGCGCGGTCCGGCCGGGGAGGTGTAGGCAAGGAAGGGTTTCGCCCCCGCACCGGCCTTGCCGTCCTCGTCGATGCTGTTGAAGAAAGCGCCGAGGCGGTAGTAATCGCGGTGCGGGATGGGATCGAATTTGTGGGTGTGGCACTGGGCGCAGCCGAGGGTGAGGCCGAGCCAGACCGTGCCCACCGTGTTGACGCGGTCGTTGACGTAGTCGATGCGCGACTCCTCGGGGTCGCGGCCGCCCTCGCCATTGGTCATGTGGTTGCGGTGAAAACAGGTCGCCAGCACCTGCTCCGGCGTGGCCTCCGGCAGCAGATCGCCGGCAAACTGCTCCAATGTGAAGCGATCGAAGGGCAGGTTGACGTTGAAGGCTTGCACCACCCAGTCGCGCCACGGCCAGTTGGTGCGGGTGGCATCCGACTGAAACCCGTCGGTGTCGGCATAGCGGGCGGCATCGAGCCACCACATCGCCAGGCGCTCACCGAAGTGCGGCGAGGCCAGCAGGGCATCGACCGCTGCTTCATAGGAACGGTCGGCCAGCGCGGGATCGGGCGGCAGGCCGGTGAGATCGAAACTGAGCCGGCGCAGCAGCGTGGACGCGGGGGCCGGCGGTGCCAGGTCGTGCCCGGCCTGGCGCAGGCGGGTGCGCACCCAGTGATCGACCGGATGCTCGCGCACCGGCAACTTGACCGGTGCCTCGAAGGCCCAGTGCCGGCCCCAGGGCGCGCCCTCGGCAATCCAGCTCCGCAGGAGGTCGATCTGCTCCGGTTTCAGCCGCGGCTTGTGCGACTTCGGTGGCGGCATGAGCTCGTCCGGATCGTCGGTGACCAGACGCGTGAACAGCTCACTGGCCTCCGGTTGGCCGGGCTTGAGCACCGCCAGCGCGCCCTCCCGGGTGTCGAGCCGCAGGTCGGCCTTGCGATGCGCCTCATCGGGACCGTGGCAGCTCAGGCAGTTGTCGGAAAGCAGTGGCAGGACGTCGCGACCGAAGACCACGGGTTCGGCCGCCGGCAGGGCGCCGGCCAGTAGACAGAGGGGGATGAGCAGGTTTCGGGGGGCCGCGACACTCATGCAGGCGAGCCTTAACAACGCCCGAAACCGTTGCAGCTTCGTGCGCCATCAATGGAAAATCCCGGCGTCAGTCCCGCCCGCAGGTCAACGACAGGTCGGACGGTACCAAGCGGGTGAAAGGCAGAATGTCGAGTGGCCCGGGATGCAATTCGTGCCGGGCGCACAGCGGCACGATGTACCAGGTCTTTTTCGGGTCGCCCTCCTTTTGCACGTGCACGCCGACCGTGCAGGCCTCGATGCAACCCGCCACTGGACAAAAGGAAGCACCGCCACCGCCAAAACGCCGCCAGTGATCCAGCCAGCTTGGGCAGTGGCAGGTTCGCGGCAGGCAACCCTTGATGTTTTTAATTTTCACTCGCGGCACAGGTCCGCGAAAGTCTTATCACGGCGCGGCATTCGGCTTATCATACCGTCCTCGCCGCCCGATTCCTGCAGAAAAATCACCCTGCAATCGCCTGACCCAGACGGCACGCGCGCGCAAAAAATGGCCTCCGTCTGATAATCCCCCCTGCCAGCGCCCGTAAGGCTGGCTCCATGCTCACCTTTTCCGGCCAAACTTCCGGCAGATTCTGCGACGGCCTGTCGCGGCGCGACTTCCTGCGCGTCGGCGGCCTTGCCATGGGCGGGCTCAGCCTGCCCGACCTGCTCAAGGCCGAGGCCGAGGCGCGCACCGGGCGCAGTTTCAAGTCGATCATCATGATCTACCTGTGCGGCGCGCCGCCGCATCAGGACATGTGGGATCTGAAGATGGACGCACCGCTGGAAATCCGCGGTCCCTACAAGCCGATCTCGACCAACGTGCCCGGCATTCAGATCTCCGAGCACGCGCCGCAGCTGGCGAAGATGATGGACAAGCTGGTGCCCATCCGCAGCGTCTGGGGCTCGCCCACCGGCGCCCACGATTCCTTCATCTGCTACACCGGCCGCGCCCCGAATCCCGCCGGCGGTGCCGCGCCCACCGGCGCACAATCCGATCATCCCTCGCTCGGCGCGGTGGTTTCCTCGCTGCAAGGTCAGGCCGATCCCGCCATTCCGGCCTTCGTCGGCTTGGCCCCCAAGGCCGGCCACCCGCCGTACGGCTCGCCCGGTCACCCCGGCTACATGGGTCCGGCCCACTCCGCCTTCCGCCCGAACGGTGCCGGCGTCGAGGACCTCAAGCTCAACAACGTCTCGGTGGCACGCCTGAACGATCGCCGCGCCCTGCTCGACGGCTTTGACCGCTTCCGCCGCGACCTCGACCACAGCGGCCTGGTCGAGAGCATGGATGCCTTCAACCAGCAGGCCTTCAACGTGCTCACCTCCAGCCGCCTGCTCGACGCCCTCGACCTCGAAAAGGAATCGCCGAAAACCCGCGAACGCTACGGCAAGGGCGATCCGAAGAACTACGGCGATGGCGCCCCGCTCAACCTCGAGCACTTCCTCATGGCCCGCCGCCTCGTCGAGGCCGGCGCGCGCGTGGTGACCCTCAATTTCGGTCGCTGGGATTTCCACGACAACAACTACCCGCAGCTGCTCCGTCACCTGCCGCTGTTTGACCAGGGCATGAGCGCCCTCGTCCAGGACCTGCACGACCGCGGCCTCGACAAGGACGTCGCCGTCGTCGCCTGGGGCGAGTTTGGCCGCACGCCCACCCTCAACGCCCAGGGCGGCCGCGACCACTGGCCGCGCGTCGGCGGCGCCCTGCTCGCCGGCGGTGGCTTCCGCACCGGCCAGGTCATCGGCGCCACTGACCGCCTCGGCGGCGAGCCCACTGAGCGACCCGTGCATTTCGGCGAGGTCTTCGCCAGCCTGTATCAGTTCCTCGGCATCGACCCGCACAAGACCACCGTCAACGACCTCACCGGCCGTCCCCAATACCTGGTCGATGGCTGGCAGGCGCTGCCGGAGCTCGTCTGACCTCCCGCGCCGCGGCCGGCCGCGGGGCGGAACTCCAACCGCTCACCCCATGGCTCTTCCGCATCCCGCGCATCCCCTGCGCCGCCGCGAACTGCTGCAGGCAGGCGCGGTTGGCCTGCTCGGCCTCGGCATGAACCACCTGACCGGCCTGCGCGCCCTGGCCGCGCCCGGTTCCGCCACCCCCGCGCCACGGGCAAAGTCGGTCATCTACATCTTCCTCTCCGGCGGCCTCGCCCAGCACGAGAGCTTCGACCTGAAGCCGGACGCGCCGCTGGAGGTGCGCGGCGAGTTCAAGCCGATCCGCACGCGCACGCCCGGCACCCACATCTGCGAGCACCTGCCGCGGCTGGCCCGGCTTTCGGAAAAGTGGTCGCTTGTGCGCTCGCTCACCCACGGCCACAGCGAGCACTCCCAGGGTCATCACGTCATGCTCACCGGTCGCAGCGACGTGCCGCCAGGCTTTGATCCGACCCGGCCGAAGAAATCCGATCACCCGAGCCTGGCCGCACTCGCCACCGCCCTGCTGCCGCGGCGACCCGACAACCTGCCGCCGGCCATCGTGCTGCCCGACAAGATCGTCCATCGCACCGGCCGCACCCTCGCCGGCCAGTTCGGCGGTCAGCTCGGCGCCCAGCACGATCCCTGGTTCCTGGAGATGGCACCCTACCATCCCAACCACTACGGCGCCTACCCGCAGTACCTCTTCCACCATGAGCAGGGTGCCGTGACCGATGACACCCTGACCTTCCGCGCCCCGCACCTGGCGCTGCCGGAAGGGCTCAGCCTCGATCGCGTGCTCGACCGCGTTTCCCTGCGCAACTCGCTGGAGTCGCAGACCGACAACCTCGCCGAACTGGCCGGCGACACCGCCTTCGACACTTACCGCGAGGCGGCCGTGTCGCTGCTCGGCAACCGCCGCGTGCACGACGCCTTCCGCCTTGACCCACTGCCGGCCGCCACCCTCGATCGCTACGGCCGGCACAGCTTCGGCTGGTCGCTGCTCATGGCGCGCCGGCTCGTCGAAAGCGGCGTGCGCCTCATCCAGGTCAACCTCGGCAACAACGAGACCTGGGACACCCACCAGGCCGCGTGGCGCAACCTCAAGGACCACCTGCTGCCGCCCATGGACCAGGCCGTCAGTGCCCTGCTCGAGGACCTCGATGCCAGCGGTCTGCTCGATGAAACGCTGGTGATCATGGGCAGCGAGTTCGGTCGCACGCCGAAGATTTCGCAGATCTCCGCCACCGCCCTGCCCGGCCGCGATCACTGGGGCCATGTGCAGAGCCTGCTGCTCGCCGGCGGCGGCGTGAAGGGCGGGCGCGTCATCGGCAGCAGCGACAAGATCGGCGGCTACCCCGACAGCGATCCGCAGACGCCGGAAAACCTCGCGGCAACGATCTACGAGGCGCTCGGCCTGCCGCGCGAGATCATGTGGCACGACTTCACCGGTCGTCCGCACCCGCTCTACCTGGGTGACCCGATCCGCGGGCTCACCTAACCACCGATGCCAGCACGGCAAGAGCCGCGCATGCGCGACCGTATTGTGCCCGACTCCGTCATGCTCACCCTCAACGCCACCTCCGCGCATCGCGGCTTTTGCGACGGCCGCAGCCGGCGCGACTTCCTCAAGATCGGCGGTCTCGCCATGGGCGGGCTGTCGCTGCCGGAGCTGCTGCGCGCGGAGACGGCCCAGGACCGGCGCCCCGGTCACAAAGCGGTCATCATGGTCTTCCTGCCGGGCGGGCCCTCGCACCAGGACATCCTCGATCTCAAGCCCGACGCCCCCTCGGAGATCCGCGGCGAGTTCAAACCCATCGCCACCAACGTCGACGGCCTGCAGATCTGCGAGCTGCTGCCGCGGCTCGCGCGGCAGATGGACAAGTGCACGGTCATCCGTTCGATGGCCGACTGCGACACCAGCCACGATGCCTTCCAATGCCTGACTGGCCGCAACAGCCGCCAGCAACCGCCCGGCGGCTGGCCCGCCTTCGGCTCGGTCGTCTCGCGCCTGCAGGGGCCGGTCGATCCAGCCACGCCGCCCTTCGTCGGGCTGTCGCCCAAGATGGGGCACATGCCTTGGGCCCGCAACGGCGAGCCCGGTTTCCTTGGCGTTGCCCACGCCCCCTTTGAAGCGAACCGCGGCGGCGGCACGGCCGACATGAAGCTCAATGGCATGAGCCTCGACCGCCTGCACGATCGCGCCGCGCTGCTGAAGAGCTTTGACCAGCTGCGCCGCGACCTCGATGCCGGAGGCCTGATGGCCGGCATGGATGCCTTCAACGAACAGGCCCTCGGCGTGCTCACCAGTCCCAAGCTGCTCGAAGCCCTCGACCTGACGCGCGAGGACCGGCGCATCGCCGAACGCTATGGCAAGGGCGAGAACCGCAACCGCGACGATGGCGGCCCGCGGCTGACCGATCACTTCCTGGCCGCCCGTCGCCTCGTCGAGGCCGGCGCGCGCGTCGTCACCCTCGGCTTCAGCCGCTGGGACTACCACAGCAACAACTTCGGCCAGTTGCGCGAGGATCTGCCGCTGCTCGACAGCGCCCTCAGCGCCCTGCTCACCGACCTGCACGAGCGCGGCCTGGACAAGGACGTCGCCGTCGTCGTCTGGGGCGAGTTCGGCCGCACGCCGGTCATCAACCCGCAGGGCGGGCGCGACCACTGGCCGCGCGTCTCCTGCGCCCTGCTCGCCGGCGGCGCCTTCCGCCACGGCCAGGTCATCGGCGCCACCGACAAGGTCGCCGGCGAGGCGATCGACCGCCCCGTCGCTTTCGGCGAGGTCTTCGCGACGCTCTACCATCACCTCGGCATCGACACCACCAAGGTCACCCTCGACGACTTCAGCGGACGCCCGCAGTACCTCGTCGACGGCACACCGGCGCCGCTGGCCGAGCTGCTTTGAGACCGCGCGGCCGACAAGAACCCGTCGCTGTGTCCCGTAATTTCCGCCAGTCATGATGCGTCCCCGATTGCCCTTCGCCCTGCTCGCCGGCCTCGCCCTGTCCGCCCCGGCGGCGGAGGCGCCGCGCCGACTGAACTTCGCCAACGACATCGTGCCGATCCTCACCAAGGGCGGTTGCAACGGCGGCGGCTGCCACGGCAAGGCCAGCGGCCAGAACGGTTTCAAACTTTCCCTGCTCGGCTTTGAGCCGCAGGAGGACTACGAGCACATCGTCAAGGAGGCGCGCGGGCGCCGCGTCTTCCCCGCCGCGCCCGAGCAGAGCCTGCTGCTCACCAAGGGCACCGCTCAGCTGCCGCACGGCGGCGGCAAAAAACTCGATCCCAACTCCGAGGACTACCAGGACCTCGTGCGCTGGATCCGTGAGGGCATGCCCTATGGCAGCCCCGATGATCCGAAAATGGCGCGCATCAGTGTCGAGCCCGCCGCCCTCACCCTGCCGCTGAAGGCGAAGCAGCAGCTCAAGGTCATCGCGCATTACACCGATGGCTCGACCCGCGACGTCACCCGCCGCGCGCTCTACGAGGCCAATGAAAAGTCGATGGCCGAAACCACCGAGACCGGCGAGGTCCGCCTGCTCGACCTTCCCGGTGACGTTGCCGTCATGGTTCGCTACCAGGGCAAGGTCGCCACCTTCCGCGCCACCGTGCCGCTCGGCGCGCCGGTGGAAAGCCTGCCGCCCGAGTCGAACTTCGTCGATCGCCACGTCTTCGCCAAGCTGAAGACGATCGGCATCCCGCCCTCGCCCCTCGCCGACGACGCCACCTTCCTGCGCCGCCTCACCCTCGACCTCACCGGCCGCCTGCCAACGGTGGCCGAGATGAAGGACTTCCTCGCCGCCCGCGATCCCGGCAAGCGCGCCGCCAAGGTGGAGGCCCTGCTCGATTCGGCCGAGTATGCGGAGTACTTCGCCAACAAGTGGAGCGCCCTGCTGCGCAACCAGCGCACCCAGCCGCTCTACGCGCGCGGCAGCTACCTGTTCTGGTCCTGGATCCGCGACGCCATGGCCGACAACCTGCCCTTCGACCAGTTCGCCCGCCAGGTCGTCGCCGCCTCGGGCACGCTCGACCAGCATCCGCCGGTCGCCTGGTACCGCCAGGTCAAGGATCCCAAGCAGCAGATGGAGGACGTCGCCCAGCTCTTCCTCGGCACGCGCATGCAGTGCGCCCAGTGCCACCATCACCCCTTCGAGAAGTGGAGCCAGGAGGACTACTACGGCCTCGCCGCCTTCTTCGCCAACGTCGCGCGCAAGCCCGCCGGCGACCGCTATGAGGAGCTGGTTTATCACAAGCGCGGTACCGCCCAGATGACCAACATCCGCACCAAGCTGCCGGTGCAGCCGACCCGCCTCGGCGCCGAGCGGCTGGAGCTGAAGCCCGAACAGGATCCGCGCCAGGCCCTCGCCGACTGGATGAGTGCGAAGGACAATCCGTTCTTCGCCCACACCCTGGTCAACCGCTACTGGAAGCACTTCTTCAACCGCGGTCTCGTCGAACCCGAGGACGACATGCGCGAGACCAATCCGCCCGTGAACCCGGCACTGCTGCAGGCGCTTGCCGAAGATTTTACCGCCCACGGCTACGACCTGAAGCGACTCATCCGCACGATCACGACCTCGACCACCTACCAGCTCAGCGCGGTGCCCAACGAGCACAATGCCAAGGACCGCCAGAACTTCAGTCGCTACTACCCGAAACGCCTTACCGCCGAGGTGCTCTACGACGCGGTCAATACCCTGCTCGCCGCCGAAAGCCAGTTCGCCGGTCAGGCACCCGGCACACGCGCGGTCGCCCTGCCCGACAACAGCTACAACCAGACGACCTACTTCCTGACCGTCTTCGGCCGGCCCGATTCCGCCTCGGCCTGCGAGTGCGAGCGCACCCAGGAGGCCAGCCTGGCGCAGAGCCTGCACCTGCTCAACGCCTCGGAGATTCAAACCCAGCTCGCGCGGGCCGACGGCCGGGCCGACCGCCTCGCCAAGGATCCGCGCCCGGACGACGACAAGGTCGGCGACCTCTACCACATCGCCCTCAGTCGCGACCCCAACCCGCAGGAACTGCAGCTCGCCCTCGGCCACCTCGGCCGCAAGACCGAGGGCAAGGACGGCGCTGCCCGCCTGGCCGCGCGGCGCGAGGCGTTTGAGGACATCCTTTGGGCCCTGCTCAACACGAAGGAGTTCCTCTTCAATCATTGAAGCCGGCCTGCAGGGCTGGCTTGGCGTGCAACGGCCCGGCTGGCCACCGCCTGAGGCCTGCCCTTCCCTCTCGATCTAATGCTTTCATGAAGCTGCTCCCGCTGGTTTTTCTCACCCCGGTCCTGGCGCTCGCCCAGACCTCTTTTCCAACACCGGTCCTCACCTCGCTGCACCCGCTCGGCGGTCGCCCCGGCGACACGCTCGATCTCGCGGTCAAGGGCAGCGACCTCGACGGCCTGTCGGGCGTGCGGCTCTCGCCCGATCCCGGCGCGGTCGTGGTGGCCACCCCCAAGCTCGACGCCAAGGGCCAGCCAGTGGCGAACACCCTCCGCCTGTCCCTGCCCGCCAACCTGCGCCCCGGCACCTACGAGCTGCGCGTCACCGGCACCTATGGCGTCTCCAATCCGCGCGGCTTCCAAATCGGGCCGCAAGCCGTAGTGGAATCGTCCGGCAGCAACACGACCCCTGAGACCGCACTCAACCTGGCGCTCGATCAAGCCGTGCACGGGGTCTTCAAGACCAGCGCGCCGCATTGGTTCACCTTCGACGGCCAAAAAGGCCAGCGCCTGCTCGCGGTCTTCGACGGCGCCGCCTTCGCTGTGCCCACCAGCCTCAGCGGCACGCTGCACGACGCCAGCGGCCGCGAGATCGCCCGCCTGCGCGACGGCCTGCTCGATGCCCGCCTGCCTGCCGACGGTCGCTACCGCCTGAAGATTCACGACCTCATGTTCGGCACGGGTGATCCCTACGGCTACCGCCTGTGCCTGACCTCCGGCCCCGCGGTTTGGGCGGCCGGCAAGGATCGGGTCTACGGCTGGAACCTGCCCGGTGGCCAGGTCATCGACGGCCTGCGCGTGCGCCAGGGTCCGCCCTTGGAACGGCTGACCGGTGCAACCGCGGCCGCGCTGGCCGCCGCCAGTCCGCTGCCGCCGCTGGCCCTGCCGGGCGAAACCGAAGACCCAGCCCAGCCGCTGCCAGAAGCCGCCACCGCGCTCACCATCGGCCAGAGCCACGGCGGCTGGTTCCCGGCCCACGGCGAGGCACGGCACTTCGATCTGGCCTTCAAAAAGGGCGACCGCTTTGCCATCGAGATTGAGTCGGCGCTCGCCGGCTTTCCCACCGATCCCGTGCTGCTCGTCGAGAACCTCAAGAAGGATGCGGCCGGCGCGGAAACGCTGACCGCCCTGGCCGAGGTCAACGATGTGCCGGGACTGGTGCCAGCTCCGTCGGTCGCGCGCGTGCCGCTGCTCGATCCCAGCTACAGCTTCGAAGCCAAGGCCGACGGTGTCTTCCGTCTCTCGGTGAGCGACCCCCTCAACGCCGCCAACGGTCGCCGCCATCCCTACACCCTGCGCGTGCGCCCGCTCGACCGCGCCGGCCCGGAAGGCGGGCTCGCCATGCTCGCCACCCTGCCCCGCGCCGCCGCCACCGGTCCGCACGAAATCGGTTCGGCGAATGTCTGGCGTGGCGGCATCGGCGTCATCGAAGTGGCCCTGCCGCTGCGCAGCGCCTCGAGCCCGCCGCTGGAACTCACCTGTGCCGGCCTGCCACCCGGCCTGACCTGCCTCGGGGGCTTTGCCGGCAAGGGTCAGCGCACCGCCTGGCTCGCTTTTCAGGCCGCCACCGATGCCCCGGCCGGCGCGGTCACCCTGTCGCTGCCCCTGCGCTCGCTGCACCTGAACGCGGTCGTGCGCGACACCAACCGCGAAAACCTGTCGGTCTTCACCGGTGGTCCGCCGGCGCTCGGCATCGTCGATCAGCCCGCCCCGGTACGGATCGAGCTGCCTGCCGTCGTCGAGGCCAAGGCCGGCGCCAAGGTCGAGATCGCCGTCAAGGCCCACCGCCACGCCGCCTGCACCGAGGCGCTGACCTTCAAGCTGCTCGGCCTCGGCGATCCCGCCAAGGCCCCGACGGTGACGATCCCGGCCAAGGCGAACGAAGGCAAACTGACGCTCGACACCAAGGCGCTCGGCCTCAGCGCCGGGGAGCATGGCTTCCTGCTGCAGGGTCCGGCCAAACAACCCGTGCGCCGCCATGCCGCCCAGGTCGCCGCGGCGGAACAGGCGGCACAGCAGGCCATCGCCGCCCAGGCCGCCGCGAAAAAAGCGCTCGACGCCGCCCGTGCCGCTCTGGCCAAGGCGACCGATCCCGCCGCGCGACCCGCGGCGGAAGCGGCGGTGAAAACCGCCGAACAGCAGCTCGCCGGCGCCGACCAAGCCCGGGCCGCCGCCGACAAGGCCGCCAAGGATCTCGCCGCCAAAAACCCGCCCAAGGACGCGGTCTTCGCCGCCTACTCCAACCCCGTGCGTCTGCGCGTCCAGTGACCCGCCATGAAGTTTTTCCCTCTCTCTCGTAGGCGCCTCCACCCGAAGGCAGGCTCACGCCTCCTGCTCGCCCTGCTTCTGCCCGGCCCGCTCGCCGCGGCGACCGTCGAGTACGAGAAGCAACTGCTGCCCCTGCTCAAGGACAACTGCCTGCCCTGCCACAACAAGACGACGACCAAGGGCGGACTCAACATGGAAACCGTCGAGCTGATGCTCAAGGGCGGCGACAACGGGCCCGGCCTTGTGCAGGGCGACGGCGCCAAGAGCCTCATCTACCAGGCCGCAGCCGGTGCGTGGGATTCGGAGATGCCGCCCAAGAACAACAAGGTCAGCGCCGTGCCCCTCACCGGCGGGCAACTCGCGTTGCTCAAGCAATGGCTCGATGAAGGCGCCCATCATCAGGGCAAGACCGAACGCGTCATCGCCTGGGAACCGCTACCGGCCGGCTTCGCGCCGATCTACGCCACGGCCGTCAGCGCCGACGGCCAGTTCGCCGCCGCCGCCCGCGGCAACCAGGTGTCGATCCGCCACCTGCCCACCGGCAACTTGGTCACCCGCCTCACCGATCCCGCCCTGCTCAAGGCCGGGCTGTATTCCAAACCCGGGGTCGCCCACCGCGACATCGTGCCGGCACTCGCCTTCAGTCCCGACGGCAAGTGGCTTGCCACCGGCAGCTACCGCGAGGTGAAACTCTGGCGCCGCACCGATGCGCCCGCCGAAACCGTCTCCCCGGCACCCTCCGCCGCCGCGTTCAAGGCCGCCGCCGACGGCCCCGACGGCGTCAGCCTGCTCGATCCAAAAACCAGCAAGCCCGTGCGCCGCATCGCCCACGGCGCCGCCCGCAGCGCCTTCGCCCTCAGCCCCGATGGCCAGCGGCTCGCCACCGCCGGTGCCGATGGCAAGCTCAAGCTTTGGCAGACGAGCGACGGCAAACTGCAGCGCGAGATCAGCGGCGATGCCGCCTCGGCACGGCGCCTGGCGGAAACCCACTTTGCCGTCGAACGCGCCGCTCTGGAGACGGCTTGGTGGACCGAGCGCGTCCAGAAAACCGCCAAGGAAGTGACCGACCTCGACGCGCGCCTGAAGAAGGGTCAGGAACTTGCCGCCACGGCGCAGAAGGGCCTGACCGACAAGCAGAAGGACGCCGAAGCCAAGACGCAGGCCAGGACGCAGGCCGAGACGGCCGTCAAGGCGCTGGAAACACCAGCCGCCGAGCCCACCCCGGCCGCTGAACCCGCCAAGCCCGATCCTGAGCAGGCGAAAAAGCTCGAGGACGCACGCGCCGCCTTCACCAAGGCCGATGAAGCCGCCAAGGTCGCCGCTGAAGCCCTGAAACGCGCCCAGGCCGCCGTCGCCGATGCGGCGCGCGAGATCGAACTCGTCACCGGCCTGAAGGCCGAGGCGCAAAAGCTCGCCGAGGCCGCCAAAACCCAGCTCGATCAGAGCAAGGCTGCCCAGGCCCCGGCCGAAGCGGCACGCGCCCAGGCCACCGCCGCACAGGCCGGCGTGTTGAAGACAATCCACGCCCTCGCCTTCGCCCCCGAGGGCACCCAGCTGGCTGCCCTCGACAGCAGCGGCACCCTGCGCACCTGGGCGGTGGCCACCGGCCTGCCGGTGCAGACGACCGCGCTGCAACCCGCGCTCGCCTGGACCGACCACCGCGGCCCGCGCCTCGCCGCCAGCGCGACCGATCCGGCGCGCGCGGGTTGGCGACTCGAGCGCGTGCTCGGCGGTGAGGGCCCGTCGCCGATCACCGACCGCGTCAACGCCCTCGCCTTCCATCCCGATGGCCAACGGCTCGCGGTCGGCAGCGGCGAACCCTCGCGCTCCGGCGACCTGACCCTCTGGAACCTCGCCGACGGCCAACTGGCGGCGCGCTGGGACGAGGTGCATCTCGACAGCGTGCTCTCGCTCGAGTTTTCCCCCGATGGCAAGCACCTCGCCAGCGGCGGGGCCGACAAGGCCCTGCGCGTGCTCGACGTCGCCAGTGGCAAGGTCATCAAGGTGTTTGAGGGTCACACCCACCACGTGCTCGGCGTGTCGTGGCGGGCAGATGGTCGCCTGCTCGCCAGCGCCGGCGCGGATGCGGTCGTCAAGGTCTGGGACTGGACCACGGGCGAGCGCCGACAGAACTTCGCCGGCTGGGACAAGGAAGTCACTGCCGTGCGCTACCTCGGCGGCAGCGACCTGCTCGCCACCTGCTCCGGCGACGCCAAGGTGCGCCTGCTCGATGGGGCGGGCAAGGAGGTGAAAAACCTCACCGGCGCCGGCGACTTCCTCAACAGCCTCGCCACCACCCCGCAGGGCAGCTGGCTCATCACCGGCGGCCAGGAAGGCCGCCTGCACGCCTGGCTCACCCCCGCCACCAGCGCCGTGGCCGTGGAGCTGGGGGCGCCGTAAGGTTTCCGTTCTTGGACGGCGGCAACCGTGTTGCCGCTTTGCTACGCCGCAGCCCTGCTGCGGCGTGGGGCTCATGATGCGCCGTTGACGGCACCTGCCAAAAAGCGGCCTGCAAGGCGACGTTGAGTGGATCGCCCCCTTGAGGCCGGCACCGCGCGCGGCCCACTGTTCTCCACCTCAACCGAGGAGTCGTGGCCCGTCCTTCGTCATTTCGCCCCCACCGCCTCGGCCACCCGGGCGCCGAGGAAGTCGTAGCCGGCGGCGTTGAAATGGACGTCGTTTGGATTCTGCAGGTCGGCGAGGCGCGGGGTGATGGCGGTGAAGAGGTCGTTCACGGCGATCCCATGCTTCGCCATCAGGGCCGCGGCGGCGGCGTTGCGCTCGACGATGGAGGCGGCCGACTGCTTTTTCGCCGGGTCATCCGGGATCGGCGTCGTGCTGGCCCAGATCAGGCGTGCACCGGTGGCCTGCAGGCGCTGCACGATCGTTTCCAACCGGCTCAGATAGTCCTGCACCGGCGTGTTGCGATCGTGGATGCCGAAGTTGAAGTGGATGACGTCCCAGTGGCCGTCGCCCAGCCACACCTCGAGGTTCTTGAGGCCGCTGGCGGTCGGCCCGCAGTTGGCCGGTGCGCGGTGGACGTTGGCCTTGCCGGCCAGCGCCTGCCGGACCGCCTGCGTGTAGCCGCGCGACACCGAATCGCCGATGAGCAGCACACGCGGCAGGCCGGGCACGTCCTCGACGAAATCCCAGGCGTTGGAGCGCCCCGCGATCTTGTCCTTCTTGTGCAGGGGCAGGTAGAAACTGCCGAGCTGATCCTGCAGCACCTTCTCCCAAGCCTGCGCCGCGGGGCTCAGGCCGGCCACCCAGGCCTGGTACTTCGCGTCGAGCTCGGCATCCGCCCGCGCCTTCTGCGCCGCGGCCTCGGCCGCGTTCGTCGGCTCACCGGGAGGCGGTGCGGCTGGGCTGGTGATCGTGAGGCAACCGACGAAAAGAAGGGCAAGACGCGGAATCATGAGACACCAACAGCGCCTGCCAGCCGTTTGTTGCCGAAAGTTCGAGAAGGGCAGTGACCGCAGAATAGGCACCTCCCCTCATCCCTCATCCCTCATCCCTTATCCCTTATCCCTTATCCCTTATCCCTTATCCCTTATCCCTTATCCCTTTTCCCTTACCCCTTTTCCCTTCCGCCTGCCACATCCCGCCACTTCACAGCGTTCACTCCAGTCATGTTACACCGCTCCCTGCTCTTCCTCCTGCTCGCCCTGGCGCCCGTTCGGGCCGAACTGAACCCCGCCCCGCTTGCCGCCATCCGCCCGGCCATGGCACAGGCGGTCACCGCCGGTCAGGCCGCCGGCATCGTGACGCTGGTCATGCAGGGCGAAACGGTCGTCCATCACGAGGCGGTGGGCCATGCCGATGTCGCCCAGAACCGGTCGATGCCGAAGGACGCGCTGTTCTGGATTGCCTCGATGACGAAGTCGGTCAACGGCGCCGCGGTCATGCTGCTGGTCGATGAAGGCAAGCTCTCGCTCGACGCGCCGGCCGCGCAGTGGCTGCCCGAGCTCGCCAAGGTGACGGTCGCCGGCGGTGCCGCGCCGGAAAAACCGATCACCCTGCGCATGCTGCTGTCGCACACCGCCGGCATCGCCTTCCCGCCGCGCAAGCCCACCGACGGCGCCATCTCGCTGAAGGCCTACGTCACGACACTGCTGAAGGCACCGCTGGCCTTCCAGCCGGGCAGCGCCTACGAGTACGGCTTCGGACCCACCGTCGCCGGCCGCATCCTGGAGATCGTCAGCGGCATGGCCTACGAGGACTTCCTGCGCACGCGCCTGTTCGAGCCGCTCGGCATGCGCGACACCACCTTCCATCCCGATGAGGCCCTGCGCGCGCGCATCGCGCGGACCTACAAGCGCGACGAGGACAGCGGCCAGCTGGTGCCCGGGTACAATCCCTTTGTCACCAGCGACGCCAGCGTGCGCCACATGCCCGAACCGGCCGGCGGCCTGTTTTCCACGGCAGCCGACATGGGCCGCTTTTACGCGATGATTGCCCAGGGCGGCGTCTTCGGCGGCAGGCGCCTGCTCAGCGAGAAGGCGGTGCGCGACATGCTGGAACCGGTGACCGCCGGCGGCAAAAAGCTGAACTATGCCTGTGGCTGGATGCACAACACCGAGACCCAGCGCGTCTGCGCGTCGATGCCGGTCGACAGCTTCGGCCACGGCGGCGCCTTCGCCACGAATGGCTGGATCGACCCGGCCAGCGGCCTGGTCACGGTCTACCTCGTGCAGAACGTGCTCGTGCCCGACAGCGGCAAGCCGCGCGACGCCTTCCAGCGCCTCGTCATGGAAGCCGCCGGCGTCACCGTGCCGCCACCGGTGCGCGCGAAGAAATGAGGCTCAGGCCAGCACCGCGCGCACAACCTTGGCGCCCTCGACCCCGGTCAGCCGGGCGTCGAGGCCCTGGAACTTGTAGCTGAGGCGGTGGTGATCGATGCCGAGCAGGTGCAGCATGGTCGCGTGCAGGTCGTAGATGCTGACCGGGTCACGGACGATGTTGTAGCTGAAGTCATCGGTCTCGCCGAGCGTGAAGCCCGGCTTGATGCCGCCGCCGGCGAGCAGGACCGTGAAGCAGCGCGGGTGGTGGTCGCGACCGTAGTTCGCCTCGGTGAGGGTGCCCTGCGAGTAGATCGTGCGACCGAACTCGCCGCCCCAGACGATGAGGGTGTCGTCGAGCAGGCCGCGCTGCTTCAAGTCCTTGATGAGGGCGGCGGTGGGCTGGTCGGTGTCCTGGCACTGGCCGCGGATGGCGTTGGGCAGGCCGCCATGGTGATCCCAGCCCATGTGGAAGAGCTGAATGAAGCGGACGTCGCGCTCGGCGAGGCGGCGCGCCAGCAGGCAGTTGGCGGCGTAGCTGCCGGGGCGGTTCACGTCAGGGCCATACAGATCCAGCACGTGCTGCGGCTCGCTCTTCAGGTCGGTCAGGTCCGGCACGCTGGCCTGCATGCGGAAGGCCATTTCATACTGGGCGATGCGCGCCTCGATCTCGGGATCGCCGATCTTCTCATGGCGCTGGCGGTTGAGTTCGCCGAGCTGATCGAGGGTGTCGCGACGCAGGGCGCGGTTCATGCCGGCGGGGTTCGACAGGTACAGCACGGGATCGCCGGTGTTGCGGAATTTCACGCCGCTGTGCTGGGTCGGCAGGAAGCCGCTGCCCCAGAGGCGGTCGTAGAGCGGCTGGTCGTCCTTGCGACCGCTGCCAAAGGAGGTCAGCACCACGTAGGCCGGCAGGTCGCGGTTGGCGCTGCCGAGGCCGTAGCTGAGCCAGGAGCCCATGCTCGGGAAACCGGCGAGCTGGCGGCCGGTCTGAAAAAAGGTGATCGCCGGATCATGGTTGATCGCGTCGGTGTGCATCGACTTGATGAAGCAGAGCTCGTCGGCCACCGACCCGAGGTGCGGCATCAGCTCGCTGATCCAGGCGCGGCTCTGGCCGTGCTGGGCGAACTTGAACAGGCTTGGCGCCACCGGGAAGTTCTTTTGCCCGGAGGTCATGGTCGTCAGGCGCTGGCCCTTGCGGATCGATTCCGGCAGATCCTTGCCGAAGTGCGCCGCCATCTGCGGCTTGGGATCGAACAGGTCCATCTGCGAGGGCGCGCCCGACTGGAACAGGTAGATGACGCGCTTCGCCTTGATCGGCCGGTGCGGCCAATCGGTCAAACCGCCGGCGGCGCGCGCCAGACCGGGCTCCATCAAACTGCCGAGCGCGGCGAGGCCGACACCTGTGGAGCTGTGGGTGAGGAAAGTTCGGCGGTTCATTGGAGTGGAGAGTAGGGAGTGGAGAGGCGACGGTCCGTAGCGAGTCTGGGATCGTGGGTTAAGGTTTCCAGGACTCGGCGTTTTGGTTCATGGTGACGAGCATGGCGATGATCTCGTCGTATTCCTTGTAGAGAGGACGGGCTTCGGCAGTCTTGAGGTAGCCGCATTCGACCGCGAATTGGATCCACGTTTGGGTTTCGGCGGCTTCACCTTCACAGTCGCTGAGTTTAGCGGCGAAGGCTGCCGGGTAGCGCCGCTTTCGCCGGCCTTCGGCCAGATTGGCAGACACGGAGCGGGAAGAACGGCGCACCTGATCTGCGAGCGCGTAGCGTTCCTCTGCCGGGAACTTTTGGGTCAGGTGAAACAGATGCATCGCCGCCGCAAAACTGCGCTGACAAACCTCCAAGTCCGTGTGCTTCCGCACCAGCTTTTTACGAACCGGCTTTTTGCTTTCTGGGATTTCAGGCTTCATCAGGGCTCCCACTCTCTACTCTCCACTCTCCACTAGTTTCGCGTCACCACCTCGTCGAGGTTGAGCAGGACGTTGGCGGTCACCGTGTAAGCGGCGAGTTCGACGGCATTGAGCTGGGCGGGGCGCGGTGCGTAACCGTGGTTGAGCAGGGCTTCGGCCGCGGCGGGGGCGACGCGGAACCGCGCGAGCTGGCGTTCCAGGCCCGCGGCAAGCACGCTGGCCTCGCGCGCCTCCGGCGGGCGGCCGGTGACGCGGGCGAAGGCCCAGGCGATGCGTTCGGCCGGTGTGGCACCACCATCCAGCAGCAGGCGCTGGGCGAGCACGCGCGCGGCCTCAACGTAGGTGACCTCGTTGAGCAGGGCCAGCGCCTGCAGCGGCGTGTTCGTGCGCGAGCGCTTGACCGTGCAGGTCTCGCGCGAGGGCGAATCGAACAGCAGCATCGTGGGCGGTGCGGCGGTGCGCTTCCAGATCGTGTATAGCGTGCGACGGTACAGCCCGCCCTGCGGCTCGGCCTGGTAACCGCGCAGGTCGCCGTAGCGGCTCGTCTCGTCCCAGACGCCCTCGGGCATGTAGGGCCGCACGCTCGCGCCGCCCACACGCGGATCCAGCAGGCCGCTGACGGCAAGCGCCTGATCGCGGATCGCCTCGGCGGAGAGGCGCAGGCGCGGCGCGCGGGCGAGCAGGCGGTTTTCCGGATCACGGGCAAGAAACTCCGCCGGCAGATGACGCAGGCCGGAATCCTGTCGATACGCGGCACTCATGACGATCTGCTTCTGCAGCCGCTTCATGTCCCAGCCACCCTGCATGAACTCGGTGGCCAGCCAGTCGAGCAACTCCGGATGGCTCGGCGGGTCCGACTGCACGCCGAAGTTCTCGCTCGATTTCACCAGGCCGCGGCCAAAGAAACGTTCCCACTGGCGGTTGACCCAGACCCGGGCGGTGAGCGGATGCTCGGGCGAGGTCAGCCAGCGCGCGAAGGTCAGGCGATTGCGCGGCGCGCCCTCGGGCAGCGGCGGCAGCACGGCGGGCGTGGCGGCCGTCACCTCCTCGCCGGGCTTGTCGTACTCGCCGCGCTCCAGCACGCGTGCCGGGCGCGGCTCGGGCAGCTCGCGCATGACCATGACACTGGGCAGCCGGTCCTCGAAAGCCGCCAGCTCGCGGCGGGCCTTGGCAAGCGCGGCATCGGCGCGCTTCACCGGGCTGTCGAAGCCGGCGCGGAAGAAGGCCTTCAGTCGCGCTTGTTGTTGGGCAGTGCGCTGCCCCGGAGCGACGGCGAGCACGGTGCGCACATCGGCCGGCGCGGCGCCGTCGCCGGCGAGCGTCACGGTCTCGGGAGCATCCGTGCTGACGGCGAGGCGGAAGCGGCCGATCTGGTGCGTGCCGAGGGTGTCGTGGACAAGGCGCACGGTCAGGCGTGCGTCCTTCGGCACGGACAGCGCTTCCGCCGTCAGCAGCATGGCGCGGTTGGCCTCGCGACGCGTGTTGCCATCGACCGCCCAACCCTTGCCGCGATTCCTGCCCTTCGTTGAGGCGCGCTTCGAACGCTGGGCGGTGCCATCGGCAATGAGCGACTCGATGCCCCAACCCTTCTGCGAGTAGGCCGCCTCGGCCTCGGTGAAGACCAGGCGCTGCGGCTGGGCCAGCCCGGGCGCGGTGATCTCGGCCTCGACGCGGGTGAGCACAAAATTGCCGTTGCTGTGACGGCCGACACTGCCGCCGGGCAGGGACGGATCCGGCAGCACCTCCAGGCGCAGGCCGCTGAAGGTGCCGGCCGCGAGCGGTGCTTCGATCACGTAGGTGTCCTTCGCCGGAGTCGGTCCACCGGCCAGCCAGCTGTCGTCCTCAAGGCGGGTGAAGGTCGTGCCGTCGGTCGCGCGCACCGCTTCCCCGCTCAGCGGCTGCCACTGCGGCCGGCTCTGCGCCAGGGTCGCGCGGAAGCCCGGCTCCCAGGCCGTCAGCAAGGCCGGCAGCTGCGCTTCGGCGTCGCGCACCGTCGCCTCGGCCGTTTTCACCGCCTCCTGCAAGGCGGCGAGCTGCTCCTGCTGCAGCGCATCCGGCACCTTGATCGACGGATCCGGATTGCCCCCCGTGCGGTTCGACGCGCCGCGGATGACGCCGGTCTCGTCGATGTTGTTGAAGAAGGCGAACAGCTGGTAGAACTCGCGCTGGCTGATCGGATCGTACTTGTGGTCGTGGCAGCGCGCGCAGCCGAGAGTCAGCCCCATCCAGGTGGCGCCGGTGGTGTCGACCCGGTCGATGATGTTTTCGAGGCGCCATTCCTCGTCGATGATGCCGCCCTCGCCGTTGATGCGGTGGTTGCGATGGAAGCCGGTGGCGACCACCTGCTCCAGCTTGGGCGACGGCAGCAGGTCGCCGGCGAGCTGCTCGACGGTGAAACGGTCGAAGGGCAGGTTGTCGTTGAAGGCGCGGATCACCCAGTCGCGCCACGGCCACATGCTGCGCGAGGAATCGGTCTGGAAACCGTGGCTGTCGGCGTAGCGGGCGAAATCGAGCCACTGCGCCGCCATGTGCTCGCCGTAGGCCGGCGACTGCATCAGTTGCTCGACCAAGGCCTCGTAGGCGCGGTCGGAGGGATCGGCGGCAAAGGCCTCGACGAGCGCCGGTGCCGGCGGCAGGCCGGTCAGGTCGAGCGCCAGACGGCGCGCCAGCGTGTGCGGGTCGGCCTGCGGCGCGAACGCCAGCTTTTCCGCCTGCAGCCGGGCGAGCAGGAAGGCATCGATCGCGTTGCGCGCGCCCGGCTGAGCCGCGGGCACGGCCGGGCGGACCGGCGCGCTGAAGGCCCAGTGGCCCTGGTATTCCGCGCCCTCGGCGACCCAGCGACGCAGGATCTCCTTCTCGGCCGGGGTCAGCTTCTTGTGCGAATCCGGCGGCGGCATGAGGTCATCGGCATCGTCGGTGAGGATGCGCGCCATGACCTCGCTGCGTTCCGGCTGGCCGGGCGCCAAGGCTTCCAGCGCCTCCTCGCGCACATCGAGCCGCAGCCCGGCCTCGCGATGACTGGCGTCGGGGCCGTGGCAGTAGTAGCAGTTTTCCGTGAGGATGGGACGGATGTCGCGGTTGAACTGCAGCCGTTCGGCGGCAAGGGCCGGGCCGGCCAGGGCGAGGGCCAGCAGGAGGGCGGGTCGGACGGAGTGCATCGGTGTCTACCCCCAGCAAACGGCCGAACCAGACGTTTTCACCGGCAGAATCTTTGTCGGATTCGGCAAAGCCGGGCATGAAAAAGGCGCCGCCCGGTGGGGCGGCGCCTGCGACGGGACGAATCCCGGATCAGTTGGCCATGGCGGCGGCGACGTTGCCAACGAGGTCCTTGCCGGGGCGCAGGGTCTTGGCGCCGGGGGTCCACTTGGCGGGGCAGGCCTCGCTTGGGTTGGCCATGAGATGGACGTTGGCTTCCATCTTGCGCACCAGCTCGCCGGCGTTGCGGCCGACGTTGTAGAAGTTCACCTCCGAGGAGACCAGGCGGCCCTCGGGGTTGATGATGAAGGTGCCGCGCAAGGCGAGACCGGTGGCCGGGTCATAGACGCCGAACAGGCGGCTGACCGCACCGGTCGGGTCGGCGGCGAGGGTGTAGTGCACGTTCTTGAGCAGGCCCTCGCTGTTGCGCCAGACCATGTGCGCGAACTTGGTGTCGGTCGAGACGGCGACGACCTTCGCGCCAAGGGCGGCAAGGCGGTCCTGCTCGGCGGCAAGGTCGGCGAGTTCGGTCGGGCAGACGAAGGTGAAGTCGGCCGGGTAGAAGACCAGTACGGTCCATTTGCCGTCGCGCTTGGTGTCGGCGAGCGAGAACTTGCCGAAGTCGCCGTGCGAAGGCTCGTAGGTTTCCATGTCGAAGTCGGGCACCTGGGCGCCGACGCTGAGGGGGGTGGGGTTGCTGTCCATGGGAGATGGGTGTTTACGGCGGAAAGCCGCACTCAGGAACCGCATTTTGGGGCTTTTGCAACGGCATTCCGGCGGGAAGCCCCGTCCTGCCCCTTCAGCTCGGACCCCCGGTGCCTGCCAGGATCGTCCCGTCGGTAACTCATCCGATCAGGAGACGCCCGTGGTGCGCTCGTCAGGAATCGAACCTGAATCTGCGGCTTCGGAGACCACCATTCTATCCGTTGAACTACGAGCGCGGGCGGGAACGATTGTGTCGCATCATTGCGGCCCGGCGGCAAGCGGGATTTGCCGGGCAGCCCAATCGCGCAGCAGCGTGCGCATGGAGGCCAGACCGTTCAGGCGGGTGGGTGACAGCCGCTTGTCAAAGCCACAGCCGCGCCAGAGTTCGGGCTCAACCGCGGCGATCTCGGCCGGCGATTCGCCGTTGTAAAGATGGCAGAGCAGCGCAGCCAGGCCGGCAACCATCGGCGAGTCCGCGGCGCAGCGCAGTCGTGCACGGCCGGCGACCAGCGCGCGGTGCAGCCAGACCCGCGACACGCAGCCGGGCACGAGCAGCGAGTCGTCGCGCTCGACCTCGGGCAGGTGCACGGCGGCGACGTACGACGACAGCGCCGCGAGTCGCTCCTGCGGATCCTCGATCAGGTTGAGGTCGGCGATCAGTTCGGCCTGCTTGTCGGCGAGGGACATGGGTCAGCAGAAGTGGGCGCCGCGGGTATTCACCCAGACCGAGTACAAGCTCTGGCTGGCGGTGATGAAGAGGCGGTTCCGCTTCGGTCCACCAAAGCAGAGGTTGCTGGTGGTCTCGGGCAAACGGATGAGGCCGATGAGCTTGCCCTCGGGGTTGAAGACATGCACGCCGTCGTAGCCATCGCCGACCCAGCCGGCGCTGGCCCAGACGTTGCCGTCCACATCGCAGCGGACGCCGTCGGAACCGCCCTTGCAAAGGCTGAAGTCTTCCTGCAACTGCGGCTTCGGCTGTCCCGGCTGTTGGTTTGGCCTGGGCAACAAGCCCCTGGTGCCAGGAGGAGCGTGTTTCAGCCACTTTTCTCCCGCCTCATCCACGAGCCGGATGTTGTATTTGTCCGCCAGCACCCCCTTGTTCACCACAAACACCCGGCTCTTGCCGAGCTTGGCACCGTCGACCACCTCGTAAACGAGGATGTTTTTCGGCGCGCCGGTGTCGACCACGTAGAGCTTCTTGTAGTCGGGCGAGAAACACAGGCCGTTGGGTTTGACGGGATCGTCGGTGACCTTCTCGATCTTGCCGGAGGGATCGACGCGATAGACGGCTTCCTTGAGGTGCAGTTCGCCCTTGTTGCCCTCGTAATCCATCATGCTGCCGTAGCCGGGGTCGGTGAACCACAGGCTGCCGTCGGGATGGACGACGCCATCGTTGGGAGCGTTGAGCGGTTTGCCGTCGAAGCGGTCGGCGAGCACGGTGACCGTGCCGTCGAGTTCGTAGCGGACGACGCGGCGGTTGGCGTGCTCGAAGCTGATCTGCCGGCCATGCCCGTCAAAGGTGTTGCCGTTGCTGTTGCCGGAGTTGTTGCGCATGACCGAGACGTGACCGTCCTCGGGCAGGTAGCGCAGCTGGGCGTTGTTGGGGATGTCGCTCCAGACCAGGTAGTTGCCGCTGCCATTCCAGGCCGGGCCCTCGGCCCAGAGCATGCCGGTGTGCAGGCGACGGATCGGCGCGTTGCCTTGGATGTACTGGGCAAACTCCGGCTCCAGAGCGACCACATCCGGATCTGGGTAGCGCTCCGGCACCTGACCGCTCCAGTCGCGGGCAAGCAGGGGCGTGGCGGCAGCGGCACTGGCGAGCTGGGTCAGGAAGGAGCGACGGGTGTTCATGGCGTGCCTGTTCTACCGAAACACCCCCCACGGCGCAAGCCCCGCGTCGCAGGGTCATCGGCTGGCGCCAGCCCACAGACTTTCGCCAGCCCATCCCTCCACTTCCGCATGCAGGCTCTCAAAATGCCACTCAAAATGCCAGGCATTTTTAAACCCGTGTCTCATTTAAAAACTGAAAATCAGGGATTTAAGCATCGAAACTGCCATGCGACTTGCCGCGCGCTGGGGGGAGAAGTACACAAAATGCCGTGTTCACAAAATGCCAGGCATTTTTGTAGCTTTGAATCCTTGATTCACTGAAAATCAATCTTCTAGAAGACCCATTTTGTCAGTTCGTTGCCGAGGGCCGGGGAGGTGGCTGGCCCACGGAAAACCGCGCCGTCAGTCGAGCGCGCGCACGGCACGCAGGGCCTGCAGGGTGAAGACGACGGGGTACAGTGTTTCGTGGTACCAGAGTCGGGCGAAGTAGAGGCCGATGGGGCTGGCGGGGAAGACGGTGCCGCCCTGGGTGGCGGCGATCAGCCAGTCGGCCCCGCGGCGCGCGGCGGCGCGCGCCTGGGGATCGGCCTGCAGGGCCAGGGCGTGGGTGGCAACCGCGGTTTCCTCAATGCTGGCCGGTGCGCCGGCATCGCCGCCCCAGCCGCCGTCAGGCTTTTGCGCGCCGCGCAGGTAGGCCATGCCGCTGCGGATGAGGTCGGCCGCCTCGTCAGCCAGTTCCGGCTGCAGGCTGAGGAAGGCGGTGACCTGGGCGGTGCCATAAACCGGGTTCTCTTCATCATTCGCGTGCTCGTTGCCAAACCAGAGCGGAATCCAGGAGCCGTCGGCACGCCGGACGCGGCGCAGGTAGGCGAGGGCGCGGTCGGTGCCATCGCGGACCCGCGCACGCAGGTCGGGATGGAGGTCGGCATGCCAGAGATGCCAGGCGAGCAGGGCGTGGGCCGTGAGCTCGGGCGTGCTGCGATCAAACGGCAGGGTGCCCCAGCCGCGACAGAAGGTCGGCAGGCCGCCATCGCGATTCTGCAGGTCGAGCAGCCAGGTGATGCCTGCGGCGATGGCTCCGTCCGGATGCGGGACCGGGGAATGCGGATGGTGGAGGGTTTGGCTTTTCGTCAGCGCGATGAGCACGCCCGGGGTGTCATCGGCATCCGGTACGCCGCCGGGCAGGTCGGTCCAGGCCCAGCCGCCGGGCGCAGCACCGGTGAAGGGATGCACCTCGCGATACTGCTGGCCGAGCAACCACTCGGCGGTGGTTGGTTCGATCTCGCCGAGCGCCTTGACCGCCAGGGTCGTGCCCCAGGTGGCGAGGTTGGTGTCGATCGGCCAGCTGCCGTCAGGGCGCATGGAGCGTGTCAAAAACTCCACCGCCAGCGGCACGCAGGGATGATGTTTTTCGCCGGCCGTGGCGAGGGCCATGGTGACGAAGCTGGTCAGCGGGGTGGCTTCGAGGTAGCCGCCGCTCGACGGCTGCAGGGCCAGCAGCATGGGCGAGATGCGCGACCAGAGGGCGCCGCGCAGCCAGCGCAGCGGGTTCCAGGCGGCAGGCGGCGCGTGATGGAAGCGGGCGTGGCCGATGGCGATGAGGGCGGGCAGCGCGTAGCTGACCACTGGCAGACCGACGGCACCAAACCAGGCGCGTGGCAGGGCAGCGAGTTCAAACGGCAGGGGCAGGACCTGGCGCCAGGGATGTTCGCCGAGCGTACCGCCGATGGCGCAGAGCATGAGGATGGGCACCGAAAAGGTCTTGTCCTTGCCGTAGCGGGCCACCACTGCACGCGCCAGATCGGCGGGTTCCAGTGAGCCCGTGCGTGCGCGAATCCAGGCCTCGGCACGGGTGCGGGTTGCGCTGGTCGCCGGCGACGCCAGCCGGTGCAGGGAGCTCCAGGCGAGCAGGGTCGTCGACAGATTGCTCTTACTGATGGGGGTGTCGCCCCAGCCACCATCGTCGTTTTGATGGTGCATGAGCCAGTCGGCACCGGCTGCGAGGGCGGCGGCATGGCGGTCGGGATCAACCGTGTGCAGGGCGACGACAGCCGTGGCGGTCGACAGGGCGCTGCTCGACAGTTCTCCTTCCCAATGACCCGCCGGGGCACGCAGCGCGAGCAGGTGCGCGCGAGTGTGGGCGAGGGCGGCGTCGAGCGGGGCAGTCATGGGGCGCGGGATTGTTCCCGGCAATGGCGGCAGCGCAAGGGAATCGCACATGCGTCCTGCTGGCTGGAGCCGAATCTTTTGGCGCGTGGCTACCCCAGCTTCCGACCGCCCCCCGGGGCAACTGCCTTCAGTTCGCCAGTTTCAAACCCAAACCGGCAAATTTCGCCGTCATTTCCGCCTTGAGCTGGTCATTGCTGCGTCCGGCCAGCAGTTCCTCGAGCAATTCCTTGGCATAGACATCGGACGTTTTGCGTCCTTTTCTGGCCTCGTCAAAGATGCCGCGGAAATAGCGGTGCATCCCGACACCGCTGCCATCGCCGTCGAGGTAGCCGAAGTAGAACAGCAGCAGTTGCGAGTCGAGCTGGCGTTCGAGGAGGAATTTCGACACAAAGGTCGTGTCACGGGTCGCCCAGGTGTCGTGCAGGTACCTGACCATGCGGCTGGCATCGAGGGTGAGGTCATAGCCCTCGAATTTTTTCACCATTTTCTTTAGGTCCGACTCCAGGCCAGTGAACTTCATCGAGCCGTTGGATTGATAATTCACAAAGCGCATGGAGGATTCGATGCTGTTGAGCGCCCACGGGGCCATGCGGCCGCGCACATCCCAGAACATCACCCGCGCGGTCACGCCCGCGACCCGGCCGGGTTCTTTTTGGCGTGCGTCGTACTGGTACTTGGCACCCACCTTTTTGAGTCCGAGCGCACTGAACTTGATGAAGGTTTTGTCGTCCTTTGAAGAGGCCGAGGAGCGGTCGTCACCCCCCATCGCCAGATAGTCCTCGTCCGTTTCAAGCAGGTAGATCGTGAAGGACTCGCCCGGTTTCGGGTTCGCTTCCCAGCCCCAGGGCATGCGCCGGAAGGATTCACGGATGACTTCGAAGTCCGCCGCCACCTCCGACATCACGCTGCCCGCCAGTGGCGCGGTGGTGATGAACTCAAACACCCCGGATTGATAGTGGAACTGTCGCGCCGCCGCATCCTGCCTGCCCAGGGTCACGCTCAGGGACTTGGGGTCGACGCTCACCGGGGTGGCGGGCCATTTCAGGTCGGCGGTCGCCGGAGCCGTTGCCGCCCCGCTGCGCTGCTGCAGCCAATCCTGATCGGCCTTTGACAAAGTGGCCACCGCCACGCGGGTGCGCGTGCCGTTCTCCAGTTGCAGCACCACGTTGGCCCCCGCCATCTCCACCAGGCCGGCGGTCACCGTGCGGCCTTCGTGGTTGGTCCAGAGGCGCATTTCCTGCGCTGCGGCCGTCGAAACCACAACGGCCACCAGCCAGATCCTGATGCCCGGCAGCAACGGCCGGGCCTTGAAGTGATTCACCATTTTCATCTCCGCACTTTTCCTAGATTATTGAGAATAATCGGTGTATTATAATTCATTGCACTTACCGATGTCCACAGCATCGGTGTTCTGGGAAGACCCCCGGAAGGCTCCGGGGCCAGCAGCCAGGGCTGAGCAATGCTGGACTCCCATGATTGTTCGCCGCCTGCCAGCGCGTTCAACAAGGATCCATGAGATTGCTCCTGCCCCTGCTAGCCGCCGTTTCCCTGCATGCCGAAGACCTGCGCTGGTTCAAAGGCAACACTCATACCCACTCGCTGTGGAGCGACGGCAATGATTTTCCCGAGATGATCGCAGCCTGGTACAAGGACCAGGGCTACGACTTCCTGGCGTTGTCGGATCACAACACCCTGCAGGCGGGTGAGAAGTGGATGACCGAGGAGGCGATCGAGAAGCGCCGCATCACGCTCGGCCGCAAGGTGCTCGACAAGTGCCGCGACCGCTATGGCGATGGCTGGGTGGAGACGCGCACGAACGCCGACGGCAAGCTGGAGGTGCGGCTGAAGACGCTGGCGGATTTCCGCGGCAAGCTGGAGGAGCCCGGCAAGTTCCTGCTCGTTCAGGCCGAGGAGGTGACCGCCTCCTTCGCCAAGGCGCCGATTCACATCAACGCCATCAACTTGGATCAGGTCATTGAACCGCTCAAAGACGTCGTGTCGATCCGCGAGACGATGCGCCTCAACCTGCAGGCGATCGCCGCCGAATCCGTGCGCAGCGGCCGGCCGATGATCGCCCACATCAACCACCCCAACTTCCGCTGGGCGCTCACTGCCGAGGATCTCGCCCACGTGATTGAGGACCGCTACTTCGAGGTCTACAACGGCCACCCCTCCTGCTACAACGAGGGCGAGGCAGGCCGCGCCGACACCCATCTCGGCCGCGTCTGGGATATCGCCAACACCATTCGCCTTGCCGAACTGAAGCAGCCGCCGCTCTTTGGCATGGCCACCGACGACTCTCATCACTACCACGGCGGCGCCAACACGCCCGGCCGCGGCTGGGTCATGGTGCGCGCAACGAAGCTCGATGCCGATGAGCTCGTACGGGCGCTGCAGCGCGGCGATTTTTATGCCAGCACCGGCGTGCTGCTCGACGAGGTCGCCTTTGACAAAACAAGCCGCCGCCTGAGCCTGAAGATTCAGGGCCGGCCCGGCGTGAAGTACGTCACCGAATTCCGCGGCACGCGCCGGGGCTACGACCGCGCCGTGAAAGAGGTGCCGACGCCCGAGGGCGACAACCATCCGGTGCGTTTCCAGCACAGCGAGCAGGTCGGCGAGGTGCTGGCCAGCAGCACCAGCCTGGAGCCCACCTACACGCTGACCGGCGACGAACTCTACGTGCGCGCCGTCATTCGGTCGGACGAGGTCATGACCAACCCGATCACGCCCGGTGAGAAGCAGCAGGCCTGGACGCAGCCGGTCGGCTGGGAGCTGAAGTGAATCACTCGACCGCGTGCGCCTGCAGCCAGGCGCGCATCGCCTCCAGCGCGCGGGCGCGGTGGCTGAGCTGGTTTTTCACCTCCGGCGGCAGCACGCCGAAGCTGTCCGCGTAGCCCTCGGGAACGAACAGGGCATCGTAGCCAAAGCCGCCCTCGCCCTGTTCCTCTGGCAGGATGCAGCCCTCGACCGCGCCATGGCTGACGTGCAGGACCTGGCCGTCGCGCACGAGGGCCAGGCAGCAGCGGAAGCGCGCCGAAAAGGCCTGGCCCGGCGCCTCGGCAATCAAGCGCAGTTCCTCCTTCAGGCGGGCGCGGTTGGCGGCGTCGTTGGCGCCGAGGCCGGCATAGCGGGCCGACCACACGCCCGGCGCACCGCCGAGGGCATCGACCTCGAGACCGGAGTCGTCGGCGAGCACCAGCAGGCCGGGCAGGGCGGCGCCGAGCGCCTTGAGCACCGCGTTTTCCTCAAAGGTCAGGCCGGTCTCCTCAGCCGGCGTCAGGCCCGGATGGGCGCGCAGATCCTCGACCTGCCAGGCCTCGCCCAGCATGGCGGCGACTTCGGCAGTCTTGTGGGCATTCGTGGTGGCGAGAAGAAGACGCGGCATGCCGAAGCTTAGCTTGCCGTCAGCCGCTCTCAAACTCGAAACTTGAAACCTGCCGCGCGAAACCTGCCCTCAGCCCAGGCCCGCGCGCATCGCCTCGACCTCGCGCCGCACGCGATCCTGCAGTTCCGGGGGGCCAACGACGCTGACCTTGCTGCCCCAGCTCAGCACCCAGCGGGTGATTTCCTCCAGACCGGCGAACTCGGCACGGAACTCGATGCGGCTGCCATCGGGTTTGAGCGACTGGATGATCTGGCTGGGATGCCAAAAGCGTTCGGCCACCACGCGCGCGGCATAACCTTCAAACCTCAGCACCACCCGGTAACGGCCCTGCGGTTGCCCCGGATAACTCCACACGCCAAAGCCGCCGCCCAGATAACTGCGCGCGTTGAAGTCCGGGTCGCGCTCGAAGCGGGTCTTGGTCAGTTCCAGGTTGGCAATGCGCTGCAGGGCAAAAGTCCGCATCGCCCGCCGCGCCGGATCGTGGGCGACCAAGTACCAGCCGTTCTCAATCTGCCCAAGGTGATGCGGCTGCACGGTACGGCGCTCGGGTCTCGAAGCCGACAGCTTGTGGTAGTCAAACCGCACCTCGCGGCGCGCGCGCACGGCATCGAGCAGGTCGCCAAACAGCAGCGCATCGGCGGGCAGCACGCCGGCGGCCTTCACTGAAAACGCCTCGTCGAGCTCATGCCAGGCGATCGACACCTCGCCCGGACAGGCGCCGGCGATTTTGCTGAAGCTGTCGCGCAGCATGCGCTCCAGTCGCGTGCCGCGCAACGGGTCGAGCGCGTGCCGGGCCAGGAACAGGGCCACCAGGTCGTTGCGCGACAGCTGCAGCAGCGGAAACTCGCTCACCTCCTGGGTGTAATGATAGCCGTGACGAATGGCATCGTATTCAAGCGGCATGCCCAGCTGATCGCGCATGAAGCTGATGTCGCGCTGGATCGTCTTCGCCGTCACCTCGATCTCCTGGGCCAGGGTCGAGCAGTTGGGGAAGCGGCCCGACCGCACCAGGCGGTGGATCTCAAACACCCGCCACATGGCTGGCCGACTCACGCCGGCGCGCGCCACGTTGCCCAGGGACCGGACTGCTGTTCTTTTGGACATATCCTTAAAAATAATCCAGAAATCCGCACCCCTCCACCCGCAAATGTCCCACCCCCCATGGCAGGCTGGTGGCGCATGAATGCTCACCTCACCGAAATCGCCTACCTGCTCGACCGCTCCGGCTCCATGGAACCCATGCGGGAAGCCGCTGTCACCGCCTTCAACGACTTTCTCCGGGTCCAGCTGGAGGTGCCCGGCGATGCCCGTCTGACGCTGGTGCAGTTCGACGATGCCTATGAAATCCATGCCGACGCCCGGCCGCTGCAGGACGTGTCGCCACTGACCGCCGCCACTTATCAGCCGCGCGGCTCCACCGCCCTGCTCGACGCCATTGGCCGCACGATTCGCGACTTCGACCGGCGGCTGGCCGCCCTGAGCGAGGCCGAACAGCCCGGCAAGGTGATCTTCGCCATCTTCACCGATGGCCTGGAGAACGCCTCGCGCGAATTCACCCACCCGCAGATCGGCGACCTCATTCGCGAGCACCGCGAAGCCCACGGCTGGGAGTTTCTTTTCCTCGCCGCCAACCAGGATGCGATTGCCACCGCGGCCGCGATGCAGATGGACACCCACCTCAGCGGCAAGGTCTGCTTCAGCCTCGGCGGTGTGCAATCCACCGGCGCGGCCATGGCCCGCAAGGTCCGCGCCATGCGCATGAAGAGCAGCGGCACGATGGATGCCCAGGCCTGCCTCGACGACAGCCTGTCGCTGAACGAAATCGCCCAGCAAGAGCAGGACAAACACAAAACGTAATCGCCTCCTGCTTGGCTGTCCACCTCCGCCCTGCCCACATGCCGCGCTTCCCGTGCAGCCTCTATGAATGTCCCGACGGCCGTCTGCTGCGCGTCAGCAGCAGTCTGGAAGCCACGCTGCGCACGGCACCGTGCGCCGGCGGCGGGCCGCGCTGTACCGATGGCAGTCCCGACGCCTATCTGGTGCGCGCACCGCACCGCCTGGTGTGTGATTCACGCAGCGGCCGTCTGCTCTGGCTGCGCGACGCCCGCGAGCTTCACCGCGGTTCCATCCCCGGCCGGCGCAGCTGGCTGGCGCGGCGGATCGATGCCCTGTTCGGCACGACCGCACCCGTGGACGTGGGCGAGCTCTGGCGACGTGCCTCCGAAGCACGTGCGCCTGAACTGACCGATCTGCGGCGTGCGCTTGCGGAAGGCCTGGCCGACCGCCCAAGCCGCGCCCTGACCCTGCGCCTTCGGCTCTGGTGGGGCTGGGCCGTTTGGCGTGAAAGCGAGCGCCCTGCGCGAGCCTGGATCGACAATCTGCGCGAGCTGCTGCCGCTGCTGCCGGAAACCGCCGACGGCGGCACGCTGCTCAAGGTCGAGGTCTGCCGCCAGCTCGGCGACTTCAAGGCCGCCCGCCATTGGCTCGACTGGCCGGTGACGCCAAGGCTGCAGGCCCTGCGCGATTTCCAGCGCGACCTGCTCGCCCGCAACGACACCGCCCGGCACGACTGCAGCTTCTGCTTTGAGCCGCAAGCAAGGCAACCCCGCCTGCGGCGGCGAAGGCTCTGACCGAGCGCTGGCTCCTGCAGCCCGTCCACCCCCGGCCTTGACTCGCCTCCGGGCCTCGCTTGGGTACTTTGCCCATCATGGAACTCACCACCATCGTCGAAAGTCTGCTCTTCGCCACCCAGGAGCCCCTGCCCCTGGAGCGGATCGCTGCGGCGGTGAAGGAGACCGCCAAGGACATCGTCCAGGCCGCCGGCGACGAGGCGGCACCGGATTGGCTGGGGCCCCTGCTGACGGTCGATGAGGCCGGCATCCGTACCGCGCTCGACCAGCTGGCCGCCCATTACGACAAGGACGGCCGCGCCTTCACGATCGTCGAACGCAGCCACGGCTGGCGCCTGTGCGCGAAGATGGACTACGCCGAGTGGTGCCGCGCGCTCTACCCGGGCAAGAAGGTCCAGCGCCTGAGCCAGCCGGCCCTGGAAACCCTCGCCATCGTCGCCTACCGCCAGCCGATCACCAAGGCTGGCATCGAGGCCGTGCGCGGCGTCAGTGTCGACGCCATGGTCCAGCAGCTTGTCGATCGCGGCCTGGTGAAAATCCTCGGCCGCGCCGACCTGCCCGGCCGTCCCCTGCTCTACGGCACGACCGACGCCTTCCTCGATCACTTCGGCGTGCGCACCCTCGACGAACTGCCGAACGCCGCCGAGCTGCGCCGCATCAAGCTGCCAACGCCCGAGGACGAGCAGCCCGCGGCCGCCGCACCGGAGGAAACCCAGCTGTCGCTGGCACCGGTCGGCGAAACCGCCGAGGCCGATCAACCCGCTTCGGAGGACGCCGCTGCCGGCGACTGAGCCCGCCACCCGCGTGTCGCATGAACCTCGAAGACGCACGCCAGCAGATTGACGCGGTCGACCAGCAGTTGATCCGGCTGCTCAACGAGCGCGCCGAGCTGGTGCATGCCATTGGCGAGATCAAGAAGAAGGACGGCCTCGACATCTATGTGCCCGGCCGCGAGGAGAAGCTGCTGCGCAAGCTCTGCGAACTGAACGCCGCGCAGAACGGCAAGCTCACCGAGAAGGCCATCCGCGCCATCTTCCGCGAGATCATGAGCGCGGCGCTGGCTTTGGAAAACAGCCTCAAGATTGCCTACCTCGGCCCGGCCGGCTCCTGGACCCACCAGGTCGCCATCAACAAGTTCGGCAACAGCGTTGCCTACGTCGCCGAAGCCAGCACCGAGGGCGTCTTCACCCGTGTCGCCGCCCAGGAGACCGACTACGGCGTGCTGCCGATCGAGCATTCCACCGAGGGCGCCGTGCATCACACGCTCGACCGCCTGGTCGATTCGCCCCTGCAGATCTACGCGGAGATCTTGTGGAAGGTGGAAACCGTCGTCATGGCCAAGGCCGAGGCGGCGCAGGTAACCGTCATTCACGGGCACCCGCAGGTGCTCGCCCAGTGCCGCCCCTGGCTGGCGCGCTGCTTCCCCAACGCCCGTCTCGCCGAATCCGCCTCTGCCAGCCTGGCCGCCGCGCATGCCGAGACCGAACCCGGCGCCGCCGCCCTCGGCACGCCGCTTGGCGCCGAACTGCACGGCCTGCGCGTGCTCGCCACCTCGCCCGGCGAACACGCCTCGCGCGCCCGCTTCATCATCCTCGGCCGCCGCAGCGGCGCGCCGACCGGTCACGACAACACCATGCTGCTGGTGCAGGCCCCGGACCGAGTCGGTGCCCTGCTCGAGGTGCTGCAGGTCTTCGCCCAGCGCAACGTCAACGTCCGCCAGATTGAGAACCGACCGGGCGCGGCTGGCCATGCCAGCTTTTTCCTGGAGATCAGCGGTCACCACGAGGAAGCCGGCCTGTGCGAGGTGCTCGCCGCCCTGGCCGACCTCGGTGCCGGCGTCAAGGTGCTCGGCAGCTACCCGGCCCCCGGCTGGATCGAGGAACGCTGAAACGCGGAACGGCAGGAGTTCCAAGTCTCAAGTGGAAGGTTTCAAGTTCCCAAGGCTGCATGGGCGGGCAGGCCTGCTGGCCGTGGATCTCCCATCTTCGATCTCCCATCTCCTGCGGGCAGCCGCCCGCCGCGTTTTTTCCCGGCCAAATCGCTTGGCAAAGCGCCTCTTGCGGTCTCATGGTGCTCCATGGCCAGAGCCGCTGCCAACCTCGTCGTCGTCGGGTCCATGAACGTGGACCTGATCGCCTCCGTGCATCACCTGCCGGCGGTGGGCGAAACCGTGGCCGCCTCCGGCCTGGAGAAGCGTTTTGGCGGCAAGGGCGCCAACCAGGCGCTGGCCGCCGCCCGCCAGGGTGCCAACGTCACCCTCATCGGCTGCCTGGGCGATGATCCCGACGGCCGCGACTACCGCAACCACCTGCGCCGTGAGGGCGTCAACTGCAGCACGATCACCACCGTGCGCGGCGGCACCGGCAGCGCCTTCATCACCGTCGACGCCCGCGGCGAGAACCAGATCATCGTCATCCCCGGCGCCAACGCCGCCCTGACCGCCCCGGCGCTCAAGGTCCAGCGCTCGCGCATCGAGGTCGCCAAGGCTCTGCTGCTGCAGCTGGAAGTGCCGCTGGAAAGCGCCATCGAGGCGATCCGACTCGCCAACGGTCGCCAGGTGCCGGTCCTGCTCAATCCCTCGCCCTGCCCACCGGACTTTCCCTGGAGCGAGCTGCGCATCGAGGTGCTCATCACCAATCGCGGCGAGGCGGCCGCCATCTTCGGAGCGGACCCCGACAGCGTGGAGACCGACACCGCCGCCTGGCAGGAAAAACTCAAGGCCCGCCACATCCGCACCCTCATCGTCACCCGCGGCGCCGAGCCGACCCTGGCGCTGAATGCCGACGGCCTGGTGCAGGCCGCCACCCTGCCGGTCGAACCGGTGGACACCGTGGGCGCTGGCGACACCTTTGCCGGCGCCTTCGCGACCTACTTCGCCGAGGGCATGCCGCTGGCCGAGGCCCTGCGCTGGGCCAACGCCGCCGCCGCCCTCGCCACCCTCAAGCATGGCGCCCAGGACGGCATCCCCATGCGTGGCGACGTGCAGAGCGCGCTGAGCCCGCAGGACGCCAAAAAGTAGCCGTGCCCCCGGCCGAATTCCCCGTGTTTTCCCGCTTGCGCGCCGGCCGCATCTCTCAATCCTCCGCCTCCCATGTCCACCGTCACCCTCGGCCTCATCCAAGGCGGCACTCATGCGGGCAAGGCGGAAAGCCTGGCCTGGCATGAGGCGCGGATCCGTGACGCGGCCAAGCGCGGCGCACAGATCGTCTGCCTGCAGGAGCTGTTCGACATCCCCTACTTTTGCACGCGCCAGGACACGGCCCTGTTCGACCTCGCCGAGCCGGTGCCGGGACCAACCACCGAACGCCTGTCGGACCTGGCCAAGGAACTCGGCGTCGTGCTCATCGTGCCGCTGTTTGAAAAGCGCGGCCCCGGCCTCTACCACAACACCGCGGCGGTGATCGACGCCGACGGCACGGTGCTCGGCAAGTACCGCAAGATGCACATCCCGCAGGACCCGGGCTTCGAGGAGAAGTTTTACTTCACGCCCGGCGACCTCGGCTACCGCGTCTGGGAGACGAAGTTCGGCCGCATCGGCGTGCTCATCTGCTGGGACCAGTGGTACCCCGAGGCCGCCCGCCTGACCGCGCTCGCCGGCGCGCAGATCCTGTTTTACCCAACCGCCATCGGCTGGCTGTCCTCGGAAAAGGCCGCCCTCGGCAGTGCCCAGCACACCGCCTGGGAAACCGTCCAGCGCGGCCACGCGGTCGCCAACGGCTGCTTCGTCGCCGCCGTCAACCGCACGGGGTTCCAGGACGACACCGAATTCTGGGGCCAGAGCTTCGTCGCCAATCCCTATGGCGAAATCGTCGCCAAGGCCTCGGTCGCCGAGCCGGAAGTCCTGCTTGTTGCCTGCGACCTGCAGGCGGTCGAGGACTTCCGCCGCATCTGGCCATTTTTCCGCGATCGCCGCATTGACACCTACGCCCCCCTCACCCAACGCTACCTCGATGAGTAAAGGATATCCGAAGAACTACCGCCTGCCCGCCGAATTCGAACCGCAGGAGGCAATCTGGCTGTCCTGGCCGTCGAACAAGGAGAGCTGCCCGAAGACCTTCCACAAGCTTCAGGACAAGTTCGGCGAGATCGCGGCCAACCTGACCCGCTACGAGCGCGTGCGCATCAACGCCCCGGAAATGATGCACATGGGCATCCGCCTGAGCATCGCCGACAACGAGGGCGCGCTCAACATGGTCGACCTGTACAACCACCCGACGAACGACGTCTGGTGCCGCGACCACGGCCCGATCTTCATCAAGCACAACGAGACCGGCAAGGTCGCCATCACCGACTGGAAATTCGACGCCTGGGGCGGCAAGTTCCCGCACGACCTCGACAACACGATCCCGGAAAAGGCGGCGAACGTGCTGAAGATGGACCGCTACACCTCCGACTTCGTGCTTGAGGGCGGTGCCATTGAAACCAACGGCAAGGGCCTGCTGCTCACCACCGAGGCCGTCCTGCTCAACCCGAACCGCAACGGCGGCAAGGCCCGCAAGAAGGAGGAGGTCGAGAAGGAACTGAAGGCCATGCTCGGCGTCACCGACATCGTCTGGTTCAAGAAGGGCATCGAGGGCGACGACACCGACGGCCACATCGACGACCTCGTCCGCTTCGTCCGCGAGGACGCCGTCATCTGCATGGTCGAGACCAAGGAGAGCGACCCGAACTTCAAGGCGCTCAAGCAGATCCGCGAACAGCTCGACGATGTGCGCACGGCCGACGGCTCCAAGCTCGAGATCATCGAGATCGAAATGCCCAACGCCATCGAGGCCAAGGACTGGCGCCTCAGCCGCTTGCCGGCCAGCTACGCGAACTTCCTCATCGTCAACAACGCCGTCATGGTGCCCATCTTCGGCCAGAAGAAAAAGGACGCCCTCGCCGAAGACAAAATCGCCGAGTGTTTCCCCGGCCGCGAGATCATCCCGGTGACCTGCAAGGACCTCGTCATGGAAGGCGGTGCCCTGCACTGCATCGCCATGCAGCAGCCAAAGTGAGGCGTGGCGCGCGAGCGAGCGCGCAGAAGATGGAAGATCGGAGATAGGAGATTGCCGTGCCCCTCAGGCCGCAGGTGGCGCTTCCCGCGGCACCCATCTCCCAACTTCCATCTCCTATCTTCCATCTGCCTCGGCGAGGCCGAGCAGCGCCAGGCTGTCGCGATGGATCATCGCCTCAATCTGGACCGGGTCGAGCCGTGGCAGCTGCGTGCCCTCGAGCATGCCATTCAGCCCGCGCAGACCGGCCACGGAGGCATCGACCGTCGTGAAGGGGTAGTCGGTGCCAAACAGCAGCTTGTGCCAGACGCCGTATTCCTGCGCCAGCATGAGGCTGTGGTAGAGCTGCCAGGGCCGGTAATGCAGGGCGCTGATGTCGGCATAGACGTTGTCGTGCTTGCGCACCACCGCCACGCACTCGCCCTCGTAGGGATGGCTGAGATGGGCGAGGATGATTTTGAGCCCCGGATGCCGCACCGCCACCGGCTCGATGAGGCGCGGCAGGGTGAAGGCCAGCGGCGCTTGGGCGATGAAGGTCGTGCCCGTGTGCAGCAGCACCGGCAGCCCGTGGCGTTCGGCGTAGGCCCATAGCGGCGCCAGGCGGTCGTCATCGGGGCTGAAGCCGGCATACATCGGCAGCAGCTTGATGCCGCGCAGGCCGAGTTCCTCGTGGCCCTCGTGCAGCTCGCGCTGCCAGCCGTCCTGGGTCGGATCGACCGACAAAAACCCGGTCAGCCGCGCCGGATCCTGGGCGACGTGGGCGGCGATGGTGCGGTCGTCGACCCACAATCCCGCGAGCCGGGCCTTGCCGCCGAAGACGATCGTGTGGGTGTCGGCCGGCGCGGTGGCGCGGTAGCCTTCGAGCGAGGCGGTGAAATCCACCGCCACCCCCGGTCGCGCCCGCCCGGCCTGGCGCAGGAAGTCGGCGGAGAAATCGCCCGGGAAGTTCCAGGCATGCGAATGGACATCGGTGATCATGGACATGATGACGGCGCGCCGAGCCGATCTCGGATTGGAAATCGTTTCAGGCCAGCGCGCGCCGGAGGGCGTTGGCGGTGATGCGTTGGACGCGGTCATCCGGGCCGTGCGGGCGCGACCCATGGCTCCACGGGATCATGTGGCCGGGCGGGTTGCTCAGGCCCTGGCTCCAGAAGATGGTGCTGGCGTTGAAGACGATGTTCTTTTTCGGCCCTTCAAAAACCGTGGCGGCGTAGCGGCCGAGGCGGGTGCCGCCGGCCCAGACGTTGCCTTCGGCGATCACTTCCAGCCCCGGTCGCGCAGTGTCGGGATCGCCGTGGAATTCCCAGCCGACCAGACCCGGAATGCTGTCGCCCTGCTTCATGCCGGTGCCCTCAAACAGCCAGTGATCGGGTTTGGCGCAGGTCCAGTCGCCGCCGCCATTGAAGGGCACGACCGTGCGCGCGCCGATGATGTCGCGTTCGTCGGGACCGGGTTTTTCGAACGGGCCGAGCACCTTGGCGTAGGCCTCTTTTTCCTCCTCGCGGAACTCGCCGTAGCAGGTTTCGCGGGTCAGGCGCCGGTTCGGCGCGCCGGCGGCGTTGGCGCTGAAGGGCGTGACCATGTACACGTCGTTGGCGGAGAGCCAGAGCACGCTGAGGCCGTCGGCAATGGCCTGCTTGACGTTCTGGTACTGGCGCAGATCCCAGTATTCATCGTGGCCGATGCTGAGCATGGCCCTGCAGCGCGCCAGGTGGGCGGGTTCGAGGGCGTCGACGTTGGAGCCATAGGTGACGTCGTAACCCTCCTTCTCCAGCCAGTAGCAGAGCGGGTATTCCCAGAGCAGGAACTCGCCGCTGCCCATGCTTAGCGGGTGGTCGAAGATCTGCGGGTACTTGCCGTAGGGACGGTCGAAGCTGACGCTGACCCCGGGTGCATGAGCGGCGCGGGGGTCGGTGTACAGCGATTCGTTGACGGGCCACTTGTTGTAGGCCTGCCAGGTGTTGTCGCTGCACTGGAAGAGGAGGTCGGCGGGGCGATCGTCCTTGACGATGAAAATGACGTAGCTCTGCCAGTAGGGCTGGTTTGCGGCGGCCGGCACGGTGCTCAGGCGACCGAGGTAGACGCCGCTGGGCCAGTCGTTCGGGATGACGAGGGAAGTGCAGGCCTGCCAGCGGCATTCGCGCAGGCGGTTGTCACCGATCTCAGGCACGGGCTGCTCGACGCCGTCGAAGGGCCCCAGTTCGGCCATGCGCCGCGCGCCGGCACCGCCGTAGTAGCCCATGCGGAAGATTTCGAGGGTGAAGCGGGCGGCGGGTTTGGTGCTGACGAAAAATTCCAGGGTTTCGCCAGCCTTGAGCGACTGGCGCGAGCAGTAGCCCTCGATGAGCGAACTGCGGTGTGCGGCGCGGCCGTCGGGCATCATGCGGGTGAGCTGGAAGTCGTGACCGGGCCGGGCGTTTTCCGTGCGAATGAGCTCCGGCTGGCGCGGCGCCGCGGCGCTGGTCGAGCGCAGGGAGCCGGCCGCGAGCGCGGCGGCGCTGGAGGTCTTGAGGAAGTCGCGGCGGTCCATGGAGAAGCAATACGGGAGGCCGGGCGCGCGTATAGCAGGCATGCCGCTGCACCTCGTCTCACGCCGCCACTTTTTTCTCCAGCTCGGCGCCGCCGCGGCGCTGTCGCGCGGTCGTGCCGCCAGTGCCGGTGGCACGCGGGTGGCGGTGTTGAACGACACCCACATCGGCGAAAAACAACCGCCAGATTCAGCGGTGCCAGCGAACCTGCGGCGCACGATCGAAGCCCTGCTGGCCCTGCCCGAGCGACCGGCCGCGGTGGTCATCAACGGCGACCTCGCCCTCAAGGACGGCCAGCGCGGGGATTACGTGCATTTTGCCCGCCTGCTGGCGCCGCTGCGCGAGGCAGGGGTGCCGGTGCATCTGACGATGGGCAATCACGACGATCGCGCGGTGTTTTATGAGGTCTTGAAGCAGGAGCGTCCGTCGGCGCCGGTGGTGGAATCGAAGCATGCCGCCGTGGTCCGCCTCGCGGGCGCCAATCTCTTCCTGCTCGATTCCCTCAAGCAGACGATGGTCACCCAGGGCCAGCTCGGCGCGGTCCAGCGCGACTGGCTGGCGCGCGCGCTCGATGCTGAACCGGAAAAACCGGCGCTGGTGTTTGCCCACCACAACCCGCGGCTGGGCGGTGATCCCCTGCATTACCCCGGTGGCCTCGAGGATTCCGAGGAACTCTGGTCGCTGCTGGCCGCCCGCCCGCAGGTGAAGGCCTACCTGCACGGACACATCCACCACCGCGAGTTTTACGTGCACCAGGGCATCCACCTGCTCAACACGCCGGCGACCTCCTACGTGGCCGACAAAACCACCTCGACCACCGGCTGGACCCTGCTGAGCCTGGGTGCGGCCGGCATGCGCGTGACCACGCATACCCACCTGGACGATCATCCGTGGAATGGCGTCGCGGTCGATCTTTCCTGGCGCGCCTGACACCATTTGCCGCTGGCCAAGTCCGTCGTGGTCGGCATCATCTCCTTTTCCATGCGATCCCTGCTGTTTTCCCTCCTCGCCGTCACCGCCACCGCGGCCGAGCCGCGCACCGGCCATGTCTTTGTCATCAGCATCGACGGCGCCAACTGCGAACTTGTTCAGAAGGCGGCCATGCCGAACTTGCACCGCCTGGTCGCCGAGGGCGCCCACACCTGGCAGGCGCGCACGATCCTGCCGTCGAAGACCCTGCCCTCGCACACCTCCATGCTGACCGGGGTCGACATCGCCCGCCATCAGATCGACTGGAACGACTACTTCCCGATGCGTGGCATGGTCAAGGTGCCGACCGTGTTTTCGCTGGCCAAGGCGGCGCGTCCAGAGACCTCGACAGCGCTGTTCTGCGGCAAGATCAAGTTTCGCCACCTGTGGAGCCGCAAGGACTCGCTGGATGTCTTCGACTGCGGCGGCGCTTACGAGTATGGACCCATTCCCGCTACCGAGGACAAGAAGCTGGTGCCGGCCCCGCAGGTCGCCGAGCGTGCCGCCGCCTGGATCGTCGAGAAGAAGCCGACGCTGTGCATGGTGCACTTTCCCGATGTCGACAGCGCCGGCCACAAGTTCGGCTGGGGCTCGCCCGAGCAGGCCGAGGCCTTCAAGGTCTGTGATCAGGCGCTGGGCCAGGTGCTGGCGGCCATCGACCAAGCGGGGCTGCGCGATGACAGCACGCTGATCGTCACCGCCGACCACGGCGGCAAGGACAAGAGCCATTTCGACCCAATCCCGAGCAACACCCACATCCCCTGGATCGCCTGGGGCAAGGGCGTGCGCCAGGGGCACACGCTGCAGCAGCGCCAGCCGATGACCTACGACACCGCCGCCACCGTGCTCTGGCTGCTCGGTGTGCCACTGCCGGAGTCGGGCTTCGACGGCCGGCCCGTGACCGAAGCGTTTGGGCAGTGAGGCGGAGAGGCGGGCATTTCAAATCGGCCATCTGGAATCCCCCCACCTGCCCATGGATCGTTTGCATTCACCCGGCGAGCGCCCGGCAATCGCCACGGGTGCACTGGTGCTCGCCTGCCTGCTGCCTGGTTGGTTGCTGACGATTACGCACCTGGCCCCGGAGTGGACGGTGAGCGAACAGTATCGCTACGGCTGGGTGGTGCCGTTGCTGGCTGCCTACCTGCTGCGACTGCGGCTGGAATCCCTGCCGGCGCCGGGTGCTCCGGCACCCGCCTGGTTGACGCGCACAGGCCTGCTCGTTTGCCTGCTGGGTTGGGCGATGCTGCTGCCAGTCCAGGAAGCCAATCCTGAATGGCGCCTGCTGGGTTGGCTGTTCAGCGGCTTGGCCGTGCTGGCCAGCCTTTGTGTCGCCGGTGCCGCCGGTGGCTGGGCCTGGTGCGTGCACCTGAGTTTTCCTGTGCTGTTTTTTCTGACTGCCGTGCCTTGGCCCCACGGCCTGGAAAATCGTGTCATGCACGATCTCATGCAGGTCAACGCCGCTCTGGCCGCGGAAATCATGCGCTGGCTCGGCGTTGCCGCCGAGGTGCAGGGCAATCAGGTGTGGCTGCCCCAGGCAACGCTCAGCGTCGATGAGGCCTGCAGCGGCATCCGCTCGCTGCAGGGGGCGCTGATGACAGCCTGGTTTGCGGGTGAAATCTTCGCCCTCCGTTGGCGCAGCCGCAGCCTGTTGCTGGTCGCCGGGCTGCTTTGGGCGCTGGCCACCAACACAGCGCGCACGCTGGTGTTGACGCTCCTGCTCGAGCGCGGTGGTGCACCCTTGCTCGACCGCTGGCACGATGGTGTCGGGCAGGGTTTTGTCGGCCTGTGCCTGGTCGGCATTCTGGCAACCGCCTGGCTGGGCCGACGCCCGCCTGTCGTGAGCAACATCCCTGTGCGGGTCCGGCTCGCCAGCGGCCTGCCAGGCCTGCAGGTGTGCAGGGGACCGGCCTGGGGCGCCGTGCTGCTGCTGCCCATCGCCTGGACGGCGACGCAGGCCTGGTTTGCCTGGCACGAGCGCACTGCAAGGCCACTGCTGGGCTGGAGTTTTCAACTGCCGGTGGAACTGCCGGGCCTGGAGCATGTCGAGCAGCGTCCCAGCGTGCGCTCGACCTTACGCTACAGTGCCTACTCGGGCGGCCGCTGGCGCGACGCTGCCAACCGGGTCTGGGTGGCGCATTACTTCCGCTGGGAGCCGGGATCCACTGGCACGGGGGCCGTGCTCGATCTGCATGATCCGCGGGTCTGCCTAGCCGGGTCTGGCAAGGTGCTTGTCGAGGTGTTGCCAGTGCAGATCCATCAACGGGGAGCCCTGAGCCTTGAATTTGACAGCTACTGGTTCCGTGATCGCGGCAAGGATGTCTTTGTTTTCAACTGCGTTGCTGGAGACGTGTTTCGGCGCGCCGACGGCAATCGTTCCGGCCGCATGACCCACATCGCCTCGCGGTTGGCGGCGGTGCGGCGTGGCGAGCGCAATCTGGGGCAGCGGCGTTTGGAAGTGGCCGTGTGGGGGCTCACCGACCCGGACGCGGCCTGCGCCGCCTTTCAGGATTTGCTGGACCAGCGTTTGCGCAGCGCGGAGGATTGAGCACGGCTCAGGCCGCCGGCATTTGCAATCGTGCCTCAGGGCAGCGCAGCAGCCATCGCCGTTCGCG
>DAIUCN010000030.1:0-47434 GCA_036846165.1 Prosthecobacter sp.
GTGGGGGGGCAGGTCGACGAAGCCGGTGGCGGGATCCCAGGCGGCGCCGGCGCGGGCGGCGGCTTCGCGCGCCTTGAGGGGGTCGGCGGTCTGCAGGTGGTAGCGCGGCGATTTCCGTTCGCGCGAGGGCACGGGGCCTTCGTAGCGCTTTTGGCCCTGCTTGAGGATGACGCAGCGGTCGCACATCTGCTCGACCTCGGCGAGCAGGTGGGAGTTGAGCAGGATGGTCATGCCGAACTCGGCGCGCAGGCGCAGGACGAATTCGCGGAATTCGCGGATGCCTTCGGGATCGAGGCCGTCGGTGGGTTCGTCGAGCAGCAGGCACTTGGGCCGTGGCAGCAGGGCCTGGGCGAGGGCGAGGCGCTGGCGCATGCCGTGGCTGTAGGTGCCGGTCTTGTGGTTGGCGCGTTCGCCGAGGTTGACGAGATCGAGCACGCGGCGGGCTTCGACGGGGTCCCACCAGCCGGAGAGGGAGCAGAGCACCTGCAGGTTCTGCCAGCCGGTGAGGTAATCGTAGAAGTGGGCGGCCTCGTAGATGGCGCCGACGCTGCGCAGGGCCAGGGCGCGCTGGCGCTGGACGCAGTGCCCGTCGATGCGCACTTCGCCGGCGTCGGGCCGGACCATGCCGAGGCTGATGCCGAGCAGGGTGCTTTTGCCGGCGCCGTTGTGGCCGAGCAGGCCGAGGATCTCGCCCTGGCGGAGGTCGAAGCTGACGTCATCCAACGCCAGCCGACCGCCGTGCCAGCGCTTGGTGAGGTTGCGAACTTCGAGGATGGGCATGGGGAGGATGGTTCTCGGTTCTCGGTTCGCGGTTCGCGGTTTTACGCTTTCTGCTGCACGACGAGGTGCGGGAATGGGATGGACCAGCCGTGGCGGCGGCAGGAGTCGACGGCGGCGCGCTGGAGGAGGCGGCCGAGGGCGGGGTAATTCGGGGCCTGGGTGCCGGCGAAGCGGGCGAGCAGGAGGAAGTTGAGCGAGGAGGCGGCGGCTTCCTGGAAGTCGACGACGACGTCGAGCAGTTCGGCTTCCGGCACCTGCTCGAGCAGGGCGGCGCGCAGGTCCTCGCGCAGCTTGGCGGGGATGGTGTCGGTGGCCTCGGCGAGGTGGGCGTAGTCGATGCCGAAGGTGGTGGAACGGACGAAGCCGCCGGAGAGCACGGCGATGTCGGCCTTGAGGAAGTCGGCATTGAGGATCCAGCGCCGCAGGCCGCCGCCGTAGGTCAGCTCGACGTGTTCCGGGGTGATGTCGCTGACCTGGGCGAGGGTCGTGCCGTTGAGCAGGATCCACTCGCGCTTGCGACAGGGGAACCAGGCTTCCTCAAGGCCGGGGGGACGCGAGGTGAGTCCGGCGAGTTGCTCGAGCGGCAGGCGCAGGCCGGGGCCGCCGATGACCGAGTTGGTGAGCTGGGTGAAGATGTGGATTTTGCCGACGCGCCAGGGCACGCCGCCGAGGACGACGCGTTCGCCCTCGCGCACCGGGCCGAGATCGAGCAGCAGGCGCAGCTGCTCCATGTGGCGGGCGAAACCGGACTTGGCGGTGACAATCAGCGCGCCGATGCCGAGCAGGGCGAGACCGCCGAGCATCCAGTCGCCGCGCGCGTAGAGCACAAGCAGGCCGGTGGCGGTGGCGAGCAGCAGGCTGATGCCCTGATGGGCGACATCGAGCACGCGGACGGTGAAGCTGAGTCGGGCGTAGCGGCGTACGGGCAGCAGGCGCAGGATGCCATAATACAGCGCGCGCAGGCCGTACAGCACGATCAGGAAGGCGAGGGCGGCGAGCAGGACGTTGGTGCCGCGGGTGTAGACGAATTCCTGGAACTGCAGGCCGACGCTGGTCCAGAAGCCGCCGTCGCTGCCGTTGAGCTGCTGGATCTGGTGGGCGGCGGCGGCCATGCGGCTGGCGGCCTCGTCGCGCCGGCCCTGCCACTGCTTGCGGGTGTCGCTCAGGGCGGTGCGCAGCGTCCCCCCGGAGCCCTTGCTGGCGGGCACCTGGGCGAGCAGGCCGTCGATCTCCGCGAGCGCGCGATCGGCCTGGGCGACCTGGTCCTGCAGGCGGTCGATCTCTCCCCGCAACTGCTGGAGCAGGCGCGGTTTGCTGGTCAGCTCGCGCAGGTCACTGAGGATGGGTGTGAGCAGTTGACCGAACTCCTGCTGCAGGCTGGGCGGCGGCGGTTCTTCGGCGGGTTTGCCGCCGAGGTCGGCGACGCGCATGCCGGTGCTGATCGTGGTGAAGTCGCGCTCGACCTCCTGGCGACGGCGGTCGAGATTTTCCGCGAGGATGCGCGCCTCTTCCTTGGCGGTGTCGGCGGTTTCCGTGCGCTGGCGCTTGCGCTGTTCCTCGGCCTCGGCGCGCAGCTTGTCGCGGGTGGCGAGCAGGGCGCGCAGGGTGTCGAGCTTGGACGGCGGGCCGACCAGTTCCGCCGGTTCCTGGGCGGCGAGGCTGGCGACCCCGAGCAGGGCGACCAGCAGCTTTCCGGTCCGGCGAATCCACGAATGAGGCATCCTTCCATTAGAGCGCTGGAGCGGGCCGATTGCAACCGTGGGCGGGTTTGCAGAAATCGTTGCGCAGGTCGCCGGGGCGGGCAGAGTCAGGGCATGAAACCGACCGCCCTGCTCTTCCTCTGCCTCTCCGCCTGCAGCCTGTCCGCCGCCGACTGGGTTTCGTTGTTTGACGGCAAGTCCTTCGACGGCTGGAACTTCAAGGGCGGCAAGGCCGAGTATCGGATCGAAAACGGCGAAATCGTCGGCATCAGCGCGCCGAAGACGCCGAACAGCTTCCTGTGCACGGACAAGCTGTATGGCGACTTCATCCTGGAGCTGGAATTCAAGGTCGACACCAACCTCAACTCCGGCATTCAGTTCCGCAGCAACAGCCTGCCTGACTACAAGAACGGCCAGGTGCATGGCTACCAGTGCGAGATCGACCCGAGTGACCGCGGCTGGACGGCCGGCATTTATGAGGAGGGCCGGCGCGGCTGGCTGAATGATCTGTCAACGAATGACGCCGCCCGTTACGCCTTCAAGCAGGGCGACTGGAACCGGGTGCGCATCGAGGCCATCGGCGACCGCCTGCGCACCTTCCTCAACGGCGTGCCCGCCGCCGACCTCAAGGACGCCATGACGCCGAAGGGCTTCATTGCCCTGCAGGTGCACAATGTGCCGGAGCAGTTCGCCGGCCTGCAGGTGCGCTGGCGCAACCTGCGCCTGCAGGAAAACCCGACCGCCGGCAGCCCCGAGGCGCCGGTCGCCACCGCCCCCGCCAGCGTTTTGCCGGAGAAGCTGGAGGTGCAGAAGGTCGCCGAAGGTTTCACCTTCACCGAAGGCCCGGCGCTCGGCCCGGACGGCCGGATCTGGTTCAGCGACATCCCCAACGAGCGCATCCACATCTTTGATCCGGTGGCCGGCACGACCGTGCTGCATCGCGAAAAGACCGGCCGGGCCAACGGCCTGATGTTCACCCCGGCCGGCGCCCTGCTGGCCTGCGAGGGCGGCGCCCGTCGCGTCAGCCGCCAGGAAGGCACGGGTGAACCGACCGTCCTGAGCAGCGAATTCGACGGCAAGGCCTACAACGCCCCGAACGACCTCGACATCGACGGCCGCGGCGGCGTGTACTTCACCGACCCCGGCTACGGCCGCAAACCCGAGGAGATGTTCCTCGGCGCCGAGGGCGTCTATTATGCCACGCCCGACAAGGACCGCAGCAAGCCGGCCAAGGTCGTGCGCCTGATCGACGACCTGGTGCGGCCGAACGGCGTGCTGGTTTCCAACGACAAGAAGACTCTTTATGTGGTCGACAATGGTTCCAACAGCCTGTGGGCCTACCCGATCGAGGGCGCCGGCAAGCTCGGGGCCGGTCGCAAGCTCTGCGTGTTCGACCCCAAGGAGGAGCGCGGCGGCGACGGCCTGACCAGCGACCAGTTCGGCAACCTGTACATCGCCGCCAACGGCATCTACATCGTCGATCCGGAAGGCCGCCAGCTGGGCGTCATCGAAACGCCCGAGCGCCCGGCCAACTGCGTCTTTGGCGCCCGCGGCAGCCGCACCCTCTACATCACCGCCAAGACCAGCCTGTACCGCGTCCAGCTCAACGTCGACGGCCGCCGCTGACCCTCCGCAGGCTGCCTGAAGCGGTTTTGCTGGTGATTTTTTCCGGCTAGGGAAAAAATTCACGCGCTTCCTGCCCGCTTTGTGCTAGCCATTTCGCCCGCCGCACCCCGGCCCCCTGTTTTTCCTTCACGATCATGCCCAAAAAGACCCTCCGCGACCTCGAACTGAACGGCAAACGCGTCCTTGTGCGCGTCGATTTCAACGTGCCCCTCGACGAGAAGGACGGCCAGATGGTGATCACCGACGACACCCGCATCCGCGAGACTCTGCCGACCCTGAATCACCTGCTGAACGCCGGCGCCAAGGTCATCCTGTGCAGCCACCTGGGCCGCCCGAAGGGTCAGCGCGACCCGCGCCAGTCGCTCGCCCCGGTCGCTCCGGCCCTGGCGGCGCTGATCGGTCGCCCGGTCGACTTTGCCAGCGACTGCGTCGGCCCGGAGGCCGAAGCCAAGGCCGCGGCCCTGCCGGCCGGTGGCGTGCTGCTGCTGGAAAACACCCGCTTCCACGCCGGTGAAGAGAAGAACGACCCCGAACTCGCCCGCGGCCTGGCCGCCCTGGCCGAGATCTTCGTCAATGACGCCTTCGGTTCCGCCCACCGCGCCCACAGCTCGACGGCCGGTGTCGCCGAACACCTGCCGGCCGTGTCCGGCCTGCTCATGGAGAAGGAGCTGACCTACCTGCACGACGAGCTGGAATCGCCCGAGCGTCCCTTCGTCGTCATCCTCGGCGGCGCCAAGGTGAGCGACAAGATCGAGGTGATCAACCGCCTGCTCGACAAGGCCGATACCCTCATCATCGGCGGTGGCATGGCCTACACCTTCCGCAAGCTGGTCCAGGGCATCAGCCTCGGCCGCAGCCTGTACAAGCCCGAGTGGGAACCGGTCGCCCAGGCCGCGCTCGACAAGGCGCGCGAGCGCGGCGTCCAGCTGCTCATCCCGGTCGACGCCCTCATCACTGACGCCTTTGATTTCGACGCCAAGAAGCTCGGCACGACCCGCTACACCGACGTCAACGAGAACATCCCGGATGGCTGGGAAGGGGTCGACATCGGCCCCGAGTCCGTGCGTCTCTTCTCCGCAGCCATTGCCAGCGCCAAGACCGTGATTTGGAACGGCCCGATGGGCGTGTTTGAAATTCCCGAGGCCGCCAAGGGCAGCTTTGCCATCGCCGAGGCGGTGGCCGCCAACACCGGCGCCAAGACGATCATCGGCGGCGGCGACAGCGTCAAGGCGGTCAAGAAGGCCAAGCTGGCCGACCGCATGACCTTCATTTCCACCGGCGGCGGCGCCAGCCTTGAGCTGCTCGAAGGCAAGGTGCTGCCCGGTGTCGCCTGCCTGCAGGACCAGTAATTTCCCTTGTTCGTCCCCCGCCCCGCCCCGTCCCATGATCCACGTCCGCAAGCCCATCATTGCCGCCAACTGGAAGATGCACATGCCTCCCCAGGAGACGGATGATTTCCTCCGCTCCTTCGCCCGCCTGGTGCCCGACAAGTGCCCCGTGCAGGTCGTGGTGGCCCCGCCCTTCGTCAGCCTGGCCAAGGCCCAGGAAGCCGTCATGCACGCGCGCAAGGAGAACATCGAGCTGGCGGCCCAGAACATGAGCCAGCATCCGGGCGGTGCCTACACCGGTGAAATCAGCGCCCGCATGATCAAGGAATGCGGCTGCCGCCACGTCATCCTCGGCCACAGCGAGCGCCGCAGCCTGTACGGCGAAACCAGCGCCATCGTCAACGCCAAGGTCACCGCCGCCCTGGAGGCGCGCCTGCACCCGATCCTCTGCATCGGTGAAACGCTCGAGGAACGCGACGCCGGCCGCATTGAACAGGTGCTGGAAAGCCAGCTGCGCGAATCGCTGGCCGACGTCGGCTCGCGCCGCGTGCTCGACTGCGTCATCGCCTACGAACCGGTCTGGGCCATCGGCACCGGCCGCACCGCCAGCCCCGAGCAGGCCCAGGAGGCGCACGCCTTCGTGCGCCGCGTGCTCAGCTCGATGTTCGACGACGACACCGCCCAGAAGATCCGCATCCAGTACGGCGGCAGCGTCAAGCCCGGCAACATGACCGAACTCATCTCGCAGAAGGACGTCGACGGCGCGCTCGTCGGCGGCGCCAGCCTGGAAAGCGGCAGCTTCTGGGAAATCTGCCGGGCCGCGATCGACTGGGTCAACGGTCAGGATTGACCTCACCAGCAAATCCGCACGCGGACGCCACCCCAAGGTCCGCCCCAGCCTGCCCCACGGTAGCCGTGGGGCAGTTCGTTGCAGGGCCCGTAGCCGCCGCCCCAACCGAACCACGGCAGCAGCCAGGGACCATCGCCGCGACTCCAGCCGCCACCGGCGGTGAAGGCCTCGCCCAGGGGCGGTGGCGCCGGCACCAGCGGCGGCCCGAGTGGTCGGGCGGCATCCGCCGCCAGCACGGCACGCGCCTGCTCGGTCTCCACCCGCAACCGCTCGACCTCGGCCCGCTGCGCCACCGCCAGGGCCTCGCTCAACTCGCGGTCGCGCTTGTCCTGGCGTGCGCTCGCCTCGCTCTGCAGCTCAGCCAGGTGTCGGCGATGCGCCTCGGCCCGCTGCGGATCGTAGCCGAACCGGGCGCGCAGGGCGGGATCGAGGGCTGCAAACTCGACGCGAGCCGCGCCGCTGGCGTGGCGGAACGCCAGGGCATCGGGGTGGACACGGACGATGACGCAGTCGCGAAAGCTGCGCCCGTCGAGGGTGGTGAGGGTAAAAGGCGTCTCGGCCGCCACGGACAGGGCGGTCACCAGGGCGAGCAGAACCGGTTTCATGGCTGCCAGATCAGACGCCGGCGCACCGGCGCTTGTTCAACACGCGTCACTTGTAGCCGACGGCGACCGCGCAGGTCGTGTCGCGGCGGCGACCGGTCTCATCCTGGCGGATGGTCACCACGTAGACGCCGGTCTTCTTCGGCTTGAAGAACAGCAGGAAGCCCCAGCCATCGAGCACCGGCTGGATTTCACCGACCGGTTCTCCATTGAAATCGAGCACCGCGCCGGTGACATGGATGCCGGAGCCGCGCGGCACCGCCACGGCGATGCAGTACTCATTGCCCTTGAACAGCTGCAGGCGCACCGCCTTGCCGAGCTCGACCGGCAGCGGTGCCACCCAGGTTTCCGCCCGGAACGCATAACCCGCCTTTTCCTGATCGAGCGCCAGGGCCGTGGCCGCAGCCTCGGCCTCGTCCTCGGTCTTGGCGGCTACCGCCGGCAGGGCGGCGAGCAGCAGGCCGGCGAGAAAACGGCGACGTTGGCAGCTCTTCAAGGCAGCAGGGGAATTCATGACGTGCAGGGGCGCAAAACAGACTACTCCTCGAACATAGACATTGCATCGTGAAAAAGCCAAGATTCTGTGTGATCTCTTTGCAAACCCGGTCCGGTTCCTGCGTTTGCACCGCCAGCTTCAGCTCCCGCCGATCATGCCCACCCTTGTCTTCCACCTCGACGACGGCTCCGTTTTCACCCACCCTCTGGAGGAAGGCACCACCACCATCGGCCGCCACCCGGACAGCGTGGTCGTGCTCGAATTCCCCTCGGTCTCCGGCCATCACGCGGTCATCGAACTCGGCGACGGTGGCTGCTTCGTCGCCGACCAGAAATCCAGCAACGGCACCCGTGTCAACGGTGTCGAGATTGAGGAGGCGCGGCTCAGCGAGGGCGACCGGATTGCCTTCGGGGATGTCCAGGCCGTGTTCTACGAGGGCGAAGCCCCCGCAACGCTGGCCGAGCCCGATGTCATTCATGTGCCGCTGCCGGAAGTGCCGCCCGTGCCCGAGGCACCGCCGCCGATGCCGAAGCGCAACTACCGCACGCCGGCCCCGCCGCGCAGCCGCGCCGTGCGCGTGACTTCCTACCCCGACACCAGTGGCAGCGGCTGCGCCACGGCCGCCATTGTCATCGCCCTCTTCGTCGCCGCCTTCCTCGCCGGCCTGTACCTGCGCCATCACAAGGAAACCGAAGGCGGCAACTTCTTCAGCGACCTCTTTGATCGCGTCGGCGGCAACCTGCCGAAGATCAAGATCGAGAAGACCGTCGAACAGGACGCGCCATGAAACGGCGCACCTTCCTCGGCGCCGCCGCCGCCCTTGCCACCGCACGCGGTCGCGCCGCCGAAGCCCCCGTGCGGGTCGCCGTGATCGGCCACACCGGCCGCGGCAACTTCGGCCATGGTCTCGACACGATGTGGCGCGACGTGCCCGGCACCCAGGTGGTCGCCGTGGCCGATGCCGATGCCAAGGGCCTCACCGAAGCGCAGGCGCGCCTCGGCGGCGTGCGCGGCTTTGCCGACTACCGGCAGATGCTGGAGGAATTGCACCCGGACATCGCGGTGATCGCGCCGCGTCACGTCGATCAGCACCACGCCATGACCCTGGCCGCCGCGGCCGCCGGTGTGCGCGGCATCTACATGGAGAAACCCTTTTGCCGGACCCTGGCCGAGGCCGACGAAATCGTCGCCACCTGCGAGCGCACCGGCCTGCGCCTGGCCCTGGCCCATCGCAACCGTTACCACCCCGCCCTGCCGGTGGCGGTCAAACTCGTGCGCGAGGGCGCCATCGGCCGGGTGCTGGAATACCGCGCCCGCGGCAAGGAGGACGCCCGCGGCGGCTCGCTCGACCTCTGGGTGCTCGGCTGCCACCTGTTCAACCTGATCCATCACTTCGCCGGCGAACCCAAAACCTGCAGCGCCACCGTGCTCCAGCAGGGCCGACCGCTCACCGCCGCCGATGTTGGCGAAGGTTCTGAAGGCATTGGCCGACTCGGAGGCAACGAAGTGCATGCCCGCTTCGAGATGGCCGACGGCCTGCCCGCCTATTTCGACTCCGTGCAAAACGCCGGCGTGCGCGAATCCGGCTTCGGCCTGCAAGTCATCGGTACCGAAGGCGTGCTCGACCTGCGCATGGACGCCGAGCCGCTCGTCCACCTGCGCACCGGCAGCCCCTTCCGACCGGATGCCAAGCCCACCGCCTGGCAAGCCGTCACCAGCGGCGGGATTGGCGTGCCCGAACCGCTGACCGACATCCGCAAGCGGGTCGGCGGTCATCTGGCGCCGGCGCTCGACCTGATCGCCGCCCTGCGCGAGGAACGCGAACCGCTCTGCTCGGCCCGCGACGGCCGTGTCACCCTGGAAATGATCGCCGGCGTGTTCGAATCGCACCGCCTCGGCGGCAAACGCATGGCCCTGCCGCTGCAGGAGCGTGGCAACCCGCTGGAGCGTCTTTGAAGGCACCCGAGGGCTTCGCCCTGGTGTCTTCATCATCTTTTAAGGCTGGTCACGCTAAATTCCGGGTGTTACCGTGGCAGGTGAACGCGCGTTACCTGCTGTGAATGAAGCCATGGCACGCCTGCTGATCATCGACGACGAACCCGCCCTGTTGGAAATGCTCAAGCGCATTTGCAACGATGCGGGCTTTGAGGTCTGTGGCCGTGCCACCGTGGTGGAAGGACTCGAAGCGCTGCATGCTTGGCAACCCGATCTGGTGCTGGTGGACTATCGCATCGGCTTGGACAGCGGCATGTACATGCTGGAGGTCTGCCAGCATGAGTTTCCCACCCTGCCAACGATCATGATCACCGCGGAACGCAGCCTGGAGGTGGTCATTCAAGCGCTGCGTCTGGGTGTGCGCGACTTCCTGCTCAAACCGGTCGCGCCGGCGGAACTGGTGGCCTGTCTGCAGCATTGCCTGCGGCGATCCGGACCGGCCAATGCCGCGCAAACGGCTGCAGCGGCATCCGCGGTCGCCACCCCTGAAGCCACCCGTTGCCCTGCCCCGTGCCCAACCGAATTGCCGGTGGGAACGCCCCTCGACGAGTTTATCCGTGCACAGGAACACCGCTTCATTCAGGCCAGCCTGGAGCACAACGCGGGGTCGCGCGAAAAAACCGCCGCCATGCTCGGCATCAGCCTCGCCACGCTCTATCGCAAAATGGGACCCAGCCAGGGCCGTCGCCAGCGCTCCTGATCAGAGCGACAGAACCGCACCGGCCAAGGCCAGCGCTGCCAAAGCATCGCGCAGACCGAAACGATCGCCGGCGCCAGCCACGCGCAGCAGCTTGAACAGGGCACCGGTTGGGCAGCCGTAACGACAGTAGGCCAGCGGTGTGAACAGGGCCGCCACCACGCCGACCACGGCCAGGGCTAGGCTGGCCCAGCCGGCCACCGAGAAGAGGTAAGCGTCAAACGGCTCCAGCGCATTGAGATCAAGGCCCCAGCCGAGCACGACGCTGGCGAGGACCAGGCCGAGCAGGGCAAAGGGCAGCCGGGTCAGCCAGCGCTCGACCGCGGGCGGCAGGTGAAGTTGCCAGGGCAGGCGCCGCGCCAGCAGCTGCTGCAGGGCGCCATGCGCGCACAGGTGATGGCAGTAGAGCTGGCGACCGCTGAACACCGGCGCCAGCAGGGCAACCGCCGCCAGCAGCAGCAGGCCCGGGGCACTGCGCCAGGGCGTGCCATGCGCACCCCAGCCGGCGAGCAAGCCCTGCGAGAGCAGTTCACCGGCGATGAAGCCGCCATAAACGACGAGCCCGGCATGATGCAGGTGGCGCAGCCAGGGCATGCCGCGCAGTCGAGTGAAGGCCATGAGCAGGGCGGAGGCGATCATCAGCACATGCCCCGTGTCCTGCCAGCGCCAGCGGATCTCACGCAGCCAGCCGGCCGGTCGCCGGGTCAGCAGGTCGCCCGCCCGCAACTTCAGCCCCTCGGCGATCGACCAACTCGTTTGGGTGGCCCCGGACACACCCTCGATCTTCGCCTCCTTGAAATCCATTGAGGCCAGTTCCTCCAGACTGCGCCCGTTGAACGACTTGAGGAAATGCCGGTCGCCGGTGACATAACCGACGTAGCGCCCCGTGTCATAGCTCTTGCGCACCGCCAGCCCGCGCAGGGTGCGCCCCTCGGCATCGAGCAGCAGCAGGGTGTCGGTCGGCCCCTTGTAGCCGATCAGCGTGTCGGTGACCGGCGAACTGCGCACGGCGATGCCCAGGCGCTTGCCCTTGCCATCGAGCACCTGCCAGCCGCCCACCGCCCCGCGGTTTTCCTTCAGGCTCTCGGCGGCGGGCTCGAGGTGACGCACCTCCTCCAGCGTGATCTCCTCCGGGAAACGCAGCGACACCTGCGCCGCGGCGCCGAGGCGGGCGAGCACGCCCTCGGCGATGGCCGTGCTGGTCAGGGTCGCCCCGGTGACCGTGTGCAGTTGCTGCCCGGCCAATGCCTCGGGCTTGTGACCGGTGAATTGGCGAAAAAAGGCGCGGTCGGCCACCACCTCGGCCAGGTGATCGGAGGTGTCATGACTGCGCAGCACGCGCAGGCCCAGAATCTGACCCTGCGGATCGAAGGCGAGCAGGCTGTGGGTCGGCCCGGAATAACCAATGATGCGCTTCGACTCCGGCAGGGTCGTGGTGACACGCCCGAGCAGGGCGCCATCGGCCGCGCGCACCTCCTGGCGACCGGCGGCATCGACCGGCTCCAGTCGTTCGGCCGCGGGAAAAAAATCGCGCACGCGCTCCACCGTCAGCGCCGCGTCATCGGCATCGCGTTGCTCCTGCGCCGCGCGCAGGAGCAGGACGACGGCAACCAGCAGGCCGAGGCGCCAGAGGCGAAGCAGCGCGGGACGAAGGGTCATGACGTGCCGCGCCGGGCCGGGTTCAGGCGGCGATGTAATCCTTCATGGCACCGAGGATGACAGTGACCGAGAGGGCGCCGGCATCCGGGTGACCGAGGCAGGCCTCGCCGAGGGTCTTGGCGCGACCGAACTTGGCGATCATGTTCTTGCTGGCTTCGAGGCCACCGAGGGCGGCTTCATGAACGGCGGCAGCCGCCTCCGGCAGGGGCTGGTCGGCGACCTGGGCCGCCTTCTCGGCGGCGGGCTGCATGGCATCGACGACGGTCTTGTCGCCGACGGCCGCGCCACCGCGCTGCTTGACGCCCTCGACACCGGCCTGCAGGAAGGCGGCCAGACCAGCGGCATCCAAAGTGTCCTTGCCGGCGAGCGCCTTGCCACCGCTGCGGAAGAAGGTGCCGAAGATGGCGCCCGAGGCACCACCCATGCTGCTCATCATGGCCATGCCGACATTGCTGAAGGCCTTCTCGACCGAGACGGCCTCGCCTTCGAGCAGCTTTTCCGTGGCAGCGGTCATGCCACGCTGCATGCCCAGACCGTGGTCGCCGTCCCCCAGGTTGCGGTCGGCCTCCGACAGCGCGGGTTCAGCGGCGATGATGCGCTCCGCGGCGAGCAGGAGCATTTCTTTGACTTCGTTCGGGGTGAGGCTGGTTTTCGGCATGGTGGGGACAGTGAAAGATCAACGGGCGGATGCAAAGGGCAAATTCAGGGAAGTTCCGTCTTCAGTTCAGCAAGCGCCGCGGCCAGATCGGCCTCGCCGACCTCGCGACTGACAAAGGCGTCGCCCAACTCGCGCAGCAGCACAAACCGGATCTGGCCGGCCTCGAACTTCTTGTCCATGCGGGCGATGCGCAGCACTTCCTCCGGGGCAAGCGCGCGGTCGAGCACGACCGGCAGGTCGAAGCGGCGCAGCAGGCCGAGCACGCGTGCGGCGGCGGCCACGGGCAGGCCGCAGAGCTGGCAGGAGAGCGACAGGGCGGCGCGCAGGCCGAGCGAAATCGCCTCACCGTGCAGCAGGCCACCGTAACCGGCCGCCGCCTCAATGGCGTGACCGAGGGTGTGACCGAAGTTGAGCAGGGCGCGCAGGCCGTTCGTCTCATGCTCGTCGGCCTCGACGATGCGCGCCTTGATGGCGACGTTGCGGCGGATCAATTCGGCGAGATCGCCGCGGCCGTCGGCCACCGCCTCGATGACCTCCAGCATGGCGGCGTCGCGGATGCAGGCGTGCTTGAGGATCTCGGCAAAGCCCTCGTTCCACTCGCGCTTTTTCAAACTTGCCAGCGTCGCGGTGTCGGCCAGCACATGGGCGGGCTGATGGAAGCAGCCGACCATGTTCTTCGCGTCAGGCAGGTTGACGCCGGTTTTGCCGCCCACCGAGCTGTCGACCTGCGACAGCACCGTCGTCGGCACCTGCAGGTAGGGAATGCCGCGCTGGTAGATCGCCGCGCAGAAACCGGCGAGGTCGCCGATGACCCCGCCGCCGAGGGCGACCACGAAACTTTTGCGATCCAGGCCGGCACGCGCCATCTCGCCGCAGACGGTCTCGGCGACCAACAGCGATTTTGAGGCCTCACCGGCGGGCACGGTGATGAGGTGCGGCTGCAGGCCCGCGGCCTGCAGGCTGGCGAGGGCGCGTTCGGCGTAGAGCGGACCGACATTCGAATCGGTGAGCACCGCCACCCGCGCACGGCCGGGAAACTTGGCAAACGCCACCGCCCCAAGGCGGTCGAGCAGGCCGGGGCCGACCTCAACGTCGTAGCTGCGCGAGCCTAGGTTGACGTGGACGGTGGCGGCGGATTCGGCGGGCATGGGACGTGGGGCAGGATGAGGTCGAGCGCGCACTCTGCCGTGGCCCCGGCAGGCAGGCAAATGCTTTGCAACCAGGTCTCGCGCCGGAACCAGGTGAGCTGGCGCTTGGCGTAGCGGCGGGTCGCCGTCTCCATCGCTTCCAAGGCGGCCTCCAGCGACAGCTCGCCGGCCAGGTGGGCGCGCAGTTCGCGCAGGCCGATGGCGCGCGCGGCGGTCGGGCCGATCTCCGGCAGGGCGCGCACCTCATCGAGCAGGCCGGCGGCGACCATCGCCTGCAGGCGCCGGTGGATGCGCTCGTGCAGTTCCGCGCGCGGCAGGTCGAGGGTCACGCCGCTGCCGAGCGGTTCGGCCTTGGCGAAGGTCTGGCGCAGTTGCGACTGCGGCCGGCCGGTGAGCAGGCAAATCTCCAGGGCGCGGTCGACGTAGCGCGGATTCGCCAGCGGCACGTTGGCGGCCGCGTCCGGGTCGAGTTCAAGCAGCTTGTTCCGCTTGGCCTCCAGGCTCCAACCGGCCAGTTCGGCGCGCAGGGCCGGGTCGGCCGGCGGCAGCTCGGCGAGGCCGTGCGACAGCGCCTTTAGGTACAGACCGGAGCCGCCGACCACGATCGGCGTGCGACCACGCGCGGCGATGTCCGCCAGCACCGGCAGGGCCAGCTCGCGGTAGCGCTGGGCGTCGCAGAGTTCGCCAGCCGGCAGCACGCTGTAGAGATGGTGCGGCACCCGCGCCAGCTCCGCCGGGCCCGGTTTGGCGGTCAGCAGGTCCATGCCTTCATAGAGCTGGAAGGCATCGGCGTTGACGATCTCGCCGCCCAGGCGTTCCGCCAGCAGCACCGCGACCGCGGACTTGCCGCTGGCGGTGGGGCCGGTGAGGAAAAACGGGGTGGGCATGGCGGTCAAACTGGAGCCGGCGCGGAACAATGGCAACTTGGGCGCGTCTCACGCGTTATGAATCTGAGCATGAAACTCCGTCTTTCCCTCCTGGCCGCCCTGGCCCTCGCCCTGCCCGCCACCGCCCAGGAGGCGGCGGATCCCGGCCAGTTGATGCAGCGCATGTTCAGTCCCGAACTCGGTCAGGAGGAACTGCTCACCACCCTCAAGGAAGCCGGTCGTGCCGGCATCTCGCGCCAGAAGATTCTCGAAGCCAAGCTGATCTGGGGCCTGCGCCGCCAGGACAGCGACTGGCTGGTCAAGATGCTGCCGGAAATGCGCATCCTCGCCGACAACTTCGATCCCAAGGACAGCGCCGGCCTGAAGTCGGCCGACGACGTGCGCGCCTTCACCGAGTTCACCCTCGCCCTGCAGGCACGTGGCGCCAAGGACGACGCCGCCTTCAAAACCCACATCCTCGAGGCGCTGTGGCTGTCGCCCGGCCAGGGTCCGCTCTTCCTCCAGCTCATCGAAAAGGCCCGCCGTGAAACCAAACTCGCCGGCCTCAAGCTCGATCTCGGCCTGGTGCTGACCAGTGCCGACGGCGAAGCCACCACGCTCAAGGACCAACTCGCCGGCAAGAAAGCCCTGCTCATCGACTTCTGGGCCTCCTGGTGCGGCCCGTGCATGCAGCTCATGCCGGCCCTGAAGAAGAAGGCCGCCGAACTGGCGCCGCACGACGTCGTCGTCATCGGCATGAACAAGGACGATGAAAATGCCGAGGCGGTCGCCGCCAAGGTGCGCGACGAGCAGGGCATCGACTTCCCTTGGTTGGTCGAACCGCGCGAGCGCCCCTTCTCGGGCCTGCTCGAGATCGACAGCATCCCGCGCATGGTCCTGGTCGCCCCCGACGGCGCCATTCTCTACAACGGTCACCCACAGGACCCGGCCCTCTACGAGGCGCTGCAGAAGATCAATCCGGCGATCCAGAAGCCGGAGGCCTGAAAAAGGCGTCGGCCGACTCCTCCTCCGCCAGCACCAGCGCGCGCGAGAAATCGCACACCGTCAGCAGGGCCCGCGGCTGCGCGCCTGGCGCAAGTTCCAGCGGTGGTGCCTCATCGGGCCGGAAGGCCAGCACCGGCCGACCATTCGGCAACCTCGCCTGCCAGGTGCGGGCGCTGTGCACGGCATCGATGGTGAGGCGGGTTTCGACAGTCTGCGGAATCATGGCTTGGCGGAGGGAGCTTGACCGGCGGCCTTCGGCGCGGCGGGACGGGCAGCGGACGGCCAGCGCAGGCGACTGCCACTCAGATGGTCGCTGGCCATGAGCATGTCGACCGCACGCTGCAGCACGCGGTCGCTGTCGGGCACGCGGTCGTCCTCAACGGTTTCACCGGCGCTGCGGCGGATGTAGGACTCCAGTTCGGGATGCCGGCGCGCCAGCAGCGCCGCTTCGTTGTAGCGCGGCCGGCCGACCTCAAAAATGGTCTTCGCAGGCGTTCGCTTTGAGGCAAGCAAGCGTCGCTTCGCCTCCGAGGGCTGGCTCACGGGGAAATCCGGCTGCAGCCCCTGGCGAAAAAAAGACGTGCCATCGGGCAGCAACATTTCGGCGCGGGCGAAGCGCAACTGCCAGTGGTCATCGAGTGGCAGGGTCTCATAGCGCACAGTGGCGCCGCGCGTCGCGGCCCCGACCAGCAGGACGCGACCGCGTGACCGCAACACGGCGGCGATGGTTTCGCCGAGGTTGTTCGTGTCGGCATCGACCAGCAGGACCAGCGGTCCGGTCCAGCGCGCTTCCTCGGTGGCGAGAAACAGGCGGGCGTCCTCACGCCCCGGCTGCTGCAGCTTGAAGAGCAGTTCACCGGCCGGCACAAAAACGTCGAGCAGGGCGGCCGCCGCCTCAAACTCCCCCGGCGGCATCGGCGCGCGCAGGTCGAGGATCAGATGGCGGATGGCCTTCGCACCAGCCAACCGTTCGCGGATCACCGCCAGCTCCTCAGCCGTGAGGGCCTGCGGACGCAGGTAGAGCAGGCCGGGCGACACCTCCTCGGCCACCAGGCCGCCGCTTGCCGGTGGGGTTTCAGCGCGGGCCACGAGTTCGGCGCCGAGATCGAGCCGATCCAGCAGGCCCTGCATGGCGGCGCGGTTGAGTTCGTCGGCGGTGATTTCCTCACCACGGATGTACTCGCCGCGCAAAATCTGGAAGGCATTCTGCAGGGCCGCCTGGCCGAGCTGATCCACGGCCGGCTCGGCGGCCGGCAGCGGACTGGACAAGCCAAGCGCCAGCAGGCCGGGCAGCAGGCGCCGGGCGAACCGGCATTTCGAGGCTTGCGGCAGCGGGTTCATCACGGTAAAAAGACGCGGAATCCGACAGTCTTCGCGCCTGCGCCGCAACCCGTCAAAGACAAAGCACTCCCATGGCCGTCTCCATCCACATCGACTACGAAGGCGACCTGCGCTGCCGCGCCGTCCACGGTCCCTCGCACCAGACCTTCTTCACAGACGCTCCCGCTGACAACAACGGCAAGGGCGAATCGTTCTCGCCCACCGACCTGGTCGCCACCGCCCTCGCCTCGTGCATGGCGACGGTGATCGGCATCAAGGCCCGGCAAAAAGGTTACGACCTGCCCGGCATGAAGGTGAGTGTCGAAAAGCACATGAGCGAGGACCTGCCGCGCCGCATCGTGCGCCTGCCCATCACCATCGAGATCCCCCTGCCCGCTGACCACCCCGACCGACGCCTGCTCGAGGCGGTCGCCCTCGGCTGTCCGGTCCAGCACAGCGTGCATCCTGACATCGACAAGCCGGTGAGCTTTGTCTGGAACGGCTGAGCAGGTGCGAAAAGTATCAAAGCCGGTGCCAGGACCGGCGATAGACGACGCCTCGCCCGGGCGATTTCATCGACGCCATGAACCGTCGCTTCTTCCTGCATCAGACTTCCCTGCTCGGCCTCGCCGCCGCCGCCCCCCGACTGCGCGCCGCTGACGCCGCCGCCAACAAGGTCAAGGTCGCCGTGGTCGCGCTTGGCCGCGGCATGGGCCACGTCCAGGCCCTGCTCAAAGTGCCTGGCGTGGAGATCAAGTACCTCGCCGAAACCGATCCGGTCCGCCTGGAACGCGGCCTCAAGGTGGTCGCCGATGCCCAGGAGGTCTCCTGCCATGGCGTCAAGGATTTCCGCACCTTCCTTGATGACCCCGAACTCGACGCGGTCTTCATCGCCACGCCGAACTTCTGGCACACGCCCGCCGCCGTACTCGCCCTGCAGGCCGGCAAGCATGTCTATGTCGAAAAACCCGGCAGCCAGAACGCCGGCGAAGCCGAGCTGCTGGTCATGGCCGCGCAAAAATCCGGCAAGCTGGTGCAGATGGGCAACCAGCGCCGCACCTGGATGAAGGAAGCCATCGAAGCCGTGCACGGCGGCGCCATCGGCCCGGTGCGCTTCGGTCGCGGTTTCTACTACAATGCCCGCAAGGAAACCGGCGCGCTCGCCCAACCGGCACCCGCCGGCCTCGACTGGGATCTCTGGCAGGGCCCGGTGCCCGATGAACCGGGGCGCGACCTGAAAAAGTTCGCCCACTACGACTGGCATTGGCTCTGGCACTGGGGCAACGGCGAACTCGGCAACAACGGCATCCACACCCTCGACATCCTGCGCTGGGGCATCCAGGGTGAGTATCCGCTCAAGGTCACCTACAACGGCGGTCGCTACTTCTACCAGGACGTTCAGGAGACCCCCGACACCGGCACCGCGGTGTACGATTTCGGCCACGCCGGCATCGAGTGGGTGCAGAGCTCCTGCCACCCGCGCGCCGCGGAAAAGCCGCTTGCCGAGGTCCTCTTCTACGGCGACAACGGCACGCTTGCCGCCGGACGCGACACTTGGACAGTCTATGACCCGAAGGGCGTCGAGGTCAGCAAGGGCAAGGGCGCCGGCGGCGGTGATCCCGCCCACTTCGGCAACTTCATCGAGGCCATCCGCGGCAACGCCAAGCTCAACAGCCCGATCGACGAGGGCCAGAAGAGCACCATGCTCTGCCACCTCGGCAACATCGCCTACCGCAGCAACAGCGTCGTGCGCTGCGATCCGCAGACCGGCAAGATCCTCGACAACCCCGAGGCGCAGAAGTACTGGTCGCGCCCCTACCGCAAGGGCTGGGAAATCAAAATCTGACCCACCCCGCTTCACCCAGCCGCCCGGCAACGGGCGGCTTCTTTTTTGCCTGCAACAGGCAGCCCCGCCTCAGGCCGCGAGCAGAAAATCGCGTCCCTCCTGCCAGCCCTGCTGGATGAGGTGGGCATGAATCTGCTCGCGCGCACCGCGGGCGCCGACCCCGGCCAGCAGGAAACTCGACGCACGCTCCGGCAGGTCATCGGCCAGCCGCACCGGCCGACCATCGCGATGGCGGCCGCGCTTGGCCGGATCAACATCGATGAAGCCGGCAAAGTGCAGGCCCTCGGCTTCGAGGGCGTCAAAACGGCGACGCGTGACCCGGCCCGCCCCCCAGAGCCAGAGCGCGCGCTCGGGAGCGACCCGGGCACGCAGCCAGCGCGCGAGATAACCGGCCTTGACCCGGTAAAAGGCCTCAACCGAGTAACGCGGGTCGCGGCGTGACAACCGCTGCGGCGGATCGTTCCAGACGAGCAGTTCCTCCGGACACTTGGCAAAGCGCACGCCCGCCTCCAGCCAGCGCAGCCAGAGTTCGTAGTCCTCCGGAAAATCCCCCGCCCGCCAACCGCCGTGCCGGTCGAGCAACTCGCGCCGGAACAGCACGCTCGGATGCGCCACCGGCGCCTCGACGAAGCGACGCAGACTCATGCGCTCGGCACTGTCCTGGGCGTTGATCCAGTCGACATGCTCCGCATACCCCGCCGCCTCGCCCCCGTAGCGGACGCGACAGGAGACCAGCCCCACCTCGGGCGCGTTTTCCAGATGCGCCACCTGCCGGGCAAGCCGCTCCGGATGCATCAGGTCATCCGCATCCATGCGCGCCAGGTAAGGCCCCGTGCACAGCGCCGCCCCAGCCTGCAGCGCGGCGGCAATGCCCTCCGGCGGCGTGTGCAGCACCCGCACCCGCGGCTCGCTGCGCGCAAAGTCCCTCAACAGATCCGGCGTCGCATCGGCCGAGCCGTCGTCGACGACCACCAGCTCCCAGTCGCTCAGCGTCTGCGCACGGATCGAGTCGAGCGCCGCGGGCAGCGTCGCCGCCCCGTCGCGCACCGGCAGAAGAATGGACACAAGCGCCATGCCCCACCGTGGCGAGCCTGTGACACCTGCCAAGTCCGGGCCTGATCCGCAGAGCACGACGGTAGAGGCAAACGTCAGTTTGCCCTTCATTGCCAACCGCCTCCAGCAGGGAATTCTCACGAATTCCGCCACGTTGCCATGGATGGCCTGCGACCTCAGCGCGAAGCATCAAGCCCGAGCCGGCTGAGGCCACAAAAGAGCACAAGATTTTCCAAGCCTCCTCCCTGCGTTCTTTGCGTTCCTTTGCGGCGAAAACTCCGACACCGAGCAGGTCGCCCGCGCATCCCTTGCCTCGTGAATCAACGTCCCATGAGCGACCCGAGAAACGTCAACGGCCACACACCAAGGGGATCGAATCGGTTCATCTCCTGCTCCAATGCCAGTAAGCGGTGCCGCTATCCCGATCATAGCCGATGGAATAGCCACCTCCGTTCCGAAAGCGCAACTCGCCTCGCAAACCATTCTCGATCTCAATCAAACTCGACTTGAACCACTCAGCTTCATCAGAGCCCTTCATCGAAGCCTGTTTCTTGCCAGCAAAGAATTTGTAGCGGTACATGCAGCAAGGTTCATCTTTCGCGATGTCTGCCACCGGTTCGTAAATGAGAAATTCAGAGACCGGCTCAGAGGCAACTTCGGCAGCCCATTGGCGAAATCCTGCCTCGCTGATCTGAAACTCATAAGCGTTCGTCATGTAGTCCTTATGATAGCTGATATTCGTTGCCTCAGCAGGCAGCCAGTCGACGCTTCCAACACCTTCGGCCACTTCCCCGGGTCGGCTCACCTGACGAACAAACGAAGTCAGGACGACAGAGCAGAATCCCAGCAACAGCAAGGCACACGAAATCAAAATCATCCTGAGCATTTTCATGGCACGAATTTTCCCGAGCACGCACGAGGGTCTCCAGCACGAGGATTTTGGTCAAGACAAACACGAAACAACCGCCACGATTTGGGATGCTCAAAGGCTCACGCCACCCAAGAAAAGCCAGGCCGCCGGCGCAGCAGCGCCCTGCACTTCCGACTCCGTGTCCTTCGTGCGATTTATGGTTCCAAAAGCTTTGGAACCGCGTTGGAGACGCGTGCGAGGAACGTTGTTGAGTCGGGAGGATGGCAGGACGCGGTGGCTGAGCGGAGGAGGACCACCGCGCCAAGAGCAGGGTCGATGCCCCTGCCTACAGCGTATGCCGACGCTTGGAAGTCAATGCATCCCAGCCACTCTCCTCCACTCGAAGCCCCTTGCCTTGAGACGGGGACACTGCCGCCAGCCTTGCAAAAACCGCTTGCCTGTCCAGGCATCCACGGCCACGGAAAAGTGTCTCCTGACATCTTCCGGATTCACCGACGCCCATGCGGCGCGGTTTGAAGACCCGGTTAAGCGGCCAAAGGCCGACCGTTGCGGGTTGACTCTAAACCCAAACGCAACCCCGCCCCGTCGTCTTCGTGTCCTCCTCCCGTCTCTCCCAGGAATGGTTCTCCAACATCCGCGCTGATCTGCTCGCCGGCATCGTCGTCGCGCTCGCCCTCATCCCTGAGGCCATCGCCTTTTCCATCATTGCCGGTGTCGATCCCAAGGTCGGGCTGTATGCCTCCTTCTGCATTGCCGTGGTGACCGCTTTCTTCGGCGGTCGCCCGGGCATGATCTCCGCCGCCACCGGCGCCATGGCCCTGCTCATGGTGACCCTGGTCAAGGAACACGGCCTGCCGTACCTGCTGGTTGCCACCCTGCCACCGGCGTGCTGCAAATCATCGCCGGCTTCGCCCGCATCGGCGATGTCATGCGCTTCGTCTCGAAATCGGTGATGACCGGCTTTGTCAATGCCCTGGCCATCCTGATCTTCCTGGCCCAACTGCCTGAATTCAAGGGCGCGGGCCTGACGATGTACGCCATGGTGGCCGGCGCCCTCGCGATCATCTACCTGCTGCCACGCCTGACCAAGGCCGTGCCGTCGCCACTGGTGGCGATCCTGGTCATGACGGTCGTCGCCATCGTTTTCCAACTCGATGTGCGCCGCGTTGGCGACCTCGGTGCGCTGCCGGATGCCCTGCCCGTCTTCCTCTGGCCGCAGGTGCCGTGGACCCTGGAAACGCTGTGGATCGTGCTGCCCTACTCCGTCGGCCTGGCAGCGGTGGGCCTGCTGGAGTCCTGGATGACTGCGCAGATCGTCGATGACATGACCGACACCCCCAGCAACAAGAACCGCGAATCCACCGGCCAGGGTCTGGCCAACATCGTCGCGGGTCTGTTCGGCGGCATGGCGGGTTGCGCGATGATTGGTCAGTCGGTCATCAATGTGAAGTCCGGCGGTCGCGGTCGGCTTTCCACCCTGGTGGCCGGGGTCTTCCTGCTGATCCTGCTGGTCGTGCTCGGCCCCTGGGTGAAGCAGATTCCCATGCCCGCCCTGGTGGCGGTGATGATCATGGTGTCGATCGGCACCTTCTCCTGGACCTCGTTCACCAACCTGCGCGTGCATCCCAAGTCCTCCAGCATCGTCATGATCGCCACTGTCACCGTCGTGGTGCTCACCCACAACCTGGCCATCGGCGTCGGCGTCGGCGTCCTGCTCAGCGCCCTGTTCTTCGCCCGCAAGGTCGGGCAGGTCCTGCGCGTGCGCAGCAGCCTGGAGGGCGAGTGCCGCACCTACACCGTCACCGGCCAGCTCTTCTTCGCCTCGGCCGACGCCTTTGCCCGCGAGTTCGACTTCAAGGAGGTGCTGGCACGCGTGCGCATCGACGTCAGTCAGGCCCACTTCTGGGATCTCACCGCCGTCGCCGCCCTCGACAAGGTGGTGCTGAAATTCCGCCGCGAAGGTGCCGAAGTCGAAATCCTCGGCCTCAACGAAGCCAGCGCCACCCTCGTCGACCGCCTCGGTGTGCACGACAAACCCGACGCCCTCGACCGCCTGCTCGCCCACTGATCTCTCCCTTTTCCCTTTCCTCGCCATGCCCCACCTCCTCGCCTGCACCGACGGCTCTCTGTATGCCCCCAGTGTCTACCAGCACAGCGCCTGGGCCGCCGCCCGTCTCGGCGTCGGCATCCGGGTTTTGCATGGGCTCGACCCCCACCGTGAGCTGGCCCATGGCCATGACCTGACCGGCGCCATCGGTTTCAACGCCAGCGCCGAACTCACCGAGGAACTCGTCAAACTCGAAGAGGCGCAGGCGCGGGTCGCCCGGCTCAAGGGCAAGGCCATCCTCGAAGACGCCGTCCGCCAACTCGCCGAGGCCGGCATCCCCGAGGTCGAAACCCTGCAGCGGCACGGTCGCCTGGTCGACATTCTGGAGGCATTGGAACCCGAGGCCGAACTCGTCGTGCTCGGCAAGCGCGGTGAACACTGCGACTTCGCCAAGGGCCACCTCGGCGGCGAACTGCAGCGCGTCATCCGCACCAGCATGCGCCCGGTGCTGGTCGCCGCACGCGCCTTCAAGCCCATCGAACGTTTCCTCATCGCCCATGACGGCGGCCCGAGCGCACAGAAGGCCGTGGAGTTTGCGCTGAGCAGCCCACTGCTGCGAGGCCTGCACTGTCACCTGCTGCGCGCCGGCCGGGTGGACGACACCGTCACCGCCGAACTCGAGACCACTGCCGAAAAGCTGCGTGCAGCCGGTTATCAGGTGACCGCCGCCGCCCAGGCCGGACCACCGGAAGAAATCATCGCCCAAGTCGTCAAGGCAGGCAGCATCGACCTGCTGGTCATGGGTGCCTACGGCCACAGCCCGATCCGCCACCTCGTCCTCGGCAGCACCACCACGACCATGGTGCGCACCTGCCAGATCCCGGTGCTGATGTTCCGCTAACCGTCCGCGGAAACCTCAGAGGCCGGCATCTTGAATGGCCTTCAGGCGCGTGTGGAGACGCTGCACGACGTCGGGATGCTCGGCGTGCACATTGCGAGTCTCCGCGGGATCTTGCTCAAGGTGGTACAGCTGGCCGGGCGGGCCACCTTCCTTGGCGGGATCCAGTTGCTTCGGCTCGGAAAAGCCGCCGGAGCCGCGATGGCCATCCACCAGCTTCCACGGCCCCTCGCGGAGGGCGAACACGCCCTGCATGGAATGATGCACGGCAAACTCGCGCACGGGCTTGGCCGGCTTTTCCGCCAGCAGCGCGGGCAGGAGGCTGCGGCTGTCCGGTCCGGCGCCGGCAGGCAGCGGCTGACCAAGGATGTCGGCAGCGGTGGCGAGCAGGTCGGTGAGTTCCACCAGCTCCGCGCTGACCGTGCCCGCGGGGGTTTTGCCCGGCCAGCGCACGACAAAGGGCACGCGATGCCCGCCCTCCCAGATGTCCGCCTTGGTGCCGCGCAGATGGGCGTTGCCCTGGTGACCGAACTCACGGATGTGCGCGGCGCGACCGATGACCTTGGAATGCTTCACATCATCCGTCTCCCGGGCCTGCCAGGTGTGAAACAGGCCGCCGTTGTCCGAGGTGAAAAGCACCAGCGTGTTGGCCGCGAGGCCGGTACGGTCGAGCGTGTCGAGCACGGCGCCAACGAAGGCGTCGGTCTCCACCACGAAGTCGCCATACTCGCCCGCCTGGCTTTTGCCGCGATACTCCTGATTCGTCACCACCGGCAGATGCGGTGAGGTCAGCGGCGCATAGAGGAAGAAGGGCTGCTTCGCCGCGGCCTGTTTTTCGATGAAGGCCATCGCCTCGCCCGCGAAGCGCGGCATGACGGCGAAATTGGTGAAGTCCGGCGAGCGCAGGCCTTCGTCCGTGGCGAGGAAGAGCGCGTCGCGCAGGCGCTCCTGGCGGAGCGTCGGCAGGTGCAGCACGCGATCGTTGTGCAGGAAACAGAAGGGCGGCATGTTCAGCGAGGCGCTGATGCCAAAGAAGTGATCGAAGCCGACGGCATTCGGTCCGCCGGTGAAGGGGCGTGCATGATCGATGTCAAAGCCGGGCCGCACCCCCTGGGGTCCCCTGTCCTCGGTCTCCAGCACACCTCCCTGGCGTGTCCATTGCAGGCCGAGATGCCATTTGCCGATGCAGCCGGTGCGGTAACCGGCCTTCTTCAAGAATGAGGCCACGGTGACGCGTTCCGGCTCAATGAGCGGCGGGCTGTAGCCGTCGAGCACGCCCGCCTTCATCCGCGTGCGCCAGGCATAACGACCGGTAAGCAGGCCGTAGCGCGTCGGCGTGCAGACGGCGGAAGGCGTGTGCGCATCGGTGAACCTCATGCCCTCCCGGGCGAGCCGGTCCACGTGCGGCGTCGGTATCTTCGACTGCGGATTGTAGCAGGCCACATCGCCGTAGCCGAGGTCATCGGCGAGGATGACCACGAGGTTGGGGGGCTCGACAGCCAAGGCGGCGAGCAGAGGGCACAGAGCGAGGAGAACGAGCAGGCGGGAGATCACACGCAGGTGAACGTACAGTGCACGTGCTTCTTCACCGGATTGCAGACCGCCATCAACGGCACCACCACCCCTATCCCTTCTGCGCAATCTGTGAAATCTGCGAACCTTCTGGGTTTCCGGGCTGACCGGACGAGGTGGCAGAGAGGAGGAAGACCTCCGCAGTCCAAGGCACTGCGCGCGCTCGAGGGCTTGGCCATCCTCCATGGACGTCTCCACCCTCTACGGGATCTTTCGACCCAGAGGAATATCCAATATCCAACAAGGAAGTCCCAATGACGAAGGTTCCCGCCTTCTGCCCTTGGGCGTTGGTCATTCCTTGTTCGATATTCATTATTTTCTTCTTCGGCTCATCCCTGCCCTGCGGTCTGCCATCGTCCATCGTCCATCGTCCATCGTCCGTTGTCCGTCGTCCGTCGTCCGTCGTCCGTCGTCCGTCGTCCGTCTCACCGTCTCACCGTCTCACCGTCTCACCGTCTCACCGCCTCACCGCCTCACCGCCTCACCGCCTCACCGCCTCACCGTCCCGCCGCGCGACCGCCGATTTCGGCGGGCAGCGACTGCCCCCTGACCCAGATGTACTCCTTCCACGAGCCTTCGTAGAGTCGCACGTTCGGGTAGCCGAGCACGTGCTTGAGGGTGAAGTAGAGCAGGCTGCCTTCGCGCGAGGTGCCGCAGTAGCAGAGGATGTCCTGATCCGGGGTGATGCCGGCGCGCTGCAGTTCGGCCTTCATCGCGGCGATGGACTTGAACTGGTGGGTGTTGTCGCTCTGCATGAGGCGCGCCCAGTGGAAGCTAATGGCACCGGGGATGTGGCCCTTGCGCAGCCAGACGTCGTCGTTGCCCTGGTACTCGTTCAGCGGCCGGGCATCGATCAGCAGTTTGCCGGGCTTGCCCGCATGAGCGCGCACCTCATCGACGTCCGCGGCCATGCCCTTGGTGCCACGCCAGGGCAGTCGGCCCGTGGGATTGCCAAAGTAGGCGCGCTCGGCGGCGAAGCCGGCCTTCACCCAGCCGGCGAGACCGCCATCAACGACGCGGATGTGGTGGATGCCGAACTTCTCCAGCACGTAGACGACCATGCTGGTGCTGAGGATCTCATCGTTCGGAAGCTTGTCGCCGGTGGCGTAGACAAGGTGGAGTCGGTCCTTGTCGGCGCCGGCGCGCTTGAGCAGGGCCTTGGTCAGGCGGTCGGGGAGATACTGCACCGGCACGGCCTGATCGGTGCCACGCAGGGTGTCAAAGTTGAGGTGATGGGCGGTCGGCAGATGCCCGCGGAAGTAGTCCTTGTAACCGCCGCGGGTGTCGAGCACGACCGGCCGCTGCGCGGGATCGGGATGTTCGATGAGCTTTTTCGCCTCGGCGGGCGAGATGAGACCGATGTCGGCCTGGGCGGCGACGGTGAGCAGGGCGAGGGTGAGCAGGAGTTTCATGGTGGGGATGGGAAAGCGGGTTGGCGGCGGATTGGACTCAGAAGGTGAAGACGAAGTTGATCTTGGCGATGAAGCTCACCTTGCCCTCGTCGGGAAAGTTGCTCCAAGTCTCGAGCACGATGTGCTTGTTGAGGTCGTACTTGGCACCGACTGCGGGCAGCCAGCCGCGCTGGTCGCGGGTCTGCACGAGGTCGGCATTGAGGTTAAAGTTGCGATCGAGGACTTTCCAGGTGCGGTCGACGCCGAGCAGCACAGTGTCACCCTCGGTCTGTTTGCCGTAACCGGCGTGACCGCGCAGCAGGCCGAAGTCATGAGCGAGCACCGCGTAACTGAAGGGATCACCCGCGCGCGCATCATCGGTGAGAGCAATGCCCGCCACACCGAGGGCGAGCAGGCCATCTTCCCAGGGGCTGAAATTCACCTTTGCCTGACCGAAGAGCGGTCCGGCATCGTTCGGGACAAGCGGGCTGTCCAGGCCCCATTCAAAACCAATGGACTCTCCGAGGGTCTCGAAGGCCAGGCCTGTCTTGAAGCCCATCCAGAACGAGTGCTGACCGGGGCCGTTGGCGGCGAACTGGTTGCCCCCCCCGAAGCTGCTGAAAGCCTGAACCGCGACCATGCGATGCGGCACGGTGTCGGCGGTCGGGATGTTGTTGAGGCCGGTTGGGGTGGCGAGGGCGGAGGCAGCGACCGCCAAAAGGGCCGCCGCGAGCATGGGGGGAGTGTGGGTTCTCATGGGAGCAAAAGACGCAGGAGGGCAAACAGCAGTGCGGCGAGCAGGGCCGCGCAGGGCAGGGTCACGACCCAGGCGGCAAGCACGGGAATGACGGTTCGCCATTTCGCCTGACGGGTGATGATGCCGATGCCGAGCAGGGCACCGACCGAGACATGGGTGGTGGAAACCGGCAGCGCATGCAGGCTGGCGGTGGTGACCAGCAGGGCGCTGGCGAGATTGGCGGCGAAGCCCTGACCGGGATTCATGTCGGTGATCTTGTGCGCCAGGGTCTCGGCCACCCGGCGCGCGCTGATCAGGCCACCGAGGGTCATGGCACTCAAAATCGCCAGCGGACCGACCTCGCCCGACAGCCAGCCGATGCCGAGCAGCAGGGCGGCCATCTTGGGGGTGTCGTTCAGGCCACGGGCAAAACCGACCGCGCCGGCGCTGAGAAAGTGCAGGGCGTCGAGCGAGCGCGTGCGGTGATCGGGCGCCAGCCGCAGGCCTTTCAAGGCCAGGTCAAGCAGGCCGCCCGCCGCGACGGCCAGCACCGGACTGAGCAGCAGCGGTTGCACGAAACTCTGCCAGAGCCGGCCCACATGCACCTCGCCGGCCGTCCAGCCCGCCCCCAACAAGGCACCCGTGAGCAGGTGGGTGGTCGAAACCGGAAACCCCCAGCGGGTGGCGAGCAGGCCGGCCAGTGCCGCGCCGCCGGCCACCGCCGGCAAAAAGGCCGGGCCGGCAATCAGGGCGTCGGGCACCAGCCCCTTGCCCGAGAAGGCCTTCAGCATCGCCCCGGCCAGCGCCACCGAGGCCAGGCCGCCGACCGCCGTCGTCACGGCCGCCCAATGCACCGCCCGACGATAACTCGTCGTGCCACTGCCATAGAGCGAGGCGACCGCCTTGAAATTCGCGTTCGCACCGTTGGCATAGGCCACGGCGAGGACAGCGACAAGAAGGACGACGAACATGGCGCTCCCGTTGTCATTGTTTGCTAATTTGCGCAAATACTATTTGCCAATTGGCTCATCTAGACTGGCTTTCACCCCACTTCAGGCGCTTGGCACCACCACCAGCCCCGATCTCAGTCCTGGATCTTGTCGAGGTGGAACTGGCAGCAGCCCAGGTCGAGGGTCTGGGTGCCGGGCTGCAGGCGGCTGCGCAGGCCGGCGGCGAGCGCGTAAACGTGCTGCTGGCTCTGCTTCTCCATGGCCACCAGCCCGGCCTCACGCAGCACGCGCAGGTGCTTGGAGGCGTTGTAGGGCGTCAGCCCCAGCGATTCACAGAGGTCGTTGACGCAGCAAGGCCCGGCAAGCAGGCGTCGCACCAGCTTCAGCCGGCTCTCCTCCGCCAGCGCACGCATGGCGGCCAGGCAGTCAAAACGAATGCGGGAGCTGCGGGGCATGTGACAGCATAGGGAGGCTTGGCAATCTGGCAAGGGAGCTCAACTCGCCCCGGCCGGCGGATCTGCAACGCCTCAGCCCGCCTCGCTGGTACGCACCGCGTCCAGGGTGAGCTGCCACTGCTCCTCGCCTCGCCAAAAGTTGCGCTGAATGCGCATGACAACATCCCACGGTGGAGGCGGCAGGTTGCCGGCAGGCGCATTGAACCAGCGAGCCTCCATGGAGGCCCCCTCCTGGGTGAGCAAAACGCGCAGGTGCTTCTCCTTCATCCAGCGCCCCGGCAAACGCGGCTGGACGCCGCGGCAAAGAAAGACCGGCTCGGGATTGCGTTGACCAAAGGGTTCGATGAGCCGGTAGCTCTGCAAAAAGTCGAGGCTCAGATCACGCAGCCGCACTTCCAGATCGAGTTCCAGCACTGGCACCGGCGCCTGCGGTCCGAGCGCGAGGCGCGCCGCCTCACAGAAGCGCTCGCGAAAGACCTCGAGCTTGGCCTCGCTGACCGAAACACCTGCGGCCATGGCATGCCCGCCGCCACGAACGATGTGCTCGCGACAGTAATCGATGGCCTCCACCAGGGAGAAACCCGGGATGCTGCGACCGCTGCCCTTGCCCATGCCGTTTTCATCAAAGGAAAACAGGATGGCAGGACGGTGGGTCAGGCGCGAGATGCGCGAGGCGACAATGCCGACCACCCCGGGATGCCAGTTGCGAGAGCCAAGCACGATGGCCGACACATGTTCGAGGTCACCGAGTTCTGCCAACTGGCGTTCCGCCTCGTTGTAGACTTCCAGTTCCACCGCCTGACGATCGCGGTTGTGGCTCTCCAGCAGGGCGGCATAATCGGCGGCCACCGCCGGGTCCTCGGCGAGCAGGAGTTGCAGGGCCGTCGAGGCGGTGTCAAGGCGGCCGGCGGCATTGAGGCGCGGACCGAGTCGGAAACCCACATGATGAGTCTGAATGAAACCATCGACACCGGCGGATTCCTTGAGCGCGCGCAGGCCGATGCGCGTCGTCTCGGCCAGGGCCTCCAGGCCGCGACGCACCAGCAGGCGGTTTTCATCAATCAGCGGCACGAGGTCGGCCACCGTGCCAAGGGCGACCAGATCGAGCGCCTCCTTGAGGTCAAATCCCTCGACAAAGCGAGTCTTGAGCAGCGCGTGCGCGACTTTGAAGACCAGGCCGGCAGTGCAGAAGTAGTGGTAGTCCTCGCCCAGCTTGGGATTGACCAGGGCGATGCAGGGCGGGCGACCTGTCGGCGCGAGCTCGTGGTGATCGACGATGACACAGTCGACCCCCTGCTCCTGCAGCCAGGTCAGTTCGCGCACGGAGGTCGTGCCGCAGTCGAGGGCAATGAGCAGGTCGGGCTTGCCAAATTCCTCAAAGAGACGCGCAAAACCGTCGAGACTGAGACCGTAGCCCTCCTCCATGCGCGACGGCAGGAAGAGGTGGGGCACGACGCCGTAGGCCTTGAGCGTCAGGTACATGAGCGCCATCGAGGTGACGCCATCGACGTCGTAATCGCCATACAGGGCGACCTTTTGGCCCTCGTCGACCGCGCGCAGGATGCGCTCAACGGCGGCAGGCATTTCCGGCAATTGACTGGGGTCGCCCAAGCGGGCGAGGCGCGGCACAAGGAACTCACGCGCCGCCTCGGCGGTCGTGATGCCGCGCTGCAGCAGCAGGGTGGCGATCAATGGCGGCACACCCGTGTCCACCGCCAGCTCGGCAGCGCCGGCGGGCACCGGCTTGAGCTGCCACCGGGGTGGCGGCGGGCTGGGCCGGGAACTGTCGGATACGAACGCCATGTGCAACCTCCTTGTATGGAGCAGGCTCGTAGGCTAGTCAAAGCCTCGATCCCCTTTCATGACAAACTCCGATGCCTCCCCGCTCGCCGGCCGCCTCTGGCTCGCCGCCATGGGCCTGTTTCTCGCCGCCGCCGGCCTGCTCTTCACCTGGGTGCTGTGGACCGCCTGGCAACGCGCCGAAGAAACCCGGCGCTGGCCGGTCGTGCCCTGTCGCATCGTCTCCGCCCGTGTGGTCAGCGAGCGCCCCACCCCCAACTCCAACCCGGCCCACCGCGCCGAGATCCGCTACGAGTACCGCGTCGGCGATCAGACCTACACCGGCAGCCGGATCAAGCGCGTCGACAGCGCCAGCCAGCACGAGGACAACGCCCGCCGCAAACTTGAGGCCTATCCGGTCGGCAGCGAAACCGTCTGCCACGTCGATCCCGCCGATCCAACGATGGCCGTGCTGCGCCACGACACCCGCGCGGCGCTGTACTCGATCTGGTTCCCCCTGCTCTTCGTCGCCGGCGGCGGCGTCATGGCCTGGCGCGCCCTGCTCAGTTTGTCCAGGCGTACTCGATCGTGATCCGGCGACCGGCGACCGGCAAACGCAGCTCATTGCCCTGCACCTGCGCGCCAGGCGCACGGATCCACAGACGGTTTTCAAACTGCCGCTCCGGCACCTGCGCCTTGCCGGCGTCGACGAGGAACCGGCCGTCGGCAGCGGCTTCAATGCGCCCCACCGCCAGGCGCAGCACCGTGCCGGCGGGAGCCTCGGCATCGAGTTCCAGCACGCGGCGCAGTCGACCCTCGGGCCGGGTCCCCTGCCCCTCGGTCTCGTAATGCTCGCGGATGCGCAGGCCATTCCAGGTGTAGGCAAAGACCGGCTGGCGACGGCCATCGAGCCGGTAACCCTGCCAGACATACCCGTCGACCGCCTCCGGCCAGGCCGCGGCGGGGGTCGCCAGGCGGGCGAGCGGCACGCCCGGTGCGGGCTGGACGACATCGTAACCCTGGGGCGGCTGATGACCACCACCGCGACTGTTCCAGTGGCGGGAGGCATCGATGAAGGCGCCGCGCCAGAGCACCGCGAGGTTCATCGTTTCCGCGTCCCAGGCGAGATTGAACCCACCGGGATAACCGACGCCGAGACCGCGGTTGCCGGCACCGGCGATGAAGTTGCGGTACACGACCGGCTCGTCCTTCACGACCAGCGGGATCGGTTCGAAGTCCGCCTTCTTTTTGGCCGGCGCGCCCTTCTCCCAATCCTTCGGTTTCCACAGTGACAGCGGTGTGATGTCAAAGGTCGCGCCCTTCCAGGCGGCGAACACGCCGGTCTGGCCCTGGGCCTGGAAGTACTCGAGGCGGAAGGCATGCGGCCCGGCCTCCAGCTTGACCGAGCCCTCGCGGATCTCCACCGGATGAATGCCGTCGTGCTCGACGACCGGGCGGCCATCGATGAGCAGGCGCACGCCGTCGTCGCCGGCCAGGTAAAACCGGTAGTTGCCAGTGCGCGGCGCCTGCAGTTGGCCGGTGTAAACCACCCCGAACTCATTCTTGTAATCGTCGAGCTTGAGCTGGACGAGGTTGTCCTCCAGCCGCCCCTCGCGATGCGGCTTCAGCTTGCTGAAATCCGGCAGCTTCTGCCAGGTGCCGAGGTAAAGCGCATACCGCAAGTCCTGCAAGCCACCGCCGAGCGGCAGCACCTTCATCACCCCGCGCATCGTCAGGGCATGGCCGGGAAAGGTGCAGACATAGGGGTAGTCGCCGGGCTTGACCGGAGCGGTGAAGCGAAGTTCCTCGCTCTGGTGCGGATTGAGCATGGCACTGTGCAGCCAGATGCGCGGATCATCGGGCAACCAGTTGCGCTGGAGTGCCTGCTCGGGCTTCTCCATCTGCTTCAGGGCCATCGCCGCCGTATCCGTGCCCGGCTGGCAGAAGACCAGGTTGTGCGGCAGGTCATCGCCGTTCTCAAACGCCAGTCGCACCGACCCTCCGGGACGCACGGTGAAACTCTCCAGGTCGTAGCGCATCTGCGCGGTCATCGTGCGGATCTTCACGGTCTGCACCTCCGCCGACTTCGAGGCCTTCGCGGCGGCCGAGGGCTTGGCATCCGCCGCCGCCCGCAAGGGACGCAGCCAGATGTTGCGGAAGCGCACCGGGTTGTTGTGGTCCTGCAGGAAAAGATCGCCCTCCTGCGCCAGGCTGTCGAACTCGCGCTGGTATTGCACGAGCACGCCGTTGTGCAGCACGGTGATCCGCGCCTTGCGGGCGGGCCGATCCTTCGTCGCCGGCCGGGCGCGCTCAAAGAAGAGATCATAACTCTGCCACTCGCCCGGTGGGCGACTGGCATTCGCGGTCGGCGGGTAGTGACCATAGAACGCCGCGGCCTGGCCGTCGGCATAGGTGTCATTCTGCCAGGAGTCGAGCACCTGGAGCTCCGGGAAACCGCCGAGGAAGACCCCGCTGTTGCCGCGCCCCTGGCCCTTGCCAACCACCTCTTTCGGGGTCGCCCACTCGAGGTGCAGATGACCGTCGCCGGCAAACTTCTCGCGGGTGCGCAGGCCGCCGCTCTTCGGCGTGATCTCCAGATGACCATCGACCACCTTCCAGCGCGGCTTTTGATCCCCTGCGGGGTCATCCTTGCGCGGCTCGCCCCGCCATTGCGACAGGTCCGTGCCGTCAAACAGCACGATGGCGTCGGCGGGCGGCGGCGCCGGCTTCAGCGCGGGCGGCGCCACCACCGGCGGCTTGGGGCGCTGCAGGTCGTGGGCGCGCCACAGGCCGCCGGGAGTGAAGGGCTGAGGTTTTTTTTCCTGGGCCAACGCCAGGCCGGCGGCGCAGAGGACAAGGGTGGGCAGAAGGCGGCTAGTCGAAACCATGGGGCAAGTGCGGGGGTGTGATTTCAGGCGGCGCCGCGGTAGGCGCGCGCCAGCAGGGTCACCGGCTGGGTCACCTCGCCCTCGGCGCCGAGGCCGGCGGCAAGCTGGAGATGGCAGCCCGGGTTGGCGGTGGCAACCACCTTCACGCCGGTGGCGCGGACGTGGCCGAGCTTGCGCTCCAGCAGTTTGGCCGACTGCTCGGGCTGGGTGATGTTGTAGATGCCGGCACTGCCGCAGCACCAGTTGCTTTCGGGCAGCTCGGTCAACTTCAATCCGGGAATGGCCTGCAGCACCTGGCGCGGCTGGGTGCAGATCTTCTGACCATGGCAAAGGTGGCAGCTCTCGTGGTAGGTGACCTCGGCGAGGCCGGCATCGTGTTCCGGCGGCCGAATGCCGATCTGCACCAGCCATTCATGGATGTCGCGCACCTTGCTGTCCCAGCGCCGCGCACGCGCCGCGTAGATCGGATCGTCGTGCAGCAGGTGGCCGTAACTTTTCAGGTGCGAACCGCAGCCGCCGGCATTGGTGATGATCGCGTCAACCGCCTCAAGATCAAAGGCGTCGATCTGCCGCCGCGCCAGCTCGCGCGCCGCCTCGACCGCGCCATTGTGGGCATGCAGCGAACCGCAGCAGAACTGCGCGCGCGGCGTCACCACCTCGCAGCCGTTGGCGAGCAGGACGTCGGCGGTGTCGCGGTTGATGTGGGAAAACGCCAGGTCCTGGACGCAGCCGGTGAGCAGACCGACCCGGTATTTCGGCTGCGCCGGCGTTTCGACCGGCTCAATCAAGGCGTCGGAAAAGGCCGGTGCCATGCGCGGGGTCTGCGGTTCCAGCTCGCGCAGCCGGCGCGGCAGCAGGCCGAAGAAGCGGTGGCGGCGCAGGAAAAGGTCGAGCCCCGTGCGCTGCCAGAGCCTCAGTCCCCAGCCGGCCAGGCGCAGCAGGCGCGGGTGCAGGAACAGCACGTCCAGGGTCAGCCAGCGCCAGAAATCGCGCTCAGCCCCCTGGGCCACGCCGGTGCGTTCGACCTCGGCGCGCGCGGTCTCAAACAACTCGGCGTACTTCACCCCGGCCGGACAGGCGGTTTGGCAGGCCAGGCAGCCGAGGCAGTAGTACATTTCATCGGCAAACTCACGGGTCACCCCCAGATCACCGTCGGCGATGGCGCGCATCAGGGCGATGCGCCCGCGCGGGCTGTTGCGTTCCCGCTTCGTCTCCACGTAGGTCGGACAGGTCGGCAGGCACATGCCGCAGTGCATGCACTGCTGAAGCACGGAGTAGTCGAGGGATTGGAGCAGGTTCACGGAGGAGAGAAAGCGCGCAGCCACAGGCAAGTCTTGCGCACGCGCCAGCCATCAAAGCCGCATCCTCCGGCTTGCGCAAGACGCGTGGCGCGCAAGATTGTCCCATGCGGACTCTGGCCATCGGAGACATCCACGGCTGCTCAACCGCCCTGCGGACGCTGCTGGATGCCGTGCAGCCCGGGGCGGAGGATCTGCTTGTCACGTTGGGCGACTACGTCGACCGCGGTCCGGACAGCCGTGGCGTCATCGACACGCTGCTCGACTTGGAAACCCGAACCCGCCTGGTGGCGCTCACTGGCAACCATGAGATCCTCCTCTTCGAAGCCCTGGCGGGCACGGTCGGCCTCACGGAATGGGAGAGCATCGGCGGACGCCAGACTCTGCGCTCCTACGGTGGCTCGACCCTGACGCCCAACCTCATCCCCGAGGCCCACCTCAAGTTCCTTGGCGAGCGCTGCCGGCGCCTGCATGAGACCGCCACCCACATCTTCGTGCATGCCAACCTCAATGCCATGCTGCCGCTCGACGAACAGAGCGACGACTGGCTGTTCTGGACCCGATTTGCTGATGCCTATCCGCATGTCTCCGGCAAAACCATGATCTGCGGGCACACCGCCCAGCACAGCGGATTGCCCGCCCGACTGCCGCACGCCCTCTGCATTGACACCCGGGTGTATCATCCCGACGGCTGGCTGACCTGCCTTGACATCGGCGCCGGCACCTTCACCCAGGCCAACGAACGCGGTCAATTGCGCCGGCTCAGCCTGGCGGAACTCGGCTGACGACAGGCGTGGTCAGCAACTGGGATGGCGAAGACCAGGACAAATCCGCCCTGCAACGGGCGTTATCTTGGCTTCCCATGCCCCGCTTCGCCCCCCTGCTGCTCGCCTGTGCCCTCTCTGGCTCCCTGCTGTCTGCCGCCGACTGGCCGCAGTGGCGCTTCGACGCCGCCCGCAGCGCCAGTTCGGCCGGAGATCTGCCCGACCGCCTGCAACCGGCCTGGGAACGCCGGCTCGGCGAGCGCGAGCCGGTCTGGGACGACCCGCTCAATCACGACCTCATGCCCTACGACCGGATCTTCGAACCGGTCGCGGCGGATGGCCGGCTCTACGTCGGCTTCAACGACCGCGACAAGGTCGTCGCCTACGACCTCGCCACCGGCAAGGAAGTCTGGACCGCCTTCGCCGGCGGCCCGGTGCGACTGCCGCCGGCCTGTCACGACGGCAAAGTGTACTTCGCCAGCGACGACGGCCACCTGCACTGTGTCGACGCCGCCACCGGCGCGCCAGTGTGGTCGTTCCGCGGCGCACCTTCGGCGCGCAAGGCCCTGGGCAACCGGCGCCTCATCTCGGCCTGGCCGGCGCGTGGCGGTCCGGTGATCCGCGACGGCCGGGTCTATTTTGCCGCCAGCATCTGGCCCTTCATGGGCACCTTTCTGTACGCCCTCGACGCCACCACCGGCCAAGTCGTCTGGGTGAACGACGGCACCGGTGCCGACTTCATCAAGCAACCGCACAGCGCCGCCTCCTTCGCCGGCGTGGCGCCTCAGGGCGCGCTGGTGGCCACGGCCGACCGCCTGCTCGTGCCCGGAGGCCGCTCGGTGCCCGCAGCCTTCGACCGCGCCACCGGCGCGCTTCAATACTTCCACCTCAACGATGGCGGCAAGGGCAACGGCGGCTCCTTCGTCGCTTCCGGCCCGCAGCGCTTCTACGTGCATACCCGCGAGCGTGGCGTGCGTGACTACAACCTGGCCACAGGGGAACAGGGGAAACTCACCCTCAACGAGCCGGTCATCCATGGCGAGCGCTTGTATGCCGCGGCAACCACCAAGGAGGGCAAACCCGTCGTGCACGTGCTGACGACCGAGGGCAAAACACGCTGGGAGGTGGCCGCCAACGCCTCCGGCGATCTCGTCCGCGCCGGCCGCCGGCTCTACGCCGTCGGTGGCGGCCAACTCAGCGCCATCGAACTGTCGGCCGATGGCGACCAAGCGCGCGTGGCCTGGACCCTGCCGGTGCCCAAGGATGTCCAGCGCCTGATCGCCGCCAATGACCGGCTGATTGCCGTCACCCTCGACGGCCGACTGCTGACCTTTGCCGAAAAATCCGGCCCGGGCGTGGTGGCAGAGCCTCCCGCCACCAATCCCAAAGCACCGGAAAAGCAAAGCATCACCGCCAAACACCTGCTGGCGTCCGTCGAAGATCCTGGCGGCTACAGCCTCATGTACGGCTTGCCGGACAAGAGCCTGCTTGATGCCCTGCTGGCGACCTCGGCGATGCAGTTCACCATCGTCAGCGACGAGGCCGCTCAGGTCGACGCCTTGCGTCGTGAGTACGATGCGCGCGGCCTGCACGGCAAGCGCGTGAGTTTCCACCTCGGCGATCCGCTCGCCTTCGAAGCCCCGCCTTTCATCGCACCGCTCGTCATCGCCGCCGGCCCCGTGCTGGAACGCCTGCGTCGCGAACCCGCGCAGTTGCAGGCCGCCTATGCTTCAGTGCGTCCCTACGGCGGCCGACTGGCCCTGCTCGACAGCGCCGACGACTGGGCCGCGCTGGCCCGGACTGCCGGACTGGAGAACGCCGAGGTACAGACCCAAGACGGCGTCACCCTCCTCACCCGCGCTGGCGCTCTGGTGGGCTCGGCGGACTGGACGCATCAGTATGGCGACATCGCCAACACGGTGAAATCCGACGACCGCCGGGTGCGCGCGCCGCTGGGCGTGCTCTGGTTTGGTGGCAACTCCAACCTCGATGTCCTGCCGCGGCACGGCCACGGCCCGCCCGAGCAGGTGATCGGCGGCCGGCTTTACATTCAGGGCATGAACAGCCTGAGCGCGCGCGATGTGTACACCGGCCGCGTGCTCTGGAAGCACGACTTCGGCGACCTCGGCACCTTCGGCATCTACTACAACGAGACCTATGCCGACACCCCGCTGAGCACGGAGTACAACCAGAAACACATTCCCGGCGCCAACGGCCGCGGCACCAACTTCATTGCCACCGAGGATCGGGTCTACGTTGCCCTGCACGGCGAATGCCAGGTGCTCGATGCGCGCAACGGCGCCCTGCAGCAGACGATCCGGCTGCGCGAGGATCGCAAGGATCCGGCCCAGTGGGCTTTCATCGGCGTTTATGAAAACCTGCTGTTCGCCGGCGACGACTTCGCCCACTTCAGCCTGCGCCTTGGCGGCGCCAAGAGCCGCAAGGAATCAACAATTGAAGATTACTCCGCCAGCGCCGGTCTCGCCGCCTTTGACCGCCACACCGGCAAGCCGCTCTGGCGCGTCAAGGCGCGGCACAGCTTCCTGCACAACGCCATCGTCGCCGGCAACGGCCGCATCTACTGCCTCGACAAGCTGACCAAGCACGCCGAAGACCTGCTCAAGCGCCGCGGCCAGGACCTGCCCAAGGACTACCGCATCGTCGCCCTCGACGCCCGCACCGGCAAGGTCGTCTGGGAGGAAACCCGTGATGTCTTCGGCACCTGGCTCGGTTACTCCGCCAAACACGACCTGCTGCTGCAGGCCGGCGCCAAGGCCAGCGACCGCCTGTCGTCCGAGGTCGGCGAGGGCATGGCCGTACATGCGGGCGCCACCGGCCAGCGGCGCTGGGCCGATCTCAAGCGCGCCCACACCGGGCCGTGCATCCTGCACAACGACCTCATCCTCACCGGTGCCAACTCCTATTCCAGCTCCGGCGGCGCCTTCAGCCTGCTCACCGGCGAGCCGCACCTCGTGCTCAACCCGCTGACCGGCAAAAAGGAACCCTGGCGACTCAACCGCACCTACGGCTGCAACACCATCATCGCCAGCGAGCACCTGCTCACCTACCGCAGTGGCGCCGCCGGCTTCTACGACCTGGAGAGCATGAGCGGCACCAGCAGCCTCGGCGGTTTCAAGTCGGGCTGCACCTCGAACCTGGTCGTCGCCAACGGCGTGCTCAACGCGCCCGACTACACCCGCACCTGCAGCTGCGGCTATCAGAACCAGACCTCGCTCGCCCTCATCCCGATGGCCGATGTCGAGATGTGGACCTACAGCCAGTTCGGCCTCGACGGCAAGCACGGCGACCGCGTGCAGCGCGTTGGCATCAATTTTGGCGCGCCCGGCAACCGGCGTGCGGCGGACGGCACCCTCTGGCTCGAGCACCCGCATGCCGGCGACGGCAATGCCCCGCAGATCGGCGTCGAGGGGCTGGCGGAAACCGCCACCTACTTCCGCCGCCACAGCTCGCAGGCCGGCCCCGGCGCCAGCCCGCCCTGGGTTGCCGCCTCCGGCCTCACCGGCGAGGGCGAAATCGTGCTCACCCCCTCCCTGCGTCGGCCGCTGCTGGTCAAGCCGGTCAAAAAAGCCGCGGATGACGACGACGCCCCCGGCAAGCCGGGCAAGGCTGCCCAGGCACCCCCGCCTCCGCCTCCCGTGCAGGAAGCCCTGCGCCGGGTCGATTTTCCCAGCCAGCCGCACACCGTGCGCCTGCACTTTGCCGAACCCGGCGGCCTGCACCCTGGCAAGCGTGTCTTTCACATCGCCCTTCAGGACCGCACCGTACTGGAGAACTTCGACCCCGCCGGCGAGGCCCCCGGCGGCACGTTGGTGCGCGAGTTCCACGGCATTCCAATCGGGGCCGAATTGCGCATCCGGCTGACCGCCGCCCCCGGGTCCGTGGCGCCCCCCGTTCTCTGCGGTGTCGAGTTCGCCGCCGAATCCGCCGGGGCGGAATGAGCCGGATCGGCCTGAGAACAGGGATTGACGGCGGGGCCGCGACCCGTTAGGGAAGCGCACTACCGATACATGGCCGCCGCTCCGGAATCCCGCATCCTGCTTGTCGACACCGACCCCGACTTCCTGGCTTGGGCCGCTGGACACTTGAAGGCGCCCAACGTCGTCATTGCCACCGCCGAACGCGCCGAGGAAGCAGTCGCCCTCTATCAAAGCACCCCCCAGGACCTCGTCCTCGCCGAGGTGCGCCTGCCCGGCACCTCCGGCATCGAGCTGCTCAAGCGCCTGCGCCAGAACGATCCGAACGCCATGGTGATCCTCTTCACCGGCATCGCCAGCACCAGCCATGTCATCGAAGCCATGCGCCTCGGGGCTTACGACGTGCTTGGCAAGGAACGCCTGACCTACGAACTGCGCACCGCGGTCGAAACCGCCCTGCGCTCGACCGAGGCCCGCCGCGTCACGCGCGCCCAGGCCACCGAGGCACCGGTCGACTCCCTGCAGGAAACCATCATCGGCCGCTCGCCAGCCATGCAGGAGGTGTTCAAGATGATCGGCCGCGTCGCCCGCTCCGACGCCCCCGTGATGATCACCGGCGAGAGCGGCAGCGGCAAGGAACTCGTCGCCCGTGCCATCCACAAGTTCAGCGCACGCGCCCAGAAGGACTTCGTCGGCATCAACATCACCTCGATTCCCGACAACCTCATGGAGAGCGAGCTCTTCGGCCATGAGAAGGGCAGCTTCACCGGCGCGGTCAGCCAGCGCATCGGCCGCTTTGAGCAGTGCGACGGCGGCACGCTTTTCCTCGACGAGATCGGCGACATGCCGCTGGCGGTGCAAAGTAAGCTGCTGCGCGTGCTGCAGGAGGGTGAATTCTGCCGCGTCGGCAGCAACCAGGTGCTCAAGTGCGACGTGCGCATCCTCGCCGCCACCCACAAGGATCTCGAAACCGCGGTCAGCCGCGGCGCCTTCCGCGAGGACCTGTTCTATCGCCTCAACGTCGTGCGCATCCACATCCCGCCGCTGCGCGAACGCCGCGAGGACGTGCGCCTGCTGGCCGACTTCTTCCTGCGCCGCCAGTCGGCACGCCGCCGCGGCATGACCATGCGCTTCACCGAGGATGCCCTCGCCCTGCTCGAGGCCTATGACTGGCCGGGCAACGTTCGCGAGCTGGAAAACACCATCCAGCGCGCCTGCGCCCTGTGCAATTCCGACGTCCTGCTGCCCTCCGACATCCCGCTCGGCAGCACCGGCGCCCGCTTCTCCAACGCCCACCCGGCCAGCACCGTCACGCGCATGCGCGACGCCCTCAACAGCCTCGTGCAGATCGCCGAGAGCAGCCCGGACATCGAGCTGGTGCCCTGGGTCGAGCGCGAACTGGCTCGCATCGCCCACCGCCACTTCGAGGAGGATGACGAACGCGCCGCCAAGTTCCTCGGCCTCAGCCCGGCCAGCCTGAAGGCGCACCTGCATCACGCCGAACCCGCCACGGCGAAAAAACCGGCCGCCCGCAAGGCCAAGTAAATCTGCCATGAAAATCCGCCCGTTCCTGCTCGCCCTGCTCGCAGCCACCGGAACCCAGGCCGCGACCCATACCGTGCGCGATGATGCCGGCCTCAGGACCACCTTGCGTTCCCTGCAGGCGGGCGACGTGCTGCGCATCGCCCCCGGCACCTATGCCGGCGGCCACCAGGTTGAAGGCATCGCCAACCTCACCGTCGAAGCCCTTGATCCCGCGCAGCCACCGCGCTTCGCCGGTGGCAGCAGCGGCTGGCACTTCCGCCGCTGTCCCGGCCTGCGTCTGCGCCATCTGGTTGTCTCCGGCCAGAGCGTCAACGGTCTCAACCTCGACGAGGGCGGACCGGCCCAGCCCGCCACCACCGGCGTGGTGCTGGAAAATCTGACCGTCGAAGACATCGGCCCCAAGGGCAACCACGACGGCATCAAAGTCTCCGGCCTCGCGGATCTGGTCATTCGCAACAGCCACATCACCGGCTGGGGCGGCCAGGGCATCGACCTCGTCGGCTGCCACCGCGTGCGCATCGAAGGCTGCCGTTTCACCGGCAAACCCGGCTTCAGCGCCAGCGCCGGCATCCAGATCAAGGGCGGCAGCTCGGCCGTCACCGTCGAGAACTGCGACTTCGACGACGCCGGCGAACGCCCGGTCAACGTCGGCGGCTCCACCGGCATGGAGTTCTTCCGCCCGCCCGGCACCCGCCATGAGGCGAAGGACATCGTCGTGCGCGGCAACCGCATCCGCGGCAGCCTGTGCGCGGCCGCCTTTGTCGGCGTCGATGGCGCCGAGTTCGCCGACAACACCGTGCTGCACCCGCGGCGCTGGATCTTCCGCATGCTCCAGGAGACGCGCGCCGAGGGCTTCACGCCCTGCCGCAATGTCCTCGTGCGCAACAACCGCATCGTCTTCCGCCGCGATCAGGTCGTGAGCGAGGTCAACGTCGGCGAGGGCACCGCCCCGGAAACCTTCCGCTTCGAAGACAACCACTGGTTCGCCGAGGATCGCCCCCAGGCCTCACGCCCCAAACTGCCGGTCACCGAAACCAACGGCGTTCACGGCGTCGATCCGCGTCTTTGACCTTCTCTTTTACCTTGCGCCGGTGGCAATGCGCGGCACTGTCGCACTCCCCGCCGCAACTGCGGCGCAGGGCACGGGGCGTAGCTCAGCCTGGTAGAGCGCTTGCTTTGGGAGCAAGAAGTCGTCAGTTCGAATCTGGCCGCCCCGACCCCCTCCCGCCAAACCCATGTCCGCCCTCTACGCCGCCACGTTGAACGCCTTCAAGGCACAGGGCTGGGCCTACCAGGAAGTTCAGGGCCTGGAGGTCGTCGAATCCGTCTTCGAGGCGCACCACGCGAAGATCCCGGTGCATGTGCAGGTCTTTGGCGAGGCCGGCATCGCCAGCGCCGTGGCCACCGCCTCGTTGCCCGTGCCGGCCAGCCACCGAATGCCGGTGTGCGAGCTGCTCATGCGCACCAACAAGGAACTCAACCTCGGCAACTTCGAGCTCGAATGGGACGAGGGCCGGGTGATGTTCCGCGTCAGCACGGTCTTCCCCCCGCACCGGCACGACGAACGCGTGCTCGCCAGCCTCGTGCACACCGCGATCGCGGAAATGGACCGCCTGACTCCCTTTCTTGGCGAAGTCTGCCGCACCCCGAAGGGGGAGCTGCCGCTGCTGCGCGTGACCGACCTGCTCCGCCGCGAGGACCTGCTGCCGCCGCCGCCAGCAGAGGCTTGACCCCGCAGCGCGTGGTTGCCTTTCGCCGCGGCGACGTCCATCATGACCGCGGCCTCCCGCAGTGCCCATGCGTTACCTGCTCCACGACCATCCCGCCTTCCCCGGACTGCTGTCCAAGGAGGATCTCTTCGTCCTGGTCGAACGCGGTGCCCTGGCGCACGGCGATCTCTGCACCGACACCCTCACCCGCCGCGACCACACGGTGGGTGAGGTCATCCGCGGCATGCCGCCACCGCGCGGCCGCGCCGCGCGCATCTCACGCCCCGCCTACCAGGAAATCCGCGCCGACCTGCACGGATTTGACGTCCGCCTTGAGGAAGACACCGAGGAGACGCCCTTCGATGCCGCGGACCCCGAGCCGGGCGACTCCTCCCTGTTCGAAGCACACCCCTCCTGGCTCGCTTACTCGGGTGGTTTCACCATGGTTGCCCTGCTTGCCGGACTCGCCGTTTTCCTGCTGCCCTTCGGTGGTGAATACGCCCTCATCCCCCTGCTCGCGGCCGTGGCCTGGCTGCTCGGCATCGCCCTCGCACGCTATTCGACCGATTACCTCGTCGGCGAGGATCGCGTCGAAAAGGTCTGGGGTCTGCTCGCCCGCAGCTCGCGCGAGGTGCGCATCTGCGATGTCCGCAACATCGACGTCCACATGCGCGGCCTCAAGGGCCTGCTCGGCGTCGGCACCGTCGACATCTCCTCCTCCGGTGGCAACGAAGTCGAGGTCAGCTTTCGCGACCTGCGCGGTGCCCACGAGGTCAAGCAGCTCATCCGTCAACTTCAGCGCGACGCCACCGCGGAACGTTGACTGGGGCGCGCTCAGACCTCCGGCTCGCGACTGAGCAGCCGCTCGAAGACAAACCACTGCTCCCAGTGCTCGCGCACAAAGCCGTGCAGCAGCGGCAGCCAGCGTCGCCCCACCTCGTCGGCACGCACCTTCTCCACGCCGTCGCAGAAGGGTTCACCGATGTGGATGCGATAGCGCATCCGGCCGAGGCGGATGAGAAAGATCGGCCAGGCCGGCACGCGCGCGATCTCCGCCAGCACCAGCGGCCCGCGCGGGATGCGGAAGCGCACGCCGTCGTGGGCCATCTCCACCGCCGACACGTCAATGATGACGCGGTCGCCCTGCACCGCCACCGCCTCGCCCGCCTGCAGGTGTCGGCACAGCTCCAGACCGAGGTGGCTGGCCGATTCGTTGTAATGGATGTGCAGCAGCGGGTTGTCGCGCGCGACCCCGCGCAGTTCGGCCGCGCGCAGCTCCTGCAGGCCCTCACTGCGCTCGGGCGCGCGCACCATGTGCAGGGCGCGACCAAAGCGCTGGGCGAACACCGCGGCACCAAGATCGTAATTGCCGCTGTGGATGGTGAAGACCAGAACACCTCCCGAATGGGCGCGCAGCGCGTCGAAGCGCGCCTTGTCGGGGATGTCCCACGCCACCTGCTCGCCGAAATGCAGGTGCCAAAGCCGGTCGAGGTAGGTCAGGCCGAACTGCAGAAAAACCCGGTAGGAGGCCGCGGCATTGCGCAGGCGGCCAAACTCGGGCCGCAGCACGGCGAGATTGGCGCGCACCGCCCGGCGCGGCGCCCGCGCCAGCAGCCAGATCAGCAGGGTCACCGGCCGGGCCAGCAGCAGGCAGACCGGACGCGGCAGCACGCGCATCCAGAACAGCAGGAAACGCGTCAGGAAGACGCCATGCAGTCCGCTCGCAGCGGCGGTGGGTGAGGCGGTGTCGCCGGCAGGCTTGGCCATGCCGGTCAGCGCGAGGTTTTCAGCAGTTCAGAAAGCGGCACCAGATCGCCATCCGGCGCCTCGGGCTCAAATTCGCCGCGCGCGCGCTTGCGCTCCTGCTCCTGGCGATCCTTCTCCTCCTGCTGCGCACGGCGCTTGGACTCGCGCTTCTCCTTCGCCGTCGATGGCGTCATGTCGATGAAGGTCGAGGACGAGGTCAGGTCCTTGATGCGCGGATACTCCTCGTCGAGAGAGGCGATCAATTCATCGCTGAAACCACGCCAGACCGTGAAGATGCCGTCGGTGATCGGCCGGTCGATGAGCACGTGATCAACGACGGTGCCGTTGACCATGGTCATGAGGATCTCGCCCTGACGCATGCGTGTCACCAGCTCCAGGGAGTTCGCGCCCTTGAAGTCGAGCTTCATCGCCACGCCCTGGGTGCCGTCGTCGGCAGGAAACGGGTGAAAGGCGGCGAGGCTCTGCGTGCTGAATTCGGGGATGATTTTGAAGATCATCGAGCGGCCTTCGACGGTGCGGCGGAAAACCGTCTTTTTCGAGTCCATGTCGTTGCCCTGCGAATGCACGGTGATGACGACCTTTTCCTTGGAATTGCTGGCGCAGGCGGCGAGGCCGAGCGCGAGGGCGGACGCGAGCAGGAGACGAAGCATGCGCCAGCAAAGCCGTTCCGGGGGCTTTTGCAAGGACCGCAGCACGGGGGTTTTCCATCGCTGGGTGAGAAGATGTTTGTGTTTGCCCGCCGCTCCGTCACAATGCCGATGCCGTTTCGCCGCCGTGTCCACCGCGCTCCCAGATGACGAACCCACGATGATCACCGGCAGGGGGCCGGTCATCAGCGATGACCTGCCGACGATGGCCACCGCCGCGCCGGTGCCGGCGGCAGGTGCCGCCATCGGCCCGCAGGAGGACTGGCTCGACGGCAAGTTCCGCCTGCTCGACCAACTCGGCGAGGGCGGCTTCGGCCTGGTGTACCGCGCCGAGCAAACCCAGCCCATCCACCGACTCGTCGCGGTCAAGGTGCTCAAGGCCGGCATGGACACCCGCCAGGTCATCGCCCGCTTCGACACCGAGCGCCAAACCCTCGCGCTCATGGAGCACCCGAACATCGCGCGCGTGCTCGATGCCGGCACCACCGCGCGCGGCCAGCCCTACTTCGTCATGGAGCTGGTGCGCGGCCGCTCGATCACCCGCTACGCCAGCGAAAAAAGCCTCGGCCTCAGCCAGAAGCTCGAGCTCTTCATCCCGGTCTGCCTGGCCGTCAATCACGCCCACCAGAAGGGCATCATCCACCGCGACCTGAAGCCGTCGAATGTCATGGTCATGGAGGAGGACGGCGCGCCCACCCCGAAGGTGATCGATTTCGGCATCGCCAAGGTGCTCGAACAAAAGGACGCCCGCCAGACCCTCGCCACCGGCCTCGACCAGCTCGTCGGCACCCCCGGCTACATCAGCCCGGAGCAGATCGAGTTCGGCAGCGCCCACGCCGACACCCGCTCCGATGTCTACGCGCTCGGCTCGATCCTGCTCGAACTGCTCACCGGCAAGGGCCTGGTCAGCCCGATGGACATCGCCCACAAGCCCATCCACCTCATCCTGCGCGACCAGGTGGAACTCGACCCGCCGCGCCCCAGCTCGCGCGAACCGGAACTCAAGGGCGACCTCGACTGGATCATCCTCAAGGCGCTCGAACGCGATCCCGCGCGCCGCTACGGCAGTGCCGGCGACCTCGCCGACGACCTGCGCCGCTTCCTCCATCATCAGCCCGTGCAGGCGCGCCCGCCAAGCCGGCGCTACCTGATCGAAAAGTTCGTTCGCCGCCATCGCGTCGGCGTCGCCGCCAGTCTCGCCATCGCCTTCGCCGTGCTTGCCGGCGGCGTCACCAGCACCGCCCTCTACATTGAAGCGGAACACAACCGCGACCTGTTGCGCCGCTCCTACTCACGCTCCGACGAGCAGATGGCGCGCCAGCTCACCGAGCGCACCGATTACCCGGAAGCGGTCGCCTGGCTCTGCCGCGCCCTGCGCACCGACCCCGCCAACACGCTCGCCGCCACCAACCTGCTGACCCTGCTCCAGCACGTCCACCTGCTGCACCCGGCCACCCCGGAACTGGCCATGGCCGACGATGTCACCAGCGCACGCCTGGTCGCCCTCAGCCCGGCCAGCCACCGCCTGCTCGCCGTCGGTACCGCCACCCCCTCCGCCACCGGCAACCGGCGCGACCTGCTCAGCCTGTGGAACCTCGACACCCTCAAGCGCGAAGACCAGCCGCTGACCGATGGCGCACGCGCCACGGCCCTGATGCTCAGCCCCGACGGCAGCCTGGCCGCGCTCGCGCGTGACGATGGCCAGGTCGAACTGGTGGATCTCGTCAGTGCACGCCATTTGCCCCTGCAACCGCGCCTGCCCGGTGCCGCCCTCTGCCTGGCCCTCTCCGGCGACGGCCAGATCCTCGCCGCCGGTGGCGAGGGCGGCAGCCTGCAGTTCTGGGACCTGCGCCGCCCCGAGGCACCTGCCGTCGTTCTGACCGATCCCGCCCTGGAGGGCGAACCCGTGCAGGTGATCGCCCTCGACCTGTTCGGCACCCTCGCCGCCACCGGCAGTCCCATCGCCGGCGGCACCGGCGGTGGCCGCGCCCTCGTCTGGGATCTTCTCGAAGGCAAGGCGGCCGGCGATGCCTTCGAAACCGAACAGGGCATCGCCGCCCTGGCCCTGCATCGCGAGCAGGAAATGCTCGTCGTCGGCCTGCACTCCGGCCTCATCCATGTCGGCAATTTCCGCGCCCAAAGCGAGCTGCTGGCGCCGCTGATGCATCCAGGGGCCATCCTGAGCCTCAGCCTCAGCCAGGACGGCGGCGTCCTGCATGTTGGCGACGGCCAGGGCTACCTGCATGGCTGGGACCTGCGCGACGGTCGCCCCCTGCACCCCGCGGAACGCCACGATGGCGAGATCATCACCACCCACCTCGCCCCCGGCGCCGGCCTGGTGACCGCCGTCTCCCGCCACGGTGAAGTCCACGTCTGGGACAGCCGCAACGGCAACCGCACCCGCCTGCGCCTGCCCCACAACATCGCCGAGGCCGGCCTCAGCGCCGACGGCTCGCAACTCGTCGCCGCCCCCGCCCTGCGCCCGCGCCTGCAGGTCTGGAGCATCCACGAACGCATGACCACCCGCCGCTGGCTGGCCGCGGACACCGACGA
>DAIUCN010000031.1:0-46777 GCA_036846165.1 Prosthecobacter sp.
GATCCGGGGGCAGCAGACGGGGGTCGTGGGGGAAGGCGAAGTTGACGTGCAGGAAGAACGGCCGGTCCGGCGGCGACTCGGCGAGGGCGCGCAGGGCGCCATCGACGATGTGCCGGCTGTTGTCGGGCTGCAGACCGACCCCCTTGGCCGGGTCCGGTTGGCCGGCGTCGTCCTTGAAAGTCCAGCCGCGGTAACCGGTGCGCGGGTGGCCACGGGCATCGATCTCCGGTTCCGCCGCGCCGCGGCCGCCGCCGCTGGAGTACAGCGCGCGGACGCCGCCGTAGCCGCGCTGGGTGGGCTGGCCGTCGTTGTGCCATTTGCCCGAGTACCAGGTCCGGTAGCCGGCGTCAGTGAGGGTGGTAGCGAGCTGGGGCAGGGCGGGGTCGATCGGACCGGCCGGGTAGTTCGGGTAGGCGCGAAAGGCGGTGCAGCCGGTTAGGATCTCGGCCCGGCTGACATGGCAGATCGGGTAGCCGGCGTAGGCGCGGGTGAAGACCGTGCCACGGGCGGCCAGGCGGTCGAGGTTCGGCGTACGCAGGTGGGCGCCGTGCAGGGCAGCGATCGTGTCCGGGCGCTGGTCGTCGCTGACAACCAGGATCAGGTTGGGCGGCGCGGCGGCGGCAAGGACCGGCAGCAGCAGGGGCAGGAAGCGACGCATGGGGAGTAAACTGGCCATCCCACGGGCATTTCTCAGGTGCCTCGAAAACAAACCATTTGCACCCCGGCCACCAGCGGGTAGTTTGATGACCCCTTTTTCAACCCTTTACTCGTTCATTCCATGTCCCAGCATCGCAGCCTCAAAACCGCCGGATCCGTTGGCACCAAGCGCAGCGTCTTGAAGCGCGGCGAGCGCATCAAGCTCATGAAGGCGCGTGGCCAGTGGAAGGAAGGCCGCCTGCCGACCGGTCTGCCCAAGACCAAGTCCGAGTAACCCCCGGGGCCGGGATACCCCTGGCTCGTCCGCCGTGCGACTCAACCGCTATCTCAGCCTATGCGGCCTGGGCTCCCGCCGTGGAGTCGAAGCCATCGTGCACGAGGGGCGGGTTTCGATCAACGGCCACTTTGTCAAGGATCTGGCCACCCAAGTCGAAGATGACGACCGGGTGCTGGTCGATGGCCGGCCGATCCGACTGGAAAAATCCACCGTCATCGCCCTCAACAAGCCGAAGGGTTATGTCTGCACCCGCAGCGACGAGCGGGATCGCCTGACCATCTACGATCTGCTGCCCCGGCAGTTTCAGACCCTGCATCACGTCGGCCGGCTCGACAAGGACAGTGCCGGCCTGCTGCTGCTGACCAACCGCGGTGACCTCTCGCACCGCCTCATCCACCCGAGTCAGGGGGCGGAAAAGGAGTACGAGGTCGTCACCGACAAGCCCATGGATCAGGAGACCATGGCCAAGCTGGTCAAGGGCATGCTGACCGAGGAGGGCTTTGCCAAGGCCGAACGCGCCTGGCTGGTGACCGAGTATCGCGCCCACGTCGTGCTCAAACAGGGTCTCAAGCGCCAGATCCGCCTCATGTTTTACCAGCTCGGCTTTGAGGTCGAGCGACTCACCCGCGTGCGCATCGGCTGGCTGGAACTGCGCGGCCTGCCGCGTGGCAGCTGGAAGGAACTCAGCCAGGCGGAGATTGAACGCTTTTTTTCCAAGGAGGGTGCCACGGGGCGTTCCCCCGATGCCGCGCCGCCGCGACCCCCACGCCTGCGCAAGAAGCCGGCCGGCAAACCGACAGAGAGCGGCCGCCGCGAGCGACCGACAACCGGCAAAAAATCAACGACTCGGTCCGCCCAACCCGGCCGCCGGCCTGCCGGATCGTCGGTGCGGGCCGGCAAACCGATGGAGAGCGGCCGTCGCGAGCGGCCGATGGCCGACAGAAAATCGCCGCCCCGGGCTGACAAACCCGGCCGCCGGCCTGCCGGATCGTCGGCAAGAGCCGGCAAACCGGCCGAAATTGGCCGCCGTGAGCGACCGACAGCCGGAAAAAAGTCGGCCTCCCCAACGTCCCGATCCAGCCGCAAGCCCGCATCAACGGCTTCGAGAGAGGCGGGGCACCCCATATCAAAATCGGCTCAAAAGCCGAGATTTGGTGGAAAAAGCCGCAAAAAGCGCGGTTAAACTCGGTGTAAACCCGGGAAAACAGCCCTTCTTTAAGGGGAGCTCTGCGCGCCGGCCTGCGTGTGGAAATCGCCGACAACCCACCTTCGTGATTGAGCAATCCTAATAGTTTGCTAAAATCGGCAGTCAATATTGGCGAGGAAAAGCACACCCCAAGCATCGACTTCATGGCTGCCGACACCCCGAAACCGCGACCTCAGCGTGCCCGTGTGCAGGAGAAGGAGAACCCGTGGAATGAGGTGGGAGGCATCTTGCAGTTGGTGCTGGCGGCGATGTACTTGCTGGCCTTGATTTCCTATGACCCGGGTGATTTGCCGACGTGGTCGCATCTGAGTCCGGCGGACGAGTCGAACGCGGTGACGCAAAATTTCATCGGCCGGCTTGGAGCGCTGGTGGCTGGCTACTCCTTTTTCCTGGCGGGTTTGGCGGCCTACGTGTTGCCTTTCAGCATGACCTGGTTCGGGGTGTGCAAACTCGCCTCGCACGTGCGCATCAGTGGCCGTTCCTGGCTGGGCGTGGCGCTGATGCTGATCAGCGTTGCCGCCTTGCTGGAGATTCAGGACATCCTGAACCAGCGCGACGAGATTACGCCGCTTGGTGGTGGCGGCGGTCTGGGCTACCTCATAGGCGGCAGTTTTCTGGCCAACCTGCTGGGCCGTGCCGGCTCGACGATCATTCTCAGTGGCATCTACGTGTCCGGCTTCTTCCTGGCCAGCGGCCTGCACCCGGTGCTGGTGTTGCAGGACTTGCGTCGGGAGTTGGCGGAGTTGCGTGAGCGCTGGCACCTGCGCCGGGAGCGGGCGGCGGCCGCGGCGGCAGAGGCCGAGGCGCTGCCGGTGCCGCGCCGTCGCAAACCCGTGCGGGCTGAGGCCCTGCCTGCCGGCCCCCTGGTGACCCCCGAACTGGGGCTGACGTTTGAGGCGCCGAAGCCGAAGATTTTTGACGCCAACGAGCCTCGTCAAACCAAGGACCAGGCGGACAAGCCCAAGCTTTCCGAAGTTTGGGAAAAGAAGCGAGCCCAAAAGCTCGAGCAGGCACCTCACGGCAGCCTCGGCAACCTGGCCGTGCTGTTCAAGGACTACAAGCTGCCCGAGATGGATCTGCTGCACTGGCCGGACGAATCGCAGCGTGTGACGACCGACAAGAACGAACTGCTGGCGATCCAGAACACCATCATTCGTTGTCTCGCCAGCTTCAATGTCAAGGTCGAGCCCGGCGACATCACCCGCGGTCCGGCCATCACGCGCTACGAGGTGAGGCCCGAGGACGGTCTGCGCGTCTCACGCATCGCCGCGCTCGACGACGACATCGCGCGCGCCACCTGCGCCGAACGCATCAACATTCTTGCGCCGATCCCGGGCAAGGACACGGTCGGCATCGAGGTGGCCAACCGCGACAAGGTGGCCGTGCCGATCCGTGAGCTGCTCGAGGACGAGGTCTTCACCAACGGCAAGGCCCGACTGCCCATCGCCCTCGGCAAGGACGTCTACGGCAAAACGATCATCGGCGACCTCGCCGCCATGCCGCACCTGCTTGTCGCCGGCGCCACCGGTTCCGGCAAATCGGTCTGCATCAACGGCATCATCACCAGTCTGCTCTGCCGTTTTGCGCCGGACGAGCTGCGTTTCATCATGATCGACCCCAAAGTCGTTGAAATGCAGAACTACGCCGAGCTGCCGCACCTCGCCGTGCCGGTGGTGACCGATCCCAAGAAGGCGCTGCTGGCCCTGCGCTGGGTGGTCAAGGAGATGGAGAACCGCTACCAGATGTTCGCCCAGGAGGGCTGCCGCAACTTCGAGACCTTCAACAACCGCAACCGCAAGCGCGCCGCCGCCAATGAGGCGCGCAAGGCCGCCGCCGCGGCGGCGCCGACCCGTGCCGGCACCGACGACGCCCGCGTTTCCGCCGCCTTCGCCAAGGTGCTTGAGCCGGACACGGCCCCACCCGGCGAAGAGGATGAGGCACCGCCGGTGGATGGGGCCGGCCACTGGATGGGCGACTCAGCGCCGCCGCCGCCGCGCCGCCAGGAGATGGTCATTCCCGACACCCTGCCCTACATCGTCGTCATCATCGACGAATTGGCCGACCTCATGCAGACGGCGCCGGCGGACATTGAAGTGGCCATCGCCCGCATCACCCAGATGGCGCGTGCGGCTGGCATTCACCTCATCGTCGCCACCCAGACGCCGCGCGCCGACGTCATCACCGGCGTCATCAAGGCGAACATCCCGACCCGCATCGCCTTCCAGGTGTCATCGGCGCTCGACAGCCGCGTCATTCTTGACCGCAAGGGCGCGGAGAACCTCGTTGGCAAGGGCGACATGCTCTACGTGCCGCCCGGCGGTGCCCAGCCCATTCGCAGCCAGGGGGCGTTGGTCACCGACGAGGAAATTCACGCCATCGTCGAGCGCTGCGTTGCCCAGGGCAAGCCGGTGTTTGATGTCAAGGTCGACGACGAAACCGGCGAGATGGACGACGGCGAATTCGGCGGCGGCGGGGGCATGAGCAGCGAGGAGGAGGAGACCCTCGAAAAGTGCCTGGAGGTCATCCGTCAGGAGAAGAAAGCCTCGACCTCCCTGTTCCAGCGCCGGCTCAAGCTCGGTTACGGTCGTGCCGCACGCATGATGGACATCCTCGAAGACCGCGGCATCATTGGTCCCGGTGAAGGGGCCAAGCCGCGCGAGATCCTCGTCGACATGGACATGATGTGAGGGGCGCCGGTGAATCGGTTAGCCGGTGAATCGGTTAGCCGGTGAATCGGTTAGCCGGTGAATCAGTGGTCGGTCAGCTCTGGGCATCCAGGTGAAAAGCGGTGGCAGGGATCGACAGGCGGGGCGTCTGGCCTTCAGCCGGGAGTCGGCCTGTCCAGCCTCAAGGACGGGGGCGATCTCAAGCCAGAGAGCGCATCCCGCTCACTTCTTCGGTCGCACCTTGATCTCGACGCGACGATTCAGGCCCTGTTCGTCGACGCTGCCGGCGGTGCTGACGATCGGCCGGCTCTTGCCCAGGCCGACCGCGTCAATGCGGTCGGTGCCGAGCTGCAGGGAGGCGCGCAGCCATTCGACCACGGCCTGGGCGCGGCGCAGGCTGAGGTCGAGGTTGTACTGGTCACCCCCAAAGCTGTCGGTGTGGCCCTCGATGATGAACAGGGAATTGGGGTTTTTTTGGATCAGGAAGCCCAGCTTCATCAGGCTCAGGCGCGCGCCCTCGGCGAGCTGGTCGCTGCCGTAGGCGAAGAGCAGGTCGGTGGGCATGAGGATGGGCGCCGTGCTGGCACCGAGGGTGCCGCTGCCGCCGAGCAGGTCGTCGAGGTTGCTGAACCCTTTGACGCGCGCCGAGGCACCGTCGCCACCCTGGGCCTTGACCTGGTCGAGCAGGTTGACGTCGACCTGGCCGGCCGAGGCCGGTTCGAGCGCGCCAGCGTCGAGCAGCATTTGCTTTTCCGAAACCGGCTTGGACAGAACCTCGCGGCGCATCTCCGCCATGGCGCCGGCGAGATCGGGCAGGGCGGCCGATTCGGGGGCGAGCAGGGAAGCCATCTCCGCCTTGAGCGAGCCGGCGGTGCGCTGGTCGCCGGGTTCGTCGGCACGGATGAAGTTCGTGACTTCCTTGATGTTGGGGGTCAGGTCGATCTCCTGGTTTTCCGGGATCATTTGCGCCTTGTCGAAGCTGTCGAGGTCGGGGGCGAAGGACTGGATGTCGGGCTGGGTGCCGGCCGGCGCGATCATTTCCGGGATCTGCTGCACGGCCTGCTGTTCCTGCAGCACCTTGGGGTCGATGGTGAAGCGCTCGGGCTTCGGAGGCACGACCGCCACCGGCTGGGAATGGCCGAGGAAGCGGCTGATTTTGTCGAAACTGAGGTACAAAACCCCGTGCAGGGCGATGGACAGGATCAGGGCGAACATGATCCACCACTTCAAGCTCCAGTCCTCGCGTGAGCGGAAGGAGGAGCGCGGGTGGCTGCTCCAGGTGGTCGACTGGGGGGCGTAGGCCATGAAAGCCAATTTAGCACGGCCCGGGCGGGGCACAACGCAAAGTCGCGAGTGGCTGCTCGGTTCAGCGGATGATCAGCTTGAAGGCGGCCTGGCCCTGGCGGTCGTCGGGGCTGGAAACCAGCAGTTGGCCGAGGTGATGGCCGCTGCGCCAGGGCGCGCCACTGTTGGGGCGGGTTTGGAGGAGATAGGCGCCGCTGCCGGCATTGCGGAAGGTCAGCAGGTTGTTGCTGAACGAGGACTGCTGGCCGGGCACTTCAAAGTGCTCCATGAGCGTGAAGTGATCCTGGTTCAGGTCGGTCACCGGCCAACCGCCGCAGGTGACGAGCACCAGGATGTTTGCCGCATGCGTGTTGCCGCCGGCGGCGGCGCCGGCCGAAGTCTGGACGCTGACACTGAGGGCACCGGGGACGTTGCGCGCAGCCGGTTTGGCGGCCACTGGTGCCGGCGGGGCGGGCTGTGGAGTGGGTGCCGGCTTCACCGCGACCGGGGCTGGGGCTGGTTTCGGGGCGACCGGTTTGGCTGCTGGTTTGGCTGCCGGCTTGGCTGCCGGCTTGGCTGCCGGCTTGGCCGCGGGTTTCGGCACGGTTTTACCAGCCGGCTTTTTGGCGGCTGCCGCCGTCGGTTTTTTCACGGCCGGCTTGGTGGCCGGACGCGCTTTGCCGGCCGGAGCAGGCTTTTTCCCCGCGGGCTTTTTCGCGGGCAGTTTTTTCGGCGTCGGTTTCTTGGCCATGAGACGGATTTGTTGCGAATTTCAAAAAGGCTAACAAGGAGTTGGCAAAACTGTCCAGCCCGGTCTTTATTTTTCCGGCACCCCCCGGGCTTTTTCCCGCGGGCAAGTCTGGAAGCCCCGTTTTCCCGCCTCGGCAGACCCCTCATGGCCTATCGTTCCGCTCCCGCCGACAGCTTGCGCATGCCTCCGGGCATTCCCTACATCATCGGCAACGAGCTGGCGGAACGCTTCAGCTTTTATGGGATGCGCGCCATTCTGTACCTGTTTATGACCACGGCTCTGGTCACCCATGATGGCGCACCGGACCTGATGGGTGAGGCGGAGGCGCGCAAGTGGACCCATCTGTTCATCGCGGCGGTGTACTTCACCCCGCTCCTCGGCGCCTTTCTGGCCGATCTCTGGTTGGGCAAATACCGAACGATTATGGCGCTGTCGCTGGTCTACTGCGCCGGCCACGTCGTGTTGGCGGTCGACAACACCCGGACCGGCCTGATGGTCGGGCTGGGGCTGATCGCCCTCGGTGCCGGCGGCATCAAACCCTGTGTCTCCGCCCATGTCGGCGACCAGTTTGGCCCGGCCAACGCCCACCTGCTGCCGCGCGCTTTCCACTTCTTTTATCTGTCGATCAATGTCGGTGCGGCGGTTTCCCAGCTGCTGACGCCGTGGTTGCTTGCGTGCGCCGGGCCGCATGTGGCCTTCGGCGTGCCGGGCCTGCTGATGTTCGCCGCCACCTTCGTTTTCTGGCTGGGTCGTCACCGCTTTGTTCACATCCCGGCCGAGCCGCGGCGTTTTTGGGGGGAGGTGCGCGATCCGGCCTTCCTGCGCACCCTGGCCGGGCTGGTGCCGCTCTACCTGCTCATCACCGTGTTTTGGTCGATCTTCGACCAGACCGCCTCGGCGTGGATTGAGCAGGCGCAGCGGATGGATCGACGGCTGTGGGGCTGGGAACTGCATCCCGCCCAGCTGCAGGCGGCCAATCCGTTTTTCATCCTGCTGCTCATCCCGGTGTTCAGCCTCTGGCTCTACCCGCGCGTCGGTCGTTGGGTGGAGTTGACGCCACTGCGCAAGATCGGCGCCGGTTTTGTGCTCACCCTCGCCACCCTGGCGGTCTCGGCCTGGATCGAGGACCGGCTCGATGCCGGCCTGCAGCCCTTCATCGGCTGGCAGATCCTCGCCTACCTGCTGCTCACCAGTGCCGAGATCCTCATCTCGATCACCGCCCTCGAATTCAGCTACACCCAGGCGCCACCGCGCATGAAATCGGCCGTCATGTCGCTCTACCTGCTGTCGATGTCGCTCGGCAATCTCTTCACTTCAAGGCTCAATGCCCACATTGAGGCCGCCGGCCCGGCGGCGGGCCTGGACGGCGCCGGTTACTACCTGTTTTTCGCCAAGCTGACCGCCGGCGCCCTGCTGATCTTCGTGGTCGTCGCCCGCTTCTACCGCGGCCACGTCCACATCCAAGGCAGCGAGACGGGATGACCCGCGAGGGGGGCTTGCCCGAGGTTGCCCTGCCGGTCCTGCAGGAATGGGAGCCTGCGAGCGGGGCCGGGGCAAAAAAGCGGCTGCAAGGCCCCGGTTCCGGTGCCATGTTGCTGGTTCCATGCTCACCCTCCGCGACGTCACCAAGACCTTCAACGCCCGCACGCTGTTCAGCAAGGCGAACATGACCGTCAACTACGCCGAACGCGTGGCCCTGGTCGGCCCGAACGGCGCCGGCAAGTCGACCCTGTTTTCGCTCATTCTCAAGCAGGACGAACCCGACGCCGGCGAGATCATTCGCGACGAGTGGACCACCCTCGGCTACCTGCCCCAGGAGAGCGAGCCGGTGGGCAATGAAACCGTGCTCGACGTCGCCACCGGCCGCGCCGGCGAGATCGAGCGACTGGAGGCCATTCTGCGTGATCATGAGGCGCGCGGCGACGTCGCCTCGGCCGAGTACAACGAGGCCCATTCCAAGCATGACGCCCTCAACGACCCGCAGGCCGAGGCCAAGGCCAAGAAGATCCTGCGCGGCTTCGGCTTCAAGCCGGAGGAGTTTGACCGGCCGGCGCGCGAGTATTCCGGCGGCTGGGTCATGCGCGCGCACCTGACCCGCCTGCTGGTCATCGAGCCCGACCTGCTGCTGCTCGACGAGCCGACCAACCACCTTGACCTGCTGTCGCTGCTTTGGTTCCGCAACTACCTGAAGAATTACCCGGGCGCCATCCTGCTCATCTCCCACGACCGTGACTTCATGGATGAACTGATCGAGACCGTCTACGAGATCGAGGACAGCAAGCTCATTCAGTATCAGGGCAACTACAGCTCGTACCTGAAGCAGAAAGAGGAGAACTGGGAGCGTGCCTACCAGTCCTGGAAAAACCAACAGAAGGAGATTGAGGCGATGCAGGAGTTCATCGACCGTTTCCGCTCGGTGGCCTCGAAGGCGGCGCAGGCGCAGAGTCGTGAGCGCCAGTTGGAGAAGATGGAAAAGCTCGACCGGCCCAAACCCCTGCGCAAGGCCTTCCGCTTCAACTTCCCGCAGCCGCAGCGCAGCGGTCAGCGCGTCATCCAGCTGACCGACATTCACCAGGCCTACGGTGAGAAGAAGGTCTATCAGGGCCTTGATCTGGAAATCGAGAAGGGCGAGCGCACCGTGCTGGTCGGCCCGAACGGCTCCGGCAAGTCGACCCTGCTGAAGATCATGGCCGGGGTCGTGCCCTTCCAGAAGGGCGAGCGCAGGTTCGGCACCAACGTCAAGATGGGCTACTTCTCCCAGCACCGCGCCGACACGCTCGATCCGGAATGCACGGTGCTTGAGGAGATCAAGCGCTGCTCACCCGAGCTGCGCGATGACGACGCGCGCAGCATTCTTGGCAGCTTCCTGTTCAAGCGCGAGGACGTTTTCAAGAAGTGCAAGGTGCTCAGTGGTGGCGAGAAGAGCCGTCTCAACCTGGTGAAATTCCTCGTGGATCCGCCCAACCTGCTGCTCATGGACGAGCCGACCACGCACCTGGATATCTGGGGCATCGAGGGCCTGATCCTGGCGCTGCAGAAGTTCGAGGGCACCCTGGTTTTCATCTCCCACGACGTCCATTTCATCCGCAGCCTCGCCACCAAGGTTCTGCACATCAACGACGGCAGGGTGACGCCCTACAGCGGCGGTTACGATTATTACCTGGAAAAGACCGGCGCTGAGGAAAACGCCCGCGCGGCGGTCATCGCCGGCTAACCCGCCTTTTTCGCCGCAGTGTAGGAAGGCTGGGCAAAAAAAAGCGCCTCCGGGGGGCCGGAGGCGCGGGAGAAAGCGTGGTGGGGATTTCAGCGGGCCTCGCGGTAGCCGGCCTTGTAGCCGTCCTCGTAGGCATGGTAGTAGTTCACCGGAAGGCGGATGTGGTGACGGTAGCGGTGCGGATTCGAGAAGCGCCAGTGCAGGCGATCGTAACGGCCGTATTCGTAGCCGAGCTTGGCGGCATCGCTGGCGGAGCGGATCCACATGGCGGGCACCGGGGCGCGGTAGGGTGTCGGCGGCGGGGGCGGCGCCGGACGGGAACCCAGACGCGGCGAAATCGAATCGCAGGCGCTGAGAACGAGCAGGGAAACCAAGGCGAGCGCAAGGGGAAGCACGGGTGCTTTCATAAAGGCCATCATGCCTGAGATTGCCGGCACAGGCAAGTCATGGCTGCGAAAAATTCTCGTGCGCCCCCCAGAATACCCCTTCAAGCGCGCGGTTGCCTCCGCCGGAGCGGCTGCTAGGGTGGTGGGATGTGCCGTGTCCTTCTGCTCTTTGCCTGCCTGCTCGCCTCCGCCGCGCCGGCGGCTCCGCGCACCTGGACTGCCAGTGACGGTGGTGCCAGCTTCCAAGGGGAACTGATTGAGTTCACCGAGTCCGAGGTCAAGATCAAGCACAGCGGCAACTTTCAGATCTTCAAGCTGCCACTTGCCCGGCTCTCCGCCGCCGATCAGGAGCACGTGCGAGGGTTGCTGCGCGAGCGCTGGCGTGACGAGGGGCTGCAAAGTGGCCCGTTTGCCGGACTCATCACCGGTGAGCCGACCCAGTCAGTATCGAAGCGCGGCCTGAACTTCCAGCTGCTTGGCAACCCGAAGTGGGACGGTCGCCAGCGCTACCCGCTGCTGATCTGGCTGCATGGCGCCGGCCAGAGCGGCAGCGACAACGAGGCGCAGATGGCGGGAGCGCCCCGGCCGATGCTCAGCGAGGACAGCCAGAAGAAGCACCCCTGCTTCTTCCTGGCCCCGCAGTGCCCCTCGCGCGAGATCGGCTGGAAAAACGAAGTGGCCGACAACCTGGTCGCCCTCATCAGTGATCTCGTCGAACGCCTGCCCGTCGACGAGAACCGCATTTACCTGACCGGTTCCAGCATGGGCGGCAGCGGCACCTGGTTCTTGGCCGCCAAATACCCGCAGATCTTTGCCGCCGCCGTGCCGCTCTGCGGTGGCGGTGATCCCAAGCAGGCCGACGTGCTCAAGGCCATCCCGTTCTGGGTCTTCCACGGCGATCAGGACGATCAGGTGCCGGTCGAACGCTCGCGCAGCATGGTCGAGGCGGTCAGGTCGGCCGGCGGCCAACTCATGAATTACACGGAACTGGCCGGCGCCGGCCACCTCATCACCGCCACCGTTTACCCGCGGCCTGAACTGCACGACTGGATCTTCGCGCAGCGCAAGCCTGCCGCCGATTGATCCCATGTCGAGGCACCACCACCACCACCACGAGGGCTGCGTCCGCGCCGAACCGGAACGGCTGCTGCAGGACTGCCTGGCCCGCGCCCGCGCCGCCGGTCTGCGCCGCACCAAGGCCCTCGAGGATGTGTTGAGCATCCTGATCCGCGCCTGTCAGCCGCTCACCCTTGCCGACATCGCCGGTTCGGAACTGCTCGGCAGCGGCGCCGACAAGGCAACGGTCTACCGCCTGCTGATGAAGCTTGAGCACCATGCGCTCATCCGCCGCCTGGGGCTGCATGATCGTGCCGCCTATTACACCCTGGTCGTGCCCGGCGAGCATCATGACTACCTCATCTGCAACGACTGCGGCCGCATTGAGAAGCTCGACATCTCCTGTCCGGTGCAGTCGCTGGAAAAGCAGATCGCACGCAACTCGGGCTTCAAAAAACTCTATCATGAGCTGGAGTTTTTCGGCCAGTGCCCGGACTGCGCCGGTGCCTGAGTTCAGGGCTCCGGCGGCACGGCAATGATTTCCGGCGCGCGCCGGCGTGCGCCGATGTAGACCGGCGAAAGCTGGCGTTCCAGCGTCTTCGAGCCCGTCTCCAGGCGCGTGTTGAAGGCGGCGAAATGCCAGGGGCCATCCTCGGTGCGCAGACTGTACTGCAGGGCGCGGCCGCCGTCGAGCAGGGTGGCGTGCTGGACATCGAGCTTGAGGGCGAGTTCCGCTGCCTCCGTGACATTCATCACCCCACCCGAACCTGAGAGAATGAAGACAATGGTGCCGTCCCGACGCATGCCGCCGAGCGAACGGTAGCTGATTTTCGAGCCGTCGAAGAACGCGTCGGGCTTGAGGCTGACATACGGGAAGATGGTGTGGTTCTTCATCACCGAGGGATAGACCTGGGCCCCCTCCTCGATCGGGCCGGGCACCTCGTCGAGCAGGGACTTCGGACCGAAGTAGGGCCGGCCGCCCTTGACGAAGAAGCAGCCGCTCCACTCTGGAAAGGCGCGGTTCACCTGGCGCCCCTCATGCCAGACCCAGCCGAGTGGCCGGCCGTCGGGATCGCGGAAGTTGGCGGTCACCGCGAACCAGAGTTTTTCCGCGCCGAGCCGCTCGGCTGCCGTGGTGCCGGCGAAGCCCGGGCGATGGCTGGCCATGAACTCGAACTGATCCGGCGACAGGGTGATCACATGCACCTCGGCGCCGAACAGCCCCTGGCTCAACCGTCCCAAGGCACCGGCGGGGCGACGCACGCGCAGCGAGCGCCAGGAAAACCCAGGCTCCCGATGGCGCTCGACGAGCGCGGCAGCCAATTCGGCCGGGGTGACCTGGGCCGGGCTTTTCCAAGCGTTGCCGCGCACCCGCACCAGCAGGCCCTCGCGCGAGTCACGCACGGCCCAGGCCACCAGGTTGCTGTTCACATTGAAGGCCCACTGGGCAAAGGCCCACGCCCCGAGCCAACCGGCCAGCAGCAGGCAGAGCAGGCTTTTCAGGCAGCCGGATGGCAGGCGACGAGTGCTGGTCCGGGAGCGGGCGATGGCACCATCATGCGCCCGCTTGCGCGGCGAGTCAAAAGCGCTCTGGGTCGCACGTCCGCCCGTCGGTGGACCGCCCCGGGGGGAGCTGGTTCGGCTCACTTGAACTCGGGGAAAAACGGATTGTGGGCCTTTTCCTCGCCAACACGGGTCAGAGGTCCATGCCCGGGGGCGAGCACCGTGGTGTCCGGCAGGCTGAAAATTTCACGACGGTTGGTGGCAAGGGCATCGGCGTAGGAAACCTTGCCGCCCCCCATTGAACCGGCGAAAATGGCGTCGCCAACGACGGCCAAGGGTTGGGCCAACCCCTGCACGACATAGGTCGTGCCGCCTTTGGAGTGGCCCCAGGTCGAGCGCGATTCAATGCTCAGGCCGCCCAGTTGCCAGGCTGTTCCCGGCGTGAAGGCACGCGCCTCCGGATGGGGTTCACGATCGCTGACCCAGGCCTCGGGAGCCCCGACGCCGGCGATGTCGGCGACGTGATCGGCATGGGTGTGGGTGAGAAAGAGGTAGCGAAGACTCAGGCCGAGTTCGCGCAGGCGCAAGACGATGCCGGCCGCGGTTGCACCGGTGTCGAACACCGCGGCTTCGCGGGTGGCCGGATCATAAACGAGGTAGGCATTGACGGTCATGTCGCCATAGGTCGTGGTGAAGCCTTCCAGGCCTGCCAGGGATACAGGTTCAGGCTGCCAGGCGTTTTCGGCGAGCGCCAGCAGGCAGGGACCATGCAGTTGCAGGGCCGGTGCCAGACGTGACAGAGCCGCCTTGTCGACCTCGCCCTGCTTGACCGCCTGCAGCAGGGCCGGCTCCACGCCCGCCGCCGCAGCCAGGGCATCGTCGCTCAAGCCGAGGCCGAACTGGGCCTTGCAGATCACATCATTGAAACAGTCTTCGAGAGGCAGGGACATGGGGGAGTATACGCCAGGAAACCGCCTTCGCGACCGGCAATTCCGTTGTGAAACCTTTCGCCGCCCCCTGGCTCCAGAACCTGGCGGGGAAAAGTTGCGCCGGCACCTGCCCGGCAGTCTGTGGCAGTTCGTCGGCAAACAGGTGTGACGAAGCGGGGAACTTGAAAATCCCTGCAAATACTTTTTGACAGTGGAACAAGAACCCCTAGGTTGGGACCACTTTTTCCGAAAAAGCAGGGGTGTATTGTCTCTTGTCGCCGCGCAACAGGCAGCAACGCCCCCTTTTTTGTCGAAAGAGGAGGAGATTCTTCACGGGTCGCCGCCGGACATATGCTGATGTAGCTCAGTGGTAGAGCACGTCCTTGGTAAGGACGAGGTCGAGGGTTCAATCCCCTTCATCAGCTCCAGCGACGAAGCGCGGAGGATTCCGTTACACGACAAACGAACCCAAAGTCCCAGCGCAACAACCTCAACTGAATCATGGCTAAAGAAGCATTCCAACGCAACAAGCCGCACGTCAACATTGGCACGATTGGCCACGTTGACCACGGCAAGACCACGCTCACCGCGGCGATCACCACCACGCTGGCCACCAAAGGCTACGCTGAGGCCCGCAAGTATGATGAGATCGACGCCGCTCCTGAAGAAAAGGCGCGCGGCATCACCATCAACACCGCCCACGTCGAGTACCAGACCGACAACCGTCACTACGCCCACGTGGACTGCCCCGGTCACGCGGACTACGTCAAGAACATGATCACCGGCGCCGCCCAGATGGACGGTGCCATCCTTGTGTGCTCGGCCGCCGACGGCCCGATGCCGCAGACCCGCGAGCACATCCTCCTGGCCCGCCAGGTCGGCGTGCCGGCGATCGTCGTCTTCCTCAACAAGGTGGACATGGTCGACGACCCCGAGCTTCTCGACCTCGTCGAGATGGAAGTGCGTGACCTGCTCTCGAAGTACGACTTCCCGGGCGACGACATTCCGATCGTCAAGGGTTCCGCCCTCAAGGCGCTGGAAGGCGACGAAGAGCAGCGCGGCAACATCCTCAAGCTCATGGATGCGGTCGACAACTACATTCCGCTGCCGGAGCGTCCGATCGATCAGGACTTCCTGATGCCGATCGAAGACGTGTTCGCCATTGAAGGTCGCGGCACCGTCTGCACCGGCCGTGTTGAGCGTGGCATCGTCAAGAAGATGTCGGAAGTCGAAATCATCGGCATCCGCCCGACGGTCAAGACGACCGTCACCGACATCGAAATGTTCCGCAAGCTGCTCGACGAAGGTCGTGCGGGCGACAATGTCGGCCTCCTGCTGCGCGGCATCAAGAAGACCGACGTCGAGCGCGGCCAGGTCATTGCCAAGCCGGGTTCCGTCACCCCTCACATGAAGTTCAAGGCTGAAGTCTACGTTCTCTCCAAGGACGAAGGCGGCCGTCACACCCCCTTCTTCAACAACTACCGCCCGCAGTTCTACTTCCGCACCACGGACGTGACCGGCAGCGTGACCCTCCCCGAGGGCGTTGAAATGGTGATGCCCGGCGACAACGTCTCGATCACCGTCGAGCTGATCACGCCGATCGCCATGGAAAAGACCATCCGTTTCGCCATCCGTGAGGGCGGCAAGACGGTCGGTGCCGGACGCGTGTCCGACATCCTCGACTGATTTGTTGCCAGGTTCGCTTTGTCGTTTGGCCGCCGCAGATTCTGGCGCACAGGATCTGCGGCGGCCTCCTCCCCGGAGGCGGCGGCGAGCAACCCGGAACCCGATCAGCCCCACTTCACAGGTCAGTAGCTCAGTCGGTAGAGCGGCGGTCTCCAAAACCGCAAGTCGGGGGTTCGAGTCCCTCCTGACCTGCCATCCCCACAGCGGGGCCATTTCAGCAGCCACCCCATCTTGTCCGCATGAGCCGCATCCGCGCCTATCTTGGCGAAGTCATCATTGAACTGAAGAAAGCCACCTGGCCCTGGGATTCGAAGGAGAAGGGTTTCGCCAAGTACAAGGAGCTCAATGATTCGACCATCGTGGTCCTCATCGCCATGCTGCTGCTCGGCGCCTTTGTCGCCTTCTTCGACACCTCCTTCCGTGAGGCCTTCCAGGCGATCGCCAACCTGCTGGTCGGCTGAACCGCAACCCCTTTCCGACCCTTTCACATCCTATGGGAGCCATCCCCGCGCCTCGCGATCAGTGGTACGTCATTCACGTTCGCTCCGGCCTTGAACAGAAGGTCCGTGACAACATGCTCCGCCGCATCCAGACGGAGGAGATGGGCGACTACATCTATGAGGTGTTGGTCCCGACCGAACGCGTTTCGGAAGTGAAGAAGGGCAAACGCTCCGAGAGCAACCGCAAGTTTTTCCCGGGCTACGTCATCGCCAACTGCCACCTGCTCGACGAGCACAACCGGCTGGTTGAAAAGACCTGGTATTTTGTCAAGGAAACCGACGGCGTGCTCAATTTCGCCGGCGCCAAGGACCATCCGATGCCGATGCGCCAGCGCGAGGTCGAGGGCATGCTGGCCCAGGTCCGAGACAAGGACGACGCCGCCCGCCCGAAGATCGCCTTCAATGTTGGCGACAGTGTGCGCGTGGCAGACGGTCCGTTCGAGAGCCAGACCGGCATCATCGAGGAGATCGACCCCGAGCGCGGCGTGCTGCGCGTTTCCGTCAACATCTTCGGGCGCTCCGCCCCCGTGGACCTCGAATACTGGCAGGTGGAGAAATCCGCATGACCCGAACCAACCGCCGGATGCCGCTGAGCTCCGGCCACACCCATCTCTAAGCAAGGGAACACACACACATGGCCAAAGAAATCGTCAAACTCATCAAGCTCCAGATCAAGGCCGGCGCTGCCAACCCTGCGCCGCCGATCGGCCCCGCGCTCGGTCAGGCCGGCGTCAACATCATGGCATTCTGCAAGGAATTCAACGCCGCCACGGCCAAGGCCGGCGGCGACGTCCTGCCCACCGTGATCACGGTCTACAAGGACAAGAGCTTCACCTTCATCACCAAGCAGCCGCCGGCGTCGAACCTTCTCAAGAAGGTCGCCAACATTGCCTCCGGCTCCGGCGAGGCGAACAAGAAGAAGGTTGCCAAGATCACCAAGGCCCAGCTGCTGGAAGCCACCAAGCTGAAGCTTGCCGACCTCAACACCACCGATCTTGAGGCTGCCTCCCGCATCATGGCCGGCACCGCCCGCCAGATGGGCATCGAAATCACCGAATAACCCCGACGCAGGAGAACGGCCCGTCCGTTCGAAAGCACTGCACCCCACCATGCAAACCCGAAGCAAACGCTACAAGAAGGCCGCCGAAATGATTCCGGCGGGCAAGACATTCTCGCTTGAGGAGGCCGCGGAACTCGTCCGCAAGCTGCCCGGCACCAAGTTCAACCAGACGGTCACGCTGTCGTTCCGCATGGGTGTCGACCCGAAGAAGGGCGACCAGATGATCCGCGGCACCTGCCCGCTGCCCCATGGCTCGGGCAAAACCGTCCGTGTCGCCGTCTTCGCCGTTGGCTCTGCCGCCGAGGCCGCCAAGGCCGCAGGCGCCGATCTGGTGGGGTATGAGGACCTGATCGCCAAAGTGAAGGAAGGCGTCATGGATTTCGACGTCGCCATCGCCACCCCGGCCGCCATGAACGAAGTCCGCAAGCTCGGCAAGCAGCTCGGTCCTCGCGGCCTGATGCCGAACCCGCGTACCGGCACCGTCACCGATGACACCGCCGGTGCCGTCAAGGCCGTCAAGGCCGGCCGCGTCGACTTCAAGCTCGACAAGAACGGCAACATTGCCTCCACGATCGGCAAGGTCGCCTTTGACACCAGCGCGATCGTCGAGAACGGCACCGCCCTGATCGACGCCATTGTGCGTGCCAAGCCGGCCAGCGCCCGCGGCCGTTATGTTCACAGCATCACCCTGGCCGCGACCATGTCGCCCGCCCTGCGCATCGATGTCGCCAAGTACGTCAAACTGTAACCCGTGGGGAATCCCTAGACATGAAAGCTGAAAAGACACTCCTCATCGAAAACCTGCTCGAGCGGGTCAACGCTTCGCCGTTCCTGATCGTCGTGGATTACACCGGCCTGACCGTCGCCAAGTTCTCCGAGCTGCGCAAGCGCCTCGCCGACACCGGCTCCGAGATCCACGTCTTCAAGAACACCCTGGTCAAGAAGGCTGCCGAGCGTGCCGGCTACCCGCAGGACATTGGTGCCCACCTCGTCGGCCAGAGCGCCGTCGTCACCGGTGCCAAGGACGTTTGCGCGGCTGCCAAGGTGCTGAAGAACTTCGCCGCCGAATTCGAGAAGCCCCAGACCAAGGCGGGCGTGCTCGACGGCAAGCTGCTCGATGCCGCCGCCATCAAGGCGCTGGCCGATCTGCCCTCGCGCGAAGTCCTGCTCGCCACCCTGCTCGGTGTCCTTCAGGCCCCGGCCTCCAAGCTGGTCCGCCTGCTCAACGAACCCGCCGCCTCGCTGGCACGCGTGCTCAAGGCCAAGGGCGAACAGGCCTGAGACCCACCCGAATTTGACCCGATGGCCCCTGAAAAGGCCTGAACACCAACACCCAATGGTTCCTTGCCGGAGCGAAGGCTTTCTCTCTTAAATCACCCGGAGCCCCGGGACACGGCGATACCGAAACACCCATATGGCAGACCTGAACAAAATCGTTGAAGAACTGAGCGGCCTTACCGTCCTGGAAGTCGCTGAACTCGTGAAAACCCTCGAAGACAAGTGGGGCGTCAGCGCCGCCGCTCCCGTCGCCGCCGTGGCCGTTGCCGCTGGTGCAGCCCCGGCCGCCGCCGCCGAGGAGAAGACCGAGTTTGACGTCGTCCTTGTCGACGGTGGCAGCAACAAAATCGCCGTCATCAAGGAAGTCCGTGGCGTGGTTCCCGGCCTGGGCCTGGCTGAGGCCAAGAAGCTCGTTGAGAGCGCTCCTCAGAAGGTCAAGGAAGGTGCCAAGAAGGACGAAGCTGAAGAGATCAAGAAGAAGCTCGAAGCCGCCGGCGCCAAAGTGGAGATCAAGTAACCTCCAGCCCTTTTCCGCGCGCCGCCGAGATGGCGGCGCGCGGCCAAAGGAGCCTCCGAAACTCCTTTCTGAAAAAAATTTCCAATCCCGCATGCCCCGCCTGTCCGTCCTGTCCCGCCTCAAGCTCCGGAGCCGATGCTCCGGTCCGGCGGGTTCTGGAACGGTCCGCCGGGCCTGCACCCGACAACTGCCTGGTGGCGGCGTCTGCGCCGCTCTCCGGGTTTTTGCCTTTCCGCTGAAATCCCCGGACCGCAGGCTGGCTGCCTGAGGCCCGGGTTTCCGCGTACGCGCCGCCCGCGGCGTCCCCCGTCCCGCCATTGCCACCCCGTAGTTCCTCCTCCTCCCTATGTCCCAGCGCACCAACTTTGGCAAAATTCATGAAGTCGCCGAGCCGCCGAATCTGATCGAAATCCAGATCCGGTCGTACGAGGAGTTCCTGCAGAAGACCATCCTGCCCTCCAAGCGCAAGGAATTGGGCCTGCAGGCGGTCTTCAAGGAGGTCTTCCCGATCGAGAGCTACGACAACAAGATGACGCTCGATTTCGTGATGTACGAGATCGGTGATCCCAAGCTCAGCGCCTTGGAGGCCATCCGCGAGGCGGAGACCTACAGCGCTCCCCTGTACGTCACTTTTGAGCTGCGCGACGAGGCCGGTGCCAAACAGGAGCGCGTCTACATGGGCGAGATCCCGCTCATGACGGATCGCGGCACCTTCGTGATCAATGGCGCCGAGCGCGTCGTCGTCAGCCAGCTGCATCGCTCGCCCGGCATCTGCTTTGAGAGCACCCAGCACCTCAATGGCCGCTGGCTGTACGGCTTCCGCATCATCCCTGACCGCGGCACCTGGCTGGAAGTGCAGTTCGACACCAACGACCTGCTGTACGTCTATCTCGACCGCCGCCGCCGCCGCCGCAAGTTCCTGGCCACCACGCTGCTGCGCGTCATCGGCTACGCGAACGACGAGGACATCCTGCGCCTGTTCTACAACATCGAGGATCTCAAGCTCAAGGAGAGCATGAAGGAGGAGGACATTGCCTCCAAGCTGCTGTTCAAGGATGTGCTCGACGGCGAACTCATCGTCGCCCGCGCCTACGAGCCGCTCACCGCCGGCGTGGTCCGCCAGCTGGTCCAGCTTGGCCACAAGTCGCTCAAGGTGATCACCGCCTCCCAGGACGACCTCATCATCACCTCCCTGCGCAAGGATCCGGCGCGCGACGAGGACGAGGCGCTCAAGGAGATCTACCGTCGCCTGCGCCCGGGTGACCCGCCCACCATCCCGAACGCCCGCGCCCTGGTGAAGCGCCTGTTCTTCGATCCGAAGCGCTACGACCTGACCCGCGTCGGCCGCTACAAGATCAACCAGAAGCTCGGCCTGAAGACCGACTCGGACATGCGCATCCTCGATCCGAACGATGTGATCAGCGCGATGAGCTACCTCTTCAAGCTGCGCGCCAACGAGGGCCTGCTTGACGACATCGACCACCTTGGCAGCCGCCGCGTGCGCGCTGTCGGCGAGCTTCTCGCCAACCAGTGCCGCGTTGGCCTGGCCCGCACCGAGCGTCTCGTCAAGGAGCGCATGACCCTGTTCGACGTCAGCATGGACACCATGACGCCGGCGAAGCTGATCAATCCGAAGGCGCTCAGCGCCGTCGTCCGCGACTTCTTCGGCCGCAGCCAGCTGAGCCAGTTCATGGATCAGATCAACCCGCTGGCCGAACTGACCCACAAGCGCCGCCTGTCCGCGCTCGGCCCAGGCGGTCTGAACCGCGACCGCGCCGGCTTCGAGGTGCGCGACGTGCATCCCTCGCACTACGGCCGCATCTGCCCGATCGAAACTCCGGAAGGTCCGAACATCGGCCTGATCAACTCGTTGGGCTCCTACGCCCGCATCAACGAGTTTGGCTTCATCGAAACCCCCTACCGAATGGTCAAGGATGGCGTCGTGTCCGACAGGATCGAGTATCTGACCGCCGACCAGGAGGAAAATCACCACATCGCCCAGGCCAACAACCGCCTGGACGAAAACGGCCGCTTCATCGGCAATCGCGTCACCGTTCGCTACCGCGGCGACTTCCTGGAAGTCGAGCCTGCCGTGCCGACCCTGATGGATGTCTCGCCCAAGCAGCTCGTCTCGATCGCCGCCAACCTGATCCCGTTCCTCGAGCACGATGACGCCAACCGCGCGCTCATGGGTTCAAACATGCAGCGCCAGGGTGTGCCGCTGCTTGAGGCCGAGGCGCCGCTGGTCGGCACCGGCATGGAGGGCAAGGCCGCCCGCGACTCGCGCGCTGTCATTGTCGCCGACATCAACGGCACCATCGCCTGCGCCACGGCCGACGTCATCATCATCACCAAGGACGGCAATCTGCCGGTGAGCGACAAGCAGTTCCTGGCCGATCCGCTCAAGTCGGTGCAAACCGACCCGGACAAGGGCGTCTATGTGTACCCGCTGCGCAAGTTCGGCCGTTCCAACGCCGGCACCTGCATCAACCAGCGCCCGCTGGTGAAGCGCGGTCAGAAGGTCAAGAAGGGCGACGTGCTTGCCGACGGTCCGTGCACCGATCAGGGCGAACTCGCCCTCGGCAAGAACATGCTCGTCGCGTTCATGCCCTGGAACGGTTACAACTTCGAGGACGCCATTGTCATCAGCCGCCGCGTCGTCAAGGAGGACATCTACACCTCCATCCACGTTGAGGATTTTGAGGTCATCGCCCGCGACACCAAGCTTGGGCCTGAGGAGATCACCCGTGACATCCCGAACGTCGGCGATGAAGCGCTGAAGAACCTCGACCAGGACGGCGTGGTGCGCGTCGGCGCCGAGGTCAAGCCCGGCGACATCCTCGTCGGCAAGATCACGCCGAAGTCCGAGACCGAACTCGCCCCCGAGGAGCGCCTGCTGCGCGCCATCTTCGGCGAGAAGGCCGCGGATGTGAAGGACACCTCCCTGCGCGTGCCCTCCGGCTGCGCCGGCATCGTCATGGACGTCCGCCTTGCCCAGCGCGGCGGCGCCGGTGGCGCCGACAAGGAAAAGCTGTCGCCGGCCGAAGCCAAGAAGCAGATCAAGCAGATTGAGGAGGACTACCGCGCCAAGAAGGAGGACCTCACCGAGCAGCTCACCGAAAAGCTGAGCGACATCCTGCTCAACGAGAAGATCCCGCTCGACGTGGTCAACGGCCAGACCGGTGAGATCATCATCGGCGCCAACAAGAAGATCACCAAGACCCTGCTGCGCAAGCTGGCCGAGACCTACGACTCGATCGAGATCGATCCCAGCCCGATCCGCAACAAGATCTTCGACATCATCCAGAGCTTCGAGCAGAAGTTTGCCGATGCCGACATGGAGCGCGAGCGCAACCTCGACCGCATCGAAACCAGCGAGGAGGGTGCCGCCGACGGCGTCGTCAAGCAGGTGCGCGTCTTTGTCGCCAGCAAGCGCAAGCTTTCGGTGGGTGACAAGATGGCCGGTCGCCACGGCAACAAGGGCATTGTCGCCACCATTGTGCCGGAGGAGGACATGCCTTTCCTCGAGAACGGCACCCCGGTGGACATCGTGCTCAACCCGCTCGGCGTGCCCTCGCGCATGAACGTCGGCCAGGTTCTTGAAACCCACCTTGGCATCGCCGCCAAGGCGCTGGGCATGAAGATCGCCACGCCGGTCTTCGACGGCATCCCCGAGTCCAAGATCATGGAGTACGTCAAGGAGGCGAAGAAGCAGCCAGGCTTTGAGTGGATGGGTCTCAATGGCAAGTCCACCCTGTATGACGGCCGCACCGGCGAGCGCTTCACCCTCGACGTTGTTGTCGGCTACATCTACATGCTCAAGCTGGGTCACTTGGTTGCCGACAAGATCCACGCCCGCGCCGTCGGTCCCTACTCGCTCGTCACCCAGCAGCCGCTGGGCGGCAAGGCCCAGTATGGCGGCCAGCGTTTCGGCGAAATGGAAGTCTGGGCCCTTGAGGCCTATGGCGCTGCCTACACGCTGCAGGAACTGCTCACCGTCAAGTCCGACGATGTCCAGGGCCGCACGCGGATCTACGAACAGATCGTCAAGGGCGACAACTCCCTTGAGGCTGGCACGCCGGAGTCCTTCAACGTGCTGATCAAGGAAATGCAGTCGCTCGGCCTCGATGTGAAGGTCCACAAGCGCGCCACCCAGGATGCGGATGTGGAGGCCATTGAGCGCTTCTCCGCCGGCATCTGAACCATCCCTGAACATCCAACCCACGCTTCGATCCAAACTTATGAACGCTGACGCAAGCTTGAAAGAAATCTTCGGGGAAAAGAACAGCGGCGAGGAGTTCGACTTCGTCTCCATCTGCATCGCCTCACCCGAGCGCATCCGCGGCTGGAGCCACGGCGAGGTCAAGAACCCGGAAACCATCAACTACCGCACCTTCAAGCCCGAGAAGGGCGGCCTCTTCTGCGAGCGCATCTTCGGTCCGACCCGCGACTGGGAGTGCGCCTGCGGCAAGTACAAGCGCATCAAGCACAAGGGCGTGATCTGCGACCGCTGCGGCGTCGAGGTCACCCTCAGCCGCGTGCGCCGCGAGCGCATGGGCCACATTGAGCTGGCCGTGCCGGTGACGCACATCTGGTTTTACAAGTGCATGCCCTCGCGCATCGGCCTCATGCTCGACATGACCGCCCGTTCGCTCGAGCGCGTCATCTACTACGAGGACTACATGGTCATCGATCCGGGCGGCACGCCGCTGCAGCGCGGCCAGCTGCTCACCGAGGTCGACCTGCGCGAGGCCGAGGAGCAGTACGGCGCCGACGCCTTCCGCGTCGGCATGGGCGCCGAGGCGATCCGCGACATCTTCAGCCAGATGAACCTGGCTGAGATGATTCAGGAGCTGCAGGACGCGATGGGCAAGACCCGCTCCAAGCAGACCCGCAAGAAGCTGGCCAAGCGCCTGAAGCTCTGCCAGGGCTTTGCCGAGAGCCACACCCGGCCCGAGGCAATGATCATGGAAGTGCTGCCGGTCATCCCGCCGGACCTGCGCCCGCTCGTCCCTCTCGAAGGCGGCCGCTTTGCCACCTCCGACCTGAACGACCTCTACCGTCGCGTCATCAACCGCAACAATCGTCTCAAGAACCTGCTGCAGCTGCGCACCCCGGATGTCATCATCCGCAACGAGAAGCGCATGCTTCAGGAGGCGGTCGACGCCCTCTTCGACAACGGCCGCCACGGCCGCCCCGTCACCGGCGCCGGCAACCGTCCGCTGAAGTCGCTCTCCGACATGCTCAAGGGCAAGTCCGGCCGCTTCCGCCAGAACCTGCTCGGCAAGCGCGTCGATTACTCGGGCCGTTCCGTCATCGTCATCGGCCCCGAACTCGGCCTGCATCAATGCGGTCTGCCGAAGAAGATGGCGCTGGTGCTGTTCGAGCCGTTCATCATCCGCCGCCTCAAGGAGATGGGCCTGGTTCACACCGTCCGCTCCGCGAAGAAAATGATCGAGCGCCGCACGCCGGAGGTCTGGGACATCCTCGACGAGGTGACCAAGGGCCATCCAGTCATGCTCAACCGCGCGCCGACGCTGCACCGTCTGTCGATCCAGGCCTTCGAGCCGAAGCTGATCGAGGGCGAGGCCATCCGCGTGCATCCGCTCGTTTGCACCGCCTACAATGCTGACTTCGATGGTGACCAGATGGCCGTGCACGTGCCGCTGTCGATCGAGGCCCAGATGGAGGCGCGCCTGCTCATGCTGGCGCCGAACAACCTGTTCAGCCCCGCCAGCGGCAAGCCGATCACCACGCCTTCGCAGGACATTCCGCTGGGCTGCTTCTTCCTCACCTACCTGCGCGAGATGCCCGGTCATGAGGCCAAGGGTGCCAAGCCTGGTCAGCCGGAGCGCCTGCCGATCTTCAACGATCCGGCCGAGGTCGAGTTCGCCCTCGCCGAAAGCAGCCTTGGCCTGAACGACAAGATCCTGTACCGCAACCCGGACTATCAGCACGAGGCCCGCCCCTTCGGCGACCCGAGCAAGCCGTTCATCACCACCACGGCCGGCCGCGTGCGCTTCAACGAGATCTGGCCCGACGCCCTCGGCTTCATCAATGGCACCGTCGGCAAAAAGCAGATCTCCGACATCATCTGGCGCACCTTCCAGACTGTTGGCCAGAAGGAGACTGTCGCCTGCCTTGACCGCCTGAAGAACCTCGGCTTCCGCGAAGCCACCCGTTCGGGCTGCTCGATCGGCATCACCGACATGGTCATCCCCGAGGCCAAGCGTCAGGGGCTGGAGAAGTCCTACAAGGAGATCGAGGAAGTCGAAAAGCTCTACCGCCGAGGTCTCATCACGCACGGCGAGCGCTACCAGAAAATCGTCGACGTCTGGACGCTGGCGACCGATCAGCTCGCCGACGAGGTGTTCCGCACGCTCGAGTACAACGACGGCAAGAAGCACCACAACCCGCTCTACGTCATGGTGACGTCCGGCGCGCGTGGCAACAAGACCCAGATCAAGCAGCTCGCCGGGATGCGCGGTCTGATGGCCAAGCCCTCCGGTGAGATCATCGAGCGCCCGATCATCTCGAACTTCCGCGAAGGCCTGAGCGTGCTCGAGTACTTCATCTCTTCGCACGGCGCCCGCAAGGGCCTGGCCGACACGGCGCTGAAGACCGCCGACTCGGGTTACATGACCCGCAAGCTGGTCGATGTGTCCCAGGACGTCATCGTTACCGAGGACGACTGCGGCACGGTCAACGGCATCACCCTGTCGTCGATCTACCAGGGAGACGAAGAGGTGGTCGATCTGAAGACCCGCGTCTACGGACGCACCAGCTGCGAGACCATCCACGATCCGATCAGCAAGGAGGCCATCGTCACCGCCGGCCAGCTTGTACTGGAGAAGGAAGCCGCCCAGCTGACCAAGATTGGCGTCGAGAAGCTGAAGATCCGCTCCGTGCTCACCTGCGAAAGCAAGCGCGGCTGCTGCGCCAAGTGCTATGGCCTCAGCCTTGCCACGAGCAAGCTGGTCAAGGTTGGCGAGGCGGTCGGCATCGTCGCCGCCCAGTCGATCGGCGAGCCCGGCACCCAGCTCACCATGCGCACCTTCCACGTGGGTGGTGCGGCGATGAGCAGCTTCAAGCAGCCGTTCATCAACGTCAAGAACGCCGGCAAGCTGCGCTTTGCCGAGATGCGCACCGTGCAGACCCCCGAGGGTCAGTGGATCGCGCTCACCAAGAATGGCATCCTCTCGGTCATGGACGATGACGGCAAGGAGCTTGAGAGCCACAAGCTGGTGCTCGGCGCCATCATCGCCAAGGCCGAGGGTTCCACGGTGAAGAAGGGCGAGCAGGTGGTCACCTGGGATCCCTACAACATGCCGATCATCACGGAGAAGGCCGGCAAGGTCGAATTCCGCGACATGATCTCGGGCATCACCTTCACCAAGGAAAAGAACGAGTCCACCGGCAACGAGGAAGTCGTCGTCATCGAGCACAAGGAGGATCTGCACCCGCAGATTGTCATTTCCGATCCGAAAACGCACGAGGTTCTGGCCAGCTACACCATCCCGGCCGGCGCCCACCTTTCGGTCAAGAACAACGAGAAGGTTGCCGCTGGCACGACGCTGGCGAAGACCCCTCGCAAGGCCTCCAAGACCAAGGACATCACCGGTGGTCTGCCACGCGTGGCCGAGCTGTTCGAGGCCCGCAAGCCCAAGGATGCCTGCGAGATCGCCCGCATCGACGGCGTCGTCGAGATCGGCGGCCTGGTGCGCGGCAAGCGCCGTGTCATCGTCACCGACCCGAAGACCGGCCAGCAGGAGGAGCACCTCATTCCCCGCAGCAAGCACATCCTGGTCTTCAATGGCGACCACATTTCCAAGGGCGACCAGCTCACCGATGGCCCGGTCGTGCCGCATGAAATCCTTGAGATTCTTGGCCCGCAGGCCCTGCGTGAACACCTCGTCAACGAGGTTCAGGAGGTCTATCGTGCCCAGGGCGTGGAGATCAACGACAAGCATGTCGAGATCATCATCCGCCAGATGCTGCGCAAGGTGAAGATCACCGAGACGGGCGACACCGACTTCCTCTGGGGCGACCAGGTGGACCGCACCGAATTCGAGAAGGAGAACGAGCGCGTGCTTGAGGAGGGTGGCAAGCCCGCCGAGGCCGAGCCGGTCCTGCTGGGCATCACCAAGGCCTCGTTGGAAACCGAGTCCTTCATCTCGGCGGCTTCCTTCCAGGACACCACACGCGTGCTCACCGAGGCGGCGACGCTCAACAAGTCCGACTTCCTGCGCGGCTTCAAGGAGAACGTCATCATGGGGCACCTGATCCCCGCCGGCACCGGCTTCATCGCCAATCGCAACTTCGATCTGGACGAACCCGGTCGTGTTGTGGAGGACGACAGCGCCCTGTTGCAGGCCTGATTCTGCCCGCCAGCCCATGTTGAAACCCCGCCGGTGATCCCGGCGGGGTTTTTTCGGTGCATTTGGCAACGAACCGGCTATCGGAGCTGTCGTAAACCACATGCCCCCGCCTTCCGAAGACCTGCCCCTCGCCGGCACTCTGCTGCTGGCTGTGCCCTCGCTGCGCGACCCGAGTTTCCGGCGCGCGGTCGTTTTCATCGCCGCGCACGATGCCGAGGAGGGCGCCTTTGGCTACGTGCTCAACCGGCCCCTGCACCAGCGGGTGGCCGAACTGCTGCCCGGGGAGAAACTCGGACCGCTCGGCGACGTGCCGGTCTACGCCGGTGGCCCTGTGGCCACCGACAAACTCGCCTTCGCCTCGCTACGCTGGAGCGGCCGCACGCTGCGCTGCCAGACCCATCTGTCGGTCGACGACGCCCTTCATGAGCTCGGCCTGGGACGCGAGGTGCGCGGTTTTGTCGGCTACTCCGGCTGGTCCAGTGGCCAGATCGAGAGCGAGATCGAGCGGCGTTCATGGATCATCACGCCGCCGAGCCGGGTGGTGCTGGCCGCGCGGGCGCCGGAGAACCTCTGGGGTGAGGTGCTGAGCGAGATGGGACCGGTGTTCGGCCTGATGGCACGCACGCCGGAGCATGTCGAACTGAACTAGCCCCTGGCGTTTGCCCCGGCGCGCAGTTGTGCTTGATTGACGGCTTCATGACCCACGCCGTACTAAGCCTCCTGCGCGAAAGCCGCCACCCGATGCGCATCAACCTCATCGGTGTCGCCGGTTCGGGCATGAGCGGCCTCGCTTCGCTGCTGCTGGCGCTCGGCCACCGAGTCAGCGGCTCCGACAAGGTTTCGACGGTTGAGACCGACCGCCTGCAGAAGCTCGGGCTGCGCTTTTTTTCGCCGCACAGCGAGGAGGAGGTGGCGGACTGCGACATGGTGATCTACTCCAGCGCCATCAAGCCTGGCAACACCGCCTATGCCGCCGCCTTCCGGTTGGGCATCCCGCTGGTCCGGCGCGCCGAGGCGTTGGCGGCGGTGATGGCGAACAAAAAGGGGGTGGTGGTGGGGGGCACCCACGGCAAGACCACGACCTCGGCGCTGATCGCCCACGTGCTGCGCCAGGGCGGGCTCCGGCCCAGCCACTACGTCGGCGCGGAGATTCCCGTGCTGGGTTCCAACGCACACTGGGATGCCGAGGGCGATCTCTTTGTCGCCGAGGGCGATGAGAGCGATGGCACGCTCGTCCATTTCCATCCCGAGCACGCCATCATTCTCAACATTGAGCCGGAGCATCTGGATTTTTACGACGGCATTGATGCCATCAAGGACGTCTTTCGGCGACTGCTTTCCCAGACGCCCGGCCTGTGGGTTCACTGCGCCGAGGACCCGGTTGCACGCGAGGTCTGTGGCGGCACCGAGCGCTCGGTGGCCTATGGCTGGAGCCGCGAGCATGATTTCTCCGCGGAGATCGTCGAGATGAAGCCCGATCGCAGCGATTTTGTCGTCTATGCCAGGGACGAGCGACTCGGTGAGGCCACGCTGGGCATTCCGGGGCGACACAACGTCTCCAATGCCCTGGCTGCGATTGCGCTCGCCAGTCGCCTCGGTGTGCCCTTTGCGGTGATCCGTGCCGCGCTGGCGAGTTTCCGCGGTGCGCGCCGGCGCTTTGAGATCCGCCACCGCGGCGAGCGATTCACGGTCGTCGACGATTACGGCCATCATCCGACCGAGATCGCCGCCACTCTCGCGACAGCTCGCGGGCTCAAGCCGGGACGCATTGTCTGCCTGTTTCAGCCGCATCGCTATAGCCGCACCCAGCTCCTGAAGCGGGAGTTTGGTGCCAGCTTTGGGGATGTTGACGCCCTGTTTGTCACCGATATCTACGCGGCGAGCGAGAAGCCCCTGCCGGGGGTCAGTGGTGCGACGATTGTCGAGGCGGTCGAGCGCCACAAGATGGAGACGGGCGTGATGGTGCCGGTCTGCCAGAGCACGCCAGGGCTGCTGGAAGCGCGCGACCGGGCTGGCAATGCGCTGCGCCCCGGCGACCTGCTTATCACACTGGGGGCCGGCAATGTTCACGAAGTCGGGCGCTGCATCGCCCGCGATCTGGCCGTGCTGGAAAAGATTTGGGAGGTGCTGGAGGCTCGCGGGGGTGGCGCCGCGCGTTTGTATGAGCCGATGAGCCGGCACACGACCTTTCTGATCGGCGGGCCGGCGCAGTTTTGGGTCGAGCCGCGCACGGTGGAGGGTTTCGCCGAGGTTGTGCGCAGCCTGCGTGCGGCGAGTGTGCCGATCCGGGTGATCGGTCGCGGTTCGAACCTGCTGGTGCGCGATGGCGGCATTCGCGGGGCCGTCATCCATCCCGCCAAGGGCGAATTTGAGGAGGTGAAGGTCGTTGGCGAGACCCTGATCGCCGGTGCCGGCGCGCGCTTGAAGAAGATCGCCAGTACCGCTCGCAACGCGGGCCTGGGCGGCTTTGAATGGATGGAGGGTGTGCCTGGCAATCTGGGCGGTGCCATCCGCATGAACGCCGGTGCCATGGGCACGGAGACCTTCGACCAGATTGTCAGCGTCAGATTCTTGGATCGCGACGGCGTCGTGCGCGAGAAGCCGCTGGCCGAGATCGCCCACCAGTACCGCAGTGCGCCCGAGTTCGAGGACTGTTACGTGGTTTCCGCGGTCCTGCGCGGTGTGCCCGCCGAACGCACGGTGATCGATGCGGGGCTGGCTGCCTCGCATCGCAAGCGGCGCGAGAGTCAGCCGGTGGGGGCCAGCGCCGGCTGTGTGTTCAAAAACCCGGAACTCTGCGGCGCCGGGCGACTGGTCGACGAGCTGGGTCTCAAGGGGCGTCGCCATGGCGCGGCGGAGGTCTCGACCGTTCATGGCAACTTCATCATCAATCGCGGCGGTGCCAGCGCACGCGAGGTGCTGGATCTCGCTGGCGAGATTCAGGAGGTCGCCCTGCGCGAGCGCGGCGTGCGACTGGAACTGGAAGTGCGGGTGATCGGCGAGGATGCAGCCATGCCGCTTTGACCCAACGGCGAGCCACGAACGCCATGAAGCGCCCCTGGATTGCCGCTGTCCTGCTGTTGCCTCTGGTTGTTGCCGGCTGGTTGAGGCTGCGTTTTGAGACGGACATCCTCGCCACCCTGCCCGCCGACGTGCCCGAGGTGCGCGCGGTGGGCTTGGTGCGCGACGGCTTCACCGGCGGCACCGATCTGGTCATTGGCTTGGAGGCGGCTGATGATTTGCGCGCCGAAGAGGCGGCCGCGTCCCTCGCTCAGCGGTTGGCGCAGAGGGACGATCTTGTCGCCGGCGTGCGCCGGGAGTTGCCCATGGAAGAGCAGGCGCAGACCGGTGCCGCCCTGCTGGCCTGGATGCTGCAGAATGCGGATCCGGTGGCCTGGCACAGTTGGCGCACTCGCGTGCAGGGCGAGGGTGTGCATGCTGAGGTTCAGCGCGCCCTGCAGATGGTGGGCACCGCCCTTGATGCCGAGCAGGTGCAGCGCGCCTCCCATGATCCGCTCGGGCTGCTGCAGGTTCTGGGCCCGGCAGGCTGGGCGGATGTGGCTGGCGCCGCGCCGGGTCTGGTTTCGGAGGACGGTCGTTTTCGGCTGCTGCTGGTCACGCCCCGGGCGGAGGCTGGCAACTACCACGAGGCCGACGCCTGGCTGGGCAGGGTGAGTGCCGAGGTGACGGCCTGGCAGGCGGCGGCCGGCTTCGGCGACTGCACGGTGCGTTTCACCGGCGAGCCGGCGTTTCAGTCCGAGGTTGGCACGGGCATTGAAGAGGACATGTCAGGCACCACGGCGCTGACCGCGCTGCTCATCGGCCTGCTTTTCTGGTTCATGTTCCGGTGTTGGCGCACGTTGCTGTGGATTCAACTGCTGCTGGCCCTGAGCATGGCCGCGGCCATCGGCCTCGGTGGGTTGCTGGTCGGTCGTCTTTCGGTGATGAGCCTGGGTTTTGCCGCCATTGTGCTGGGACTGATTGTGGATTACGCGGTGCTGGTGCTCCAGGAAGCACGCCAGCATGCCGGTCTCGGCAGCGACGCCCTGCGTCAGCTGGCTGCGCCTGGCATCGCGGCTGGTGCCGCGACCACGGCGACGGTGTTTCTGTCGCTCACCCTCTGCGGCATGCCCGGACTGGCGGAGATGGGCCTGCTGGTCGCGTTGGGGGTGCTTTGTGGCATGGCGGTCATGCTGGCCTTCATGCCGGTCGTCGCCGGCTGGAGCACCCCGCTAACCGTGACGGCCCCGCCGGCAACCGCACCCCCGGCCTCCTGGCCGGCCGCGTTGGCCACCGGGGTTTTGGTCGCCGGCATCGCCGGGGTTTTTCTGTGGCTCGGTCCGCCCGGCATGGAGCGCCAGGTCGACGCCCTGCGACCGCGCCACAGCGAGGCGATGGAGGCCTTCCAATGGGTGCAGGAGCGGTTGGGCCGCGACCGTGAGGCCTCGGTGCCGGTCCTGCTGATCGCCCCGGTGGGTGAATTGCGCGTGCGGGCCAGGGAACTGCAGGTGGCGCTTGAGGCGGCTTCCGTCGGCGGTCTCGTCGTGCGGCAGGCGGTACCCGTGCCAATGCTGCCGGATCCGGCGGCGCAGTTGGCCAATCGCGAGTCGGTCGCCTGGCTGCTCGGCGCGCGCCCGCAGTTGGAGCGAGCCGTGCTTGGGGCGGGTTTCACCGAGGCGGCGCTTGGCCTGTTGCGCGGGGTTTGTGCCGTCTGGGAGAAAGTCGAAACCTGGCCCCAGGCCGCGGCCGGCAGCGCTGCGGCCGACGTGCTTGGGCGCTTCATCGCCGCGGGGGGCAAGGGTTTGCCGCGGGGTGAGCATCTGCTGCTGGCCACTGCCAGTGTGCCTGGGCGTCCCGGCCATCCGGAACGCGAAAGGCTGGAGCAGTTGCGCGTTCATCTCGGCGTCGAGGCCGGCGCCTGGGTCGCCGGCTGGGAAGTGCTCAGCGGCGCGCTGTCGCGCCTCGCCCAGGAAGACCTGCGTCGGCTGCTGCCACCGGTGCTGGGTTTGCTGCTGCTGGCGCTGGCGCTGGTGTTCCGCGACTGGCGTGATGTTGTGCTGGCGATGGCCGCCCTCGGCACCGGCGTGGCCGCCCTGATGGCGACGATGCGGCTGTGCGGGTTGTCCTGGAACCTGGCCAGCCTGGCCGCCGTGCCTTTGCTGCTCGGCACCGGCATTGACTACAGCATTCACATCCTTCTGGCCCTGCGCCGCCGCGGCAATGTCATTCGGGAAGTACGCGCCGGCACGGGACGCGCGGTTTTCTTTGCCGGCATGACAACGGTGATTGGCTTTTCCAGCCTGATTTTCGCCAACAACCGCGGTCTGGCGGCGCTGGGGCTGGCCTGCTGCGCGGGCGTGCTCTGGGTGCTGCTGATCGTGCTCTGGCTGCTGCCGCACTGGCGCGCCTGGCTGGCGCGCCGCTGATTCACTCGAAGGCGCGCATGGCGATGCGGATGCCGTAGGCGAGCAGGGCGGTGGCGGGGATGGTCATCACCCAGGCCCAGACAATGCGTTCAACCAGGCTCCACTGGATGGCGTTCCAGCGTTTCGCCGCGCCGACGCCCATGATCGAGGTGGTGATCGTGTGCGTCGTGCTCACGGGCATGCCCATGATGCCGGTGACGGCGAGAATGGTCGCGGCCGTCGTCTCGGCGGCAAAGCCGTGCACGGGCTTCATTTTCACCATCTTGTGGCCGAGCGTCTTGATGATGCGCCAGCCGCCCGCGTAGGTGCCTGCGGCCATGACCAGGGCGCAGGTGGTGATGATCCAGAAGGGGATTTCCGCCGACTTGTCCGGCACGCGCAGGAAGCCGAGCCAGGAGGGCAGGTTGTCGAGCGTGCCCGCGGCGGTGGCACCGTACAGGGTGAGCATCATGATGCCCATGGTCTTCTGGGCGTCCGCGAGGCCGTGGCCAAAGCCCATGTAACCGGCACTGAGGATCTGCAGCTTGCCGAACAGCGTGTTGACCGTGTGCGGCCGCCAGTTGCGAATGAGCAGGAAGAGCAGACCCATGACGAGGAAGCCGACACACAGGCCGAGGGTGGGCGAGGTGATCATGGGGATGACCACCTTGTGGTAGATGCCATCCATCTTGCCATCGGCCTTTTCGCGCGACCAGACCAGGACGTTCCAGTTGCCATTGGAGGTGGCGAGGGCCGAGCCGATGAGGCCGCCGATGAGGGCGTGGCTCGAGCTTGAGGGCATGCCGAACCACCAAGTCAGCAGGTTCCAGATGATGCCGCCGAGCATGGCGCAGAAAATCGTCAGCGTGGTCACGGTGACGACCTTGTCGTCGATGATGCCGCTGTGGATCGTCTTGGCGACGGCCTGGCCGCAGAAGGCACCGACGAGATTCATGCCGGAGGCGAGAACCAGAGCCTGGCGGGGGGTGAGCACCTTGGTCGAAACCACGGTGGCGATGGCGTTGGCGGTGTCGTGAAAGCCGTTGATGTACTCGAAGGCGAGCACCACAAACAGCACCACGAACAGCAGAAGCAGGGCGGTGGTCATGCTGGGCGGCTCTGCCTCAGGTGTATTTCAGAACGATCTGGGACAGCACATTGCCAGCGTCGCGGCAGCGGTCGACGACCTTCTCCAGCAGGTCATAGAGGTCGCGCAGCATGATGACCCGCAGCGGGTCGTGCCGGCCACTGTAAAGCTCCTTGAGCAGTTCCATGATGAGCTTGTCAGCCTCGCCTTCGATGTGTTGCAGGCGGGCGTTCATCTCCTTCATCCGCTCCAGGTGCAGTTTCTTGCGCAACTCCTTGACCATGGCCACCACCGTTTCGGCGGCGGACTCGATCATCTCCATGTGTCGGCTGAATTCGGCGCCCTGCACCCGGCCGGTGCAGATGAGAAAGCGCTCGGCAATCTTTTCGACGGTTTTGGGGATCTTGTAGAGGGCGTTGGCGAGCTGTTCGATGTCCTCACGCTCGAGTTCGGTGACGAAGGTGCGGCACAACGCCTGATTGATCTCCTCGGTGATGCGCTTGTCCTTGCGCCGCACCTGCTTGAATTCCTCCAGGTCGCCACTGTTGGCAGCCACGGAAAACAGGGTTTTGAGAGCCTGCACGCTGTGCCAGGTTTCTTCGGCGCTTTGTTCAAGCAAATCGTAAAAGATGTCGGTCTTGCCGAAGAGTTTTTGCAGAGAGATCATGGGTTGGGAGCGGGTGTCGCCGCGAAGTGGGCGATGTTCGAAGGAGCCAGTGAACTGTCAAAGCGGCTTATGTGACAACTCTGTGACATTTGGGTGACGGTTCTGTCAATCATCCGTTACAGCTGTGTAACGAAAAGCTGGCTGTGGGAAACAGCAGACGCTGCCTGTCCACGGCGGCGGAGAGCCTGATGACGCAGCTGCGAAAGCGGTTCCGTCGAGGGCCTTGCTTCAGGGAATCTGCCGGCCCTGGGCGGCTTCCCAGAGGGCGTACCAGTCCTCGCGCTCGAGTTGGATGGCGGTCGACTTGGCGGTGGACTGCAGGCGATCGAGCTTGTTGGTGCCGATGATGGGCAGCGGCTGCGAGGGATGGGCGAGGATCCAGGCGTAGGCGAGCTGGTCGAGGCTGGCGCCGCCGTATTTTTCGGCCAGTTCGGCGGCTTTGGCGTGGACACGCACGGTGGCGGGGTCTTCCAGGCTCATGAGCCGGCCCTGGGCCAGGGGCGACCAGGCCATGGGGCGCATGCCGAGGCGCTGGCACTGGTCGGCGGTGCCGTCCTCCATGGGGTCCATGTGCAGCAGGCTGAACTCGATCTGGTTGGTGACCAGAGGTCTGTCGAGGCGGGCATTGAGCAGTTCGACCTGATGGACGTTGTAGTTGGAGACACCGGCGTGCAGAATCTTGCCCTCGCGCATGAGCTTGTTGAGGCCCTCAGCGGTTTCGTCAGCCGAGGTGAGCCAGTCGGGCCGGTGGACCAGGAACAGGTCAATGCGGTCGGTGCCGAGCAGCCGCAGGGATTTTTCCGCGCTTTTCACCAGTCGGGCGGCACTGGCGTTGTAGTGGGCGGTTTTGCGCTCGGGATGGAACTCGCAGGGCACGTAGATGCCCGCCTTGGTGACGATTTCAAACTTGTCGCGCAAACCGGGCTCGCGGCGGAGGGTTTCCCCAATGAATTCTTCGACCTTGTACAAGCCGTAGATTTCGGCGGTATCGAGGGTGGTGATGCCGAGCTCCAGGCAGGCGTGCAGGCGGGCCAGCAGGTTTTCCGGCGTGGCGGTGGCGTCGTCGTCGAGCACGCGCCAGGTGCCGTAGATGAGGCGGGAGAAGGTGGGGCCGTTGGCGGCAAGGGGCAGGCGGGGGATCATGCCTGCCATTCAAGGCGGGAAAGCGCGGCTGGCAACGGCACAAAAAAGAACCCACCATGCCCGCAGGAAGGTGGGTTCAAAAGGGGTCGGGAACCGGGCTCAGGCCTTCTTGGCGAGCGCGCCGATCTTGAGGGCGAGGCGGCTCTTCAGGCGCGAGGAGGTGTTCTTGTGCAGGACCTTGGTCTTGGCGGCCTTGTCGGCGGCAGAGGCGAATTCGCTCAGCGAGGCGCTGGCGGTGCTGGCGTCGCCGGCTTCGATGGCGGACAACACTTTCTTGCGCAGGGTGCGGATGCGGCTCTTGACGGCCTGGTTCGCCGCCGTGCGTTTGGCGGTCTTGCGGATGTCTTTTTCGCTGGAGCGGATATTGGCCATAGGGGTCTGCGGGTAAAGGGCGGAGTTAATACGGCACCCCGTGGGGGCTGTCAAACTGGAATCTGGACCCGGCCACGTGCCAGCAACTCGCGGACGTACTTGCCGAGCAGGTCGAATTCGACATTGAGGCGGTCGCCGGGCGCACGTTCGTGCAGATGGGTGACGGCGAGGGTGTGGGGGATGATCCAGCAGACGACGCTGGTTTCGCCCACTTCGGCGGCGGTCAGGGAGATGCCGTCGAGGCAGATCGAGCCCTTGGGGATGACCAGACCGCGGAATTCGGCCGGCAATTCGACCTCGAGGCGGTGGTCCTGACCGTGCGGGCTGAGGTCGAGCAGGCGCACCGTGGCGTCGACGTGGCCCTGGACGAAGTGACCGCCGAAACGGGCCTGCATGGACAGGGCACGCTCGAGGTTGACCCGGGAGCCGGGGCGGAGGTCGCCGAGGCTGGTGACGCGCAGGGTCTGGGCGAGCAGGTCAAAGGCGGCGGTGCCGGCGGTCACATCCAGCGCCGCGACCGTCAGGCAGCAGCCGTTGACGGCGAGGCTGTCGCCCAGGGCCAATTCTGCCGTCAGCGGGCCGGTGGCCAGCGTCAGGCGGGCAGCGTCGCCGCGGGCTTCGAGGGTGGCGACGCGGCCGGTGGTTTCAACGAGTCCGGTGAACATGCGGCATCTTCCATGCCGGCCGGCCGCGTGCAAGCGAGCGGCTGCGGCATTTCAGCGCTCAAGCTGGGCGCGGGTCTGGTCGATGACGCTGCGGGGCAGGGGGTAGTAGCCGTCCTTGAGGACGACCTGCTGGCCGTCGCGGCTGTGGATGAAGCGGATGAACTCGCGCGTCGCCGGGTCGAGCGCCCGGCCGGGCTGCTTGTTGAGGTAGATGACCAGGAAGCGGGCGAGTGGGTAACGGCCGTTGATGCAGTTCTCGTAGCTGGGTTCGGCGAAGTCCGCAGCGGTTTCGCCCACCGCCAGCACGCGCACGCCGGAGGTGCGGTAGCCGATGCCGGTGTAACCAAGCGCGTAGGGATCGGCGCCGACGGCCTGGACGACCGAGGAGGAGCCGGGTTGCTCTTTGACATGGCTTTTGAAGTCACCGCGCCCGAGCACATGTTCCTTGAAGAAGCCGTAGGTGCCGGAGGCGCTGTTGCGGCCGTACAGCGACACCGGCCGGCCGCTCCAGGCGGTCACGCCGAGCTGGCCCCAGTCGCGCAGATCGGCGGGGGCGCCGAGCCGGCGGGTCGAGGAAAAGGCGGCGTCGAGTTCGGCCAGGGTGAGGCCGCGCACGGGGTTGTCCTTGTGGACGAAGACGGCGAGGGCGTCGACCGCGACGCGCACGGCAAGCGGCGGGTAGCCAAACTTTTTCTCGAAGGCATGGATCTCCTCGCGCTTCATTTCGCGGCTCATCGGGCCGAGTTGGCAGGTGCCGGCGATGAGGGCCGGCGGTGCGGTGGCGGAGCCCTTGCCCTCGACCTGCAGGCTGACATTCGGGTAGCGCGCCTTGAAGCCCTCGGCCCACAGGGTCATGAGGTTGTTGAGGGTGTCCGAGCCGACCGAGATGATGCCGCCGGAGACACCGTCGACGCGCTGGTAGGCGGCGATGGCCGGATCGATCTCGATGGCGGCCGCCGGCACGGCCGCGAGCGGCGCGCTGAGCAGCAGGGCGAGACGGAGGCGGTGCATGGCCATCTGATGGCTGCTTCCGGTCGTCCTGACAAGAAGGAAGGTTGCGTGTCGCGGCGCCGGCACGACAATGCTGCGCCTGTCATGGCCGAGCCCACTTCAAGCACCGCTGCCGATCCGTCCGCGTCCATCCGGGTGCGCGATCTGGACTTCTTTTACGGCAGCCAGCCGGCGTTGGTCGACGTCAGCCTGGATGTGCCGCGGTGTCGTGCCACCGCCTTCATCGGTCCCTCTGGTTGCGGGAAGTCGACGCTGCTGCGCTGCTTCAACCGCATGAACGACCGCATTGAGGGCGCCGCCATCCGCCGCGGCCGGATCGAAGTCGAGGGCTGCGACGTGAACGATCCCGGCCTCGATGTTGTGCGCCTGCGCCGCGAGGTCGGCATGGTTTTCCAGCGCTCGAATCCCTTCCCAGGCAGCCTTTATGACAACGTTGCCTATGGCCTGCGCCTGCAGGGTGAGAAACGCCGTGACCGGCTGGATCATGCGATCGAGCAGAGCCTGCGTGCGGCCGGACTCTGGGATGAGGTGAAGGATCAGTTGTCGGAGTCTGCCGGCGGTCTGTCCGGTGGCCAGCAGCAGCGGCTTTGCATTGCCCGGGCCATCGCCCTCAAGCCGCGGGTGCTGCTCATGGACGAGCCCTGTTCCGCGCTCGATCCGTTGGCGAGCGCGCGCATCGAGGATCTGATCCACGAGCTCAAGCGTGATTACACCCTGGTCATCGTCACGCACAACCTGCAGCAGGCGATGCGCACTGCGGACTTCACCGCCTTCTTCTGCGCCGGCCGGCTGGTCGAATTCCGCGATACGCTGGGCTTTTTCGAGCAGCCCTCCGAGAAGCTCAGCCGCGACTTCATCACCGGGCGCTTCGCCTGATGCACACAAAAGGGGGTGACCGGCAACCGGCGCCCGCGTTAGGTGTTCCAGTTCCCAGCCATTTCCCATGAAACGTCTGCTGCCCTCGTTCCTGATCGTCCTGCCACTCGCCGCCCAGATGCCCACGGTGGAGGAGCGCTTCCGCATCCTTGACCGTGATGCGGACGGTGTGGTCACTGAGGCTGAGCTGCCGCAACAGGCCTGGCGCCGCCTGCTGGATGCCGATCGTGATGGTCGCATCACTCTGGCGGAGGCGCTTGCCGGTGCGGCGCGTTTGCGCGGCGCACGCGGCCTTGGGGCCGCGGCTGCATCCTCCCCGGATGAGGCACCGCCGTTGCAGGAGGCGCCCGTCGTGCTCAAGGCCGCTGAGCACGGCGTTGGCAGGCGGTTGCCTGACCTTGCGCTGCGTGAGCTGGATGGCCGCGAGGTCGTGTTGTCGGCCCGACTGGAGGGCGCGCGCGGGCTGGTATTCGCCTTCTTTGGCGCCACGTGTCCGATCAGCGGCAAGCTTGGGCCTGAACTGGCCCGGTTGGAAAAGCATGCCGAGGCAGAGGGTCTGCGCTTGATCCTGGTCTGTCCGGTGCCGGCGGAATCGGCGGCGGACATCCGCGCCTTCATCACCGCGCACGGCCTGCAGGCGCCGGTGGTGCATGATCGCGACGGCGCGCTTGCCACGGCCCTGGCGGCAACGACGACCACCGAGTGTTTCCTGATGGATGCCGCCCGCACGCTGGTGTACCGCGGCGCGGTCAACGATCAGTACGGGCTTGGCTACGCGAAGGACCAGGCGAGCCGGCACTACCTGCGTGAGGCCATTGCCGCCCTGCTCAGTGGCGGCACCCCGGAGGTGGCGGCGACCACGGCACCGGGCTGTGCGCTCGACCAACGGCCCGCGGCCGTGCCGGCCGAGGCGGTGGGGGTGACCTACCACCACCAGATCGAGCGGATCCTGCAGGCCCACTGCGTCGAGTGCCACCGCCGCGATGGGGTTGCTCCGTTCAGCCTGGAAACCTACGAGGATGTGGTGGAGAACGCCGGCATGATGCGCCGCCAGATCGAGCGTGGTGTGATGCCACCCTGGTTTGCCGCGCCGCCGCCGCATGGCGGGGCTTCGCCCTGGAGCAACGACGCCGCCCTGCCGGAGCGCGACAAGGCCGAACTGCTCGCCTGGCTGGCCGGCGACCGCCCGCGCGGCAACCCGGCCGACGCCCCGCTGCCGCGCCGGTTTCCCGCCGAGTGGGAGCTGGGCGCGCCGGATGCCGTCGTGCAGTTGACCGCGCCGATCGCCATCAAGGCCGAGGGCACCATGCCCTACCAGTTTGTCACCGTGCCGACGGACTTCGCCGAGGATCGCTGGGTGAGTGCCTACGAGATCCTGCCGACCGACCGCAGTGTCGTGCATCATGTCATTGTGCAGGTCCATGAAAAGGGCGCGCGGGTGCGCGATCGCGGCGAGGGTTCGGAAGGTTACTGGGCCGCCTACGTGCCCGGCAACACCCACCACGCCTACCCGTCCGGATTTGCCAAGAAGCTGCCAGCCGGGGCCACGGTCAGCTTCCAGATCCATTACACGCCAAATGGCCGCGCCACCCGTGACCAGCTGCGTCTGGGCCTGCATTTTGCCAAGGAACCGCCGCGCTATATCGTCCACACCGCGGCGGTTGCGCAGGCGCGCCTGAACATCCCGCCGCATGCCGCCCGGCATGTCGAGGTCAAGGAACAGTCGGTGCCGTTTCCCATGAACCTCACCGGGCTGATGGCGCACATGCATGTGCGCGGCCGGGCCTTCAAGTTCGAGGTGCTGCCGCCCGGCGGCGGTGAAGCGGAGGTGCTGCTCGACATCCCGCGTTACGACTTCAACTGGCAGCTGCGCTACGATTACGCCCAGCCGAAGTTCCTGCCCGCGGGCAGTCGCGTGCGCCTGACCGCGGTGTTCGACAACAGCGCCGGCAACCCCGCCAACCCCGACCCGGACAAAACCGTGCGCTGGGGGCCGCAGACGCACGACGAGATGATGATCGGCTACTTCGAGTACTTCACGCCGCGCAAGGATGATGTGGCGATGGAGTGAGCGCGCGCGTCACTGCATCACCGCGCGCGGGGTGTCGTCGCCAAAGACAAAGGCGCGCACGGCGGCAAAGCGCGGCGCCTGCAGCCGGGGATCGGCGTCGAGGGCTTTTTCCGCCAACCGGCGCGCGAGGCGGACGAGACGGGTGTCCGCCAGCATCTCGGCAAACTGCAGCGGTGCCTGGCCGCTCTGGGCGCGGCCGAGCAGGTCGCCCGGGCCGCGCCGGCGCAGGTCTTCCTCGGAGATGCGGAAACCGTCGTCGGTCTGTTCCAGAATGGCCAGGCGCTCCTTCGCCTCGTTGTCGCCGTCCTTGACGAAAAGCACGCAGTAGGAGGCGTGCGGGCCGCGGCCGACGCGGCCGCGCAGCTGGTGCAGCTGGGCGAGGCCGAAGCGTTCGGCATGGTGGATGAACATGACGCTGGCGTTGGGCACATCGACGCCGACCTCAATGACGGTGGTTGAGACCAGCACGTCGATCCGTCCGGCGCGGAAGTCGCGCATGACCTGCTCCTTTTCCTCGGTGCTCATGCGGCCGTGCAGCAGGCCGGTCTGGAAATGCGGCAGCCGTTTTGCCCAGTCGGCGCAGCCCTTGGTGACCGCGGTGACGTCGAGTTTTTCCGATTCCTCGATGAGCGGATAGACCAGGTAGGCCTGGCGACCCTGCTCGAGCTGTTCGAGCAGGAACTTCGCCGCCTCGTCCTGCTTCGCCGCGGGGCGCACGCGCGTGACGACCTTGCCGCGCGCCCGCGGCCGCTCGTCGATCGTCGAGACATCGAGGTCGCCGTAGATCGTCAGTGTCAGCGTGCGCGGGATGGGGGTGGCGGTCATCACCAGCACATCGGGGGTACGGCCCTTCTGGATCAGGCGCGCGCGCTGGGCAACGCCGAACTTGTGCTGCTCATCGATCACCACCAGGCCGAGGTTGTGCAGCAGGGCGTCGTCGTGCAGCAGGGCGTGCGTGCCGATGACGACGTCAGCGCGGCGGTCGGTGAAGAAGCCGGCGCCGTCGTCCGAGCGCGCGGCGGTGCGCAGGGCGACGCCGAGGCCGAGCGGTTCCAGCCAGGTCTGGGCGGTGCGGAAGTGCTGTTCGGCGAGGATTTGCGTGGGCGCCATGAGGGCGGCCTGGCGGCCGTTTTCGACGGCACTCAGCATGGCCGCCAGTGCGACCACGGTTTTGCCGCTGCCGACATCGCCGTGGAGCAGTCGGTTCATGGGTGCGGGCGAGGCCATGTCGCGGCGGATCTCTTCCAGGCAGCGCTGCTGTGCACCGGTGAGCGGGAAGGGCAGGGCTGTTTCGAAGCGCGCCGCCAGTTCACCGGCCGGCTGGGCGATGCCGCCGGAGGCGGTGAGCGCACGCCGGCGCCGGACCACGCGCAGCTGGTAACCGTAAAATTCCTCGAGGGCGAGGTAGCGGCGCGCGGTGGTCAGTTCCTCGGGACCGGTCGCAAAGTGGACGGCGCGCAGGGCGCGCGCGCGGTTCCAGCCGGCGAACTCGCTGTCCGCCCGCGGTGCCGGCAGCAGGTCCGGGGTGAAGTCTGGCTGCAGCGACTGAAACACGTGCCAGGTTGCGGTGCGCAGGGCCTTTTGGGTGATGCCGGCGCGCAGGCGGTACACCGGTGTCAGGCGGCCGGTGTGGATGCCCGGCTCGTCCTCGCCGCCGAGCACCTCGTAGTCCGGGTGATCCATCGACAGCCGGCCCTTGAACTCCTTGATGCGGCCGAAGACGGCGAGTTCCTGGCCCTCGGCAATGACGCGGCTGAGGTAGGCCATGTTCCACCAGCGCAGGGTCAGTTGTGCGCCGAGCGCGCCACCCGCAAGGGCTTCCACCTGCGCCTCAAAGACGCCCGCGCCGCGGCGGCGACCGAAAAAGCGGCTTCCGGCCTTGAGCACGCGGACTTGATGGCAGACCGGTTCCAGTCCGGGTTGAAAGACCGCGGCGCCGGCCTGGCGACGGTCCTCATGGCGGAAGGGCAGCCATTCGACGACCTGGGCGACGTGGTCGACGCCCTCCTTGGCGAGCGACTTGAGGACGCGCGCCGGCAGGCCGGGCACGGCATCGAGCGGGGCATCCAAGGTGAGGGGCATGGTGCGGAAAAACTTTCCCGGAGCCCTCTCTTCCGGCATCTTTGCCCTGCCTTCAACGTCTTCTCCGCATGAGCACCGGCCTTTTTCAGGATCCTGTCTTTGCCGCCCATGACACGGGCCCGGGGCATCCCGAGAGCCCGGCGCGCCATGCTGCCGTGACGCGTGCCCTGCATGAGGCCGGGTTGACGGAGCGGCTGCCGGCCCTGCCGTCACGTCCGGCCGATTGGGCGGAACTGGAGCGCTGCCATCCGCGCCGCTACCTTGAACTCGTGCGCCGGGAAACCGCCGCCGGCCACGGCACGCTGAGCACCGGCGACACCCAGTTTGGCCCGCGCTCGCTGGCGGCCGCGCTGCAGGCGGTCGGTGGCGTGCTCGGAGCGGTCGATGCGGTCATGACCGGTGTGCATCGGCGCGCCTTCTGCGCGGTGCGCCCGCCCGGGCATCACGCCCGCGCCGAGCAGGGCATGGGCTTTTGCTTCTTCAACAACGTCGCGCTCGGCGCCCGCCACGCCCAGCGCCGGCACGGTGCGGACAAGATCGCCATCGTCGACTGGGATGTGCACCACGGCAACGGCACCCAGGACCTCTTCTACGACGATGGCAGCGTGCTGTTCTTCAGCACCCATCAGTCGCCCTGGTATCCCTTCACCGGCGATGCCGCCGAGACCGGTGAGGGCCGGGGGCGTGGCACGACCCTCAACTGCCCGCTGGTCGCCGGTGCCGGCATCAAGGAGGTCGGTGCCGCCTTCGAGGAGCGCTTGCTGCCCGCGCTGGAGGCCTTCAAGCCCGACCTCATCCTGATTTCGGCCGGGTTTGACTCGCGTGAAAACGATCCGCTCGGCCGCTTTCGGCTCACCGACGCCGACTTTGTGTGGCTCACCCGGCTGCTGAAGCAGGCGGCCGACAGCCTGTGTCAGGGGCGGTTGGTTTCCGTGCTGGAGGGGGGTTACCGGCTCGACGGCCTGTCCAGGGCGGTGACAGCGCATGTGGGTGAACTGGCGGTGGAGTAGTCTGCCGGTGGGGCGACCACAAAATCCGCCGCCGAGAGCGCAACGCGGGTGGAGATTTGCCGAGGGCGTGGTCTAGTGTGGCAGGCCGCCCCTCCATGAATCCGCCGAGCCTGACGACGCTTTCCACCATCAATGCCGATGGGTCGCGGAAGTTCGTGCATCCGGCCGATGTGCAGGGCCGCTTCACGCGCTGGCGTCGGTGGTCGGCGCTGCTGCTGCTGGTCGTTTATGTCGCTCTGCCCTGGATCCCGGTCAATGGCTTCCCCGCCGTCTTCCTCGACGTGCAGACGCGGCGCTTCCATTTCTTCGGCCTGACCCTGGCGGCGCAGGATCTGTGGGTGGGGTTTTTTCTCATCACCGGCCTGGCCTTTGCCCTGTTCTTTGTCACCTCCCTGTTCGGGCGTGTCTGGTGCGGCTGGACCTGTCCCTACACGGTTTTTCTGGAGCATGTGTACCGGCGCATTGATCGCTGGATCGACGGGGATGCGTCGGCTCGGCGCCAGCTGGAAAAGGCACCTTGGACGGGCGGCAAGATCGCGCGCCGTGTCTTCAAACACATGCTATTTGTGCTGGTTTCGGCGCTCATCGCCCACGTCTTCCTCAGCTACTTCGTCTCGATCCGCGGCCTGTATGGCATGATGCAGCGCTCGCCACAGGAGCACGCGCTGGCCTTTGGCATCGTGGGTTTCCTCACCGGCTGCCTGTACTTCTCCTTCAGTTGGTTTCGCGAGCAGTTCTGCATCATCCTGTGTCCGTATGGGCGGCTGCAGTCGGCGCTGACCGATGATCATTCCGTGGTGATCGGTTATGACAAACGCCGCGGTGAGCCGCGCGGCAAGGCCGGCACGACGGCCGGTGACTGCGTGGATTGCCGCCGCTGCGTGCAGGTTTGTCCGACCGGCATCGATATCCGCAACGGCCTGCAGCTGGAGTGCATCGGCTGTGCCGCCTGTGTCGATGCCTGCGACGACATCATGCTCAAGCTCAAGCGTCCGCCCGGGCTGGTGCGCTATGACTCGCATGCCGGCCTGCACGGCGGTCGCACGAAGCTGGTGCGGGCGCGCACGGTGTTTTACTCGGGCATCCTGCTCGCCGGCGCGGTTGTCTTTGGGTTCGCCGCCTCGCGCATCGAGCCGTTGCGCGCCAGCGTGGTGCGCATGGTCGGCGCGCCCTACTACGTGGCCGACGGCATCGTGCGCAACCAGTTCCTCGTGCGGGTCATCAACAAGCGCAACGCGCCCTCGACCTATCAGCTTGAACTGACGGGTGCCGTGCCGGCCGGCTTGCAGGTTGCCGGTGCCGAACAGGAACTGCGCCTGGAGGCGATGGGCGAGGAGCAGAAAACCCTGGTTCTGTCCCTGCCCGAAGCCGCGTTTGCCGGGCCTTTCAAGCTGCAGGTCAAGGTGACAGAAACCGCCAGTGGCGCCAGCATGACGACGCGCGTCATGGAGTTCCTTGGCCCCGACCCCCGCCTCAAATCCGATGTTCCGCTCAATCCGCGAGATTTTGTCCAGTAAGCCCTGGCTGCTGGTCGTGCTGCTGGTCGCGGTCTTCCTGACCGCGTGGTTCTGTTTCATCCGCATCGCCCTGGCGAATCAGCCGCCGACGGTGCCCTTGGAAAACTTGCCCGCCACGGCCCGATGATTCCGATCGACACCAGCGCCGCCGCCTTTCTCGCCGGTCTGGTGACCAGTGTGCACTGTGTTGGCATGTGTGGGCCGCTGTCCTGTTCCTGGGCGGTCAGTGCCTCGCCCGGCTCGGCGGTTTTCTTCCGCGACACCGGGCTGTACCATGCCGGCCGGCTGCTGGCCTACGGTCTTGTTGGCGCACTGGCTGGGGCAGTGGGGGTTGTGCCGCTGGGGTTTTTTCAGCACGGCGCCGGTCTGGTGCTGCCTTGGCTCATGGTGCTGGCTTTTGCCCTTGTGGGCCTGGGGATCGATCAGCGTTTGCCCAAGCCGGGCTTTTTGGCGCGGCCCCTGCGCCGCTTGCAGGCGGCTGCCTTTCGCCTGAAGAGCGGTCCGCGCTCCGGGCTGCTGGGACTGGCGACGCCTCTGCTGCCCTGTGGGCCGCTCTACCTGATCTTCGGTCTGGCACTGGCGAACGGCTCGGCGCTCAAGGGGGCGGGATTCACGGTGGCCTTCGGCCTAGGCACCCTGCCCTTGCTCTGGCTGGCGCAGACCGGTCTGCACCGGCTTGGCGGCACCCTCACACCCGCCGCCCTCAGCCGCCTCCAGCGCGGCCTCGCCCTGGTCACGGCGGTGCTGCTGGCCTGGCGCCTGCGCGGCACGCTGGACTTCAGTACGGCGACGCTGCCAAGCTGCTGCCATTGAGGGCGCGGGCAGGGTGGAGAGCCAAACCCACCGCCCCCGTCCCCCACGACTCACCGACTCACCGACTCACCGACTCACCGACTCACCGACTCACCGGTTTTTTTCGGCGCCGGCACACCAAAAACAACGCTGGCGTCGTTAGGGGGTTGAACTTCGATCATGGGTCCTGCCGCCGACATCTGGAAGCACTGCTTTGAACGCGTCGCACCGCGTTTGTTGCTCTACGCCTGCCAGCTCTGCCCAACACGAGCCGATGCCGAGGACGTGGTACAGATGGCCTTCGTGCGCTGGTGGCGGCGCTTTCCTGACGGCGACGAGCGACACGTCCCGCTGCTCTACGCGGCGGTGCGCACGATTGCCCTGGATCAGCGCCGCAGCAGCCAGCGCCGAATCGCCCGCGAGGCGGCCTCGGAGGTGGCGTTGCCGCTGGGGGACGCAGCTGTTTTCGACTCTCTGCCCGAGCAGCGCGAAACGGCCGCCATCGTTCAGCAAGCGCTGGAGGAGTTGCCCGAGTCGCAGCGCGAGGTGGTGACGCTCAAACTTTGGGCTGACCTCACTTTCGCCCAGATTGCCGAGACCACGGGGGAATCCATCAACACCGTTTCCAGCCGCTATCGCTATGCCTTGCAAGCCCTGGAGAAGCGCCTGGCGCCACGTCGACATGAGTTGGTGCTGGAGCCGGAGACTCCCGCCCTGATCCCCTTTCCCC
>DAIUCN010000032.1:0-46599 GCA_036846165.1 Prosthecobacter sp.
CCGTTTCCCCCCATGAGCACCCACGTCAAACTCTACATTCCCGGTCCCGTCGAAGTTTCGCCCGCCACCTACGAGGCCATGTGCCAGCCGATGATCGGCCACCGCGGCAAGGGCTTCCAGGACCTCTATGCGGAGATCCAGCCGATGCTGCGCGAGCTGTTCGGCACGAAACAGCAGGTCTTCCTCAGCACCTCCTCCGCCTGGGGCGTCATGGAAGGCAGCATCCGCAACCTGGTGAAGAAGAAGGTGCTCAACTGCTGCAACGGCGCCTTCTCCGACAAGTGGCTCGACGTCTCCCGCCGCTGCGGCAAGCAGGCCGAGGCCTACCAGGTCGAGTGGGGCCAGCCCATCCTCGCCGGGGAGATCGACAAGCGCCTCGCCACCGGCGAGTTCGACGCGGTCACCTTCATCCACAACGAGACCTCGACCGGCGTGCTCAGCCCGATCGCCGAGATCGCCGCGCTGAAGAAGAAGTATCCGGACGTCATGTTCATCACCGACTCGGTTTCCGGCTTCACCACCGTACCGGTGAACTTTGACGAACTCGGCCTCGACGTCCTGCTCACCGGCAGCCAGAAGGCCTTCGCCCTGCCGCCCGGTCTCGCCCTGTTCACCGCCTCCGAGGCGGCGATGGCCCGCGCGTCCACGGCGGACGACCGCGGTTACTACTTCGACTTCCTCGAATTCCAGGCCAACGGCGAGAAAAACATGACGCCGAGCACGCCCTGCATCAGCCTGATCTACGGCCTGCGCCACCAGCTCCAGCAGATGTTCGCCGAGGGTCTCGACAACCGCTACGCCCGTCACGCCCGTCTCAACGGCCTGGTGCATGACTGGGTGCGCCGCAACGGCTTTGAATTCTTCGCCCCCGAGGGCTATCGTTCCAAGTCGCTCACCTGCGTGGCGAACAACAAGAACATTGACGTCGCGGCCTTCATCGCCCTGCTCAAGAAGAACCACAGCCTGATCATCGACGGCGGCTACGGCAAGCTCAAGGGCAAGACCTTCCGCATCTCCAACATGGGCGACGAAACCGATGCCAGCATCGGCGCGGTCATCGCCGCCCTCGACGACAGCCTCGCCAAGCTGTGAGGCTCCGGTGCCACCGCCGCCGACCATGTCCTTCCGCCCCCCAGGCCAGTGTCCCGTCTGCGGCGAGTGGGTGCCGCGCGGCGCGCTCGCCTGCGACGGCTGCGGCGCCTGCGGCAAGTCCGGCTGGAAGGAGGATCCTGCCGACGGCCTCGACCTGCCTGACGAGGACTTCGATTATGACGACTTCGTCGCCCGCGAATTCGGCCAGGACAACCCGCGACTGGCACGCCCCTCGCGGGAACAGCTCTGGCGCTGGGTGGGTCTCGCCGTTTTCATCTCCCTCGTCCTGGGCTACCTGCTCGCCGCCCTCCGCTGAGCCGTCATGAGCGCCGAACCCATCGCCCTCATCGCCGGCAACGGCCTCTATCCGGAGACCTTCGCCGCCGCCGCCCGTCGCGCCGGCGTGACGCGCCTGGTCGCCGCCGCCTTCCTCGATGAGACCAAACCCGAACTCGCCGGCCAGGTCAATGCCATCGAGTGGTTCCGCGTCGGTCAGCTCGGCAAGATGATCGCCTTCTTCAAGCGCGAGGGCATCCGGCGCGCGGTCATGGTCGGTCAGATCGCTCCGAAAAACCTGTTCGACCTGCGCCCCGACCTGCGCACCCTGCTGCTGCTTGCCCGTCTGCCGCGACGCAACGCCGAGAGCCTGTTTGGCGGCATCGCCGATGAACTGGCCAAGGACGGCATCGAACTGCTGCCAGCCACCACCTACCTCGAGGATCTCATGCCCGCCGCCGGTCACGTGGCGGGACCGGCGATCAAGAAACGCCGCTGGGAGGATGCCCGCTACGGCCGCGAAATCGCCAAGGAGAGCAGCCGGCTCGACATCGGCCAAACCGTCGTCGTCAAAAACGGCACCGTGCTCGCGGTTGAGGCCTTCGAGGGCACCAACGAGGCGGTCAAACGCGGTGGCGCCCTCGGTCGCGGCGGCGCCACCATGGTCAAGGTCTCCAAACCCGGACAGGACATGCGCTTCGACGTGCCGGTGGTCGGCCCGGACACGATCCGTATCGCCGCCGAGGCCGGTGTCGATCTCATAGCCGTCGAAGCCGGTAAAACCCTGCTGCTCGGCCTCGATGAACTGCGCGCCGAATGCCAGGCACGCCGCGTCACCCTGGTCGCCCTCTGAGGCCGCCGGAGAATGCAACTCGACGCAACTCCCGGAGAACAGCGTCGCCCCCACGCCGTTGAAACTGCGCCCGCTTCATGAGCCCTGACGCCCGGCAACTTGAGCTGAGTCAACGCTCTTTCATGCCCGAAGAAGGGGATCCTTGGATCGGTCCCCAGTCTTTTTTTCACAAATCGATGCTAATGTCTTGATTTGTTAGCCCAAAACCTGAAAAAATGAGCGCTTCCCGCTGAGGCGGGTCGAAACCACCCCCGTTACCTCCAACCCTCTATGTTCCTCACCGCCCTCAAAGCCAAACTGGCCGTCATGGTGGCCGTCGCCGGTCTTAACACCGACGAGATGCCCGGCCTCAGCAAAGACATGCTGTCCACCCTGGAAACCCTCGCTGCCGCTCAAAAGTCGGCTGCGGAAACCCCGGGCAACGGACCGGATGTCAACGCGTCGTTCAACGAAGCCCTGGCCAAAGTCAATGAATTGGCACAGAAGGGAGACAAAGATGCCCAGTATGCCCTCGCTCACTGGGGTGTGCTGAGCAACAGCAACCTCAACGAGGTGGTGGAACTCTACCGCAAGGCCGCCGCCCAGGGCCAGGTGCTCGCCAAGGCGGAACTCGCCCAGGTCCTGCTTCAAGCCGGCCAGCAGAACGAAGAAGCCGTGAAGGAAGCGGTCAAGCTGATCACGGAGGCCGAAGCCGCCGACAACAAGGTGGCCCGCCGCCTGCTCGCCCAGCTCCACCTCGGAGGCATCGGCGGTGTCGAACCGAGCCTCGACAAGGCCCGCACCCTGCTCGAAAAGGGCAGCGCTGGCGGTGACGGCGAGGCGACCCTCAACCTCAGCCAACTCTACGCGGTCGGCGCCCCCGGCCTGCCGAAGGATGACAAGAAGTCGCTCGAGTACCTCATCAAGGCCAGCGAGCAGGAAAACGCCGTGGCCATGTCCACTTACGCCGCGCGTCTCTTCGACGGCGATCCCGAAGGCAGCTCGCAGCTCGTCAAGAAGAACCCGGAAAAGGCGATGAAGATGTTTGAAGACGCCGCCGCCAAGGGCTTCGCCGCCGCCAACCGCCTGCTCGGTGCCATTTATGAAAATGGCATGGGCGGTGCGCAGCGCGACCTCAAGAAGGCGGTCGAGTACTACACCAAGGCGGCCAACGGCAATGACGCCCAGGCGCTGTTCCGTCTTGGCAACTACTTCGAAGCCGGCCTGACTCAGGGCGAAGGCGACAAGGCCGAAACGATCATCCAGAAAAACGACAAGAGCGCTCTTGACCTCTACCGTCTCGCTGCCCAGAACAATCTGCCCGAAGCGTTCTACAACGTCGGTGTCTACTACGAAACCGGCACGGTCGTCGACAAGGATCCGGCCAAGGCCTACACCTTCTTCCTGCGCGCCGCCAACAGCGGTCTGGCGCCCGCCCAGTTCCGCCTTGCCGGCCTCTACCAGAGCGGCAGCGGTGTCGCCCAGGACGTGATCGCCGCCAAGGCCTGGTATCAGATGTCCGCCGATCGTGGCAACGCCGCCGCACAGCTTGCGCTTGGCCAGATGTATGAAACGGGCATCGGTGGTGGTGGAACCCAGCCTGAGGCCGCCGCCCAGCAGTACAGCAACGCCGCCGCCCAGGGCGTGCCTCTCGCCATGCTGCGCCTCGCCAGCCTTGCCGAACGCGGCCTGAACACCGCCAAGAACCAGCCTGATCTCGCGCGCGCCCTCGCTTGGGCCGACATGGCCGCCGATGCGTCCAACAATGCCGAACTCGCCGTCAAGTACCGTGACGAACTCAAGGCCAAGATGAAGGCCGACCAGATCGCCGAGGCCAAAAAGATCTATGATACACTGAAGAAGTCCGCCACCGAAGGCGCCGCCAATCCCGCGCCGGCACGCTGAAAAAGTTTATCAGAAATCACTTGTCAAATCAGCCAGTGACGCTAATCTCCGGCTCCCCAAAACAGGGGAGCCGGTTTTCTTTTCCGGGGCATTAGCTCAGTTGGTAGAGCGTCTCAATGGCATTGAGAAGGTCAGCGGTTCGAATCCGCTATGCTCCACCAACCCGCGCGCCTGCGAACAGGCCCGTTGACAAGGAAACCAACAACGGCTTTGCATTTGCCCCCGCCCGCGGCGATGACTTGACCGCCACCCCAAACCGCAACGCAAGCCCGTGAGTTCCTCGCATTCCCCTGAGCCCAAGAAGAAGAAGTCCCTGCTGGGCCACCTGAAGGCAGGCCTGAAAAAAGTCATCGGCCTCGGCGGTGCCAAGAAAAAGGACAAGGCGCCGGCGAAGCCGAAGCCCACGGAGGAGGTCCATCACGCCGCCAAGATGCATCCGCATCCGCGCCCGCCCCAGTCCGGCGCTGAACGCCGGCCGCGCGGTCCGAAACCCGCCGCCGAGGAGGCGCGCGGCGAACGCCCGGCCCGGCCGCCACGCCGCGAGGGCGACAGGCCTGAACGGGGTGGCCGTGGTCGCAGCCGCGAACGCGGTGCCGGTGACGAACCCAAATCGCCCATCAAAAATTACGAGGCCCTGCCGCCGCCTCCGGCGCCGCCGGTGCCTGAAGGCCCCTACCCCGAGGCTTTTGAAGTCCTTGGCCTGGCACCGGCCGTGCTCGCCAGCATCCGTGAAACCGGCTACACCAAGCCGACCAACATTCAGGAGCGGGCCATCCCGGTCGTGCTCGAAGGCCGCGATGTCGTCGGCGCCTCGCAGACCGGCACCGGCAAGACCGCCGCCTTCGCCCTGCCCACCCTCACCCGCCTGGGTGCCCCCGGTGGCTTCCGCTGCCTGGTCTTGGAACCGACCCGCGAACTTGCCGCCCAGGTGGTGGAACAGTTCGAGAAGTACGGCAAGCACACCGGCCTGCGTGTCCTGCTCGTGCACGGCGGCGTCGGTTACGACAAGCAACGCCGAGGCCTGCAGGAGGGGGTCGACGTCGTCGTCGCCACGCCCGGCCGCCTGCTCGACTTCATGCAGGACGGCACCGCCAAGCTCGACGGCATTGAGGTGCTGATCCTCGACGAGGTCGACCGCATGCTCGACATGGGCTTTCTGCCGGATGTGCGCCGCATCGTCGAGCGCACACCGAAGGGCCGGCAGACCCTGTTCTTCTCGGCCACCATGCCGCCGCAGATCAAGACCCTGGCGGATTTCGCCCTCAAGGATCCGGTCAGCATCGAGATCGGCATCCGCTTCTCGCCCGCCGAGACGGTCAGCCACTTCATGTATCCGGTGGCGAGCGACCAGCGCGAGGAACTGCTGCTGGCCATCCTCAAGAAGACCCACTTTGACAGCGTCATGATCTTCACGCGCACGAAGATGCAGGCCGACCAGCTGTACGGCGCGCTCAAGCAGTCCGGCGAGTACAAGGTCGCCGTCATGCACTCCGACATCCGCCAGAGCGAGCGCGAAAAGGCGCTCAAGGGCTTCCGCGACGGCGAGTTCGAGGTCATTGTCGCCACCGACCTGGCAGCGCGCGGCCTCGACATCAGCGGCGTCACCCACGTCATCAACTACATGGTGCCGGAGAATTCCGAGGACTACGTGCACCGCATCGGCCGCACCGGCCGCGCCCAGAAGGAGGGCGACGCCTTCACCCTGTTCAGCGCCGAGGAACTGCCCTACGTGGCCTCCATTGAGCGGCTGATCAGCCAGAAAATCGAGCGGCGCAAGCTGGAGGGCTTCAATTACAAGTACACCACCGTGCTTGACGAGGAGGACAAGGCGCGCGCCATCCTCCACGGTCGCAAGAAGAAGCGGCGTTGACGAACTGGCGGCCAGCGGCTTCCTTGCCGTCATGAATCGCCCGCGCGCCCTGACCCTGCTGCTGGCCCTCGCCGCCGCCACGCCCGGCGCCGCCGAACTCTCGCTCGACACAGCCGTCGTCGAGGTGAATCCCCGGCCCGAGGACGAGACCGTCGAGGTGACCTTCAGCTTCACCAACAAAGGCGCCAAGCCGGTGCGCGTGCTCAACCTCGAAAGCGCCTGCTCCTGCCTGAGGGCCGATCTCGACAAGGCGGTGTATCAGCCCGGCGAAAAAGGCGCCGGCCATGCGGTGTTCAAGGTCTCGACCTTTGTTGGCGTGCACGAAAAGACCCTGCACGTGCAGACCGACGATCCGGATCAGGCGGAATGGGTGGTGCCGTTCCGGCTCACCGTGCCGGAAATCCTGCGCATCGAACCCAAGACCCTGCAGTGGTGGGTCGGCGGCGAGGCCCTGGCGCAGACCACGCGGGTGACAGTCACCGGTGACGACCCCATCCGCATCACCGGCATCACCTCGACCCGCGAAAACGTCGAGTTCAGCTGGCGGGAAATCCAGCCCGGCCGCGAGTATGAGGTGAGCGTGCGGCCGAAGTCGACCGAGGAGGTCATGCTCGGCGCCCTGCGCATTGAGACCGACAGCCGCATCCCGAAGTACCGTCGCCAGATGGCCTTCTTCTCCGTGTACCGCAAACCTGAGGGACAACCCTGAACCATGCTGCGCGCCCTCCTTCAAGCCTGGGTCCTCGGCGGTTGCACCCTGCTCGCCGCCGCCGCGACCCACCTGCTGCATCCGCGCGCCCCGGAGCTGTTCCTGCAGCAGGAGGCGCCGCGGGCCGACGAGGTCACGGTGGAGCGTGTCGCGGGTGAATGGCAGAACCAGGTGATCTGGCTGGATGCCCGTCCGGAGGAACAGTTCCTCCAGGAGCACATCCCGGGCGCGCGCGTGCTCAACGAGCAGCAGTTTGAAACCCAGCTGGTCGAACTCTTCGAGTTGCTGCAGACCGCCGATCAGCCGGTGGTCATCTACTGCAGCGGCGAGCGCTGCGAGGCGGCTCGGCGCGTGCGCGAACGACTGCTCCAGGTCGTGCCCCTGGAGCGCTGCTTCATCCTCAAGGGTGGCTGGCCCGCCTGGAAGGCCGCCCAGCCATGAGCCTGCTGCCGCACCACCGTTCTCATGACGTCCGCGCCCTCGCCGCCGGCTGGGCCGCCGTCGCCCGCGCCGCCAGCCTGCGCCGGCACGTCCTGGCGCGGATCGACGGCCTGGACGTGGTCTGGTATGAAGGCCGGGCCGCCAGCGGTCCGGCCTGCTACGTCTCCGCCGGCGTGCACGGCGACGAACCCGCCGCCGCCTGGGGGCTGCTGGCTTGGGCGCAGGCCCACACGACCTGGCTGCGCGCCCATCCGGTCGTGCTCTTTCCCTGCCTGAATCCGCACGGCCTGGCGCTCAACACCCGTGCTGATGGACGCGGGCTCGACCTCAACCGGCGCTTTCACCTCGATGACGACACCGTCTGCGGCCCCTGGCAGCAGGTTGCCGCCTCCCGCCCCTGGCGGCTCGCGCTCTGTCTGCACGAGGATTACGACGGCCAGGGCGCCTATGTCTACGAACTCGGCGCGCATCGCGGCAGCCTTGCGGCACCCCTGCTGGCCGCAGCAACCGGCGAGGTCGGCATCGACCCGCGCCGGCGCATCGATCATTCCATCGCCCGCGCCGGCGTCATCCGCCGCCGGCGCCTGCCGACCCATCTGCCGGGCCTGCCGGAGGCGGTGGTGCTGCACCAGTTCGGCTGCCCGCTGACCCTGACCTTCGAGACCCCCTCGGAATTCGACCTCGACGCACGCGTGCGCTCCCAGGCGGCCTTCGTCACCGCCGCCCTCGCGGCGTTCAGCGCCTGAGCACGAACTCCTTGGCGTTGAGCAGCGACCAGGCAATGTCCTCCAGGGCGGCACGACGGTCCTTGGCCGAGGCAAGCAGAGCGGTCATGACCCGCACCTCGTCGCTGCTGGGCGCGCGTGTCAGCAGGCTCCAATAGAGTTCAGCCACCACCGCCTCGACGTCCTCGCGGGCGGCGAGCCGCGCGGCAAGGCCGGTCCTGGCACCGAGCGCGCCGGCCACCACCGGGCCGCTGATGAACTGGAAAATCTGACCGATGCTGGTGTCACCGGCGCGCTCGCATTCGCAGCTCAGCTCACGCTTCGGCCGGCCAAACTGCACGAGGAAGGCCTCGGCCGACATCGGATCGGGGCTGCCGCGTCCGTTGCGCGGACCGGCCAACTGGGCGGCACGCAGGCCGGCAGCCGCATCCTTCAACGCCGGTGCCGCACCCAGCGCCAGATGGATCGAATCAAAGAGCTGCTCGGCCGACAGCCGGCGCGGCAGGTTGTGGGAGTAATTCGTTTCGTCGCCGGCGTTCGTGGCATTCGTCGCACTGTCGAGCTGGTAGGTGCGGCTGAGCATGATCTGGCGGATCAGGTGCCGCAGATCAAAACCGCTGGCGATCAGTTCGCCGGTGAGTTCATCGAGCAGGCGCGGATGGCTGGCCGGGTTGGTCAGGCGCAGGTCGTCGACCGGATCGACCAGTCCTCGGCCCATGAGATGATACCAGATGCGGTTGGCCTGGGCCTTGGCAAAGAGCGGATTCTCCGGGCTGGTCAGCCAAGCGGCGGCGGCCTGCAGACGGTCGCTGCCGGCCTTGAGTTCCGGCAGGTCGTCACCCAGAAAACGCGGCCTGGCGGCCTCGCCGGTGCGCGGGTTCTGAACACCGAGCTTGGGATTGAGGAAGACCACCTGCTCGCCGACGAACTCATGCTTGTCGCTGCGGTCGCGGCGCTTGTTGTCGAGGATCTTGTAGTCGACCTCGCCGAAGACCGCCGACCAGTTGTAGTAATCGTCCTGGGTCCAGCGGTCGAAGGGATGGTTGTGGCATTCGGCACACTGCAGGCGGGTGCCAAGGAAGACTTGGGCGGCGGCGACAGCGCGCGCGTCGGCCGTGCGGTTGGCACGGTAGAAGTTGGCGGGCGGTTCGGCGTAGGTGCTGCCGCGGGCGGCGATCAGGTCGCGCACGAAGGCGTCGAGCGGCCGGTTGTGGGCGATGGCGTCACGGATCCAGCCGTGAAAGGCGGCCATGCCCTTCTCGTCGAGGGTGCGGCTTTCAACCTTCAGCACGTCGGCCCACTTCAGCGCCCAGAAATCGGCGAACTGCGGCGAGGCAAGCAGTCGGTCAACGAGGCGCGCACGCTTGTCCGGTGCTCGATCCCCAACGAAGGCGCGGGCCTCGTGGGCAGAAGGAATCAGACCGGTCAGATCAAGCCAGGCGCGGCGCAGGAAAACCTCGTCCGGAGCGAGTTCACTCGGGTTGATGCGCAGGGCCTGCAGCTTGTCGAAGACGTGGCGGTCGATGAAGTTGTGCGGCTGCGGCCGACTCCAGACGAAGCCGGGCCGGTCCTGGAGGAAGGTCAGGCGCACCGGCACCGACTGATCGAGGTAGCGTACGAGCACGGTCGGCTCGCCGAATTGCAGGCGCCGCACCCGGCCGCCGGAACTGACTTCGACGAGGCCGTTCTGCAGCGGCTCGTACACCGCGCGGGCGGTGACATCGCGGAAGCTGCCATCGGCGAAGTGGGCACGGGCACGGAGTTGCACCCCGTCCTGGCGCTCTTCGATGAGAGCCTCGGTGGGCGTGACTTCCAGCCGGCTGAGACGGACGTCATTTGCCGCGGCGGCTGGCAGGCCGGCGGCGATCCAGTCGCGCAACACCTGGTACTCCCAGCCTTGGGGGTCGAGACGTTTGCCGCCTTCGTGGGCCAGCTGATTCGTGCCCTTGAGAAGGACCAGGCTCTGTTCGGGGTCAAAGGGATCGACGCGACGACCGGACACCTCGCGAGTGAGGGCGGCGTGGTCCGCGAGCATGTCCTCGCCGCGCAGCGACAGCTTGAAGCCGCCCTTGCCGGTGGCGTTGCCATGGCAGGTGCCGAGGTTGCAGCCGGCCTTCGACAAGGTGGCCATGACGTCGTTGCGGAAGGAGGGAACCTCGGCGGCACGCGCCAAGCTCGCACCCAGAAGCAGGGCGAGGGTGGCGGGACGGAAAACGCGGGGCATGATCGATAGAATCCTACGCAGCGTCACACTCTCCTGTTGCGGCCAAAGGCACGACTAGGCTTCGCCACTCTCCAGCCAGTCGAGCGCCTTCTGCAGGCTGGCCTGGGTCAGGTAGTGATTCAGCCGCGCCGGCAATTGCGGCCGCAGGCGCGCGTGCTCCGCGGCGATGGCCTCGGAGACCTCCTGCAACTGCCGCAACTGCCCGGCCGGATCGCGTTCACGCAGGTCACGGTCGGCAATGACCTCCAGGCGGCGATGCAGGAGCTGGCACAGAGGTTCGTAGTCGGGGTCCACCCTGGCAAGAAGCCTCGCCGGCACCTGCTGTCAATCATTGAGGCCACGGGCGCCACCGGTCACTTCATCACCGTCGAACTCGAACAGGATCCGCATCGGCCGGCAGCAGATCTCGCAGTCGTAATCGACGTCACAGGGCGTTTCCTCCGGTGCGGGGGCTGGAACTTCAAACTCCTCGAAGCAGGACGGGCAGATGACGGCGACGGTTTCCACGCGAATAAAACGCCTCCCGCTGACGCCCTGTCACGACAAACGCGCAAAGCCCGCTTGTCGGCGACCGCCTTCCGTGCCAGCATCCGGCCATGAGTCCCGCCTTCTACCACATCGCCCACCTCGTCGGCCTGATTTTCGTTTTCGCCGGCTTCGGCGCCCTGCTCTCGGCCGAAACGGCGCGCAGCGCGATGAAATGGCACGGCATCGGCCTGGTCATCAGCCTGATCTCCGGCTTTGGCCTGGTCGCCAAGCTCGGCCTGTCCTACTCGTCGCCGGGGCTGCTGGTGAAGATGGCCCTGTGGCTGGTGCTGGGTTTCCTGCCCGTGCTGGCCCGCCGCAAGGTGCTGCCGGCGCCGGTGGTGCTTTTCATCGCGATCGTCATCGGCACCGTCCTGGCCAGCATCGGCTACCTGAAACTGGGCGTCACCGCCTGAACCGCCCCGCGGTACAACCCCCGGTAGCAGGCTTCCATCGCCTCCATCGAGTAGCGCTCAAGCACGGCCTGTCGTGCCGCCGCGCCGCGCCGGCGCAGCTCATCGACATTCCCCAGCGCCGCCTGCAATTCGGTCGCCAGTCCCGCGGCATCCCGCAGGTCGGCCAGGTAACCGCTGTGGTGGCGGTCGATCACTTCGGCGTTGCCGCAGGCCTGGTGGGCGAGCACGGGCACCGCGCAGGCCATGGCCTCCAGCACGGCGTTCGACAATCCCTCGATCTCCGAGGGCGCGGCCAACAAGTCCATCGCCTGGTAGCAGTTTTCCAGATCATTGCGGTGACCGGCCCAGACAATGCGGTCCGCCTGCGGATGCCCGCGCATGGCCGCCACCAGTTCGTCGCGCTCGGCACCGCCATCGCCCACCACGAGCAGGCGCAGGGTGGGCAATGCGTCGGCGAGCCTTTCCAAGGCCTCGAACAGCAGGCGATGGCGCTTGAGGGCGACCAAGCGGCCGACAATGCCGACAACGAGGTCTCCGACTTGGAAGCCAAGGGCGGCCTTGGCGGCGGTGGCATCCGCGGCCGGCTGAAAGCGGAGGCTGTCGACGCCGTTGGGCGTGGCCAGGATGCGGCCGGCCGGATCGAGGCCGTGCCCGCGCAGGTGGTCGCGCAGGCCGGCGGAAACGGCGTGAATGCTCCGGCACAGGCGGAACAGCAGGCGCCGTTGCAGCAGCCGTTTGGGCGTCAGGTCCTGGGGTTGCAGCTGGCCGTGCTCGCCATGGACGATGGGGATCGTGCGCCCGCCAAAGGTGGCGGCAACGGCGTAGATGAGCGTGCCGAGGTTGTGGCTGTGCAGCAGGTCGGCACCCGTGGCGCGCAGGTGGGCGCGCAGGCGCCACACCGCACCGGGCGAAAAGCCGGCGGTCTTGCCGAGCACCACCACCTTGGAGGGATCCGGCATGCGCTCGGCAAAGTCACCGCGAAAGCGCAGGCAGGCGGCCTGGATGTCAAAGCCGTGGCCGTGCAGGCGGCGGGCTGTGTTGACGACGCCGTTTTCCAGCCCGCCCGGTGCGAGTGAATCGAGCACGTGCAACACGCGCAGTGGCCGGTCGACGGGTGGCTTCATGCCGGTGCGGAATCCTTGACGGCGACCATGGCAACCGAGGGAAAGAGCCGGCCGCAGAGGCGCCGGCGCCACCGATGCGGCAGCGGCTGCAGCAGCCATTCCAATCCGTCAACAAGGACGTTGAACAGACCCGTCTGCGGCCGGCCCATGCGGAAGACCCGAGCCTCGCTGAAGCCGTGCGCGCGCAGCAGGCGCCGCATGTCGCGATGGGTCCACTCCTGAAAGTGGAAGCCGTCGAGGCGGTCGCCGAAATGGCGCGAGATGTCATGCGGACCGCTGTAGCGATGCGGCGTGTCAAAGACATAACAGCCCCCTGGCTTGAGCAGGCGCCGCACCAGTTCGAAGTGCGGGGCGACGTCGTCGGGATGCAGGTGCTCGAGAAACTGGTAGCTGAACACGACGTCGGCGCAGGCGTCGGGCAGGTCGACGTGATAGCCGTCGTAGACGACATGGCGGACATTGGCCGGCAGCGGTGTGGAAAGATCGCGCTGGTCGGAGATGTCGATGGCGTACACCTGGGCGGCGGTGGCCGCGACAGCGTTCGACAGCCAGCCGTCGCCGGGGGCGAATTCGACAAACACCTGCCCCGGGCGAAGCGTGCCCTGCAGCAGACGCATCTGCGCCTGAACACCGCGCCGGCGTGCAGTCTCCGAGCCCTTGCGGGTGTGGCGCGGATGGTCGGGCACGCGCTCGAACAGTTCGCCGTAGAGACGACCAAAGAGGGCCGTGCGCTCCTCGCGGGTGGAGGCACGCAGGCGCGCGGCCAGTTCGCGCTCGACTTCATAGTGGTGACGCAGCGCCTCGCGGCTGCGCGGCGGGGGGGTGTCACTCATCGGACCGGCAGGGTGAAGACCGTGATGACGTCCTCGTAGAGACCCGCCTGATGGGTGCGGCCGTCAGGCGAGGTCCATTCCTTGAAGGAGGCGACGATGTCAAAGCCGCGCGCGCGCAGCAGTTCGAGCAGGCGCTCATGCGTGAGGTTGCTGCGCCAGCCGCCCAAGGCGCCGCCGACGCTGCCGTGGTGCAGCACGCCAACCGCGCCGGGCTTGAAGACACGCCGAAACTCGTCGGCATAGGCGGCAACCTCCGCCTCGTTGATGTGGACAAAGACGTCGAAACTCCACAGCGCGTCGACCGAGGCGGACGGCACGCCGTTGAGGTCGCTGCCGGAGCCAACCTGAAAGGCGACGCCGGGGCGTCCGCCGAACTTTTTGCGGCAGACTTCGACACAGGACTCGGAGATGTCGACACCGAGGAAGGATTGGGCGCGCTCGATCAGGCGGCCGGTCCAGCGACCACCGCCGGGACCGATCTCCAGGACTGCAGCGCCGGTGGGGATGTGGCGGTCGAGCACGTCGCTGAGCACCGCCTGTTTCCATTCCTCGGAAGGGCTCCATTCCTCACCGCCGGCACTCCAGTCCCAGGCCTCCCAAATCGCCTTGTTGAGCGCGCGACTGTTCATGCCTGGCACCCCCTTTTCACGTCGCTGCCGGTCCATGAGGTCGAAGGCACGGCGTGCCACCGAGCTGCAGCCATAGTAGACCGCGAAGGCCAGGCACCAGAGCGGGCCGTTTTCACGCAGCACCAGCCAGGCCAGCCGCAATTTTCCCGCCAGGGTGATGTGGCGGCGGTTTTCAACGAGATCTTTCATGTCGGGAGGAGCGCAGCGCTTGCCCCTCTTAACATGGAGGCCCTCGCCGGTCAATGCACCAAGCCTTCAAGCGCCAGATGAAAGCAGGCAATGGCGGACCCACCTTCTGAAGCTTATGAAAAGTCGCCTTAATTGGGTGATCCCGCCCGTCCTCGCAATGACTCCGGCCAGGCAAACGGCATCTTTCTTGCATGGCCCGACAAATGCTGATATTCTTGTTCCCGCATCCGTCGCATGAGCACCTCTCTCCCGAGCACGCAGCGCTGGCTTGTCATCCGGACACAATTCGCGATCGACTCGCTGATCGTGTTCGGATCAGTCTGGGTGGCCGCCATGATCCGCTTCCAGGACTGGTGGCCCGACGGCATCATGCGCTACTGGCCCGCGATCGGCGCCGCCTCGCTGGCCCTGCCAGCGATGGTGTACATCTTTGGCCTCTACTCGCTGCAGGGCACGCCCCTGCGAAAGCGGGAGCGCGTGTCGCTGCTCTGCGTCGCCTTCTTCGCCTGCGTCATCGTGCTGCTGGCGGTCGGCTCGCTCAATTTTTCCTCGCGCCTCGGCCGCGGCGTGCTGGCCCTGCAGGTACCGATCGGCCTCGGCCTGCTCCTCACCCACCACAGCATGCTGGTGCGGCGCGGCCTCGAGGTGCGCCGGCGCATGGCCCTGGTCATCAGCGACCCGCGCGACGAGCTTGCGCTCACCATCCTGCGTGGCGTCAAGCCGCCGCAAACCGAGGTGGCCGGTTACTTCAGCCCGCAGCCCCTGGCCGGCGACCTCGCCGCCCTGCACCTCGGCACCTGCACCGAAATCGTCGCGCGCATGGAGGAGTTGCAGATCGACGCCCTGATCTGTGCCGAAGCGCATCTGCGCCATCCGGCCATGTCGGCGACCCTGCGCCGGGTCTGCTTCTCAGGCCACCAGGTGTCCAGCCTGACGGATGTCATTGAGGAGGCCTACGGCGCCGTGCCACTCAACCTCGTCAATGTCGAATGGCTGGTGCATGCAAGCGCCATGCCGCGGCGCGGCTACATGCGCAAGCTGAAGCGCCTGGCCGACGTCGCCTTCTCGCTCGCCTTCGGCCTCGTGCTTTCCCCCGTCCTGCTCGCGGGCATGGTGCTGGTGCGGCTCACCTCCAAGGGCCCGATCTTTTATTCCCAAATCCGCAGCGGCCGGCACGGCCGCACGATTCGCGTCCACAAGCTGCGCACGATGCGCGTCGACGCCGAGGCGAACGGAGCCCAATGGGCAACTGGCCGCCAGGATCCGCGCCTGACGCCGGTCGGCGGCCTCCTGCGCACCTTCCGCATCGACGAGATCCCGCAGTTGTGGAACGTGCTGATGGGCGACATGAGCTTCATCGGCCCGCGCCCGGAGCGGCCTGAATTCGTCGCCCAGCTCGCCCGCGAAATCCCGTTCTTTGAGGAGCGCCTGCTGGTGCAACCCGGCCTGACCGGCTGGGCCCAGGTCTGCTACCCCTACGGCTCCTCCGTCGAGGACGCCCGCCGCAAACTCGAGTACGACCTCTATTACATGAAGCACATGTCGATGATGCTCGACTTCTTCATCCTGCTCGACACGGTGCGCACGGTCCTGCGCGGTGGCGCCTGTCGTCATGGCGCCGAGGCCCTGCGCCAGATTGAGCAGCTCACTCAGATCCAGCCGCCGGCACCGATCGACCTCGGTCTTGCCCAGACGGCCTGAGCGCGGCAGGCGGAGGCGGCAGACGCCAGTCAAACCAATGGGCGGGATCCCCCTGCAAGCCCGCCTCCGCGGCATGCACCAGATTGACCATTTCACGCGCGGTCACATAGTGAAAGCGCAGCCCAGGGTCCGCTGTTGCGGCGGCGGCGAGCTCACGGTGAAAATCCCGCGCCGGATCCCCCAGCAGGGAGCGGTAGTTGCGCGGGATGCCGCCGTGAGTGTGCAGTTTGACAAAAATCCAGGGCGGACCACCGCGCACGATCGGGCCGAGCTGCCGCCAGAGCTGAAAGCGCGCCAGCGTCGGTGGGTTGGCACCGGTGAGGTCGGCATTCTCAAGGCGCGGCAACAGGCCCCACTTGCGTCTGCGCCAATTGAGGCCGAGCGGTCCCTGCACGAGCAGGAGATGGTCTTCCGCCTCGGCCAGAGCCGCGGTGACGCCGGTCTCGACTCCCCGCCCCCGCTCATGCGAGCGGGGGCTGCCATCCTCGCGGGCGTAATACACCGAGTTGATCGTGCGGGTCTGCGCCGGGTCCGGCGCCGACGGCAGGGTGAAATCAGCGTAACATCCCGTGCGGCGAAGCACGGCAAGCTCATCGGCGACGCCACAGTGCCGACCCTGCGGGTGGGAATGGTCAAGCGCCCAATTGCCGTGGATGAAGCCATAGCGCGGCCGGCCATCGGCCCCGCGTGAAAGCAGACCGTGACCGGCCAACTGACCAAGGCCGACTTCGAGTTGCCGCGTCAGACTCGCCGCCGTGTCATCGCTGTGATGCAAATGCACCTCGACCTCGCTGCCGGTCTGCGCACACAACCGCGCAAGGCGTTCGATGACTTCCGCATCATACTGTTCCACCGGATAAAAGAAGCTGTGACGCGGCCCGCGACCGGAACTGTCGCGAAAATCTTCCACCATCCGCGGCCACTCGGCCTGCCAGTCGGCCAGCGCGCGCAGGGCTCCCTCGCGGTCCGTGTGATGAAAAGGCTCGAAATGGTCGCACACGGCCAGAAAGACATGCACAGGCCGGTCCGCCCTGCCGCGCGGGCGGCGGCGCTCGCGCAGCAGGTAGGAGGGAAGCCAGCGGTCGAGGGCGCGGATCATGGATGGGGGGAGGCGGGCCAGAGGGCGCGCAGATCACGGCGATGTGCGAGATAGGCGAAGAAAGCGCAGAGGCAGCTCCACTGCAGGAGCAGGAAACCCGCCGGCACGGTGAGCAGCTTCCAGCGCACGCGCGGCAGCGCCAGGCCCAGAAGGGCGCAGGCATAGGCAAGGATCTGGCCGACGGCGAGCCCGAGCGTCCAGCCCGAGCGTGGCGCCAGAGCGGTCAGAACGGCGATGCCGATCAGCAGCCAGGGCACGGCGAGGCGGAGGTACTTGTGCGAGAGCAACTGCCACCAGAGCCGATGACGCCAGGGCAGCAACCATTCGGGATGGCGCGCCAGCATCTGGTAGTTGCCAACGAGGGTGCGCAGCTTGCGCACGCGCTCACGCCCCGGATCGAGCGGCTGCGGATCGAAGGCGAGCGCCTGCGGCTCAAACAGCACGCGCCCGCCGCGCGCCGCCAGGCACATGGGGATGATGACATCATCGAGCAGCGTGCCCGGCTCCAGCGGCTCAAAGGCGTCGCGACGGATGGCACAGACCGCGCCAGTGCAGCCGATGACGGAATCGTAGCGACTCTCCCACTCGCGCAGCTTGCGCTCGATGCGCCAGTACAGGTCGACGCCCTGGCCGCCACCCGCGGCGGAGGCGGCGATCTCGAGCCGGCCGCTCACCGCCGCCACCTCGGGATCGGCGAAGGGTGCGGCCAGCCGCTGAAGCGTTTGCGTCTCGAAGCGTTGCCGCACGTCGCAGAGCACCACCAGCGGGTGCCGGCACAGCGGCACGGCGGCGTTCAGGGCCAGGGCCTTGCCGAGGGGGACGTGCCCGGCAATGACCCGCACACGCGGGTCGCCGAGCGAGGCGGCCAGCACCGCGGTGGCGTCGCTGCAGCCATCGCAGTAAACCAGGATCTCCAGTTCCCCCCGCCACTCGCAGGCAAGCAGGTTGCGCAGGCGCTTGACGATGGCCTCACCGGCATTGCGGGCGCAGACGACAATGCTTAGGGCGCACACCGGCGGCCCTGTGGGCCGAAGCAACTTCGGCCGCAGGCGGGCGAGCGCGGCCATGAGCAGCGGATAGCCGGCCTGCGCATAAAAAAGCAGGGCCAGCAGGGCGGCCAGGGTCCAGGAAACAACATCCATTCGGGGCCCGGCACTGTCCGCGGGCGGGCCATGCCCGCCAGCTGAATTTGCGCGATCCTGCCGCCCTCGCTCTTGAGAAAAGCCGTTGCCAGGGACACGGCACGCCTGCAATACTCGCCTTCGCTCCCATGCAGTTCGTCCACCCCACCCGGCTCCCGCGCGCCGCCGAATCCAGCGACAGCTTCCATCAGGACATGCTGCGCGGCTTCACCCACAAGCTCAACAACCTGCTGGGCGTCATCCAGGGGTTTGGCAGCCTCGCCCTCATGGATGACAGCATCAGCAAGGGTACCACGGAGGGCTTGGAACACATTCAAGAAGCGGCGGCCGATGTCATCAAGCTCGGTGAACGGGTGCGCAGTGCGGGCGGATGCGCGCGGCCGCAATTGCAGGCCCTTGACCTCGGCAACTACTTTCGCCTCATGCAGGCGGCGCTGGCGGCACCCTTTGCCAAAACAAATGTCCCCTTTGAGATCGAGTTCGAAGCCGATCTGCCGCCGGTTCTGGTCGATCCAACCCGCTTTCGCGAGGTGCTCCTTGAGGTGCTGACCAATGCCGCGGAGGCCGCGCACGTTCAGGGAGGCGCGGTCCAGCTGACCGTGGGCGAAGTCCCTTCCGAAGCAAGACCCGCGGAACGGCGTGTCGAACTCCTGCTGCGCAATGCCGGCGCCGCCCTGCCCGGCGGCCCGCTGGAACGGATCTTCGATCCCTTCCAGACAGGCAAGGCAGGCCATGTCGGCCTTGGCCTGACCATCGCCGCCATGCTCTGCCAGCAAATGAATCTGGAGATTGGCCTGGCCACGGCGGCAGGCGAGACGGTGGTGCGCCTGCGCTGCCCGATCGCCTGAGTCACGACCACTGTGCCAGACGCTCGGGAAACGGACAATCGCGACAACCCGAATCGTCCTCAAGGCAAAAGTCCTCGTAGATCTGCAGCAATCCCTGCTGATGGAACAACCGGCGGCCGACCCCCGCGGGTCGCGCAGCCGAACCAAACAGCCTCTGTGCAGCGCGGCGCAGCTTGTGGTTGTCGAGCTGCGCCGGCAGTTCCAGATACTCGGCCCAAAGGCGCGTACGCTCGGGCACAAGCAGCGGATAGGCGACGTTGGCCAGCAGTTCCTGAACCCGCGAATCGCCGATCAGTGCCGTGGGTGCCGTGGCGGGCGCGGAGGTCAATGTGTAGTGACAGGACCAGTGCGGGTGGTGCAAACCGAGCAGGGTTTCTCGCCAGGCGGCACGACTCCAGCGACCGGCATCAAGCAGCGGCGCTGCCACCTGCTCCCAAGCCTCCAGCAGGGCCGCCAGCGCGCCGATGCGGCGCTGCGGATGATTGCCAGGCCGTGAACCGGAGAGCCGCCAGCGCGGCAACTGCGCCGGTTCCAGCCAACGCGCAGCAGCATCGATCTGCTTCCACCAAGCCTCCCACAGCTGACGCAGGTAGCGTCGCGAGTCGCCTGCGGTCTGCTGATGACGCACCCCGCCGAGAAATCCAGCAACGCCAAACAACAGCGCCTCGCGCTGCCCAGCCGGCAGTCGGCGCAGCCGCTGCACCGGCAACCGCTGGGCGAGCAGATAAAAGGGCTGGGCGTTTGGATGGTAACCAAGACCGCGTGCCAACTCCTGATACACGGCCTGTTCGCGACCCTGAGCGCGCACGCTCAGATGCAGGCGCAGGCTCTTGCGCTCAAGCCGGAACTGCGCCGCCGCCTCAAGCAGAGTCTGCACGCGCGCCGGCTCCATCGCCGCCAGGGGTCGGTGGCAACGACCCAGCCGCGCCGGAACCGGCCCGCGCCGCAGTCCGGCCGGACCAGCCAGCCGCGCGGGATCGAGCCGCACCTGCGCCACCGCGCGATGCTCGCAGGTGCGCGTGAAAAAGCGCCCGGCCGGGGCCTGCAGATAAAGGTGCAGAACGACGCCGGCAAAGGCCGGGTTGGCACCGTGACCGTGCCGTTCCCAATCGCGCACATCGAGATCGAGCTCAATGTCGCCGCGTCGCAATTCGCCGTCGATCTCGACCGCGCAACCGGTGAAATCAGGACCGGCGCCGGCATTCCACTCGCCGAAATCAACGACCCGCACGCGCCGGCCATCCTCGTCGAGCGCCTCGTCGCCGAAGGCGCCGCCGAACCAAAGGCTCTGCACCTCGAGTTCGCCGGGCGGCAATTCCAGACCGGGCAACTCCTCCTCGACACCGTCAAAAACCGCCTCGCGAAAACCGGCGTAGCGACCGGCCAGCGGCAGCGGAGGCAGGTCGATGCTCATGGCGGCGGGCTGCAGGGCTTCAGGTTGGATCGGCCAGTTCGCGCAGCGTCACTTCGGCCAGCGAGCCGACACGCCGGTAGGCACCTTCGAAAACCAGATGCCGCGTCATCGGTCCTGGGGCTACGACACAGCGGATGCCGGCAGCTTGTGCGGCCCGCAGGCCGTTGAGCGAATCCTCGAAAATCACCGCCTCATGCGGCGCAACCGCGAGGTTGTCGGCCGCATGCAGGAAGAGCGAGGGATCGGGCTTCACCCGGCCGGTGTCATCCACCGTCGTGATGTGGTCAAAGTGGGCGTGCAGGCCCAGCTGATCCATCCAGGAATCAATCCAGGCACGCTGGCTGCTGGAAGCGATGGCGGTGGCCAGCCCCAGTTCACGCGCCTCGGTCAGGCGGTCAATGACCCCGGGCAGCGGCCGCAGGCTGCGACGCAGTTCATCCTCGTGAGCCCGTCGCTCCGCCTCCACCGCGTCCCAGTCAAAGGTCAGGCCGGTGCGCTGCTCAAGGTCGCGGCGAGGGTCATAGCTCGTACTGAAGTCGGTGCCGATCACTTCGGCATAGCGTTCGACCGGCAGATCGTGGCCATGGCGGCCAAAGATCACCTTCCAGGTCAGGTAACCGTTGCTTTCCGTGTCGACGATGAGTCCATCGAAATCAAAAATGACTGCGCGCAGGGGCATGACCCACCGATGCATGCAGGCGGCCAGGAATCAAAAAGATGTGTAGGGTCCCGTGAAAAAAATTCGCTTCCAAAAAGCGCAACTCAGGGGAGACTCTCCAACCCATGACGTGCCTGCAGCCCCCCACACCGGACCTGCTGGAAGCCTGCCTGAGCGAGTGGACAGACACAGCGCTGTCCTACCCTCACGCGGGTGGCATCGGCCATCCACCCACGCAGGGGTTTCTGATCGACCGGCACGAGATCCGTCTGGGCAGCGGCAGCACTGTCTTCCGGCGGTCGGCGGACGCGCTCGACCACTGGACCATGTTTCCCCTGTGGACTCAGGTGGCGCGGCGACGCCTCTCCGGGCAGGCAGCCGGCGAGGTGGTCGCCATGGTCGTGCGCCTGGCCGGCCTGTGGTGGATCAACCCCTGCCGGATCCTGCATCGCTGTGATTCCCTGCGCACCCACGGTTTTGTCTACGGCACCCTGCCCGAGCATGCCGAGTGCGGCGAGGAGCAGTTTGTCGTGGAGTGGCGCAGCGATGACAGCGTCTGGTACGTCATCCGTGCCTTTTCCCGACCTCGTCATCCGCTCGCCTGGATCGGCTTTCCAGTCGCGCGCTGGTGGCAGTTGCGCTTTGTCAGGGATTCCCAACAGCGTCTGCTGGAGGCGGCGGCATGAAACTCGCGACTTCACTGCTTGTCTGGGTCGTCATGCTCGCCCTGCACGTCTGGGTGATGCAGGCCTTTCCGGTCGGCGGCGGCTCGGAGCTCGGCCAGCCAGGACATTTGAGACTGCAGATGCCGCCCCAGGATTTCTGGATTCATGCCCTGCTGCTGTTTTCCCTGCTCGTGCTGATGCCGCTCGGGCGCGATCTGCTGCCGGGGAACAAGGCTGGAGAGCGCCGCTTTGTCGAAGACGTGGCAGCCTGCCTGGCAGGCCTGTCGCTGCTGATGCCGCCGGTGCCGCCGACCGCGCTCTTCGACGCCGAAGCCGGTCGTCTCCTGCCAGCGGCCTTCCTGCTGTCACTGCCGTGGCTGGGGGTTCGGCTGCATCGTGCCCACCGGGTGCTGGAGCGCCGGCTGCCCCCCGGGGCCTGCCGACCCGGCGCGCCTGACCCTCGATCTGGCGCAAGTTTTCCCCGCCATCGGTGCGGCCTGGCTGGTCGCCCACCGGGCCGGCTGGACGCCGTGGGATTTCAACCCGCTCATGGTCCTGCTGACGGCGGCGCATTTTCATCATGCCGGCTACACCCTGCCCTTGATCGCCGGCCTGCAGGCCCGCGCCCATCCCGGCCAGCTCACCCGCGGTGCCTGCCTCGCCATCCTCGCCGGCGTGCCGTTGGTCGCCGCCGGCATCACCTGCACGCATTTCGGAGTGCTGCCACGGCTGGAACCGCTGGCCGTGGCCGTGCTGGTGCTGGGCGCACTCGCTGTGGCCGTCACCCAACTTCTCTGCGGCCTCCGTCGCACGGCGGGCCTCTGGCTCCGCCTCGGGTTTTTCGTCTCCGGCACCTCGCTGCTCGTGGCCATGCTGCTCGCCCTCGGCTTCGGCCTGCGTTCCGTGTTTCCCGATCTGGCCCTGCCCCTGCCGCGCATGTGGCAGCTTCACGGCAGCCTGAATGCCTTCGGCTTCGGCTTGATGGGACTGCTCGCCTGGCGGGCATGGCAGGCGCGTCAACCGCTTGAAAAGCCCGGTCCGCCCGCAGCGTTCCCCTGAGCCGCGCATGAAATTCCTCCTTCCCGCCCTCGCCGTTCTCGGCCTCGTCCTGCTGCAATCCCAGTGCTCACCAGAAACGGCCGGCGCAGCGCCCGCGGGGAAAAAGCGCGTGCTGCTGATCGCCGGCAGCCCCTCGCACGGCCCCGGCCAGCATGAGCACAACGCCGGCATCCTGCTCTTCAAAAAGTGCCTGGAACAGGGCGCCGCCGACCGCGTCGACATCCAGCATCACCTGAACGGCGAATGGCCGTCCGCCGAGGCCCTGGCCAAGGCCGACACCGTCGTCATCTATGCCGACGGCGGCCCCCGCCATCCGGCCCTGCAGGAGGACCGCCTGGCGCAACTCGACAAGGAGATGAAGCGGGGCTGCGGTTTCGTGACGATTCACTATGCGGTGGAGCCGACCCGCGAGAAGGGCCAGAAGGAATTCCTCGACTGGATGGGCGGCTGCTTTGAGGTCGACTGGAGTGTCAATCCGCACTGGCAGGCCAACTTCAAAACCCTGCCGGCTCACCCGGTCGCCAACGGTGTTCAGCCCTTTGGCTCGCTCGACGAGTGGTACTTCCACATGCGCTTCCGCGAGGGCCTGAAGGGCGTCACCCCGATCCTCAGCGACGTCGCGCCGGAATCGACGATGAGCCGCCCGGATGGTCATCACAGCGGCAACCCGGCCGTGCGCGCCTCGGTCGCCCGCGGCGATCAGCAGCATGTCGCCTGGGCCTCGGAGAACACCGGCGGCGGCCGCGGCTTTGGTTTCACCGGCGGTCACTTTCACCAGGGCTGGGCCAATGACAGCCAGCGCAAGCTGGTGCTCAACGCCATCCTCTGGACCGCCCAGGCCGAAGTGCCTGCGGAAGGCGTCGTCTCGACGGTCAGCGAAGCCGATCTGCAGGCCAACCTGGATCTCAAGCCCGGCCAGGGCCTGCCTGAAAAAGCGAAGAAAACGAAGTGAGCGGGCTTCAGCCGCGGCGCTGGGCGACCGTCAGGTGGCACCCTGCCAAAATGCAGATGGCGCCCCCGCCCTGCAGCAGCGAGAACGGCTCGGCAAAGAACAGCACACCGGTCACTGTGAGCACCAGCGGCAGCAGCATCTGCATGGCGCCGCCGGTGCTCACCGGCAGGAAGCGAAAACCCTCGGTCATCGCGAGCTGGCCGAGTGCCGCCAGCAGGGCGGCCGCGGTGAGCAGGGCGACGTCGAGCGCACCCGGCGGCGGCAGGGTGAACAGAAAGGGCAGCGCCAGCAATCCGGCGTAGACGCACTGCGAGGCAAAGATCGTGCCACTGGTCTCGGTGAGGGTGAGCTGGCGGATGACCACCACGACCAGCGCCGCAGCAAAGGCACCGGCCAGGGCAATGCCCTCGGCCAGGCCGACACGGCTGAAATCGCCGTTGTGCAGGCCGGTGAGCAGGGCGACCCCGGCAACGGCGAGCAGGATGCCGGCCAGTCGGCGCAGGCCGAGTCGCTCACCGAGCAGGAAGGCCGCCAGCAGCGCCGCCCAGACCGCCCAAGTGTTGCCGATCAGGGTCGCCTTGCCGGCGCCAAGCAGGGGCAGCGTCACGTAATAGGCGGCCGTGCCGAGTGCGCCGATGACACCTCGCGTCACCAGCAGGCGACCGCAGAGCGCACGCCGGAAACTGACGCGGCCGCCCGGTGCAAAGACCAGCCAGACGACCACCATGCCGGCCGCGGCGCGAAAAAACAGCGCCCACCAGGCGCTGATGCCGCGCTCCGCGCCGAGGTGCCGCACCAGGAGCGCCATGCCGGTGAAGCCGGTCAGCGACAGCAGCATCCATCCGGCGCCCCGACGAAAATCGAAGGCGGGAACCGCAGCGTCAGCAGAAGTGCTCAAGACGGATTGCATCGGCGGAACCGATGGAATTGCAAGGGCGAGAGATGGGGGAGAATGACGAATGACCAAGGATCAAAGGCCAAGGATCCGTGGATGCCATTCCGCCTCACCCCATTTCATCCGGTTCAGCGACGCGCAGGGGCACATCGACCCGCAGCGCAAGCCCGTGGGGTGACACCGGCTTGATGTCCAGTGTACCGCCACACTGGCGGGCTCGGGCGCGCATGCCGGTCAAACCGAGACCCGGCCGGGCCGCCGCCGGATCGGCGGGCAAGCCACGACCATTGTCCTCAATCTCCAGACGAACACGACCTCCCTCGGCACGCAAACACAGGCTCACGCGCGTCGCACCGGCATGGCGGGCGACATTGGTCAGCGCCTCCTGACCGATGCGGAACAGGTGCGTTTCGAGATCGCTGTGCAGACGCGTCTTGAGATCGGATTCATAGCTCACCTCCAGGCGGGTGCGCAGGGCAAAGCCCTCGGTCAACCAGCGCAGACCGGCATCCAGACCAAAATCATCGAGGATCACAGGCCGCAGCAACTGCGACAGCTCGCGCACGTTGGCGATGGCGGAGTCGACGAGTTGCAGGCAGTCGGCACGGCGATGGGCGTCATCGGCGCCCGGGCGCGCAACGAGATTGGCGCGCACGGCTGCAAGCGACTGGCCGAGCTCGTCGTGCAGCTCATGGCTGAAGCGCCTCGCCGCCTCCTCCTGGCTCTGCAGCATGTGCCAAGAGACGCGGTTCAGTTCGTCGGCCTGCCCCTCAATGCGGCGGATGCTGGCGCGCACGTAGACAATCGTGCCACCGGCACAGGCGCCGGAAAGAACAAGGGCCGAACCCAGCAGCAGGGCGGACTTGCCCGCGAGGGCACGGAGATGACCTGCGAGACGAAGATCGAGCCGCTCCAGGTGATCGGTGCTCTCAAGGATGAGCTCATGGATCAACCGCACCACCTCGTCGTGCGCGGAGAACAGCCGTTCCATGCGCTCGCTCGAGACGCCGCCCTCGGCGGCAAAGACCTGTCTGACCTGCTCGGAAAAGCCGCGCGTCGCTCCGGCCAGGCGATGCCAGGGCGCGGCCTGCGCGGTCGTGCGGGCCTGATCGGCGAGACGGGCGATGGCGCGGTCGGCCTGCTCCAGTTCGCGCAACTGTCCGGCGCGCTCCGCCGGATCGACCGAGCGGGTCAGGCGGTGCAGCGTCAGCGCCAGGGCGTCCTCCTCGACCTGGGCCTCGTGCAGCAGGCGGGTGACGAGCACCTGCTCGCGCATCAACTCCTCGGCATTGAGGCGGATCGAACGCCCCTCGCGCACCGCCAGCCAGCCAGCGGCACCGAGCAGCAGCATGACCGCGCCAAAGCCCGCCACCAGCCCGGCGAGCACCGTGCGCTCGTCGACGCGTCGCCCCAGTATGAACCATTCATCCGTCATGACTTGCACCTCAATCGATCAAGCCGTTGCGCATGGCGAAACGCACCAGCTCGCCGATGGAATGCAGGTTAAGCTTCTCCATGATGCGCGAGCGGTGCGCCTCGACCGTGTACACACTCAGGTGCAGGGCGTTGGCGATCTCCTTGTTGGTCTTGCTTTCGGCGATGAGCTGGAGGACCTCGCGTTCGCGCGTGGAAAGCAGGTCGACCGGGTTCGTCACGTGCTTGCGATAGTCCTCGAGCACGGCATCGGAAACCTCGGGACTGAGCCACCCCTTGCCAACCGCGACCGCGCGCACCGCAGAAAGGAAGTCGCTCTGACTGGAGTCCTTGAGCAGGTAGCCATGCGCACCCGCGCGCAGGATCTCGCGCACATAGACCGCGTCCTTGTGCATCGACAGGGCCAGGATGCGGGTGCGCGGGCAGGCCTTGGCAATGCGACGCGAGGCCTCAATGCCGTTCAACTCGGGCATGGTCACGTCCATCACCACGACATCGGGCTTGAGTTGTTCCGCCATGTCGACCGCCTCGCGTCCGTTGGCGGCTTCACCCACCACCTCCATGTCCCACTCCGCCGCCAGAATGTGGCGGAAGCCGTTGCGCACGACGGCATGGTCATCGGCCAGCAGGATGGACAGGGGCTTGGAGGGCACGGAGCAAGGTAACGATGCCGGCGGTCGCTTCCAGCCCTGTTTTTTTAAGGGTGCGGGCGCCCTCAGGCCAGCAGGTCGTTCAAGACATGCCCATGCACGTCGGTGAGGCGGCGGTCGATGCTGTTGTGACGCACGGTCAGGCGCTCGTGATCGATGCCGAGCAGGTGCAGCACGGTGGCATGGATGTCGTAAACGCTGGTGGCGCGGGCGGGATCGGCAGGGCGGAAGCCCCAGACATCGCTTTCGCCGTAGGTGCCACCCTTGACACCGCCGCCGCAGAGCCAGTTGGTGAAGACGAAGGGGTTGTGATCGCGTCCCCGGCTGGCCTGCGAACAGGGCATGCGACCGAACTCGGTGGTCCAGAGAATGACCGTGTCCTCCAGCATACCGCGCTGCCTGAGGTCCTGGATCAGGGCCGCGGTGCCGCGTGCCATGCCGAGCGCGAGCGGCTCGTGGTCGCGCCGGACATCCTCATGACTGTCCCAGTTGCGACGCGGGAAACCATTGTCATTGCCGCTCCAGATCTGCACGAAGCGGACGCCGCGTTCGAGCAGGCGTCGCGCGACCAGGCACTTGCGGCCGAAGAACTCGGTCTCGGCCTTGACGTTGATCGTCGTGTCGTCAACACCGGGCCCCTCGGGGGCGAGACCATACAGCTCGCGGATGTGGCGCGGCTCGCGCGAGACGTCGAGCGCATCGGTGGCACTGAGCTGCATGGCGGCGGCGAGTTCGTAACTGCGCACACGCGCCAGCAGGCGGTCGTCGCCGTGACGTTCCAGGGCATGGGCGCTGTTGAGTCGGGCCAGGACATCGAGACCCGCACGATCGGCCACCGCCGTCACCGAAGCCGGCGGCTGCAGGTCGGCGACGGGCTGTGCACTGCCAGGACGGATGACGGTGCCCTGATGCTGCGCCGGCAGGAAAGCGCTGGCCCAGTTCTTGGCACCGTTGGAAGCGAGGCCACGATGGTCGGGCAGGACGACGAACGAGGGCAGGTTGTCGCTCTCGCTGCCGAGCGCATGACTGACCCAGGAGCCCGCGCTCGGGAAGCCGGGCAGTTGGAAACCGGTGGTCTGCAGCAGGGTGCCCTGGCTGTGCACGCCGGTCTTGCCGACGACGTTGTGGATGAAGGCGAGATCATCGACCACCGCCCCAAGCGGCGCGACGATGTCGCTCAGGGCCTTGCCCGACTCGCCGCACGGCCGGAAGGCCCAGGGGCTGGCGAAGCAGGCCCCGGGCGTGCTTTGGAACAGCTCGACCTTCTCGCCAGGATCCCAGGGCTGGCCATCCTTTTGATTGAGCAGGGGCTTGTGATCCCAGAGATCGACATGGCTGGCCGCGCCGGCCATGAAGAGCTGGATCACGCGCTTGGCGCGCGGCCGATGATGCAGGCCGGCGCCCAGCACGCCGGGGGCGGCAAGGGCGCCGTCGCGGCGCAGCAGGTCGGCGAGCGCGAGCCCGGCAAAGGAGGCAAGGAAGTCGCGGCGGTGCATGGGTCAGTCGAGGTAGACGAAGGCGTTGAGGTTGAAAACCACGCGGGCCAGCGCGGCAGGGCCGTGGGCCTGCAGATGGTCGGTGAGCACGGCGCGTTCGTCCGCGTTCGGCGACCGGCCGAGGGCGGTTTGGCAAGCGAAGGCGACCGGATCCGGGGCGCGCGCCAGGCGTTGGCCGAACTGGATCGACATGGCCTCGACGAGGCGGTTGTTCCACTGGGCGAGTGCCTGCAGGGCGGTGGTGGATTCATCGCGCCGCGGCACGCTCTGCGAGGGGTCGGCACAGTCGAGGCTGGTGAGGAAGGGCTGCGGCTGGCTGCGTACGATGAAGCGGTAGACACTGCGGCGATGGCCGGCCGGATCGTTCGGATCGTGCAGATGGTATTGGTAATGGGGTGAATGCTGCGGCTTTTCGATGACGAAGTCCTGAAAGCTTGGTCCGCCGCGCGGCTGCAGGCGCAGGACGCCGGCGGCGGCAAGCAAACTGTCGCGGAACTCCTCGGCACTGAGACGGCGGCGATTGGCACGCCAGAGCAGCGCGTTGTTGGCATCGAGACGAGCGCTGGCCGCGTCGTGCACCGAGGCCCGCCGGTAGGCGCGACTGGTGACCAACAGCCGGACGAGGCTCTTCAGCGAGTGCCCCGGGTCATCGCGCAGGCGTGCGGCAAGAAAGTCGAGCAGTTCCGGATGCGTGGGTGGCTGGCCCATGCGACCGAAGTCATTCGGCGTGCCAACGAGCGGCTGGCCAAAGGTCCACAGCCAGATTCGGTTGGCAAAACTCCTCCAGAACAACGGGTTGTCGCGCGAGGCGATGGCCTGCGCCAGCGCGGCGCGCGCGGCGGACTCGGCGGCGCCAGGCGGCAGGTCGAACCGCTCCGGAGCTCCCGGCCAAAGCGGCGGCAGGCCTGGGCGCATGAGCTCGCCCGGCGATCGGATGTCGCCGCGCTGCAGAAGGTGGATGACGCGCGGTTTACCTGTGGTGGCAAGAAAACGGCCCTGGGCGGCAAAGTCGGTGGCCACGGCATAGACAAGTTCGCCCTTGGGAAAGGCGGCGAGTTCGGGATTCAACACCTCGAGTTCCTTGACCAGACCCGCCAGCCTTGCCTCGCGCTCGGGATCGATCAACTCCCGCTCGATGGCCGCCTTCTGAGCTTCCAGATCCCGCAACTCGGCGAGCACGTCGGGATTCCCAACCTCGCGATGCCAGATGCCATCGGTCAGGTTGGCTCGCCCCCAGCGAGGCGGCGCCTCAATGCTGTCGAGCGAATCAACCGCGGCGCCCTTGGCCAGGTTGTCATGGTTTTCACCACCCATCGCCTGCAACTCACCGAGGGCAAAGATGTAATCATCCTGGCGCAGTGCGAGGCGGGTGGCGGTGACGCGCAGGTAGCGCAGCGGTTCACCGCCAACATCCAGCACGATCTCGCCATGGCGCGGATTGGGTTGGTCGGCCGCGGTGGCGTCATGGATCAGGCGCACGCCCTTCTTGAACTCCGCGTCATTGCAAGCCTCGACCTTGTAACGAACCGGAAAGCCGAAACCCGCACCGATGCCGTTGAAGGTGTCGTAGGCGGGGATGAGTCGAATCTGCTCGACGCCCTGCGCCTTGCCGAGATCGACCTGCACCCATTTCACCGTGTCCTGCGGTTTGGCAATCTGGCTGTGCCAGCCGTACTGCGGGCGCAGCGGCGAGCCGTGCTTGGCTTTGAGTTCGTTGAGCCGGCGCTCAATGCCGGAAGTGCGCGCGCCGAGTTCGCGCTTGGCCTCGCCGGCCAATTTCGCCTGTTCGGCTTTGAGCGCATTGACCCGCGCCAGCAAGGCATTGCGCCGCTGTTCCTGCTCCGGCGGCAGACCGCTGTAGATGCGATCGGCGCGGTCCACGGCGGCGAAGACGGCGTGCAGGCGGTAGTAATCGGGCATCGTCACCGGATCGAACTTGTGATGATGGCACTGGGCGCACTGCACCGTCGTGCTGGTGAAGACATTGAAGACCGCGGAGATCATTTCATCGCGATCCAGATGTTTGGCAATGCGACCATCCTCCTTGGTTTCACCGACCTCGGTGTGGCCAATGAAATCCCAGGGACCAGCGGCCAGAAAGCCAAGACCGAGCACGCCATCGGCATCACCGGGAAACAGCGCATCACCGGCGATTTGCTCGCTGGCAAAGCGGTCAAGCGGCTTGTCGGCGTTGAAGCTGCGAATGACATAATCGCGGTAGGGCCACGCATTCAGCCTGGGCTTGTCCTTGTCGTAGCCGTGGGTCTCGGCGTAGCGGACGAGGTCGAGCCAGTGCTGGCCCCACTTTTCGCCGAAGGCCGGGCTGGCCAGCAGGCGGTCGACACGCTCCCCCCAGGCCGCGTCGGTGATTGCCTCCGAAGCTTCCGGCCGATCCGCCGGATCCGGCGGCAGGCCGGTGAGATCGTAACTCAGACGCCGGACCAGGGTCGCCGCATCCGCCTCAGGCACCGGCGCCAACCCGAGCCCGGCCAATTTCGCGTCAAGAAAGGCATCAACGGGATGGGCCAACGACGTTTCGAGTTTCGGACTTCGAATCTCCCTGAGACTCCACCAGTCCAAGTCACGCACCGGCTTGTCGACGAGCACGCGTGCAGCCGGCCAGGGCGCACCGGCCTGCACCCAGGCGCGCAGGGTCTCGACTTGCGCGGCCGTGAGCGGCTTTTCCTTGCGCGGCATGGCCGGCTTGGGGCCGCTCACCTGCTCCATGAGCCCACTGGCTTCGGGCCGGCCGGGGACCACGTGTTCGAGCAGGTCAACCCGCGTGGCGAGGCGCACCCCGCCCTTGGCAGCATCGCCGGCATGGCAGGTCAGGCAACGCGACTCCAGGATCGGCGCCACCTCGCGCTCAAAATCAGGTGCGGCAACCGCGGCGGTGGCGGTCAGCAGCAGGAAACCCGGGCGAAACATCATGCGCTTGAATACGGTGGACCGGAAGGGTTTTCCTCCCACGGGATCATGTCACACGGTGGCAGGGCGGGAGAAAAACGTTGACGGGCGGCGCTCCTGTGTCAGACTCCTTCTCCCACGCTCCGGTGAAAGTGGCCACGCCCCTCACTGGTCACCCGTGATTCCCAAGCCCATGAAAGAACAAGGACATCCCACGGTTTACGAAACCACGATCACCTGCACCTGCGGAGCGGTCTATCAGACGGTCTCAACGGTGCAGAACCTGCGCATCGGCATTTGCGCCGGCTGCCACCCCTTCTTCACCGGTGAACAGCGCTTCATCGACACCGCCGGCCGCGTCGACAAATTCGCCCAGCGCTACGGCAGCACCCGTGCCCGTCGCTCGGCCCCCAAGCTCAGCGACGCCAGCGCTTCCTAGCCGCTGCCCTCCACCTTCCCAGACGGTGTCCGCGCCCAGTGCCGGACACCGTTTTTCTTTGCCTGACACCTCATGGACTACCGCGCCATCGTCGCTACCAAGCGCGCCCGCTTCCGACTCCTTGAGGAGCTGATGGGGCAGCCCGGCTTTTTTGACGACCCGAAGAAGGCCGGTGAACTCACGCGCGAGCATCGCCAGCTCGAGCATCTGCTGCAGAACTGGCAGGAGTACCAACGCCAACTTGCCGAATTGGAGGACAGCCGCGTTCTCGCCCACGGTGAGGATGCTGAATTGGCGGAAATGGCGCGCCAGGAGATCCCCGAACTGGAGATGCGCGTCGCCGAACTCGAAAAGGCGGTGCAATTCGCCATCCTGCCACCCGACCCCCTGGAGGGTCGCGACGCCCTGGTCGAAATCCGTGCCGGCACCGGCGGCGACGAGGCCTCGCTGTTCGCTGCCGATCTGGCACGCCTCTACACCCGCTTCGCCGAAGCGCGCGGCTGGCGGGTCGAAACCCTGGAGGCGAGTCCGTCCGACGTCGGCGGCTACAAGGAAATCGTCCTCAAGATCAGCGGCGATGATGTTTTCCGCGTGCTCAAGTATGAAAGCGGCGTGCACCGGGTCCAGCGCGTGCCGGCCACCGAGGCGCAGGGTCGCATCCACACCTCGGCCGCCACCGTGGCGGTGCTGCCCGAGGCGGATGAAGTGGATCTTGAACTGCGGCCCGAGGAGGTGCGCATCGAAGTCAGCCGCTCGTCCGGCGCCGGTGGCCAGGGAGTCAACACGACCGACTCCGCGGTGCAGGTGCTGCACCTTCCGACCGGCCTGATCGTGCGCTGTCAGGACGGTCGCAGCCAGATCAAGAACAAGGAGAAGGCCCTCACCATCCTGCGCTCACGCCTGCTCGAACGCCGCCAGCAGGAGGAGGCGGAAAAATACTCCGCGCACCGCCGCAGCCTGATCGGCTCGGGAGGACGCGAGGAGAAGATCCGCACCTACAACTACCCGCAAAACCGGGTGACCGACCACCGCATCGACCTGACCCTGTACGATCTTGACCGGGTCATGGAAGGCCGGCTCGAAGCGATGACCCAGGCCCTGCTCGCGAGTGACCTCGAGGAGCGCCTGGCCGAGGCGGGGTTGAAGTGACGAAATGCGGCGGGTGGCCGCCCTCGGCCTTCACGAATCGGCCGGAGAAGCGGGATAGAAGGTCAAGGCGCCGTCACTCCAGACCCCGCCCACGGACTCAAGCCCCCGCACCGATCGTGATGCGGCGCTCAGGAACGGGTGACTCAATGATGCCCTCGGCCGTTTCCTGCTTCAGACGCAGCTGGCCGCAGGCAGCAGCGATGTCGTGACCCTTTTCGAGGCGCAGGGTGGCCTTGACCCCGGCGCGCAGGAGGATGTCGCGGAAGGCCTCCTGCCGCTCGACCGCGGGTCGCCGCCATGGCAGCCCCTCGACCGTGTTGTAGGGAATGAGGTTGACCTTGGCCTCCAGCGCCCGCGCCCTGCCAGCAAGCACGCGCGCCTGTTCAAGATCGTCGTTGACGTCCTCGATGAGGATGTACTCGAAGGTGAGGTGCTGCTTGCGCTTTTGATGCCAGAGCTCGAGTGCGGCAAACAGTTCGGCCAGGGGATACTTGCGATTGACCGGCATGATGCGGTCGCGCACCGGGTCGGTGGCGCCGTGCAGGGAGATGGCAAGACGAATCTGCAGGGGAAAATCGGCCAGCTTGCGGATTTGCGGCGCCAAACCGCTGGTGCTCACCGTCATGTGGCGCGCGCCGATGCCAATTCCCCAGGGCGCGTTGAGAATCTCGATGGCGCGGGTGACGTTGCTGAAGTTGGCCAGCGGCTCACCCATGCCCATGAAAACCAGGTTGTCGACCCGCTCGCCGCTGTGCTGCTCGACCTGCACAATCTGCTCGACAATTTCCGCCGCACTCAGGTTGCGGGTGAATCCGGCCAGGCCGCTGGCACAAAATTTGCAGTCGTAGGCGCAGCCAACCTGACTGGAAACACAGAGGGTGCGACGGTCGGAGCGACCACCATAAAGCGCCGGATTGGCGGGAATGAGCACGGTTTCGACATAGCGGCCGTCCTGCAGGCGCAGGAGGAACTTGCGGGTGGTGTCACGCGAGCCGGTCACGGTGGCAACACTCATCGTACGGGTCACAAAGCGCTCGCCGAGGCTCTGGCGCAGGTCCTTGGGCAAATTCGACATGGAGGCGACATCCGGTGCACGGCGCTGAAACACCCATTCCGCAAGCTGTCCGGCGCGAAACGCCGGCTGGCCGGCCTGCGCGATCAACTCCGCCAACGCCTCCAGGGTGAAACCCAGAAGCGAAACGGGGGCAAGGGACGGCTCAGCCATGGTCACCCGGTGATGTAAGCGGAAAATGCAGACCGGGAAATGGATTTTACCCCCGCTCGGCCGCACTGCGGCAAAAAAAGCGGCCGGGTCAGGTGACCCGGCCGCAAGGCGAAATCCATCAATCCACCACCGGCTCAAAGAGCACATTGCCGGAAAGCTCCGGCGAGTTGGTCGTGGTGGTCGGGGGTTCCGTGGTGGGAATCTGCGGCATGACGAAGAAACCCATGCCGACCTGCTCGCCCTCGACAGGGACGATCATTCCCTTGAAAGCGACGGTGCGCTTGTATTCGGTGAGGCTGACCGTCGGCGTCGTCGGATTGTCATCCGCCAGCGCAAAGGTGCCGTTGAAACTGCCGGCTGCCAGGCTGACCGCTTTGAACGAGGTCAATGCTGGTGTGGCCGTCAGCCGGGTGGGCAGGACATTGCCAAGGCCGATGCTGAATGTGGCATCGGGATCGCGCGAGGCCTCCGTGATGCCGCCCTCCGCGAAGCTCAGATTTCCCTGCGTGGCACCCAGCAGGCGGTCGCCTGGAACATAGGCACCCCCAACGGCCGTCCACGCAAGCGGTCCGAAGCCTTCCTTGTAGCGACGGGTTGAACTGGCTGGGCGCGACCAGATCACGCCACCCTCAACCGGCCTGCCGGCGGCCGCGCCATTGATGCGCAACTCGGCACCCAGGATCGAACCGCCGCCAAGCGTGCCATAAAGATACTGGTAGGCCAAAAGCTCGCCGTTCGGACCGACAAAGGAGGCACAGGTAAAGGCCTGGTCGTCGGCGAGGCGGCCGGCCAGATTGTAATTGCCGGCGGCCACGTCGGAGGCGGGAGTCGCACTGATGGCAAGGGCGCCGTAGCCGATGCCCTGCGGAAGACTGGGCTGGCCGGGAGGCGGAAGCAAACCGATGTTGAAAAGACCGGCCAGGGCAGTCGGCGGAGAGGCCATGCTGTGAACGGCGCGCCAGCCGGCAAAGGTCACCGTGTTGCCGGCACCGGTGATCTGGCCATTGCTGAGGTAATTGTCGGCACCCAGTCCGAAAGTGAGCGTCAGATTGCCGCCGGTGCGCGGCACCATCACCTCCGCCGTGGCGGTGGCCGTCAGCGGATCGGTGCCGGACACCGCCAGCGACCCCTTGAAGGGAAGCGCCGTCGCTCCGACGAGCAGCCTGCCGGTCAAGGCGCCGGTGGCGGCGATGGACATGTCGAAGCGGCCGCCCAACTCACCGAACTGCCCCGCCGGCATGCGCGGCAGCGGCGCGACAAAACGCCCGCCGAGGTGGCTTGGCAATGGGGTGACGGTCAGCGTCGCGGTCTGGGTGGTGGTGCCGACGGCGTTTTTGACGCTCACCAGGACATCGAACTCTCCGGAGGCCGTCGGCACACCGCTGATCACGCCTGTGGCCTTGTTGAGAACCAGCCCCCTCGGCAGCGGCTTGGCATCGAAGGCCTGCGCTGCATAAAGCGGATCATCACTGGCTTGGATCGTGTACGTGAACTGACCGCCGACAATGCCCAGGGGGAATTCAATGTCGGCGATTTCCGGCGCCGAGAAAACCACGACACCGACAGGGGCTGCAACGCTGGAACCACCGGGGTAGCTGACCGTGCACTCGTAATCACCGGAGTCCGCGACCGAAGCCGCATTCAGGGTCAGTCGGTTTGTCGTCACACCGCTGTATTTGGTGCCATTGCTCAAAGGCGAGCCCTCGCGACTCCACGCGTATTGGACACCACTCAGGGCGTAAACCACGGGACTGATCCTGACCGACTTGCCGGCGTTGACGTTGAACGTGCGCTCAGCGAGATCGACCACGGCGACGCTGGCAAACGGGGTGGCAAGTTCCGGGCCTCCGTTGTAGGAGACCAGGCAGCAATACAGGCCGAAATCCTCCGGCGAAGCACTGGCAATGCCAAGGGACTGCCCGTCAGCATCCGGAAGCACCACCGCGCTGGTGCCCTTGCCCTTGATCCATTGGTAGCTGAACAGGGCGGGATTCACCTCCCCGGAACCACCGTAGGCGGGTTGTGCCTGCAACTCCAGCGGCGCCCCTTGGACAACCACCCTGGATTGCGGTGCGGGCAGCACGATGAGGACGGGACGCGCAATGACGACGGTATCGCCAAACAGCGAGCCACGGCACTCGTAATCGCCGGCATCCGCAGGTTGGACGTTTTTGATGGCAAGTTTCTGTTTGCCGGAGCCGCTGAACTTGCCGTTGTCGACAAGCGGGTTGCCGTTGCGGAACCACTGGAAGGTTTGCGCCGAACTGATCGCCGGCGGCGCTGTCAGGGCGGCAGTGACACCTGCGGTGGCGGTGACGAAAGTCACCGGCGGATTCGCCACCACAACCGTTGCCGAAGGTGTCGTGACGCTGCCGAGCGTGCCGTGGGTGGCCGTCAGCGCGTACAGTCCGGCATCGCCGGCGTCAGCACTGGCATCGGCGTAAACCAAACCGTCTTCATCCGGCAGTTCGGCGCCATCCTTCTGCCACTGGTAGCTGAGACCGGCCAGCAGGGCGGCGGGACCGGCAGGCACCACTTCCAGCTGATAAGGCGCGCCCAACTGAACAAAACGCGAGGCCGGCGCGGGCACCACGGCCAGATTGCGCAGGCCGGTGAGCATGTAGGTGTTGTAGGCGTAAACCGCGCAGTAATAACTGCCGGCCGGCGCCGCATTGGGCGCCTTCACGCGCAGGCTGGCCTTGGTCGCGCCGGAGTAAACCGTGTTGTTCACGAGAATTTCGTCGGTCGCCAGGTTGGGCGTGCCGCCAGTCATGCGATACCATTGGTACTTGAAGTTGCCTGTCGCGGTCGGAAACCGGACACTGAGACCAAAAGTCACCTGGGCGGAAGCGGAGGCGGCCAGCAGGTGATCGCTCGACGAGATGTCGAGCACCGCCATGCGCACAGGACTGCTGACGACCACACCGTAGGGATTGACGACCTCACAGCGATAGATGCCGGCATCCTGCAACGAACTGACGTTGATGAAGAGCTGCGAGCCGTTGGCGCCGGGGATGTTGGCGTTGCCCTTCTTCCACTGGTAACTGAGTTCATCACCCGTCACATCAATGCGAAGGTCGATGGCACAGCCGATGTTGACGATCGAACTGGCATCGGTGCGCGGCGGCGAGATATTCACGGGTGGCCATTCGCCAAGCACGCTGTGATTTGGAGCGTAGAGAATCCGGTAGGGCTGGCGAGTGATCACCGGCGGCGTTGTGGCCGATGCACTGACCGCCTCAAAAAGGACGAAAAGCAGCAGCACGGCTGCCAGGGGTTGGAAGAAAGCTTGTTTCACGATGAGTAATGGGATGGATTGGACGCGGCCACCAAAAAGGCGACTGGATTTCAGGTGGCGCTGGGCGACAGGCACCATTCGATGCCGAAAGCCGGCCCCTCGAATTCTTCCTCTTCTTCCGTGACAGGCTCCTCATTGGCCTTGCGGGCACGGCGGGTTCCCACGGCACCGTTTTTGTCGCGAACGGTGCCAGGCGCACCCGTCATGGCGGACGAATAGCCGCCCAGTGCGCCGGCAAAAAAGGCCCGCGTCTGCGATGGCTGGTAAAACGCCTGCATGACCGGTGCTGCAGACGGCGGGGTTGGTGCCTGCTCCGCGCTTGCCGCCTCCACACCGACGACCGCAACCCGTCTCGGATCCGGATCCGTCGCCCCGGCCTGCTCGGCCTTCGACGCTGCGGGCTCTTCCGACGCTTGCCGGCCACTGGCTTCCGTCCCAGCCAGAAGTGGAACCGATTCGGCATCGGCAGACTGGCCTGTGGGTGCAACCACACCAAGACCACTGGCCGCAACCTCGTAGGCCTTGAAGCCGGCGAGGCTTGAATCTCCCTGCCAGGTCATGGCAAGGTAACGCGTCACAACCGGTCGCTCGAGCTGGATGCGCACGTGACCGCTGCCGAAGGTGTCGGCCGCTTCGGCCACCAGATTGCCCGCCTGCGCGAGCGGGCCGGGATCGAATTTCGGCCGGCCACGCCAGTCCTCGGTCTCCGGCATCGCCTGAAGCGCAAACACCCTCAGGGCCACCGGCAGGCGGCTGTGCACGGAGGCAAACTCCGTGATCCGGCGCGGTTGCCCGAGATCGTAAACCACGGTCAGACCGCTGCCGCTGGCGCCATCGCTGCCCTGACTCGCATACACCATCCGCCCGCCACCCAGACCGGAGGCAAAGTTCACCGGCACAGCTGCGCCCCCGTCCTGCTGGTGAACGCGGTAGTTCAAATCCGTTTGATCACCTTGAATGCGCAGGCACCGGATCGTGCCGCCACGGCGCGAATCAAACTCGACCTTGAGGAACTTGCCCTGGGCACAGCCGGGGCTGACGGACACCTGGCGGTCGGAAACCGTGAAACGATCGGCCGCAAGCGCGGTCCAGTGACGGTTGTCGTGACTGGCGGAAAGCCGGATTTCACCCTCCATGCCATCATTGATGAAGGTAAGGGTGCGCAAAATCTCCTGTCGTGGAAACTTCAACACCATTTGACTGGCACCTGCCGACAAATGCGCCTCGCCGGCATGATCCCGGATGAGGACATCGGCATTCAAAATGCCGTGCGCCATTTCGAGCGCTGTGCCGGTGGCCTGCATTTCCAAGCCAACAGGCACCGCCTCGCGGGGGGGCAACTTCAACAGGGCTGCGTCTGCCTTTGCAGAGACAAGCCCGGCCAGCAAGGCTGCCGATAGCGCACAGCGGAAGGCGGCAAAAAGTCGTTTTTGCATGCTTTTTTCGATTTAATTATTAACACGCTAGGAAAAATCAGTTGTGTCATCCTTGGCAAGAAAAAAACCTTGACCCCCCGCACTCTTCATGGGGTTGCATCGGCAAAGAGCCCGGGCTGCAACAAGGCCCGGTCAACCTGCGTCTTCTCTGGCCATGACCCGTTCCCTGATCCTTGCCGCCTGCGCCCTGATGGGCCTGGCCGACCCGCTCGCCGCCGCCGACCGCGTTTACGAACTACGCACCTACGTGACCCATCCCGGCAAGCTTGAGGCGCTACTGAGCCGGTTCCGCGATCACACCTGCCGCCTTTTTGAGAAGCATGGCATCGAGAACATCGGTTATTGGGTGCCCATGGCCGAGGAGGACGGGGCTGACACCACCCTCATTTACCTGCTTGCCCACCCGAACCGCGAGGCCGCCAAGGCTGCGTTTGCCGCCTTTGGCAAGGATCCGGAGTGGCAGGCGGCACGCCAGGCCAGCGAGGCCAACGGTAAAATTCTGGCCCGCCCCCCGGAATCCATTTTCCTGGAAACCACGGATTATTCGCCGCCTGTCAAAACCGGCATGCCCGGCGGCGTCTTCGAGCTTCGGACCTACACGACGGTTCCGGGCAAGCTCGACGCCCTGCACGCGCGCTTCCGCGACCACACAATGGCGCTGTTCAGCAAGCACGGCATGCGCCACATCGGCTACTGGACGCCAACCGACGTCGACAAGGGTGCCGGCATCAAGTTGATCTATTTGCTCGGCCATGACAGCCAGGAAGCAGGGCTCGCCTCCTTCACCGCCTTCCGCGCCGACCCGGCATGGATTGCCGCCAAGAGCGCCTCGGAAGCGGCCAACGGGGGTTCCTTGACCGTACCACAGCCGGAGGGCGTGCGCAGTGTTTATCTGCGTGCCACCGATTTTTCGCCCATTCGATGAGTCCGCGACAGCGCGAGCACTGCTGCCGCGCAGCGCCGAGCGAAATTTTGCGCAGGAAAGCGAGTGACCGTGCACTCGGCCGTGGATTTTAGTTGCCTCCCCTGCCCTTCCTCCGACTGTGCGGGCTCGCATGAAGACCACGCCCGTCACCTCCGCTGACCTCCGCAGCTCCGTCATCGCCGTCCCGCCGCTCTGCCGCAGCGCCGACCTCAGCCTCAGCCACGAGGAGAACGGCAAACTCATTCGCCACCTGCACGCCGGCGGCATTCGCACCCTGCTTTACGGTGGCAATGCCAACCTCTACCACATCGCCCCCTCCGAATATCCCGCCCTGCTGACGATGCTGCGCGAGCTGGCACCGGAAGACCTCTGGATGGTGCCAAGCGTCGGGCCCATGTACGGCACCGCCATGGATCAGGCCGCCATGCTGCGTGATCAGGGTTTCCCAACCGCCATGCTGCTGCCGACTCTGTTCCCATCCAAGCCGGAGGGCGTGGCCACCGCGATCCGTCACTGGGTGGAAAAATCCGGCCTGCAGGCCGTGCTGTACATCAAGGACGAGGCCTATATCACCCCTGAACTCGCCGCCGCCCTGGTCAACGACGGCTTGATTTCCTGGATCAAGTATGCCGTCGTCAAGGAGGACCCGTCCGTCGATCCCTACCTGAGCAAGCTGATCACCCTGGTGAACCCCGACCTGATTGTCTCCGGCATTGGCGAGCAGCCCGCCATCGTTCATCTGCGCGACTTCCATCTCGCCGGCTTCACCGCCGGTTGCGTCTGCGTCGCCCCACAGCCAAGCACCGACCTGCTGCACGCCATCCAGGCCGGCGATTTCGCCAAGGCCGAAGCCCTGCGCGAGATCTTCCGTCCGCTCGAAGACCTGCGCAACACCCACAGCCCCATCCTCGTCCTGCATCACGCCGTCGCCCTGGCCGGCGTCGCCCAGACCGGCCCGGTGCTGCCGCTGCTCACCGAACTACCCGCGAACCTCCTGCCCGCCATCCAACAGGCGGCGAAGGAGTTGCTGGCCAAAAACCGCTGACAGCACCCTGCCGGCTTGGCCGGATGCCACTCCCTCCAGTCAGCGCCCGATCCGCCACAGATGGCCCTCGGTGCGGATGAGCAGGTCCTGCTCCACCACCGCGTGCGAGGCGAGCGAACGCTCACCGAGGTCATTCTTGTGCAGGATGCGGAAGCTCTTGCCGGCTTGAACGACCACACCCAGGCCCTTCTCATCCTGCAGATAAAGCCGGCCGCCGGCATGCAGGATCGAAGCGCTCACCGGGCCGGTGCAGCGCTCCTGGTAATGCACCTGCCCGGTCTTCGCATCGGCACAGGTGAGCACGCCGTTGTCGGCCGCAAAGTACAATTCGTCGCCGACTACGACCATGCTGGGATTGTGCGGTACGAACTTGTCGATCTGCCAGGCGATGTGACTGTCGGTGACATCGCCGGCGCCGTCGACACGGATGGCGAGCGCCAACGGCTTGTTGTAGCCGGTCCCCACGTAAATCATGCCATGGGCGAAGACAGGCCGGGGCACGACCGAATAACCGTCGCCGTAACGCACCTTCCAGAGTTCACGACCGCTGGCGGGATCCAGGGCATTGACGACGCCGCTGCCGGCGGTGACCAGCTGGCGCGTTCCGTTCACCTCGATCACCAGCGGCGTGCTGAAGGAGAACTTGTTCTTGGCCTCGCTGATCCGCTCGAAGCGCCAGCGCAGCTGGCCGGTAGCCTGGTCGAGGGCGATGACCGCCGGCTTTTCCGCCGCATCGGCGTTGAAGATGAAAAGACCTCCCTCCAATACCGGGCTGCCGCCATTGCCATGCACTGGCGCGTAGGCAAACTCGCGCGTGCTCCAGACGATGGCACCGTCGGCCGCCTCCAGACAGGCACTGCCCTGGTGGCCAAAGTGCACATACAGCCGGCCAGCCTCGAACACCGGCGTCGGGCTGGCATGACTGTTTTTCTTGTGCACCGCCGGGGCATCGGCGGTTTGGACGAACACTTCGCGCTCCCAGACAAGCCGGCCGTCGGTCGCTTCCAGGCAGAGTGCGCGCAGGCTGCGCGCCACGCCAGGCTTTTCGGTGCCACCTTCAGGCACGGCGGTGGTCAGGTAGATGCGCCCGCCGGCAACCACAGGCGAGGACCAGCCGATCCCGGCAACAGGCACCTGCCAGCGGATGCCGCGGCGCACCGCCGGACTCCATTCCACCGGCAATTCGGCAACTTCACTGTGTCCCTGGCGGCCAGGGCCGCGAAATTCCGGCCAGTCAGCATGGATGGCAGGTGTGGTGGCGAGCAGTAAAAGCAGGGACAGACGCATGGCAGGATGGGGATGCAGCCTTAACAAGCGGCGCGAGCAGCGGCTTTCTGGCAGATGTCGGCACTTTTTCCGCTTCATACCCGGCGCAGCTCGCGGTTGCGGGGGGCACGGGACGGCGCTACATCGGCCCTGATGCCACCCGAACACGAGGCCCTGCTCATTCTGACGCGCCAGCGCTTTCCGGCGCTGATGGATTGCGCCTGTGAGGTCGAGCCCATCCTCAAGGGCGGCTCCGACCGCCACTACTACCGCTTTCGCTGGGCCGACACCGGGCAGCCGCCCATGATCCTCATGATCTACACCCTGGCGCGGCGCGACAATCCCAAATTCGTGCCGGCCACGCGCCGGCTGGCCGCCCTCGGTGTGCGCGTGCCGGCCATCCTCGGCGTCGATGAGCAACGGCTGTTTGTCTGGCTGGAAGACCTCGGACAGGACGATCTGCACGCCCACCGCGACGAACCCTGGGAGCTGCGCCGGCCACTCTACGAAGCGGCATTGCGCGAGGCTGCGAAGATTCACGCCGTTGCGGCTGAACAGCTGGATCCGCAGGAGGTTGCCGCCATGGAGCCTGAGTTTGACGAGGGTCTGTATGCCTGGGAGCAAAACTACTTCCTCGAGCACTTCGTGCGCGGCCTGCAGGGTCGCGAGACCGCCGGGGCCGAACACGCGGCCGCCCATGCTGCCCTCGCCGGCCTGCGCCGCAACCTCGCCGAGCGGCCGCGCTGCCTCGTGCATCGGGATTTTCAAAGCCAGAATATCCTGCTGCGCGACGGCGCCGCCTGGCTGGTCGACTATCAGGGACTGCGTCCCGGCCTGGCCGAATACGATCTCGCCTCCCTGCTGTTTGATCCCTACGTGACCCTCAGCCGCAGCGAACGCGAAACCCTGCTCGCCTACTATGCGAATCTCCGCGGCCTGGCCCTGCCGGAACTCCGCGCCGTGGTTCTGCAATGTGCCGCCCAGCGCCTCATGCAGGCCCTTGGCGCCTATGCCAATCTCAGCCGCAATCTGGGCAAGACCCACTTCGAACAGCACATCCCCGCCGGCGTGCGCAACCTGGCCGGCGTCTGCGCCGAGCTGCCGGAACTGGCGCCCCTGCAACCGCTCTTCGTTTGAGGCGGCCCATCCAACCGCCCGACTCCATGCACACCCTGCTGGCCGACCCGGACCTGATCGCCCCACTCGCGCAGGAACTCGGTGTGCCGGCGGGCAGCTCCCCCTGGCTGACGTGCGAGCAACTGCCGGTCTTTGCCGCCTTCGCCCGGCAGACCCTGCCGGACTGCCGGCCTGTTCAGGCCTCCTCCGTCAATGCCTGGGCGGACACCCTCCTCGATGCCCTACTCGGCGCGCTGCCCGACCACCAACCCTGGCGCCTGCACCTCTGGCCGGCCTATGGCGAAGGCCGCGCCGGCGCCAATCGCTGCGATTTGATCCGTGCCGCCCTTGCCGAAAGGCTGAAGAAACGCCGGCGATCCCTGCTGCGCTCTCTGGAGGAAAGCCATGCGCCCTTCGCCGCGGCCACCTCGCTTGTGCAAGCCGTGCTCACCGCCCCCGACACCGGCCTGATCTCGGTCTGTGCCGCCCCCCAACCCTACGAACGGCGCGCACTGGTCTCCACTTTTCCCGCCGGCGACATCGCGCCGGCCATCGACAAACAAGCCCCCAGCCGCGCCTTCGCCAAGGTCGTCGAAGCCGAACTGCGCCTCGGCGAACGCCTGCAGGCAGCCCAAACCTGCGTCGACCTGGGCGCCTCCCCCGGCAGTTGGAGCTATGTCGCCCTGCAGCGCGGCGCCCGCGTCATCGCAATCGACCGCAGCCCGCTGCGTGAGGATCTCATGCGCCACCCGCGCCTGCGCTTTCACCAGGGCGACGCCTTCAAGTTTCGACCGGAGACAACGGTCGACTGGTTGCTCTGCGACATCATTGCCGCGCCGCAGCGCAGCATTGACCTGTTGCTCGAATGGCTGGGCGAAGGCCTGATGCGCCGGTTTCTGGTCACCCTCAAGTTCAAGGGCGGCGACGAGTACGACCTGCTCGACACGCTCAAAGCGCGGGCTCCCGCGTTCTGCGCCGACTTCCGCCTGACCCGCCTGTGCGCCAACAAGAATGAGGTCAGCGCCTTCGGTCGGGTCGCTTGACCTCGGAAAAATACGCGCAAATGTCGAACAAAGGCGACTGCGGCGCGTCTGTTTTCCTGGCCTGCCGCGCCGGGTTTGGCCTTGCCTGTCCGGCGAATGCTGGTTAAGCGTGCCACTCAGGAACATGAATCCCCGCCTCCTCCTTTCCCTGGCTGCCGTGCTCGGCCTTGCCTTCAGCGCCGTCGCCCAAAGCTCCAGCAACGGCATCGCGGCCGTGGTCAACGGCAATCCGATCATGAAGTCGGAGGTTCGCGATGCGGTCAATGCCCAGGAACAGATCCTGCGCTTTCAGCTCCAAGACCAGCCCGACAAGCTGCAGCAGGAACTCGCCAAGCTGCGTGCCAATGCCCTCGACAGCCTCGTCGACCGCGAGCTTGTGCTCGCCGAATTCAAGCGTCTTGGCGCCAGCATCAAGTCGCAGTGGGTGGACGACGACATCAACGGCATCATCCGCGAGAGCTTCAAGGGCGACCGCGACGCTTTCATCCGCGAGCTGACCGCCACCGGCATGACCCTGAAAAAGTTCCGGGAGATGCGCGAGAAGATGATGATCGTACAGGCCATGCGCGGCAAGCAGGCTTCCGAACAGCCGCCGGCGACCCCGAAGGAAGTCGAAGACTTCTACAAGAAAAACCTCGACACCTGGCGCAGCGGCGGCTCGGTCAAAATTCGCACCATCACCCTGCCCAAGTTTGGTGGCGAAGCCGGCACCACGATCGACAGCCAGCGCAAACTCGCAGACGAAATCCGCACCCGGCTCACCAGCGGCGCCGACTTCCCGACGATGGCCAAGACCTATTCACAGGACAGCAAGGCCGAGGACGGTGGCGCCTGGGATTGGATGGGACGCGACCAACTCAAGGCCTCCATCGCCAACGTTGCCTTCGGCATGAAGGCCGGCGAAATCAGTCCTGTGATCGACGATGAAGCCGCCTTCATCATCCTCGCCTGCGACTCCATCCGCCCGGGTGCGGCCAAACCGCTCGCCGAGGTTCGCGAGGAGATCGAGCGCGCCATCTCCTCGGAAAAATCCAAGACCATCATCGACCAATGGATGGCTGGCCTGCGCAAAAAGGCGGTCATCAAGAAATTCGGCTGGTAAGCGCGCCGGCTTGGCCGTGACTCAGGCAGCCCTGACCCCGCCCCAAAAATAAGGAGGGCAGGGACACGCGGCTCCCGACCACGCGCCCCTGCCCCTTGGTTGCGGGGGTTGGTGCAAAATCAATTCCGGCCGCGCGGACCGTTTCCATCTCTACGTTCGCCGGCCGGCAGGCGGTTGCGACCTTCATCGCGGTCGCCACGGATTTCCTCGAGCTGGCGGAGTTTGTCGCGCAATGGCTCGGGGATGCGGTCCTGCTCGGCAGGTAGGTTCCAGCTGCGTGCCTCGCCCTCCCTAGGCTGGGCGCTGAAGGTGACACGGTCCCCCTCGCGCTTGAGGGTGTAGATGCCACTGTCGTCGCTGCGCGTCACAGTTGACACCCCGCGATTCTCGCCGCGGCGCGGTTCCGGGGTGCCGCGTTCCGCGGACGGGCCGGCAGGCGCGCGCTCCAGGCCTTCCGGCACGGGGGGCGGCGAAGGCATTTCACCGCGGCCGGACTCGCGTCCCCACTGGCGCATCCGCTCCTGCCACTCCTGCAGGGAGCGGCGGTAACGCTCCCAATGCTCACGCATTTCCTCGCGCATCTCGCCAAAACGGGAGTCCGGCAGGCGTGGCGAATCCCGCTCCAGCGGCGGCAGAAAGCGCGGCCCGTGAGATTCGCGATGCACCGGCACCGAGGTTTCGCCGACCTCGACCGTCACCTCGGCCTCCTTGCCGCCAGAGATGACCCGCAGGTTCACCCGCTCGCCCTTCCGTCGCTCGCGCACCAAAGCCTGCAATTGCTCCATGCTGGCCAGGCGTTGATCCTCGAAGTGGACCAGCACATCGTTCTCCTTGAGGCCGGCCGCCTGGGCCGGACTGCCGCGCTGGACTTCCGCGACCCGCAGGCCAAAGCCCTCCTTCAGGCCGAGATGGACGCGTGCCTCGGGACTGACCGGAGCGGTGAGCACGCCGAGGTAGCTGACCTGACGCATCTCGCCGGAGTGACCGCGTGAACGGGGCTCTCCCTCATGCGCGGGCGGGCGGCGATCCTCACGGCGGGAGCCGGCTTCGGCGCGCTCGGGACGGCCGGGCTCGCGTGCAGGCGGCTTCGGGGCGTCACGACGCGCTTCCGGCGGCGGGGGCGCGTCGCGGCGGGGGCCGGCTTCGGCGCGCTCGGGACGGCCGGGCTCGCGTGCAGGCGGCTTCGGGGCGTCACGACGCGCTTCCGGTGGGACCAGGCGGCCAGGCGGAGGCGGTTGATCAGGGCGCGGCGGCTCATTTTGGGCAAGCAATGCCGCAGGGGTGGCAAACAGGCCGCAGAGGGCCAGCAGGTGGGTGGGTTTCATGGCGTGGCTTCAGGTTGGGGGTGGAAAAGGGCGGACCAGGCCGCCAAAAGGTCACTGATAGGAGATGGGCAGCACCAGATGCTCCTCACGCGGCTGCTCAACGGTGATGCGGGCGCCATCGCGCGGGTCGATCCAGTTCTGGCGTTCGACCGAGTACAACCGCAGGCGGTGTTCATGGGTCTGCTCGACTTCGTTGAAGGCGATGCCCTCATCCTCGGTGTGGAAAACCTCACGGATGGTGCCTGCGGGCAGCAGGGCGGACTGGGTGACGACCGTCGTCGGACCGGCCTGCGGCACCAGCACGATGCTCACGGCCAGGGCGGCAGCAGCACCGGCAGCAGCCCAGGCCAGGGGGGACAGCCAACGACGCGGGCGGCGGCAGTCTGGCAACCAGTGGCGGTCCAAATCGAGATCTTGGGCAACACGATCGCAGAGCGCCTGCGAGGGGCCGCGCGGCGTCAGGCCAGTGAGCAGGGATTCGAGGTCGTTCATGACAGGGGATTGGCGGGTTGGGGAAAGG
>DAIUCN010000033.1:0-46429 GCA_036846165.1 Prosthecobacter sp.
ACGCGTGTTTTTGCCTGAACTCGGTTCCCCGGCACGTTTTTCAACAGGCTGCTAGCCACTCGGATGAATTGATGCCTGCAATTTTCAATTCCGCTGGCTGATTGACCGTAAATCCTTCATCATCAGAAACTTTTACAGTGTAATTTCCTATGTGCCATGGTCTGGCACTAGCTAAATGGAAGTTGCTACTTGTCGCCCCCGATATGTCCATCCCATCTTTCTGCCATTGGTAGGAGAGTGTGCCGATACCTGTGGCGGTGACGCTGAAGGTCACGGAATCTGTTTCATTCACGGTCTGGCTGGACGACTGGGTCTGGATGACTGGCGCGGCCTGCAGCAGTGCTCCTAGCAATAGAACGCTAAACACTACCAGCCATCCTGAGAAAGAGGAAAGTCGAGGGATCATGAGAACCAAAAAGTGGAGGGTTCACAGCAGATGACTCTGCATAAGGAAGCTATACGAAACAGGTGTATCACTTTTCCAGTTTGACAAGACATTGCGTGGCAAGATGCAGCGGCAAACCCGCCCCCTGCCTTGGCGACCTCCTGTCGCGATTTTTCCCTGCATCCGTTTCGTGGCACGCGGGTTTCACGAAGTCACCATGAAGCCTTTGCTCCTTGCCCTGCTCCTGACCGGACTGCTGCCAGCCCAGAGTCCGGACATCGATTGGACCCGTGCCCGTGATCTGTTTCGTCGCGAGCAGCGCGGCGAGACCCTGGAACCGGCCGACCGGGCCTACCTCGACCGGGCCAAGGCGGTGCGACGCGGTGGCGGTACCGGTGCAGAAGGCAGTGCCAGCCAGCGCAAGGCGCCGGCGCGCCTGCTGCCGCTGTGTGACATGGGGGCCGACGTCCATTACGAGGGCGAGGACGGTGGCCTTTACGGCGGCGGACGCAACGAGCCCCCCGAGCCCCTGCAGCGCGCGGCCGAGGCGGCCCTGGCGCAGATCCAACCGCTCGACACCGCGGGCCGGCCGGCGGCCGAGGGCCGCGTCGTGCTGGTGTCGATCAGCATGTCGAACGCCACCCAGGAATTCTCCGTGTTCAAGAGGCTGGCCGACGCCGACCCGCGCAAATCACCCAAGCTGACCGTCGTCGACTGCGCCCAGGGCGGCCAGGCGATGGCCGAGTGGGCACCCCCGGAGGGCCGTCCCTGGCAGGAGGCCCTGGCCCGGCTGGCGCGCGCCGGTGTCAGCCCTGCGCAAGTGCAGGTGGCCTGGGTCAAGCTGGCCAACAAGGGGCCCTCGGGGTCGATGTCCGATCACCTCGCCAAACTCGAAACGGACACCACCGCCGTGTTGCGCAACGCCCGCGCCCGTTTCCCCAACCTGCGGGTCGTCTACCTCGGCAGCCGCATCTGGGCCGGCAACGCCACCGGCAATCTCAACCCGGAACCTTACGCCTACGAGACCGCCTTCGCCGCGCGCCATCTCATCCTCCAGCAGCCCGCCGCCAAGGGCGCCGCCGACGGCAGCCCCGTCCTCTTGTGGGGTCCCTACCTCTGGGCCGAGGGCGAGAAGGGCCGCCAGCTCGACGAGGTGCGCTACCTGCCGACCGACTTCGCCGCCGACGGCGTTCACCCCAGCACCAGCGGCCGGGAAAAGGTTGCCCGTCAGCTGCTCGACTTCTTCACGTCGCACCCACTGGCCAAGTCCTGGTTTTGTCGGTAGTGCATCGCGAGGCACGCGGATCTGATCTGAGGTGGCGAAATGACTCTGGGGCTTCAGCCCGTCGTGAGATGGCCAGCCGTTCGCGGGCTGAAGCCCGGGAGTACTTGCCAAGCCCCCGCCCCAAATGCCCGTTTGCGTCCGGGCCGGGCGGGGGCATCTTGGGGTTTCGTGACTCTTCTCCAGGACAGGCATCTGCAGACCGGCCTCGCGGGATCGTTGCTGATTCACGCGCTGCTGCTGCTGCTGTTTGTCGGCGCTCTGCAAACCGAGGCGGCGCGCCGCCTGCTCGAGCAGAGCCTGCCGAAGCCGGCCCAACCGCCGGAACCCGAGGTGACCCTGCTCTTCCCCACCCAGCTCGAGGTTGTGCCGCCGAAGCCGAAGGCCTACATCCGCACAACCCAGAACGAGGCGTCGTCGACCAAGCCCAAGAACGCCGCCTTTCAGTCCGACCGCGACACGGTCGCCGCCAGCGCCAAGCCGGCCGTGCCGGGCGCGACCCTGCCGATGCCAACCCTTGATGGCACGGCGCCGGACACCCGCGAACTGGCCGACCGCGACCATCGCGATGGCGAGATCAAAAACGATTCGGCGCCCGTCTCGCCCATCGCCCAGGCGCAGATGCTGCCGCCGCCCGAGCCGAGCCCGCCGCCGGCAGTTGCTTCCACCCCGCCCGAGGTGGTCAAGGCCATTCCCCTGCCCGACCCGATGACGCGCCTGCTCGAGCAGGCCGATCGTGAATCGCCGCGCCTGGCGCTGGACAGCCCGCCGGAAGCGGCACCGCAGATGCGGGCACCCGAGCCGGCTGGTCCGCAGGTGCGCGCCCCGGCCGCCGAGACGCCGCCGCCGGTGGTCAAGGCCATTCCTGTGACGGATCCGGTCGCCAAGGCGACGCCGCGACCCGAGCGCGACGCCTTCTCGCCCTTCACCCGCACCAGCAAGACCGACGGCTCGATCCTCAACCCCGGCGCCAACGCCGTCGATGCCGAGGCCACACCGCTGGGTCGCTACATGCGCCAGGTCACCGGCGCGGTCGAGCGCAAGTGGCATCTCTACGTCCGCCTGGCCAAGGACTCGGTGAACTTCGGGCGCGTGCGTTTCCGCTTCTACGTCGATGCCCGCGGCACGCCGCAGGACCTGACCATCCTGTCCGACGCGCGCGACGCCGACCCGCGAATGCGGGAATTGACCTTGCGCGCCATCCTGGATGCGCAAATACCTCCGATTCCGCCCGACCTGATGCCGACGCTGGACGACGGGAGGGTGAAAATCGAGTATGAAGCCATTGTTTACTGAACTGCCTGTCCTGCTGCTGGCGGCGGAACCTGCACCGCGCAGCACCCTGTCGCTCATTGGCGAATTTCTCGGCACCGGCGGCGGGGTGATGTTCCTCATCGTGCTCTGTTCGATGGCCGCGGTCACCGTCATGATCTCGGTCTGGCTGCGCCTGCGCGACCGCTTTGTCCTGCCGCGGGATGTCGCCGCCCAGTTGCGCAGTCTGCCGGACTACGCCGACAAGGGCGACATCAAGCCGCTGCAGGAGTTTCTGGAGCGCGACGACTCCCTGCTGGCGCGCCTGGGCGCCAAGGCGATCAGCGGCAGCTTTGCCTCGCGCGAGGAATGCGTCGAAACGATCTCCGCGCGCGCCAAGGAGGAGTTGCACCACCTCGAGCGCGGCGTGTCGGTGCTGGAGGCCATGGTCACGGTCGCCCCGCTGCTCGGCCTGATGGGCACGACAGTGGGTCTGGTCGGCATGTTCACCGCCTTCGGCGGCGAGGCCGGCCCCGACACCGTTGAGGTCGCGCGCGAGATCGGCGTCGCCCTGCGCTGCACCATCGCCGGCCTGTTCGTGGCGGTGCCTTCCGTGGTCGCCCACACCTACTTCGTGCGCCGGCTCGACAGCATCGCCGTGCGCATGGAATCCATCCTGCATGAGACCATCCAGACCTTCTTCGCCCACTTCGAGGTGAAGCGGCTCTCCAGCCCATGAACCTGCGCCCGCGCCGCCGACCGGTCCCGACGATCCCCATCGTGTCGCTCGTCGACATCATGGTGATCCTGCTCATTTTCTTTGTCGCCACGACGACCTTCCGCAAGGACCGCGCCCAGGTGAAGATCACCCTGCCCGAGGCCAGGCAGGTCGGTGAGAGCGCGCCGGTGCAGGAGCTGCGCAAGGCGATCACGGTGACCAAGGATCAGCAGCTGTTTCTCGACGGCCAGCCGGTGACCGCCGAGACCCTCGCCGAGGCGCTCACCCGCCTGCGCCGCGAGCAGCCCCAGGCCAAGCTCGAACTGGAGGCCGACACCGAAACCGCGCTCGGCGTGCTGATGCAAGTCTGGGATGCCCTGCGCAGCGCCGGCTACTCGGTGAACGACGTGCCCGCGCGCATCCAGCGCGCCCAACCCTGATGCCCATGAAAGCCGCCCCGTTGCACGGCCTGATTGCCGCCGCCCACACGCCCTTCCATGCCGACGGCTCGGTCCGTCTCGCCGGCGTCGAAGCCATTGCCGCGCACCTGCTGGCCAGCGGTGTCGACGCCGTCTTCGTCAACGGCAGCACGGCGGAAAGCAGTTCGCTCACCGTCCAGGAACGGCTCAACCTTGCCACGCGCTGGTTTGAGGTCGCACGCGGCACGCCGCTGCGCCTCGTCATCCATGTTGGCACCAACTGCGTGGAAGACGCCAAAACCCTTGCCTCCCAGGCACAGCAACTCGGTGCCGACGCGGTGAGCGCCGTCGCTCCGAGTTACTTCAAGCCGCGTGATGCCGGAGTTCTGGTGGAGACGATGGCCGCCATCGCCGCCGCCGCGCCGGACACGCCCTTTTATTACTATGACATCCCGGCGCTCACCGGCCTGCAGGTGGCGGTCGAGGATTTCCTGCACCTGGCGCCGCCGCACATCGCCAACCTCGCTGGTGTGAAGTTCACCAATCCCGACCTCATGGCCTACCAGTTCTGCCTGCGTGCCGACGACGGCCGCTGGGATCTGCCGTGGGGGGTCGACGAACATTTCCTCGGCGCGCTTGCCATGGGCGCGCGCGGCGCCGTCGGCAGCGGCTTCAATTTCGCCGCACCGATCTACCGACGGCTGCTGGAGGCTTTCGCCCACGGCGACCTGGACAGGGCGCGTGAAGAGCAGTTCCGCGGTGTGCGCCTGATCCGCCTGCTGGCCGGCTACGGCTATCTGCCGGCTGCCAAGACGGTCATGCGCCTGCTCGGGGTCGATGTCGGCCCGGCGCGCCTTCCCAACGGTCGCCTCGACGCCACAGCGCAACACAACCTGCAAGACTCCCTTGAACGCCTGGGTTTCTTCGACTGGATCCGATGAAGACTGCCCGGGAAATCCGCCACGCCCTTGGTGCCGGCCCGCTCGGGCCGATGCTGATCGCCACCACCGCGCAGGGTGTCTGCGCCCTGTTGCTCGGCGACGAAGCGACTGCGAGCGGCCTGCAGGCGCGCTTTCCGCAGGCGCGCCTGACCGAGGACCGCAAACGCCTGGCACCGCTGCTCCAGAGCGTGCGTGACTGGCTGGCGCGGCCCGCAGGATCGCTGGAGCTGCCCCTCGATCTCCAGGGCACGCCCTTCCAGCGGCGCGTCTGGCTGGCGCTGCAACAAGTGCCCGCCGGTGCCACGATCAGCTACGCCGATCTCGCCCGTCGCCTGCGCCTGCCGACCGCGGCGCGCGCAGTCGCGGGTGCCTGTGCGCGCAACCCTGTGGCACTCGCCGTGCCCTGCCACCGCGTCGTGCGCAGCGACGGCGGCTTGGCGGGTTACCGCTGGGGCGTGGAGCTCAAGCGCAAGCTGCTTGCCCGCGAGGCGGATTAACCCGCCACCGGCAGCAGCTCGATCTTCTGCACGTCGAGCACCGCGCTCTTGACCTTGTTGAGCGGATCAACGACGAGGCGGGTCTTGCCGGGCTGGGGCAGCTCGAGCACGCCAACTTCGACCGGCTGCCACTTCTGGAAGCCGCCGGTGTCCTGGGTGGTGAATTTCAAACGCTGCTCGCCGAGGCGTAGCTCAACCTCGCTGCCGTGGTTGCCGCCGCCGCAGCCGTGGTGGACGACGACGCGGTAGCGACCGGGTTTGGCGACCTCAAACTCCCACTCGGCGAAGTCCTCGGGGTCGGTCCAGAAGCCGAGGCAGTTCTTTTCCGGCTTCGGTTCGTAGCGCAGGTTTTCCGACCAGGTGGTGGCGTCCTTGGCATGCAGGGTCAGGCTGCCATCGGCGGCCTGCACCGGTGTTTCGCCCTCGGCGGTCGGGATGAGGGCGATCTCCTGAATGACCAGGGCCTGCTCGGTGGGCGGGGTGAGCAGCATGAAGGGCACCTCGCCGGCGGCGGGAATGTAGAGCTTGCCCAGACTGACCCGGCGCGGGCTGGTGGCGGGGCTGAGCTGCTTTTTCACCACGAGGTCGCCCATGCGGAACTGCGAACCGATGCCGCCGCGACGCAGCAGGTAGGTCATCATCACCTCGTAGCGGCCCCAGCGCTTGGCCTTGAAGCTGGCACCGGTGTAGGTGTCCCAGTGGGCGCCGTTGCTGAAGGTCCAGTCGGCCGAGGTCAGGCGGATGACCCCGCGCGTCGGCAGGTCCTTGCGCAGCACCGGTTCGTCGCTGCCGAAGCCGTTGAGGTCGACCGCCTCCGGAAACGGCTGATCGCCGGGGGCCATGGCCGTCTTGGCCGGCGCCGCGGGCTTGGCTTCCGGCGCGGGCGCCGGTTCGACCGCGGGCTTGGCTTCCGGCGCGGCTGGTTCGGGTTTGGGACCGCAGGCAGCGAGCAGGGCGAGGGTGGCGAGGAGGGAAAGACGGAGCTTCATCGAAGGGGGAAAAGGGGGTGGCGACTATGCACAACGTGCCGGCGGCTGCATCGTTAGCCTCACTTCGGGTCAAAGTGCTTCTCGCTGACCGAGACATCGTGTTCGTAGACCTGCTCCTTGATGAGCTGGCCCTGGATGTTCCAGTAGCGGTTCAGGCCGTGGCGCTTGCCGCCGTCGAAGTTCGTTTCGGTCGAGAGCTGGCCGTTGTCCCACCACTCGCGCACGACGCCGTGCAGGCGACCGTCGCGAAAGGGGTATTCGCCCTTGGGCTTGCCATTCTTGTGGGCGTCGCGCGCCAGACCGGTGAAGGCCTTGCCGTCGAGGAAGTAGACGTCGTCGCGCCACTCGAGCGCGGCATACGCGGCCTCGGCCACCGGGGCTTCGGTGGCGGCTGGCGGTTTGGGTGTGCAGGCGGCGAGTCCGGCGAGCAGGAGCAGAAGGAGCAAAGGGGCTTTCATGACGGGGTCAGACATCGAGCACGAGTTCCACCGGGCAGTGGTCGCTGCCGTAGATGTCGGTACGGATCCGGCAGTCGTGCAGGGCCGGGCGCAGGGCGGCCGAGGCCAGCCAGTAATCGAGGCGCCAGCCGATGTTCTTTTCGCGGGCACTGCCGCCGGTGCGCTGGGTCCACCAGGTGTAGCGGCCGGGGCTGGGATCGAAGGCGCGGAAGACATCGACAAACCCCGCCTCCAGATGGCGGCTGAAGCTCTCGCGTTCAGCGTCGCTGAAGCCGGGGTTCATGCGGTTCGACTTCGGATTGGCGAGGTCGATCTCCTGATGGGCGCAGTTGAGGTCGCCGCAGACCAGCACCGGCTTGCGCTGCTCGAGCTTTTTCAGATGCGCGCGGAAGGCCTCGTCCCAGCGCAGTCGGTAGGGCAGGCGCGCCAGTTCCGCCTGACTGTTCGGGGTGTAAACGTTGACCAGGTAAAAGTCGTCGAACTCGGCGGTGATGAGCCGGCCCTCGGTGTCGTGCTCGGCTTGGCCCAGGCCCAGCTCGGCCGCCACCGGCCGGCCGCGGGTCAGCACGCAGGTGCCGGAGTAGCCCTTCTTTTCGGCGCTGTTCCAGACCGCATGCCAACCGTCGAGGAAGGACAGGTCGACCTGTTCCGGCCGCGCCTTGGTCTCCTGCAGGCAGACGACATCGGCATCGGTGCCGAGCAGGTAGTCGCGCAGGCCCTTGTCGAGCGAGGCGCGGATGCCGTTGACGTTGAAGGTCGAGAGCTTCATCCGCCCACTCTTGCGCCGGAGGCCGGTCGCTGTCGAGCGGCGAGCGCGGGCGGGCGGAGGGTTTTTGACAACTCCCGGCCGTGGCCGGCGTTGTACTCCCATCATGAAAACGATGCCTGACACGAATCAGGCGGCCTCGTTTCAACAGACCGCCAGCGCGGACGTTCCCGCCCGCTTCATCAACCGCAACCTCCACCGCCTCTGGCAGAGGCGCCGGCTGCAGGCCACCCTGCTGCGACCCTTCCGCCGGATCCTGCACCCGCTGCTGGTCTGGCTGCGCCGTGATGCCCTGCACCTGGGCAACACGCCGCCCGCCAGCCTGCGCCGGGTTGGCTGGGAAACCCTCGCGCTCGGACTGCTGCTGGGGCCGCTGGCCTTCCTGATGCTGCTGCCCCTGCTCATTCTGCTGTTTCCCGCCGCGCTTCTGATCGGCCTGGCCGGAGTTGCCGCCGCGGCACTACAGGCCGACGCCGAGGAGGTCGAGCACCACAGCCTGGCCTGGCACGCCCTGCATTGAGGCGACCGCGGCAAAAAGATGGGCGCGGGCCTTGCGGCCCGCGCCCGGAGGAGCGTGTTGTCGCGGCCGAGCCGCGGCACATCACTCGTAGCTGGCCTGCTGGCCCTTGGTCTCGCGCTTCTTGATCCAGGGCATGAGCGAGCGGAGGCGGGCACCGGTCTTCTCGATCGGGTGCTTTTCGCCGTCCTTGAGCAGCTTGTTGTAGGTCTTGTAGCCGGTTTCGTACTCCTTGACCCACTCCTTGGCGAACTTGCCGGTCTGGATGTCCTTGAGCGCCGCCTTCATGCGCTTCTTGACGCTGGCATCAATGATCTTCGGACCGACCTTGACGTCGCCCCACTTGGCGGTCTCGGAGATCGAGAAACGCATGCCGGCAATGCCAGCCTCGTTCATCAAGTCGACGATGAGCTTGAGCTCATGCAGGCACTCGAAGTAGGCCATCTCGGGGGAGTAACCGGCTTCGACGAGGACTTCAAAGCCCGCCTGGACGAGGGCGCTGGTGCCGCCGCAAAGCACGGTCTGCTCGCCGAACAGGTCGGTTTCGGTCTCTTCCTTGAAGGTGGTCTGGATGACGCCGCCGCGGGTGCCGCCGACGCCGTGCGCCCAGGCCAGGGCGATCTGCTTCGACTTCTTGGTCGGGTCCTGGTGGATGGCGATCAGGGCGGGCACGCCCTTGCCTTCGGTGTACTGGCGGCGGACGATGTGGCCCGGGCCCTTCGGGGCGACCATGATGACGTTGACGTCCTTCGGCGGCACGATGGTCTTGTAGTGAATCGCAAAGCCGTGCGAGAACAGCAGGGTCTTGCCCTTGCTCAGGTTGGGGGCGATGTCCTTGTTGTAGCAGGCCGGGATCTTGGTGTCCGGGACGGCGACGAAGATGACGTCGGCCAGCTTCACGGCTTCACCGGTGTCGTAAACCTTGAAACCCTTCTCCTTGGCCACCTGGCGGCTCTTGCTGCCGGGATACAGGCCGATGATGACATTCACACCGCTTTCCTTGAGGTTGAGGGCGTGGGCGTGGCCCTGCGAGCCGAAGCCGATCACGGCGCAGGTTTTGCCTTTGAGCGGCGCCAGGCTGGCGTCCTTTTCAGTGTAGATTTTGGCGGGCATGGAATGAGTTGGGTCTGTTAGGAGGGCAAACAAGTTGCTGCATGGGCAGGGGCTGGTCAAGGGAGAGTTACCAGCCGACCCCCGCCAGAAAGCCGCTGCGACGGCCGTAAATGGCACATGTCCCCGCGTTTTTGGTTCGCCCCGCTCCTCCTGCTGCCCCTGCTCGTCGCCGCTACCGCGCTGTCGGCGAAACTCCCGGAACCGACCCGCCAACCCCTGCACCGCAGCCTGGATCTGGCGCTCGGCGAGACCGCCGAGGTGAAGCTGAGTGACGGCAGCACCGCGAAGGTACGCCTGCTCAACCTGGAGGAACGGGTCGATTCGATGAGCGCTGCCGTGCGCGCGGCGCGGGTGGAGGTCGAGGTCAACGGCGCCACCGGCTGGGTCGACAGCGCCAACTACCATCTGCCGGTCGCCCTCGGCGGCTTGCAGATCGACTGCCCAATCACGCACGGGTACAACGCCAACTCCGGCCGGGATGCCTGGGCGCTGAAAAAAGACGCGCGCCTGCGCCTCTGGCCCGCTGGCTCGCCGTGGATTGAGCCGGACCTTTTCAGTCTGCCCGCCCGCCAGCGCTGGCTGGCCAGCAGCACCCAGTTCAGCAACGAACCCACCTATGTCGATGGCGGCGACCGCCCCGACCGCAAGAAGATTTATTACCACAACGACCTCGATTTCGGTGGCTGCGAGGGCTTGGTCGAAGTGGTGGCCGCCACCGACGGGCTGGTGGTCAGCGTCGGCGAAACCGTTCTGCCCGGCACCCTCGGCACGCCGGTGCGGCCGCGCTACGACGTGGTGTACGTGCTCGACGAGCGCGGCTGGTTCTACCGCTACAGCCACCTGCACACGATCGACCCGGCCATCCAACCCGGCATCCGCCTGCGCCAGGGCCAAAAACTCGGCCTGCTCGGCAAGGAGGGCGCCAGCGGCGGCTGGTCGCACCTGCACTTCGGCATCCAGAGCCGCCAGCCCTCGGGCGAGTGGGGCACCGAGGAAGCCTATGCCTTCGCCTGGCAGGCCGCCCTGCGCGAGCAACAGCCGGCCGTGGTCGCCGTGGCGCGCCCGCATCATTTCGTTCGCGTCGGCGAACCACTGGTGCTCGACGGCACCAAGTCCTGGGCCGCCGCCGGCGTGGCCAGCCATGCCTGGACCTTCACCGACGGCGCCACCGCCACCGGCGCGCGCGTGGAACGTCGCTACGATCGCCCCGGCCAGTTCAGCGAGATCCTCAAGGTCACCGACACGCAGGGCCGCGCCGCTTACGACTTCGCGGTGGTTCAGGTCATCGGCGACACCACGCAGATTCCTCCGTCGATCCACGCCACCTACGCGCCTTCGCTGGGCGTGCGCGTCGGCGATGAGCTGACCTTCAAGGTGCGCGTTTTTCGCTCGACCGGCGGCGAGACCTGGGACTTTGGCGACGGCAGCCCGCCCGTGCAGACCCGTTCCGACGGCAATGCCAAGGCGCTGGCCAAGGATGGCTACGCCGTCACCACCCACCGCTTCGCCAAGCCCGGCGATCACCGGGTGCGCGTCGAGCACGTCAACGCGCGCGGCGAAAAGGCGGTGACGCACCTGTGGGTGCCGGTGGCGCCGTGAGGGTTATTTCGCCGCCGGCTTGGCGGGCTTGCCGGGCGACGGCGTGTCCGGATCGACGCGGTTTTTCTCCAGCAGCCAGGGGAAGGCACGCAGGGGCTCGGCCGCCTGCGGATCGACCTGCACGCGGATCAGGTGCAGGTTGAGGCCGCCGAAGGTTTCGATGCGGGTGAAGTTTTCGATCGTGCGCCCGGTGGCCGAGGTGAGCGGCTTGTCGATGCGGAAGTAATGGCTGTCGGCATGGAACAGATACACCGGCTTGCCGTAGCCGCGCACCTGCTCGCGCAGGGCCGGCACGAAGTTGGCGAACCCGGTGTCGCGCGGCTCACCGTGCAGGGTCTCGTGGAAGGGATTCGCCTGCAGGAACAGCACGAGCGCCTTGGCGTCGGCGGCCGCGGCAAAACTGTCGCGCAGCCAGGCCAGCACGGCGCGGTCGCGCGCGGCGAACTCGGCCATCGCCGCGGCATCGTCCTCGCGCCGGTTGTTGTTGCTGCCGACGACATGCAGGGTGGCAAAGACCAGGCCCGCGCGCTGCCAGCGCTGGTGCTCGACGTAATCGGCAAAATCCGCCTGCGCGTTTTGCCGCACCAGCGGCAGGCTCGTGCGACCGAGGCTGCGCGCTTCGCCCGGATAAAACAACCGGCGCACGAAGGCGAGCCGCTCGAGCGGGTCATAACCACCGGCGACCGGTGTGTGCGAATCCGTCCATTCGTTGTCGCCCGGCACATACACCAGCGGCTGCTCGAAACGGTCGAACCAGGCCTTCACGCGCAGCAGCGAGGCATCGTCGTTGAGCATGCGACCAAACTTGACGTCGCCGCAGTGGACGCTGAAGGCCGGCGCCGCGCCGTTGGCAGTCTCGATGACGTTTTCAAAGCGCGCGGCGTCGGCTGGAAAATGGTAGGGCATGCAGCCCATGACCAGAAACTCAAAGGGTTCCGCCGCGGCGGGCAGGACGGACAACAGCAGGCAGGCGAGCGATGTCTTCATGGGCCTGCCATAAAGCGGATGCCGGCCATCGCAAGGCGATGTTCGCGCGGCGCATTGACAGGCACGGCGCCACGGGCTCAGACTGGCGATCATGAAGCCGCTGCCGATGCTCCTTGCCCTGCTGGCCGCCATCCCCCTTCTCGCGGGCGACCGCCGTGCACGCGAGCTCGGTCCCGCCCCCGGCGTGCTCCGGCCCGGGCCGCTCAATGCGATCACCGATGTCGCGGGAGTTCGCGTCGGTCATGTCACGCTGGTGGAAGGCGACAGCATCCGCACCGGTGTCACGGCGATCCTGCCCCATGGCGGCAATCCCTTCCTGGAAAAAGTTCCCGCCGCCATCCACGTCGGCAACGGCTTCGGCAAACTGGCCGGCAGCACCCAGGTGGCGGAACTCGGCAATCTGGAATCCCCCATCGTTCTCACCAACACCCTCGCCGTCGGCACCGCCGTCGCCGCGGTGGTCGAGCATCTGCTCGGCTTGGATGGCATGGAAGAGGTCCGCTCCATCAACGCCGTGGTCGGCGAAACCAATGACGGCGGCCTCAACGACATCCGTGCGCTGCCCGTGCGCCGGGAACACGTGCTCGAAGCCATCACCCGCGCCACGCCCGGCCCGGTGGCCGAGGGCTGCGTCGGCGCCGGCACCGGCACCGTCGCCTTCGGCTGGAAGGCCGGCATCGGCACCGCCTCGCGCCGCCTGCCGGTGCGCGACGGCGGCCACACGGTCGGCGTGCTGGTGCAAAGCAACTTCGGCGGGGTCTTTCAGCTCGATGGCGTGCCGGTCGACCGCCTGCTCGACCGCCACCTGATGAAGGATGCCTACGGTTCCGCCGACGGCAGTTGCATGATCGTGGTCGCCACCGATGCGCCGCTTGAGGCGCGCAACCTGCAGCGCCTCGCCGCGCGCGCCATGCTCGGCCTGGCCCGCACGGGCGGCATTGCCGCCAACGGCAGCGGCGACTACGTCATCGCCTTCTCCACCGCCGAAGCCCTGCGCATCCCGCATCATCTCGACGGCCGGCTCAATCCACCGGTCGCCCTGCTGCGCAACGAGGCAATGACACCGCTCTTCCTCGCGGTCATCGAGGCCACCGAGGAAGCCATCCTCAACTCGCTCTTCCTCGCGCAGGACATGACCGGCCATCGCGGTCGCACGGTGCGGGCCATGCCGGTCGAACAGGTGCTCGACCTCTGGCGCCGCCACCCACCGCCGGAGAAAGCCCGCCAGTGAACCGCGTTTACCCCCCATGATGCCGCCACTGCTCCGCCCCATCTTCGCCATGTCCGCCATCACCCTGGCCGCCGCCGACAAACCCGCCGAAGATCTCGCCGCGCCGCCGGTGGTCACCGCCAAGTCCTGGCTGATCGCCGACCTCGACAGCGGCCGCGAGCTGGCCGCGCACCTGCCCGACGAACCCCGCAAGGCGGCGAGCACGGCGAAGATGATGTGCGCCTTCGTGGTTCTTGAGCTGGCGCAGAAGGAGCCGGCCGTGCTCGACGAATGGGTGTCGATCTCCAAGCTGGCCGCCGGCACCGCCGGCTCGAACGCCGAACTCCAGGAGGGCGAGCAGGTGCGCGTGCGCGACGGTCTTTACGCCCTCATGCTGCCTTCCGGCAACGACATGGGCAACGCCTTCGCCGAACACTTTCATCCGCGCCTGGCCCTTCCTGGTGAAGAGACCCCGGCCAGTGCCAAGACCGCGGCCTCGGCGACCCGCAGGAACTTCGTCGCCGAGATGAACCGCACGGCCCAGCGCCTCGGCATGAAGGCCACCACCTACCGGATTGCTTACGGCGACGGCGGCGAGGCGACCGACTTCACCACGACCGCGCGCGATTTGGTGACGCTGACGCTGGCGGCGCGCAGGCACACGTTGTTCCGCGAGGTGGTGGCGACCCTGGAACATCGCGCAGCGATCCGTCTGCCCGCAGGCGGCGAACGCGAGGCGGTTTGGAAAAACACCAATGAGCTGCTGCAGTTCGCCAACTACGACGGCGTCAAAACCGGCACCACACCGAGTGCCGGTCGCTGTCTGGTGGCGACCGGCTCGCACGCCGGCCGCGGCCTCATCGTCGTGACCCTTGGTTCGACCTCGGATGAAGCGCGCTTTGCCGACAGTCGGAACCTGTTCCGCTGGGCCTGGGGAAGGTGAGGGAGCCCCTGATTTCAGATCTCAGATTTCAGATTTTGTGCGGCCCGGCTTGGGGTTGACGGCCGGCGGTAGGCGCCTTCGCCAGAAGGCGGGGCTTGAGGGCACAGGACGTCGTTCCTCCCAAGCCCCGCGCTGTGGCCTAGCGCGCCTACTCGACGCGCAGGTAATCCAGTGCGGCATACCAGCGGTCGGGCCGGGCTTGCGGGTTGGCCCCGGAGATCGTGATCTCCAGCTTTTGTTCGCCGGCTTGCAGGTCGAACTCCCCGAGCAGGATCTCCTCGGTGTTGGTGACCTTGGCATCATACAGATCCACCTCGACGGTCGAAGCGACCACACCGTTGACGGTGAGGCGGACGCTGCCGTAGTCCGGGGCCTTCGTCAGCACGGCATGGACCTTGCGCTTGCCCGCCTGCTTCACCGGGAAGGTGACGGTCAGGGTGTCGCCCGGCTTGCCGCCGGTCCAGAACAGGTGGTGATCGCCGCTCCAGCGCCCCTCACGGAATTGCCCCATGGCCTGCGGACTCGCCTTGCCGGCCGAAGCCTTGGCCTGCAGCGTCTCGGCCTCAAGTACACCGCTCGCCGCTCCGGCTTCGCCGGCGCCCTGCAGCCAGGCGACCAGATGCACGAGCGACTCAGGTGGCAGCGCGTCGAACAGGCCCTCGGGCATGGTGCTCACCGGCGACACCGTGCGCTTCTTCACCTCGGCCTTGGTGATGAGCTGTTCCAGGCCCCCCGGCATGGCGACCTTCCAGGCGGCGGCGGATTCGTCCTTGATGATGCCGCTGGCGAGCCGGCCATCGGCGAGCTCGAAGACATTGAGCTGGTAGTCCTTGCCGATGACCGCGTTCGGATCGAGCACGTTGTCGAGCAGGTAGTCGAGGTTCGCGCGGTTCGAGCCGGTGAGGTCGGGGCCGACCTTGGCGCCCTGTCCAAAAAGGGTGTGGCAGGTGCCGCAGACCGCCGCGTACAAGGCCTTGCCCTGGGCGGGATCCGCCTTCGCCAAAGCCTCGGCCGTGAGCAGGGCGCGGAACTTCTGTTTGCGCGGCTCCAGGTCGGGTTTCGGCGCGTTGAGATCGCCCCAGACTTCCTTGAGCAGGGCCGAGACTTCGACGTTCTGCTGCGCCTCCATCTGCCGGGCCAGGAAGGGCGACAACAGGGTCTTCGCCACCCTGGCTTCCTTCACCGCAATGAGCAGGGTCTTCGATCCCTCGGGCGTGGTGGCGAGCGTGGCGATGGCGTCGTTCGTTTCCACCGGCGACAGCTTCGGCAGCAGCCCGGCGAGCACCGCCGGCGTCTGCGGGTGCGGCAGGGTGGCCAGCGCCTGCAGGGCCGCGCGACGCAAAGCGGGGTGGCCCGGCGTCGTGCTGCCTAACAAATCGTGCAACAAGTCGGCGGTCTTGCCGTCGCGCAACTGCACGAGCAGCTTCAGCGCCGCCAATCGGGCATCCACCGGTGCCGTGGAGGCGAGTCGCTCGCGGAAGCTGGCGATGGCCGGCTCCAGGCCCATGAAGGCCTCCAGTTCCGGCAGCAGCCCGGCCGGCGCGCCGTCGAGCTTGACGCGCAGGGCGTCCCAGTCGGCGGGCTTGGCAACCTTGTTGCCCGCGCGCGCGGCCTCGATCACCGACTTCAGCAGCGATTCGCGCTCGGCCGCGTCGGCCGTAGCCGCAGCGACGCGCAGCAGGGCCGTGCGTCCCGCCTCCTCCGCGCCGAGGCGACGATAAATGAACTGCGTCACCTTCGGCAGCTTCGACACCCGCGCGAGTTCCAGCCCGACCTCGGCGTCGGCACCGACCAGCGGCTCGATGCCGTACCAGATCAGCAGCGGGATCATCGGATCGTCCTTGTCCTCGGCACGCTGGAGCAGTGCGGTGGCGAGGGCTTGGCGCCGGTCGATGGGGAGACGCTGCAAAGCGGAGGCGAGTTCGCGGCGGACAAGTGGGGAGGCTGCCACTCCGGCTTGTTCCGCCAATCCGTTCGTTTGTGTATCCCCGGCTCCCTGGCTGATCAAGCGCACAGCCCATGCAGCAAGAAATGACGGCTGTGTCGTCAGCTCCTTGGCAGTCAGTGTATCGACCTCATTCAGGGAACCAAGCGTCCACAAGGCCCGCAAGCGTGAGGGGGTTGACTCACCCTCTTTGAGGGCACCTGCAAGCGCCGTCCGCGCTCTTTCGGTAGAGCGTGAGTCAGGGTGTGAAACCGCCCGCTCCATCAACACCCGGCGCGCCATCCGTGAGAACCACTCGTTCTCCGTCTGCACGGCGAGTCGGGCGAGTTTCTCATCGGTCTCCTTGGCAAGGTCGAAGGGCGCGGTTGGGAAGTCGGACTTGTCAGACCTGTCCGACAAGTCCGACCCGTCCGACAAATCCGCATAACTCACCCGGTAGATCCTTCCGTTGCTGCGGTCCCACATTTCCACGGCGTTGCTGCCGCGGTGGCAGATTTGCTTGTCGGCCCAGTCGCTGACGTAGAGTGCGCCATCCGGGCCGACGCGCTGGCTGACGGGGATGAAATGCAGGTCGTTGGCGCGCAGGAAATCGCTGCCGTGCTTGCCGATGTAGGTGCTGGCCTTTGGATCCAGCTCGTCCATCACCAGGCGGTGGCCGTGCAGGTTGCCGAAGATGAGCTGATTCCGGTAGGTGGCCGGGAACTGGCTGCTCTGATAGATCGCGAGGCCGCAGTGGGCGTGGCCACCGCCCATCAGGTTGGTGTCATCGGAGATCAGGCCGCCCTTGCTGCGCGGCCCCCAGTGGGCGTTCTCGCGCACCTCGCCGGCGAAGTGGGCGTGGTCGGCGATGGTCTTGATGTCCTCGTAAGTGTGCGGATTGAAGTGCTGGCCGGCCTGGCGGTGGTAGCGCCCCCCGGGCACGATGTGATAGAGGTGCGGGATGACGCAGGCGGTGACGAAGAACTCGCCGTGCTGGTCGTAGTCGAGTCCCCAGGGATTGCTGGTGCCGTGGGCATAGACCTCGAACTCCTGCCGCACCGGGTGATAGCGCCAGACACCGGCATTGATCGGCACGCGCTGCGCGTCGGGCGTGCCCGGCTTGCCAACCCGGCTGTGGGTGAAAACACCGTGGCAACCGTAGAGCCAACCATCAGGACCCCAGATAAAACTGTTGAGCGTCTCATGCGTGTCCTGGCTGCCCCAGCCGTCGAGCAGGGCGTAGGCGGTGAAATTGAGGCCGGGGACCTGGGGTCGTGGATCGGCAGCATCAGGAGCGTCGGGTTTGTCATCGCGGTCCCGATCCGGGATGAACATCAAATACGGCGCCGCGCCCACCCAGACCCCGCCGAAGCCGAGTTCGATGCCGCTCACCAGATTCAATCCCTCGGCAAAGACCTTGCGCGTCTCGAAGCGGCCGTCGCCATCGCGGTCCTCGAAGATCAAAATGCGGTCCTGGCCGGCGCCGACCGCTCGCGGTTGCGGGTAGCTGTTGCCCTCCACCACCCACAGGCGGCCGCGCTCGTCCCAGGCCATGGCGATCGGCTGCACGACGTCCGGTTCGGCGGCGATCAGTTCGGCCTTGAAGCCGCCGGGCAGTTGCAGGTTCTTCAGCGCCTCCTGCGCCGGCTGCCCCTCCTTGTAGTCGCCGTAGGGCATCAGGCCGTCGCCATAGAGCTTCTTCGGCCGCATCTGCTCGGCCACTTCCCGGCTCACCTCGCGGCGCTCCTGGAGCAGGACAAACACACCGGCCTTGTTGCCGACGATCACATCCGGAAAACCATCGCCATTGACGTCGCCCACCTGCACATCCACCCCGACCCCGCTGTCGGCATCAATCAGGTGCGGGATGAATTCGACCCCGCCCCTGCCGTCGCGCTTTGTTTGCAGCCAATAGACCACCTTGGCCGCGTGCTCGCCGGCGTCGCGACCGTTGTGCGCCCAGTAGCGCTTGCCGGTGACCACGTCCATGACGCCGTCGCCATCGATGTCGGCCAGGTGCGCCGCGTGCGGCTGGCTGAACACCACGCCGTAGTCGTTCTCCCACGGGTGCTCGCCGATGATGAGCCTGCGCTCCCAGTTGGCGCCGCCCTGGCCGGCGCGATTGAAAAACACCGCCACGCCGAAGCGATGCGCCGCCAGCGTGGTGAAGATGTCGTTGCGGCCGTCGCCATCGAAGTCGTAGGCGAACATCTGGGCGCCACCGGGCACGCCGAGGGCGAAGGTGTGCTGGGTAAAGGGCGCAGGAACTTGCGGACCGAGGTTGCCGCTTTTCGTGATGCCTGTATTCCTCCACCAGCGCTTCGCCTCCAGCAGGTCGAGCCGGCCGTCACCGTCCACGTCACCAACGCCCATGCCGTGGGTGAATTTGACCACCTGCACGTTCTCCGTCACCGGCACAAACCGCCACTTCGCCGTCGGATGCTGCCAATCCGGCGCGAACCAGCCGAACCTGCCGCCGTTGCCGCAGACCAGCTCCGGCTTGCCATCGCCGGTGAGGTCGGTGAACACGGGCGACTCGCCATCGACGACCTCGGCGACCACGTGCGCCTCCCAGGGCTTGTCCTCGTCAAAGCGGCCCGGGTTCAGGTACAGCCGCGCCTCCTTGCCGGGGAAACCGACCACCAAAATGTCCAGCCAGCCATTGCCGGTGAAGTCGTGGGCATAACAAAAAAAGTGGTCGGAGTAGCCAAAGATGTTGAAGACCTTGGGCTCGTAAAAGGCATGCTTCTTCTGCCAGTCCGGCCCCTCGTACCAGTAGGGGCCGCTGAGGATGTCCATGTGACCGTCCTTGTTGAGGTCGGCGAAGTTGGCGCCCTCGGCATAAAAGGCGTCCTGGAGTTGCACCCGCTTCCAGGTGATGTGGGTTTCCGCCTGCCCAAGGGCGGGCAGGAGCAGGGCAAAGAGCGCGCGTTTCATGGCTGGAAGGCGATTACGCTAACGGATTTGGTCCTTGTCGGACAAGCTTTTGTCGAAATCGGACAGTCGCGGAAAAACGCCGGACACACCTTGCGCGCGCCCCGGTCCCGTTTAGAAAGCCTGCATGCCACCCTCGGAGATCCCCATCCGCCATGTCGCCACCCTGGCCCGCCTCGAACTGACCGACGAGGAGGCGGCGCGCTACCAGGAGCAGATCGGCCAGATTCTGCACTACATTGACGTGCTCGGCCGGCACGACCTGGAGGGGGTGGAACCAACCTCGCACGCCCTGCCGGTGCTGGACGTGATCCGCGCCGATGAGGCCCGCCCCGGTTTCAGCCAGGCCGAGGCCCTGGCCAACGCCCCGCGCCGCGCCATGGACCAGTTCCAGATCCCCAAGGTCCTTGAGTGACCCGTTCGCCCCCGTCCTTTCGTCTTCCGCTTCCCATGTCCCTCGCCACCCAGACCCTCGCCAGCCTGCGCCGCCGCATTGCCGACGGGGAAATCCACCCGCGCGACGTCGTCGCCGACCTCGCCACCGCCATCGACGCGGGCAACCCGCAGTTGGGCGCCTACCTGAGCTGGGATGCCGAACGCGCCCTGGCCGAGGCGGAGAAGGCCGACCTGTCGCTGCCGCTGGCCGGTCTGCCGGTGGGCATCAAGGACAACATCAACGTCACCGGCCAGCCCTGCACCTGCGGGTCGAAGATGCTGGCGGAGAACTACACGGCGCCCTACGACGCCGGCGCCATCGTCCGTCTGCGCGCCGGCGGCGCCGTGCCCTTTGGCCGCCTCAACATGGACGAGTTCGCCATGGGGTCGACCACCGAGAACTCGGCGCTCGGCCTGACCCGCAACCCGCACGATCCCCAGCGCGTGCCGGGCGGTTCCAGCGGCGGCAGCGCCGCGGCGGTGGCGGGCCATCTCGCGATTGCCGCCCTCGGCTCCGACACCGGCGGTTCCATTCGCCAGCCGGCCGCCCTCTGCGGCTGCGTCGGCCTGAAACCCACCTACGGCCGCATTTCCCGCTACGGCCTGGTCGCCTTTGCCTCCTCGCTCGACCAGATCGGGCCGCTCACCAAGACCGTCGAAGACGCCGCCCTGTTGCTCAACCACCTCTGCGGCAAGGACGGGCGCGACTCGACCTCGCTCGACACGCCGGTGCCCGATTTCACCAGCGCCCTCGGCAGGGACATCCAAGGCCTGCGCATCGGCCTGCCGAAGGAGTACTTCATCGACGGCCTGCACCCCGGCGTGTCGGCCAGTGTCAAGGCGGCGGTCGACCGCCTCGCCGCCCTCGGCGCCGAACTGGTCGAGGTCAGCCTGCCGCACACCGACCTCGGCGTGGCCACCTACTACATTGTCGCTCCGGCCGAGGCCTCGGCGAACCTGGCGCGTTTCGACGGCGTCCGCTACGGCCACCGCAGCGAGGAGGCGACCGACCTCATGGAGCACTACTTCAAGAGCCGCGCGGAAGGTTTCGGTCCCGAGGTGAAACGGCGCATCCTGCTCGGCACCTACGTGCTCAGCAGCGGCTACTACGACGCCTATTACCTCAAGGCCCAGCGTGCGCGCACCCTGATCCGGCGCGACTTCGAGCAGGCCTTTGAAAAGGTCGATCTGCTCATCAGCCCGACCAGTCCGGCACCGGCGCACAAGCTCGGCGAGCTGAAGGACAACCCACTGGCAGCCTATCTGGAGGACGTTTTCACCATTCCGGCCAACCTCGCCGGCCTGCCGGCGATCAGCGTGCCCTGCAGCCCGGTCGAGGTGGAAGGCGTGGCCCTGCCGGTCGGTCTGCAGCTCATCGGCAAGCCGCTCGATGAACTGACCGTGCTGCGCGCGGCCGATGCGTTTGAGCGCGGCTGAGGCCGCAACCCCTGCCGCCAGGTCAAGCCGCAACGGACGAAATCGACAGGTCAGATGCGGGAAGCCTTGCTTCCATCCCGCCGCCTCAGGCCTGCGGGCTGACGTACTTGAGCAGGCCGGCCAGGGTCGAGCGCATGTCCTTGCGTTCGACGATGAGGTCCACGAGGCCGTGCTTCATCATGAACTCGGCGGTCTGGAAGCCGGGCGGCAGGTCGGCATGGGTGGTTTCCTTGACGACGCGCGGGCCGGCGAAGCCGATCATGCACTTGGGCTCGGCGAGGATGATGTCGCCAAGGGTGGCGAAGCTGGCGGTGACGCCGCCGGTGGTCGGGTGGGTGAGCACCGAGATGTAGGGCAGGCGGGCCTCGGCGTGGCGGGCGAGGGCGCCGCTGGTCTTGGCCATCTGCATGAGGCTGAGGATGCCCTCGTGCATGCGAGCGCCGCCGGAGGCGGAGAAAACGATGACCGCCTTGCGCTCGGCGGTGGCCACCTCGATGGCGCGGGTGATTTTTTCGCCAACGACGCTGCCCATGCTGGCGCCGAGGAAGCGGAAATCCATGACCGCAAGCACCACCGGGATCGACTCGATATGGGCGCGGCCGGTGACAACCGCCTCCTTCAGTCCCGTCTTGTTCTGGTAGGCCTTGACCTTGTCGAGGTAACCCTTGAAGCCGAGGGCGTCGACCGAGTCGAGGCTGGCATCGAGTTCCTGAAAGCTGCCTTCATCGACCAGGTTCTCGAGGCGTTCGCCGGAGCTGATGGTGAAGTGGTAGCCGCAGTGGGTGCAGACGCGCAGGTTCTTGGCCAGGGCCTGCTCGAACAGGCTTTCGCCACAGGACGGGCACTTCGTCCAGAGGCCCTCCGGCATGTCCTTCTTCTTTTCGCCCAACTCGTTGACGCTGCGTTTTTTGAAAAATCCCATGGTGGTATGTTGTGATGCGCGACCGCCACCCGGCGGGGCTGCCGGCCCTCCCCGCATGGCAAAGCGCGGGAGTCGCCGGGACGGGTCCGCGGCGCTGACTGGCAGCCCGTGCTGGGCACGGAGCGGCGCGATTCTAACCACGGGCTGCCGTAATCACCACAACTTTTTCGACCCCCGCCTGCTTCTTGAGCACGCGGGCGCACTCGTGGGCGGTGGCGCCGGTGGTGAGCACGTCATCGACGAGCAGGACGTTTTTGCCGGCGAGCGGCGCCGGCCGTCCAGGCAACCGGCGGGCCGGGGCGAAGATGCCACGCAGGTTTTCCAGGCGGCGGGCGCGGTCGAGACCGGCCTGGGCGCGGGTCAGGCGCACCCGGCGCAGGGCGCAGACCGTGGCGAGGCCGGTGGCCTGGCCGAGCTGGCGGCAGAGTTCGAGGCTCTGGTTGTAGCCGCGCCAAAGCCGCCGCAACGGGTGCAGGGGCACAGGCACCAGACGCCAGTCGGCAGGGTCGAGCCCGGCCAGACGAGGATCCTCCAGGACCGTGCGCAACAGGTCGGCCAGGGGCGCGCGCTGGGCGAGATCGCGCCGGTATTTGAAGGCGTGGATCAGGGTGCGCACGGGGCCGGCGGACTTGCAGGCGGCGCGGGCGAAGTCGAAGGCGAGGCCACGGTCCTCGCAGTTCCAGCAGCGGAAAGGCGCAGCCTCGGCTCCGGCGAAGGGCTCGCCACAAACGCTGCAGAAGGGCGCCTCGATCCGCTCCACGCCGTCCTCGCAGGCTGGACAGAGCCAGGCCGAAGTCCCTTGGGACGGGACGCCCGCGTCGAGCACGGTCTCGCAGGCAAAGCAGGCGCGCGGATACAGGGCGTCGACCAGACGCCTGCCGGTGAGGCAGAACAGGCGCGGCAGCGACGCGATCATGCCGGCATGTTCCACCCGCGGGGCGTTTCCCGCAAGCCGGCAGGCCGTGCTTTATCCTTGCCTATGCCCGCGGGCCGGCTAGTCTCGGCAGTCAGCACCCGTGCTTAATCCGAATGGACGAACCCAAACCCACTGAAAAGGAGGCCACCGCCTTGGACCTGAAGCAGATCAAACAAATCGTGGCGTTGATGGCGGAGAACGACCTCAGCTACTTTCATTTCGAAAACCAGGGCTCCAAGATCGAGCTGCGCCGCGGCTCGGACCTGGAAACCGTGCAGAAGCTGCTGAAGCACCTGCCGACCCAGGCCGCCCTGCCCGCTCCGGCGGCCGTCAGCCTGCCGGCCGCCGCCGCGCCGCTCGCCGCCCCCGCGCTGGCGGCTGCCCCCGCCGCCGACAACGCCCCGGCCGGACCAACCATCAATTCGCCGATGGTCGGCACCTTCTACCGCTCGGCCGCACCCGGCGAACAGTCCTTCATCAACATCGGCGACTCCGTCGATGAGAACACCACCGTCTGCATCATCGAGGCGATGAAGGTCATGAACGAGATCAAGGCCGAAATGCGTGGCACCATCGCCCGCATTCTGGTCGAGGACGGCAAGCCGGTGCAATACGGGCAGCCCCTCTTCGAATTGAAAGCCTGATCCGACCCGGCCCCTGACGACCCGGCCGGCGGCCGGGCGGGTCGGGGCCAGAATTTCCCCGCACCCTCCCCATGTTCCGCAAAGTCCTCGTCGCCAACCGCGGCGAAATCGCTGTCCGCATCATCCGCGCCTGCAAGGAGCTTGACGTCAAAACGGTCGCCGTTTATTCCGAGGCCGACGTCGACTCCATGCATGTCCACCTCGCCGACGAGGCGATCTGCATCGGGCCAGGCCCGAGCACGGAAAGCTACCTCAAAATCAGCCGCATCATCAGCGCGGCCGAGATCGCCAACGTCGATGCCATCCACCCGGGCTATGGCTTCCTCTCCGAGAAGGAGGAGTTCGCCGAGGTCTGCGAGAAGTGCAAAATCAAGTTCATCGGCCCGAGCGCGCGCGTCATCTCGATGATGGGCGACAAGAACACCGCCCGCGCCACCGCCCGCGCCAGCGGCGTACCGGTCACCCCCGGTTCCGACGGCATCATTCACAATGAGGAGCAGGCGCTCGAATGGGCGCGCAAGATCGGTTACCCGGTCATCATCAAGGCCAGCGCCGGCGGCGGCGGCCGCGGCATGCGCCCGGTGCTCAACGAAGCCACCCTGATCTCCAGCTTCCAGGCCGCGAGCCTGGAGGCGCTGAAGTGCTTTGGCGACGGTTCGATGTACATGGAGAAGCTGGTTGAGAAACCGCACCACATCGAGTTTCAGGTCGTCGCCGACAGCCACGGCAATGTCGTTCACCTCGGCGAGCGCGACTGCTCGATGCAGCGCCGCAACCAGAAGATCATCGAGGAGTGCCCGAGCCCGAAGATCAGCGATGAGATGCGCAAGCGCATGGGCGAGGCCACGGTCAAGATCTGCAAGGAGATCGGCTACGAGAACTGCGGCACGATCGAGTACCTCGTCGACAACAATGGCGAGAACTTTTACTTCATGGAGATGAACACCCGCATCCAGGTGGAGCATCCCATCACGGAAGAGGTGTACGGCTGTGACCTCATCAAGGAGCAGATCCGCATCGCCGCCGGCCTGCCGCTGAGCGAGCACGTCATGAGCGCCACCGCGCGTGGTCATTCCATCGAATGCCGCATCAACGCCGAGGATCCGGCGCGCAACTTCGCCCCCAGCCCGGGCAAGATCAACCTGTGGTACACCTCCGGCGGCCGCGGCGTGCGCGTCGACACCCACGTGTACTCCGGTTACGAGGTGCCGCCCTACTACGACTCGATGATCGCCAAGCTCATCGTCACCGGCGCCACCCGCGAGATCGCCATCAAACGCATGCGCCGTGCGCTGGGCGAGTTCGTCGTCGAGGGCATCAAGACCACCATCCCCCTGCAGTCGAAGGTACTCACCACCTCCGACTTCCAGAACGGCAACTACGACATCACCTGGGTGGAAAACTTCCTCCGCCAGGAAGGCATGAAGGTCTGAGCGGAACACCTCCAAGAAAAAACCCCGCCGGTCACCCGGCGGGGTTTTTGGCTTTCAGGGCTGCGCCCCATGGGGCGCGACTTCAGTTGTCGTTCTCGCGCAGTTCGACGGCGCCGCTGAACACCGGCGTGGTCTTCTTCGGCGTCTGGCCGTCGGCCGGCAGGGCCTCCAGCAGGAAGTGGCCGGCTCCATAGCTGGCGCCCTCGACGTCATCGCGGATGAGCACCCCGCGGAAGATGGCATCGCGCACCACATTGCCGGTGGCGCCCGTGCGCGGATCCGGATCGGTGAGGCGGAAGCTGCCCTCGATCAGGCCGGTCTTGGCAGTGAGTTTCTTCAGCGTGGTCAGGGTCGGACCCGCCGGCTTCGGATTGAAGGGTTTGTTGCCGGCGAGAATGCCGAGCACCTGATCGGGGTTTTGCACTGCGGGTAGCCCACCCTCGCTGAACAACAGTTCGACATTGGTCTCGCCGGGAGCGGCCAGCTCGAGCACGAGCTCATCCTTGCCGGGCGCGCGGTAGCTGCCACCCACCGCCTCCAGGGGCACCGGCAGGACCTCGGGGGTGCCGGGCAGGCCAAAGCCCGCCTGGTAGGCGCGGCTCTTGGTGTTGGTGTTGGCCGGGCGCACCCAGTCGACATCGCCGGTCAGGCTGTTGTCGAAGGCATTTCCCGTGTCGACCGGATCCAGGATCAGGGAGCCCCAAAGCGAACCGCCGAAGGGCTTGTAGAGGGCCTGGTAAACAATGAGCTGTCCGTCAAAGCCAACCGCCGCGGCGCCGGTGATCGTTTCGCCATCGGCCGTGCGACCCGCCATCTTCCACTTGCCGTCCTTGGCGACGGTGAAGGTCGCGTAACCCCAGCCCTGCGGCAGATCACCGTCGCCCACCTGCAGGGGATCGCCGAGGCGCAGACCGAAGCTGTGGTAGCCCGTGAAGGGCGCGGCTTCGGAGGCGTAAAGATGACGCCAGCCGTTGACCGGCACACCGTTGACGTCGCCGGTCAGCACGCGGTTGTCGATGTCGATGTCCAGAGTGAGCACGGCATCCGGCCTGCCCTTGCGCTTGAGCGCGACGGTGAAGGTCGGATCGAGTGCGCCCGTGGCGTCCACTTCCAAGCCGCCCTTGATCGGCAGGCGCTCGCTGCCAAAGGTCAGGGTGCCGCTGAGGGCACCGGTGCCGCTGACGGTGAGATCCAAACGCCCGCCGAGGCGGTCGTTGAGCGTGGCATCGCGGTCGACCAAGGCCGCATAAGAACCGGCCAGATCGGCGGGAAAGGGGGCGATGACAACCGTCTCCACGACGGGGTCGCTCTTCGCGCTATTGATGGCGGTGAGGGTGACCTGAAACGGGCCGGACTTGGTGGGTCGACCGGAGATCAGGCCGGTCTTGGGATTGACCCTGAGTCCTGTCGGCAGGCCGCTGGCGATGTAGGTGAGCGGCGCTTTTTCCGGAGCCGGGTCGACGCCAATCTGGAAGCCGGCAGCCGGAAAATTGTAGCTGCCACCGATGATGCCGTCGGGCAGGTTCTGCGGGTCGTTGAGCACGGGCTTCTCCGTGAAGACCTTGAGTTGGGTCTGGCCACCGGTCTGGGTGCCGCCGGCGCCGGTGACCTGGCAGGAATAGAGGTCGGAATCCGCGGTGGTGAGGCCGGTGACGAGCAGTTTTGGCGTACGCGAGCCCTTGATACGGCCGTCGGTGGTATCCGCGAGCGGGGTGGCGCCCTTGAACCACTGGTAGGTGAGGCCGTTGCCGGCGGCGGCGACGACGAGGTTGACCGCCCTGCCGACACCGGCGGCAAGAATGCCCGCCGGCACGTTGGGCTGAACAACCCCAAGCTGCGCGGGGTTGCTGAAGGCCAGGATCTTGCCAACCCTGACCTGCACGGAATAGGCGCCGGCATCCTTCAAGGTCACGGCCGGAATGGCGTAGCTGGTGCCCAGCGCGCCCTTGATGGCACCATTGTTGCGGCGCCATTGGAAGTCGGCATCGGTGAGCACGACGCTGTCACTACCGGCTTCGGCATCAAAAGCGGCAGGCTGACCGACCAGGAGCATGAGCGACTCCGGCTGCTCGGTGATGGTCGGATCCTTGATGCCCTCGCCGTAGAGGTTGACGATGAAGGGGTTGTTGAGGGCATCACTGCTCAGGATCGAAACCATGGCCGCGCGTGGACCACCTTCCCGGGGCGTGAAGCGCACCCCGAAGGTCGTCGACTGTCCCTGGGTCAGGGTGGTGGCGGCCTTGGGCGCGACGAGGGCGAATTCGGCGGCGTTGATGCCGCTGATGACCGGCTTGATGTCGCGCAGGGTATTGATGCCGACGTTGCGGACGACGATGTTCAGCGTCGTGCTTGCTCCGGCGGCAAGGATGCCGAAATCAACCGGCGTGCCGTTGTTGGCAAGCGCCTGCCCCTCGGGCTGCTCGACCTGGATGGCGGCACCAATGAAGGCCAGCCGCGGTTCATTGCCGCTGACCGCATCGGCAGCCGTGTACAACAGCTGGCCGTTGAAGGCGGTGAACTGGCCGGGGTTGGAGGCCGACAGCGGGCCGCTCAAATCGTTGATCATGCGCGTACCGGCGGGTGTACCATCGGAAATCCACAGTTCGCGACCGTTGACACCGTCGTCAGCGGTGAAACAAAGCACGCCGTCGATGTCACGCAGGTCGCGAATGCCCATGCTGGGCGTGCGGTCGGCGCCATTGCGAAAATCCGTCAGCATGACGGTGCCGGTGGAATTGCCGGTGCTCACCCACAGTTCGCGACCGTTGACGCCGTCGTCAGCGGTGAAAAACAGGCGGCCGGCAGAGGCGGTGAGATTCTGGGGCGCGGAACCCGGGGCACCGGCGGCAATGTCGCGGACGAGAACCGTGCCGGCCTCGCTGCCGTTGCTCCGCCACAGTTCGACGCCGGCGACGCCGTCCGTGGCGGCGAAGTAGATCAGATTGCCAACCGTGGTGATTCCCGTCGGGTTGGAACTGCCGGTGGGGTTGATGTCGCGGACACGGACGGTGCCGGCCTCGGTTCCATCGCTGGTCCAAAGTTCCTGCCCCCCCTGACTGTCATTGCGGGCGGAAAAGTACAGGCGCTGGGAGGCGCCGGCACCCATGACGGCGAGGAATTCATTGCCTTCCGTGATCCCCGAGGGCTGACCGGGAGCAATGTCGCGGACGGTGCTTGCATTCCCCGGTGTGCCGTTGGTCCGCACCAGTTCACGGCCGAAGCCGTCGCTGTTCGCAAAGAAGTAGAGGGCGTTTTTGTAAACCGTGAGGTGGCGGGGGTTGGAATCCGTGCCCCCGGAGGCCAAATCGACGACCTGAACGGTGCCAAGCGTGCTGCCGTTGCTGCGCCACAACTCGCGCCCGGTCTTGCCGATGCCGCTGCCATCGGTCGCGCTAAAGAACAGCACGCCGTTGAAATCGGTCAGCTCCTGCGGGTCGCTGCTGTCACCGACATTGATGTCGCGCAGCTGAAAGGTCAGGTCGGCGAGCGGGTCATGCACCCAAAGCTCGCGGTTGCTGTCGCTGTCGGTGGCGGAAAAAAAGACACGCCCGCCGGCAACGGTGATTTGCTGCGGATCGGAACTGTTCGGGACTTCGGGTAAACCGCCGTCGGTACCGGGAAAGAGATCGGCGACCATCCCGGTCCCCCCCTCAGTTCCATCGCTCTTCCACAGTTCACGACCGTCGACGCCGTTGTCCGCGGAAAAGAACACCTCTGCACCGGAAACCGCGAAGGAGGCGGCATTGGAACTGGCGGTGGTGGCGCGGAAGTCGTAGACCAGCTTCGTACCGCTGGCATTGCCAGCCGGGCTGTTGGTCAGGTCGGTCTCCCAAAGCTGGCTGCCATTCAGCAGGAAGAAGACCTTGGAACCGATGCGGGTCATGTGGCTGACGCTGCTGCCCACGCCCAGATTCTTGATGCGGGTGACCGAGGTCGGCAAGGTCGTGCCATTGTGTGTGCAGGTGTAGAGGCCGAGGTCGTCATCGATGTTGATGGCGGTAAAGACCAGGGTCGTGGCGTTGAAGACCGTCAGATTCGAGGGCTGCGAACTGCCGCCGCCGCTGACGATGTCGGCGACACGCGCCGTGTTGGCCACGCCGGTGCGGCCATTGCTGACATGCAACTCCTCGCCACTGCCATCGTCGGCGGTGAAGAACAGCATCGAACCGACGACCTTCAACTGGCGCGGGTTCGAACTCTCGCCGCCGCTGCGGATTTCCTTGAGTTGAATCGTCGAGCCGCCCACCTCACCATCGCTGCGCCACAGTTCCGTTCCGGAGGCCGTTGCATTGGTCGCCGAGAAGTAGAGGTAGCTGCCGGCCTCGGTACCGGTGACCGTCATCGGCGTCAGAAACTGCGGATCGGAGCTTTCCGAGCCCGGGAAGATGTCGGCAACCCGAAGCGTGCCAATTTCCGTGCCGTTGCTGCGCCACAACTCGGCACCGACATCACCGCCAGTGTCAGCGGCGAAGTAAAGCAGCCCGTTCATCGCGGCGAAGGAGGGATCAAACCCCTCCAGGAAGGGCGTGCCGCCGCCGGCCACCAGATCGATCACCCGCATCGTGCCTTCGGGGGTGCCGTCCGTTTTGTACAACTCGCGGCCGGAAGCGCCATCGGTGGCCGTGAAGAAAAGGGTCGTGCCCAGCACGAAAGGATGGTTGATGCCGGAGGCTCCCGAAAGGTTCGGATTGATGTTCTTGACCTGCGTGGTGCCCGCATTGGTGCCGTTGCTCCTCCACAGCTCGAAGTTGTCCGTCAGGCTGTAGCCGACAAACAGAAGCGTGCCATTGAGGTTGGTCAGGCGCTCAGGACCGCTGATGCCGGGAAAGGCCAGGTCCTTGACCAGGCTGGTGCCGGCAGCCTGACCATTGGTGAGCCATAGATTGCGTTTGCCGGCGGCGTTTGCCGCCGAATAGAACACACGGTTGCCCGAAGTCGTCAGGTTGACCGGATCCGAGCCATCCGATCCGGCGACCAGGTCGCGAATCAGCGATGTGCCGGCTGCAGTGCCGTCGCTCCGCCAAATTTCCGCGCCGTTGAGCGCGTCCTCAACGGCAATGACCAGAATTTCACCCGTGCCGGGATTGACGCTGACCATGCTGGCCTGCACCACGGGTGCCGGCAGGGTTTGCCCATTGATGTCACGGACCAACTGCGAGGTCTGCCCGGGGGCTGCCGCGGCGATCAGGCACAGGCCGGCAAATAATGAGGGGAATTTTTTCATGACTGTATAGACAGGGTATTGACACCGACGAAAGAAGGCAATGCTAAATTCAAGGGCGGTTGGCGGCGAGGGGCCACGCGTGGCCCCAAGGTTTTAGACCCAAGCGTCCCCGGAAACGCTCAACCGCCGTCTCCGGGCTTGCCCCGGCGGTCTTCCGCGTCCATGGATTTTGCCCCATTTTATGAGTCGCTCCTTCCAGCTCGCAGTCCTCCCCGGTGATGGCATCGGCCCCGAAGTCATGGCCCAGGCCCTCGCCGTCCTCGACGCCGTCGCCGCCAAGTCCGGCCTCAGCTTCCGCTACAACCACCAGCTCGTCGGCGGCGCCGCCATCGATGCCACCGGCAAGGCCCTGCCCGCGGAAACCGTGGCCGCCTGCGAGGCCAGCGACGCCATCCTGTTCGGCTCGGTCGGCGGCCCGAAGTGGGAGCATCTGCCGCCCAACGAGCAGCCCGAGCGCGGCGCCCTGCTGCCGCTGCGCAAGCACTTTGGCCTGTTCGCCAACCTGCGCCCCGGCATCTGCTACCCGGCGCTCACCGCCTCCAGCCCGGTGCGGCCCGACCTCGTCGAGGGCGGTTTCGACGTGCTCTGCGTGCGCGAACTCACCGGCGGCCTGTACTTCGGCCAGCCGAAGAGCCGCACGACCCTGCCCGACGGCGACATCGAGGTCATCGACACCATGGTGTACAAGAAGAGCGAGATCGTCCGCATCGCCCACGTCGCCTTCAAGGCCGCGCAACTGCGCCGCAAGCATGTCACCAGCGTCGACAAAGCCAACGTGCTGACCAATTCCGTGCTCTGGCGCGAAACGATGCTCGAGGTGGCCAAGGACTATCCCGATGTCACCCTGGCACATCTTTACGTCGACAATGCCGCCATGCAGCTCATCAAGGCGCCGCGCAGCTTCGACGTGCTCGTCACCGAGAACCTCTTTGGCGACATCCTCAGCGATGAAATGGCGATGATCGCCGGCAGCCTCGGCATGCTTGCCAGCGCCAGCCTCGGCAAGCCCAAGGGCGACGGCCTCTACTTCGGCCTGTTCGAGCCCAGCGGCGGCACCGCCCCGGACATCGCCGGCAAGGGCATCGCCAACCCGATCGCCCAGATCCTCTCCGCCGCCCTGCTGCTGCGCTTCTCGCTCGGCCTGGAAGCGGAGGCGCTCGCCATCGAGAACGCCGTGAAAAAGGTCATCGAAGACGGCCTGCGCACCGGCGACATCTTCACCGGCGCGCCCGGCACCCGCCTGGTCAACACGGCCGAGATCGGCGCTGCGATCCTCGCCGCGCTCTGAGAGCCTTTTGAAAAACTCGGCCGGCCGGCGCGGACGTAACCTGCGGACGCCGCCATGCCCCCGCTGATCGAAGTTCGCCACCGCCGCGGCATCCACCTGCCGGAGGCGGACCTTTGGCTGGACCCACGCTTCGCCGTGGAGCGCGCCTTTGTCTCGCACGCCCACGCCGATCACTTTGCCCGCCACCAGCTGAGCCTCGGCTCCGAGGTCACCCGCGAGCTGGTGCGGACGCGCTTCGGCGCCCAGGGAGAGTTTCAGGCCCTGCCGTTCCGGGAAACCGAATCTTGGGAAGACTGGCAGCTGCGCCTGCTGCCGGCCGGCCACATCCCGGGCTCGGCCCTGCTGCACCTGACCCGCGGCAGCGACGGCGCCAGCCTGCTGTACACGGGCGACTTCAAGCTGCGCCACGGCCTCAGCGCCGAACCCTGCGAACTGGCGCGAGCGGACACCCTGGTCATGGAATGCACCTTCGGCCTGCCGCAGTTCCGTTTCCCGCCACGCGAGCAGACGATTGCCGCCGTGCTGCAATGGGTGCGCGAAACCCTCGAGGACGGCGCCATCCCGGTCCTGCTCGGTTACGCCCTCGGCAAGGCCCAGGAAATCCTGTGCCTGCTCGCCGGCGCCGGTCACACGGTCATGCTGCACAAGGCGGTCTTTGAAATGACCCAGGCGCTGGCGCCCCAGCTGGGTCCGCTGCCAAACTTTGAGCTTTTTGACCCCGGCCGCGCCCCAGGTCACGTCCTGATCTTCCCGCCCGGCACCCAGCGCAGCCTGGCCCTGCGCCGGCTGAAGACCTGCCGCACCGCCCTGCTCAGCGGCTGGGCCCTGCAGCCAGGGGCGCGCTACCGCTATCAGGTCGACGAGGTTTTCCCGCTCAGCGATCACGCCGATTACGACGAACTGCTCGCCGCGGTCGAGGCCGTTCAGCCGCGCCAGGTGTGGCTGGTCCACGGCCCGGCCCGCGAGTTCGCCGCCGACCTGCGCGCGCGCGGCTGGCAGGCCTGGTCGCTGGAGGAGGCCGACCAGCTGGAGCTGTTCCGCCTGACTCCCGCCGCGCTGCCAACCGCCGCAGCGCCGGACCCGGCGCCACCCGGCCAGACCGCGGAGGGGTTCGCCGCCTGGAGTGCGGTCGCCGCCGCCACCGCCGCGGAGGCTTCGCGCCGGAAAAAAACCGCCCTGCTCGCCGATGGCCTGCGCGGATTGTCCGACACCGACCTGCCGCTGGCCGTGCGCTACTTCGCCGGCCTGCATTTCGATCCCGCCGCGGGCGAGGCGCCGCTGAACACCGGCTGGGCCGTGCTGCGCCGCGCCCTGCAGGATTTGAGCGGCCTCGGCGAGGCCGAGTTCCGCGCCGTTTCGCGCTCGCAGGCCGACGCCGGTCGCACCGCCTTCCTCCTGCTCAGCCAGCGCGCCCCGGTGACAAGCCGTGGGCCAACCCTGACCCTGGCCGGCACCGACGCCTTTCTGCGCGCCCTGCGCGCCGCGCGCGGGCCGGCGGCGAAGACCGCGCTGCTGCGCGACACCCTGTCCGGGCTCGATGCCGTCAGCGGCTCCTGGCTGGTGCGCCTGCTCACCGGCGAACTGCGCATGGGCTCGAAGGAGGGCCTCGTCGAGGAGGCCGTGGCGACCGCTTTCGATCAGGAGGCAGAGGCCGTGCGCGAAGCCGCCATGCTCACCGGCGACCTCGGTCACGCCGCCGTGCTGGCCCGCGCCGGCCGGCTGCAGGAGGCGGCACCGCGCCTGTTCGTGCCCGTCAAGGTCATGCTCGCCAGCCCGGAAGAAAGCGCCGAGGCGATCTGGCAGCGCCTGATCGGTGAGGATCCTCCCGACGCGGCAGGCCGGCACGTCTGGCTGGAGGACAAGTTCGACGGCATCCGCGCCCAGCTGCACGCCGGTCCCGGCCGGGCCGAGCTGTTCAGTCGCGACCTGAAACCGGTCGGCGCGCAGTTCCCGGAACTGCTGGCCGCCGCCGCCGCCGCCGATCTGCAGGCCTCGGTCATCCTCGATGGCGAACTCATCGCCGAGGCCGCCGACCGCCGGCTGTCGTTCTTCGACCTGCAAAAGCGCCTGGGCCGGCGCGATCAGGGCGATCTCTTCCTGCCGAGCGACATCCGCGTGCGCTACGTCGCCTTCGACCTGCTCTGGCAGAACGGCATCAGCCTGCTCGACCGACCGCTGCAGGAGCGCCGCGCCGCCTTGGAAGCCCTGCGCCTGCCCGAGCCGCTGGGGCGGATCGAGGTGGTGCAGGCCGATTCCGCCGAGGCGATCGAGGCGGCCTTCCACGCCGCGCGCCGGCGCGGCAACGAGGGACTCATCGCCAAGGAGGCGCAGTCGGCCTACCGGCCGGGCCGGCGCGGCAAGGCCTGGCTGAAGCTGAAGAAGGCCTTCGCCACGCTCGATGTCGTGGTCGTCAAGGCCGAGCAGGGCCACGGCAAGCGCAGCCAGGTGCTGAGCGACTACACCTTTGCCGTGCGCGACGAGGCCGGCGCCCTGCGTGTCATCGGCAAGGCCTACTCCGGGCTGACCGACGCCGAAATCGAGGAGCTGACCGCGCATTTCACCGCCAACACCCTCGACCAGCGCGGCCGGGTGCGCACGGTCGTGCCCGACACCGTGCTGGAGATCGCCTTCGATTCCATCCAGCCGAGCCCGCGTCACAACAGCGGCCTGGCGCTGCGCTTCCCGCGCATCAAGGCCTGGCGACGCGACAAGGGGCCGGAGGAGATCGATGACCTGGCTTACGCGCGCCGGCTGGCGGGCGTGGGGTCGGCGACGCCGGCATGAAAAACGGGCCGGAGGTTGCCCTCCGGCCCGTTCATGGGGTTTTGTTGACTTGTCGTTCGGGTGAAGTTCGCAGCTCCCGGATGCGAACTTCGCCTTGGCGACAAAGGTTTTACGGTTGGCGGTCCGCCCCGGATGGAGCGAACCGCCGTGGATGAGAGTCCCGAAGGGTCTCTTTTATTCAATCGAATTACATCATGCCGCCGTGGTCATGGCTGTGACCGGCGTCGGCCTTCTCCTCTTTCGGGATGTCGGCGATGAGGCACTCGGTCGTCAGCAGCAGGCCGGAGATCGACGCGGCGTTCTGGAGAGCGCTGCGGGTCACCTTGGCGGGGTCGACGACGCCGGCCTTGATGAGGTCCTCATACTTGCCGGTGGCGACGTTGTAGCCGTTGTTGCCCTTGCCCTTCTTGACTTCGGCCACGATCAGCGCGCCTTCGACGCCGGCATTGGCGGCGAGCTGGCGGAGCGGGGCTTCGATCGCACGGGCGACGATTTCCGAGCCGGTCTTTTCGTCGCCGGTCAGGCCGAGGTCGCCGATGGCGGCCTGGGCGCGGATCAGCGCGACACCGCCGCCAGGGACGATGCCTTCTTCAACGGCCGCACGGGTGGCGTGCAGGGCGTCTTCGACGCGGGCCTTCTTCTCCTTCATCTCGGTTTCGGTGGCGGCACCGACGTTGATGACGGCGACACCGCCGGCGAGCTTGGCGAGGCGCTCCTGGAGCTTCTCGCGGTCGTAGTCGGAGGTGGTTTCCTCGATCTGGCGCTTGATCTGCTGGACGCGGCCGGCAATGGCGTCGGAGGTGCCTTCGCCCTCGACGATGACGGTGTTTTCCTTGCCGATGGTGATGCGCTTGGCCTGGCCGAGGTCGGCGAGCTCGATGTTCTCAAGCTTGATGCCGAGGTCTTCGGTGATGCAGCGGCCACCGGTGAGGATGGCGATGTCTTCGAGCATGGCCTTGCGGCGGTCGCCGAAGCCCGGGGCCTTGACGGCCACGATGTTGAGGGTGCCGCGCAGCTTGTTCACCACGAGGGTGGCCAGGGCTTCACCTTCGACGTCTTCCGCAATGATGAGCAGGGGCTTGCCGGAGCGGGCCACCTTCTCAAGCAGGGGCAGCATGTCCTTGAGGCTGCTGATCTTCTTCTCGTGGATGAGGATGTAGGCGTTCTCAAGGTTGGCTTCCATCGTCTCCGGATTGGTGACGAAGTAAGGCGACAGGTAGCCCTTGTCGAACTGCATGCCTTCGACGACCTCGAGGGTCGTTTCGATCGACTTGGCTTCCTCGACGGTGATCGTGCCTTCCTTGCCGACCTTGTCCATGGCTTCGGCGATGATGTTGCCGATGCTGGCGTCCCAGTTGGCGGACACGGTCGCGACCTGGGCCACTTCCTTGCTGTCCTTCACCGGGGTGGAGATCTCCTTGAGCTTGGCGACGATGGCCTCGGTGGCCTTCAGGATGCCGCGCTGCAGGGAGGTCGGGTTGGCACCGGCGGTGACGTTGCGCAGGCCTTCGCTGTAGATGGCCTCGGCCAGCACGGTGGCGGTGGTGGTGCCGTCGCCGGCGATGTCGGAGGTCTTCGAGGAGACTTCCTTGATCAGCTGGGCGCCCATGTTTTCATAGGGATCCGGCAGCTCGATTTCCTTGGCGACGGTGACGCCGTCCTTGGTGATCGTCGGCGAGCCGAATTTCTTCTCGAGGATGACGTTGCGACCGGCCGGGCCGAGCGTGGCCTTGACGGCCTTGGCGAGTTTGGTGACGCCGCGCAGGAGGGCCTGGCGGGCGGATTCGTCGAAGTTGAGTTGTTTAGCCATGTGAGGGGTCGGAGTTACAGGTTTAAAGTTGAAAGTTGAAGGTTCGGATCAGCCGAGGATGCCGAGGATGTCGGTCTCGTTGATGATGAGGAGGTCCTCACCGTCGACCTTGACTTCGGTGCCGCCGTACTTGGAGATGAGGACCTTGTCGCCCTTCTTCACCGTGAAGAGGGTGCTGACGTCCTTGCCTTCGTCGTCCTTGCCGGTGCCGAGCGCGATGACTTCGGCTTCCTGGGGCTTTTCCTTGGCGGTGTCGGGAAGGAAGATGCCGCCGGCGGTCTTTTCTTCGCTGGTGGAGCGCTTCACAAGGACGCGACGACCGAGCGGGGTGATGGAGGTAGCCATAGTTGGTCTGGTTTCTGCTAGGTGGTTTGCTGTTCTGGTTTGGTTTGGTTCATCTGCCCGGCCGCCGGGCGCCCCGGGTGGGGCACGGCGGCCGGGCGGAAAATTCTAGGAGTTCTCGGTTCTCGGTTCGGAGTTCTCGGTGGGGGAAAGGGTTATTTCGCGGGCGGAGGGTTCTGCTTGATGGCGATGCCGTTGGAGGCGCGTTCGACGCCCTCAAAGCTCAGTTCCGGCACCGCCTCGCCAATCTCCTGGGCGAGGAAGCCGACGATGCGCCTGGGATCCTCGGAGAGCACCGCCTGCAGCAGGCGCGACTTGCGGGCCGAATCGTAGTTCGAGGTGTCGAGGTCGAGCCGCGAACTGCCCGGCGCACCGGACAGGCCCTGCATCTGCGCGGCCAGGGCGACGGTGGTGTTGATCTGGTTCTGCAGCGGCTTGTTTTCCGCCAGCTTGGTCAACGCCACCTTCAGGCTGGCGTTCACCTCCGGGGTGTTGAGCAGCTCGGTGACATTCTTGCCGGGATACTGATCAAGCACGGCCTCGGCCCGATCGACCAGCTCGGCCTCGCGTTCGGACCGGCTCGGCGCCAAAGCCCGGCCGATCTCGGCGTCGAGCTGGCGCTCGGACAGCGCGGGGCTCGCCGTGACGGCCGGCTTGGGGGCCTGCTCGGTCGCGGGTTGGGTCGTCTCCGGCTTGCCACAGGCCGACAGCACCAGGGCTGCCGAAAGGGCAAGCCACATGGACTGCGGCAGCCCTGCTGCCGCTTTCGCCTTGAGGCAGCCCTGCTGCCGGCTACCGAGGTTGCCCGCGATGCGTGCGCCGCCCGCCTCACTGCGCCAGCAGGGCTGGCTGTGGAAAGCGGCAGCAGGCTGCCGCAGTCCAAGAGCGCCGCGAGGCGGCGACCCGGGGAGGGCTTGCGACTGCCGAAGCGGCAGCGACTGGCGGGAAAACCCCATGTGGTGGGAACTCACTTGTTGTCCTTGTCGACGACTTCGAAGTCGGCATCGACGACCTTGCCCTTGTCCTTCGGTTCGGCGCTGGCGTCAGCCGTGGCGGCGCCCATGTCGGGCATGCCCCCCGCGCCGGGGGCGCCGGCACCGGCGGCCGCAGCGGCCTGGTAGGCGGCGGCGAAGAGTTTTTCGATCTCCTCGGTCTGCGTCTTCATCGCTTCAGTGTCGTTGGCCTCGATGGCCGACTTGAGGGTGGCGAGCTTGTCGGTGATCGGCGTGAGCTGGTCGGCCGGCACCTTGCCCTCCCACTCCTTGAGGGTCTTCTCAATCTCGTAGGTGAGGCTGTCGGCCTTGTTCTTGACCTCGACGGATTCCTTGCGCTTGCGGTCCTCCTCGGCGTGCTCCTCGGCATCGCGCTTGGCCTTTTCGATCTCGTCCTGGCTGAGGCCGGAGCTGCCCTGGATGGAAATCTTCTGCTCCTTGCCGGTGGTCTTTTCCTTGGCGGAGACGTGCAGGATGCCGTTGGCGTCGATGTCGAAGGTGACCTCAATCTGCGGCACGCCGCGCGGCATCGGCGGGATGCCGTCGAGCTTGAAGGTGCCGAGCACCTTGTTGTCCTTGGACATCGGCCGCTCGCCCTGCAGCACGACGATTTCCACGCCCGGCTGCTGGTCGGCATAGGTCGAGAAGATCTGGCTGTGCTTCTTCGGGATCGTCGTGTTGCGCGGGATCATCGGCGTGGCGACGCCACCGGCGGTTTCGATCGCGAGGGTCAGCGGGGTGACGTCGAGCAGGAGCACGTCCTTGACGTCGCCCTTGAGCACGCCGCCCTGGATGGCCGCGCCGATGGCGACGACTTCATCCGGGTTGACGCCCTGGTGCGGGTCCTTGCCAGCAAGCTTGCGGGCGGTCTCGACGACCTTGGGCATGCGCGTCATGCCGCCGACCAGCACCAGCTCGTCGATCTTGCTGGCGTCGAGCTTGGCGGCAGCCAGGCACTCGCGCACGGGTTTGACGGTGCGCTCGAACAGGCTGTCGGTGAGCTGCTCCATCTTCGCCCGGGTCAGGGTCTTCATGATGTGCTTCGGCCCGGTCTGGTCGGCGGTGATGAAGGGCAGGTTGATGTCGTAGCTCTGGCTGGAGCTGAGGGCGATCTTGGCCTTTTCCGCCTCCTCCTTGATGCGCTGCAGCGCGTCCGGCTGGCCGCTCAGGTCGATGCCGCTGTCGGTCTTGAACTCGTTGACGATCCAGGTGATGAGCGTGTTGTCCCAGTCGTCGCCGCCGAGGTGGGTGTCGCCATCGGTGGCCAGCACCTCGAAGACGCCGTCGCCAATCTCCAGCACGGAGATGTCGAAGGTGCCGCCGCCAAGGTCATAGACCGCGACCTTTTCGTCCGACTTGCTGTCGAGGCCGTAGGCCAGGGCGGCCGCGGTCGGCTCGTTGATGATGCGGCGCACGTTCAGGCCGGCGATCTCACCGGCGGCCTTGGTGGCGTTGCGCTGGCTGTCGTTGAAGTAGGCCGGCACGGTGATGACCGCGTCGGTGATCGTTTCACCCAGCTTGGCCTCGGCGTCCGCCTTCAGCTTGGCCAGGATCATGGCGCTGACTTCCTGCGGCGAGTAGGTTTTCGTCTCGCCGCCGACCTCGACCTGCACGTGGGCGTCGCCATTGGCGGCCTCGACGATCTTGTAGGGCATGCGCTTGTCGGCCTCGGTCAGCTCGCTGAACTTGCGGCCCATCAGGCGCTTCACCGAGAACACCGTGTTGCGCGGGTTGGTGACGGCCTGGCGCTTGGCGGCCTGGCCGACCACGCGCTCACCGCTCTTGGTGAAGGCGACGATCGACGGCGTCGTGCGTGCGCCTTCCGAATTTTCCAGCACTGACGCCTTGCCGCCTTCGAGAACGGCCATGCAGGAGTTCGTGGTGCCGAGGTCAATGCCGAGGATTTTGCTCATGGGTGGGTTGGAGGGAAAGGTGGGGAACAGGGGATTTTGCCATTCTCCTTGGCAATTGCCGTGCCAAGCGCTTTCTCCATTTCCTAATACATTGAATATCAATGCTATCCGTTCATCATCCCATTTCGGCTTCCACGGCTACTTGCGACACCGCGGCGCCATTTTGACACATTAGCGCCGATGTGTGTCGCGATTGTGCCAAGCTCGTGGCGCACGTTCTGCCGCCGCTCAGGTCCAGGGCTGGACGCGGCTGTCGAGGCTGAAGACCTGGCCGCTCGTGTGCGGCAGGCTGTGCAGGAAGGCGATGAAGCGGGCGGCCTCGGCCGGGGTGTTGAAGCGACCGAGCGTGTGGGCGGCGAGCGCGCGGCGGCGGCGTTCCGGGTCGGCCAGCAGGGGCGCCGTCATCGGCGTTTCCAGCAGGCCGGGCAGGACGACGTTGGCGCGGATGCCGCGGGTGCCGTATTCGGCGGCCAGGCTCTGGGCCAGGCCGATGAGGCCGGCCTTGGCGGCGGCGTAGTTGGCCTGACCGACCGGGCCCGAGAGGGCGCTGAACGAGCCGACGAAGACGAGGTGGCCGCCGCCCTGACGCAGCATCGGCCGCAGGGCGGCGCGCGCGCAGAGAAAGGCGCCGCGCAGGTGTACCTCCAGCACGGCGGCGAAATCGGCCTCGCTCATCCGCGCCAGCGGGGCGTCGCGCAAAAAACCGGCGTTGTGGACGAGCAGATCGAGTCGCGGCAGGCCGTCGATCCCGGCGCGCACGGCGGCAGCATCGGTGACATCCAACGCGTCACGCCCCGGGGCGTGGACCTGCCAGTGCTGCGCCTCCAACTCGGCGCGCAGGGCCGTGGCGAGTCCGCCCTGGCCACCGGTGATGAGGGCGACGGGTGTCATTTCCCGTTGGGCGGTGGCGCGGCCGGGATCTTGCCCTCGCGCTGTTTGGCCTCGGCCTCGAGCCGCGCCTCGCTGGCGTAGGGGTTGGGCGGCATGAGCGTGGCCGGGATGGGCGCGCGGCGGTAATTCGAGTCGTCGCCCGGCCCGTAGTTGGCGGCCAGGTAGCCGACAATGGTCTTCTGCACGGCCGGATCGAGCTTCCAGAGCCCGCCGTAGGTCTGCATCCACTCGAGCACCGATGTCCAGTTGGCCTCCGTGGCGCGCTGGCGCAGGAAGGTCTGCGGCGAATGGCAGATGACGCAGTGGTTGCGGACGATCTCCCAGCCCGGCGCCATCTTCATCCCGGTGGCGGGATCGAGCGACACCTCCTCCGCGGCCGGGGCGGCGGACAGGGCCAGGGTGAAAAGCAGGGCGAAGCGCATGATCAGGCCGCCTGGATGGCGATGCGGTGGCAGGAGTTGTTGAGGTAGCCTTCGGGATTCCAGCCCGGCAGCACCATGGGCTGGGCGCGGCCCTGATCATCGGTCGCGCGCGCCCAGACCTCGTAATAGCCCTTCTTTGGCAGGCGCAGCTCGGCACGCCACTGCTGCCAGGCGTAGCGGTTGACCGGCTTGTCCAGCTCGGCGGCCTGCCAGGTGCTGCCGAAGTCGAGCGAGACCTCGACCCGGGCCACCTGTCCCTCGCCGGTCCAGGCCTGACCGCGCACGGCCAGCGGCTGGCCGAGCGGATGGGTGAGGCCGGACTTGGGAAAGGTGACCAGGGATTTCACCGGCAGGGCCTCGATGATGACCATGTCCTCGGCCGGCACCTTGGTACCCGGAGCCACCGGATAACGCGGCATTCGATAGGAGTGGCCGGTCATCTTTTCGCCGTCGTGTTCGCGGTCGCGGATCACCAGCTTTTTCAGCCACTTGCCGCAGGTCGAAGCGGCCCAGCCGCCAAACATCAGGCGCAGCGGGTGACCGTTCTGCCAGGGGATCGGCTCGCCGTTCATGGCGAAAACCAGCAGCGATTCGTCCTCCATCGCCTTGGCGATCGGCACACCGCGCGAGATGGGATGCTTTTTCGGGTCGCCCGACAGGTGCAGGTCGGCGCCATAATACCCGAGGTACACGGCCTCCGGCTTGACCCCGCAATGCTCGAGCACGTCGCGCAGGCGGATGCCGGTCCAGCGCGGGCAGCCGACACCGCCGGTGGTCCACTGGTTGCCGGTGGCGGGGGGATTGAACTCGCTGCGACCGTTGCCGGCGCACTCGAGCACCAGTTGCAGGGTGTGGTGAGGGAATTTCTCCTGGAGCTCCTGGAGCGTGAAGGTGGTCGGCCGCAGGCAGCTCTCGCCGGCGATCTCCAGCGTCCACTTCTCCGGATCGAGACTTTCCGGCGCCGGCACCAGGCCGTTGTTGCGCACAAACAGGTGCTTGGCCGGCGTGACCGCCTCGTCGAGCAGATGCGCCGGGGTCTCCGCCACCAGCGGGCGATCGTTGAGGACGCTGAGCCCCTCCTTGCCCGCCATCCCGGGCGGCTCGGTCCCCTGCGCGAGCGCCACCGGGATCAGGCCGGCTGGCAGGCGGTCGGCAAACACGATCTCGGCGCCGAGCGCGGCCGTCATCGAAGCCAGGCCGAGCGTCTCAAAAAAGCCGCGGCGACTGAGCGACGCCGCTGTTCCTGCTTGAAACGATGCGTCGGCCAGCGGTGGATTTTCGGCCGACGGAAGGCGCAAACCGGCAGGCCGGTGCGAAGGCGACGAAGAGGCGGACATGGTCTTGATACAACGCCGGAACCCGGGTGGATTTCAATGCCGAATGCCGCAGGCCAGCCCCCGACCGGGAATTTCATGTCGCCTTCATTTCCAGCTTTGCGAAAGGCCTGCGGCCTCGCATAGTGCGCGCGTGACCTCTTCCCGCATGTACCTCAGCCTCTGGTTCGGCATCCTTCTGGGCGGCGCCGGCTGCTCGCACAACCCGCCGCAGCCGCCTCCGGCGCCTCAGCCCACCCGCGCGGTCGCCGTTCAGGACAACCCGCTGACCCGTCGCATCAACCGCCCCTCGACCCTGCCGCCGGTACCGCCCGCCGGGGTGAAGATCAGCTACTCGTCGGTCAACACGACCGCCAAGGTGCTGGCCATGACCTTTGACGACGGCCCGCACCCGACGCTGACGCCGAAGCTGCTCGACCTGCTGCGCGAGCGCAACGTCAAGTGCACCTTCTTCGTCATCGGCAAGAACGCGCGCGCCTACCCGCAGATCATCCGGCGCATGATCGCCGAGGGCCACGAGGTCGCCAACCACACTTGGAATCACCCGAGCCTGACCAGCCTGTCCGACGCCCAGATCCGCCAGGAACTGCGCGCCAGCGAGGACGCCCTGATGGCCGCCGCCAACTACCGCCCGCACCTGATCCGCCCGCCCTACGGCGCCATCAACACCCGCATCAAGCAGCTCATGTTCGCCGAGTTCGGCTACTCCACCATCATGTGGTCAGTCGATCCCCAGGACTGGCGCCGCCCCGGCGCCTCGGTCGTCACCAGCCGCCTGGTCAGCGGTGCCCGCCCCGGCGCCATCATGCTCGCCCACGACATCCACCCGCCGACCATCGCCGCCATGCCGGCCATGTTCGACCAGCTCATCGCCCAGGGCTACCAGTTCGTCACCGTCAGCCAGCTGCTCAACCTCGAGAAGGCCGGCATGCCGGTCGGCGTCGTCATCAGCCCCGCCCAGGCCGTCGACGAGCCCGCGACCGGCGCGCTCACCCGCTGAGCCATGCGCCGCCCCCCGCGGCCGCTCCCCCCGTCATGATCGGCGAAGACTTCCTCCTGCTGCGCGACCAGCTCGACGCCGACCTGCGCCGCCTGGCGCAGCAGCTGCGCGACTTCGGCGGCGGCGACGAGGCGCAGCAGACCGCCGCCCACCTGCTCGACAGCCTGCACGAGCCGCAGCTGCTGCTCGTCGTCGGCGAACCCGGCGTCGGCAAATCGACCTTCCTGCACGCGCTGTTCGGTCGCGAATTCGCCGCCCGCCCAGCGCAGGCCACCGGCACGCTGCGCTACTTCCGCCACGGTCCGCAGGCCGCCACGGAAACCGTCCTGCCCGGCCTCGAGGAAGTGCAGGCCCCGCATGACTTCCTGCGCGATTTCCATGTCGTCGACCTGCCCGGTGCCCCGACGCCGGAACTCGCGGATCTAACCCGCCGCTTTTTGCCGGTCGCCGACGCCGTCATCCTGCTGTTCAGCGCCGCCGACCCCTGGGGCGCCGCCGCCTGGCAGTTTCTCGGCCAGATCCAGCCCGACTGGCCGCGCCACCTGATCTGCGTGCTTCAGCAGGCCGACCTGCGCAGCCCGGAGGAGATCCAGGTCATCACCGATTACATGCGCCAATTGGCCACCCAGCGCCATGGCCGCACCTTCCCGACCTTCGCCGTCGCCGCCAAACGCGCCTGGCTGGCGCGCAGCACCGGACTGGATCCGGAGCGACTGCTCGAAGAAAGCGGTTTCCGCGCACTCGAAGAGCACCTCACCAGCCTGACCGGCCGCGGCACCGCGCGCTTCAACAAGCTGACCAGTGCCGCCCGCCTCGGCCGCCAACTGCTCGACCGCCTGCAGCGCGACCTCCAGCGCCAGGCCAGCGAGGCCGGACAGGCGCTCGACGTGGTCGCCGAGTTTTTCACCGAACAGGGTCTGCAGGCCGACCGCACCGTGAAGAAGCTGCTGCCGGCACTCGACGCCACCGAGCGCGACCTGCACGAGTCCAGCCTGAGGGTCGGTCGCCTCGCCGAGAACCTGCTCGCCTTCCGTCACGCCCTCGAGCCGGCGCCGCCCGACGAGGAGGGGGACGGCACGGGCAACCGCACCGACAGCCTCGATCACCGGCTGTTTCAGGACCTGCAACTGCGCACCAGCGAACGCTGGCGGCAGATGGCCCTGCAGTTGGAGGAGGACCAACTGCAGTACGGTCGCTACCTGCATCACCAGGGCCGCAGCGTGCTCTTCGAACCGGACGAACCGCTGCCGCTCGCGCCCGACGAGGACGCGCGCCGCCTGTTCAGCGTGCGCATGGAAAGCGCCCTGCGCCGCTTCGTGCTCGGCCTTGACCTCGACGGCCTGCTGCGGCCCGGGCTCGCCCTCGCCCGCAAGCGCGCGCGCTGGATCGGCCGGCTCTTCGTGCCGCTGCCGCCCGCCGTGGCCGGCGCCGCCTACTTCCTCGGCTGGCTCGAAGCCGGTCTCACCGCCAGCCTCGGCCTGCTGCTTCCGGGCGCCGCCTTCCTCGCCAGCCTCACCGCCCTGACCGCCACGCGCCGCCGCCTGAGCGAGCGACTGGAAACCTCCCTGCCGCAACTGCGCGAGCAGCTCGAAGAGCAGGTGCGCGGCGATGTCGACAGCGTCTTCGCGCGCTTCCTGCCGCTGCTCGAACCGGTGCGCCGACGCGCCGGTGCCCGCCACGAACGCCTCGCCTGCCAGCTTGCCGAGGTCGAGGTGCTCGGCCACGCCCTCAAGGACTTCGAACAGCGCCTGCACGGCTGATGAAAGTCCGCCTGCGCGTGCGTTTGCTTTTTTCATGTCTCCGCTCCGTTCCACCCTCCTGCTCACCGCCATGATCCTCGCTGGCGAAGACTTCGCCGAAGCCCAGCAAAGCAAGGCCAACTACGACGAAAGCCGCGTCGGCAGCTACACCCTGCCCGAGGCCCGGGTCACGGCCGATGGCAGCGCCGTGAAAACGGCCGGCGACTGGACCCAGCGTCGCCGGCCCGAGGTGCTGAAGCTCTATCAGGACCACGTCTACGGCCGCGTGCCGACCGGCCTCGGCGCCCCGGCGTTCAAGGTCAAGGCCGTGAAGAAGGACGCCCTCGGCGGCAAGGCCACCCGCAAGCTCATCCAGATCACCCTGCCCTCCTGCCCCGCCTGGGAAGGCATCGAGCTGATGCTGTACACGCCCAACGCCGCCACCGGCCCCGTGCCCTGCGTCGCCGGCCTCAGCTTCGGCGGCAACCACGCGGTCAGCCCGGAAACCGACATCCCCCTGTCCACCCGCTGGATGCGCCCGAACAAGGAAAAGGCCATCGTCGACAACCGCGCCACCGAGGCCAGCCGCGGCAACGAAAGCAGTCGCTGGCCGCTGGCCATGATCCTCGACCAGGGCTTCGCGGTCGCCACCGCCTACTACGGCGACATCGAGCCCGACCACGCCGAGGGCTGGAAGACCGGCCTGCGCGGCCTCACCGCCAAGGACGGCGCCGCCACCGTTTGGCAGAACGGCGAGTGGGGTGCCATCAGCGCCTGGGCCTGGGGCCTGAGCCGCATGCTCGACTACCTGGAGACCGAGGCCAGCGTCGATGCCAAACGCTGCGCCGTCATCGGCCACTCCCGCCTCGGCAAGACCTCCCTCTGGGCCGGTGCCAGCGATGAGCGCTTCGCCTTCGTCATTTCCAACAACTCCGGCGAGGGCGGTGCCGCCCTGATGCGCCGGAACTTCGGCGAAACCACCGCCGTCATCACCAAGGCCTTCCCGCACTGGTTCACCCCGACCTACACAAACTACGCCAACAACGAGGCCGCCTGCCCGGTCGATCAGCACCTGCTCATCGCCCTCGCCGCCCCGCGGCCGATCTACATCGGCAGCGCCGTCGAGGATCAGTGGGCCGACCCCAAGGGCGAGTTCCTCTCCGGCTGGCACGCCGGCCCGGTGTTCCAGCTCTTCGGCCTCCCCGGTGTCGGCACCGACCAGCAGCCCGGCATCGACAGCCCGGTCGGCGGCCGCATCGGTTACCACGTCCGCAGCGGCGGCCACGACGTCAAGGACTACGACTGGCAGCAGTACCTCGCCTTCGCCCGCAAAAACGGGTTCTGAACAGGCGAGCGCGGGCACTCCCGCTGCACTGGAGCTGGCCAAAGCCGGCGGCCTTCCGACGACATCCAAGGGCGTGAGTACCCGGCCGCAACCACCCATGACCGCCGAAGATCGACGCGCCGGTTTGTGGCGCGGCCTGGGCCAGGGCGACCGCAACGGTGGCCCCACCCAGATGGCCCTGCGCCTGAAGCAGAGCCTGGAAAGCCGGCGCGGGTTTTGTCCGGACGACGTGTTCGCCCGCTACCTCGCCTGGTGGGCGACCGAGGGCTTTGACACCGGACCCACCGCTGCCGGCGTCTTTGCCCTCGTCCAGGCCGGCGTCGACCGCGAAACCGCCGTGCGCCAGATCCATGAGGAGTTCGGCGGAGCCACCGCCGGCTGCAACCCCGCCCACCGCGCCGCGCCCCTGGCGATGATGGCGTTCCTGCCGCTCAGCGAGCTGGCCGACCTCGCCCGCCAGGAAGCGCGCCTGACCCACCTGCATCCCGATGCCGGCGAAACCTCGGCCGCCGTCGTGCTGCTGGCCCGTCACCTGATCGACGGCCTGCCCTGGACCGAGGCCGTGCCAGCGACCGCCACGCAGGTGCACGGCCCCGCCCGCGAGGCCCTGCTCACCCCCCAAGCC
>DAIUCN010000034.1:0-43957 GCA_036846165.1 Prosthecobacter sp.
GGCACCGGCCGCGCACGGATGCGGCCTGCGTGGCGCTGGCGCGGCGGGCGGGCGGATTCGTTGCGCGGCGGACGCGCGGCGGGCGTGGCTGCAGGCAGCTTCGGGGTTTTGCCGAGCAGGCCGAAACTGATGGCGCTCAGAAACTTCTGAAAGCCGCTGGGCTGGGTCACGCCGGCGCGCGGTGTCTTGCCGGGGCGCTGGCTTTGGCTGGCGCGGTTGCCGCGTCCGCCGCGGCTGCGGCGACGGCGGTTGTCCTGGGTCTGGGTGTCTGACATGGGTGTTCGTTCAGGGGTGGTGGGGTGGGGCTGCAGGCACCGGTCTGACGGACAGGGAGAAAATCCTGGGGCTGGGATGAACAACGGGTCAAATCCAGCGGACCGGGCTCCGCCGCCGCCCGCGGGTGCGGGTGGCCGGGGTCCCGTCCGGTGCCGCAGTCGTGGGCGGCGGGCTTGACTAAAAGCCGGCTGTGCGTGCGGCTCGCGACCGCGACGTTCCCTTCCCGCGACAGGATCGCGGGTCCATTCATCGCTACAGGCACGGTCAAAACGTGGTGCATGGGGCTAATGCGGCTGGCGGAAGGGTCGTCGGAGCACAGGCGCCCCTCATGACTGCAGGATCAGCCTAAAGGAACCCTTGGGGGCGGTCAACCCTGGATTGCGGCGCCGGTGGTGCTCAGGCGTGCCGCTCGATGATGCGCAGGAAATCAGTCAGGTATTCGCGCGCCTTTTTTTCGCCAATGCCACGGATTTTCAGCGCCTGCTCGACGCTGCGCGGGCGCAGGCGGGTGAGGAATTCCAGGGTCTGATTGCTGAAGATGACGTAGGCCGGCACGCCCTCGGCCTGGGCAACGGCGTTGCGGTGGCGCTTCAATTTTTCGAACAGCGCCTCATCGAAGCCAAGTTCCTGCAGGGCCGGGCCGACGCCGCGGGCCTCGGTCTTGAGCGCGGCCGGCGCCGTCGACAAGTCCGGCCAGCGCAGGCTGAGGCTGCCGCCCTTGCGCATCACTTCGGCGCCGCGGTCCGTCAGGGTGACCATTGGATATTCTCCCGTGCTGGTGACGATGAGGCCGGCCTTTTCCATTTCCGTGAACAGCGGGTGCAGGCGCTGGCTGCCGAGATCGCGCAGCAGGCCGTAGGTGGTCAACTGGTCGAGGCCGGCGTCGACGATTTCCTTCGACTTGCTGCCGACGAGCATCTGGATGATGCGGCCCTTGCCGTAGCGCCCCTCCCAGCCGTCGGCGCCGCGGCGCGACATGCGGGCGATGCCGCTGAGCACCTGGCGCAGGGCGGTCATCTCCTCGGCGGTGCCGGGACGGGCGGTCTGCACGCCGCTGCGCCGGCAGACGTCGCAGGTGCCGCAGGGTGCGCTGTCGGTCTCGCCAAAGTAGGCGAGGATCTGTTCCTGGCGGCAGGCGCGATCATCGTAGCAGAGCGAGGTCATCGCCTTCAGCTTGGCGCGGTCGCGCCGCTCCTTTTCGGCCAGTGCGGCGGTGTCGATCTCCAGATCGCGCGCCAGCACCTCGGGCCGCAGCAGGCGGGTGCCGCGGATGCGTTTGCCGGGGATGTCGTAGCGCTCGATGTAACCGGCGCGCACCAGATGGCTGAGGGCGGTGCCGGCGGCCATGCCGTTCTTCAAACCGGCGCGGTCGGCAAGGTCGTCGATGCTGGCCGCCACCTGGTGATCGGCATCGGCGAGGCTGAGCAGGGCCTGGTAGACCGACTGGATGACGTCAAACCCCGGGTTGTTGCCGTCGATGAAGAATTCCTGGGTGCGGGTGTCGGCGTGGTTGAACAGCAGTTCGCACCAGGAGGGTTCGCCGTCGCGGCCGGCGCGGCCGGCCTCCTGATAGTAGGCCTCGACACTGCCGGGCACATCGAAGTGCACGACAAAGCGCACGTCGGGGCGGTCAATGCCCATGCCGAAGGCGTTGGTGGCGACGGCGATGCCGCTCTTTTTCGAGATGAAGCGGTCCTGGCGTTCCTCGCGCTCCTTGTCGTCGAGGCCGCCGTGGTACTCGATCACCGGCAGCTTCCACGAGCGCAGTTCCTCGCCCACCTCCTCGACGCGCTTGCGGGTGGCGCAGTAGACGATGCCGGTCTTGTGCTCGGCGATGACGCGGCGCAGGCGCTGGTACTTGTCGTCCTGGCCCTTCACCGGGGTGATGTTCAGGCTCAGGTTCGGCCGCTGGAAGCCGCGCACGGTGACAAACGGGTCGCGCAGGCGCAGCACACGCTGGATGTCGTCGCGCACCTCCGGCGTGGCCGTGGCGGTGAGGGCGACCACCTGCGGATGGTCGATTGCCGCCAGGGCCTCGCCAAGGCGGAAGTAGTCGGGCCGGAAATCGTGGCCCCACTGGGAGAGGCAGTGTGCCTCATCGACGGCGAACAGGGCGATCTCGACCTGGCGCAGGGCCTGGGTGAATTGGCGGCTGCGGAAGCGTTCGGGAGCGACGTAAACGAGCTTGTAAGCGCCGCCGCGCAGGGCCTGGATGCGTTCGGCCTGCTCGGCGGGCGACAGGCTGCTGTTGATCAGGGTCGCCGGAATGCCGCGCCGCTCCAGGGCGTCGACCTGATCCTTCATCAGCGCAATCAACGGGCTGACCACCACCGTGATGCCGTCCATGACCATGGCCGGCAGCTGGTAGCAGAGCGACTTGCCGCCGCCGGTCGGCATGATGACCAGGGTGTCGCGGCCGCCAAGCACGGCGGCCATGACCTGCTCCTGGCCGTCGAGGAATTCGCGGAAGCCAAAGTGGCGCTGCAAAGCCTCGCGGGCGTCGTGAACGGTGGGGGCGGAGTCGGGCAAGACGAAAAAAAACGGGGTTCCCGGCACCTTGCCGAGAACCCCGGAATGATCAAACACCGGATGACCGGATTCAGTCGGCCGCCTCGTCCTTCTTCTTGTCCTTCCAAGTGCTCTGCACGTAGAGCTCGCGCAGCTGCTTGAAGTCGACGGTCGTCGGGCTGTCGGTCATCAGGTCGCAGGCCTTGTTGTTCTTCGGGAAGGCGATCACCTCGCGGATGCTGTTCTCGCCGGCGACGAGCATGGCGATGCGGTCGAGGCCGAGGGCGAGGCCGCCGTGCGGCGGGGCGCCGAACTGGAAGGCCTCGAGGATATGGCTGAACTTGAGCTGCTGCTCCTCGGGCGTGACGCCGAGCACGGAGAACATCTTCGCCTGCAGGTCACTTTCGTGGATTCGGATCGAGCCGCCGCCGAGTTCGTAGCCGTTGAGCACGACGTCGTAGGCTTCCGCCCGCACCTTGCCGTAGTCGCCGGCGTCGAGCAGCGGCACGTCCTCGGCCTTGGGACGGGTGAAGGGATGGTGCACGGCCACCCAGCTCTGGTCCTCGGGGCTGTAGGCAAGCAGCGGGAAGTCGACGACCCAGAGGAAGTTGAGTGCCTCGCTGTTCTTGGTCAGCTCCTGCATCGCGGCGATCTCCAGGCGCACGCGGCCGAGGATGTTGCAGGCCTCATCCCAGGTGCCGGCGTAGAAGAAGACGATGTCGTTTTCCTCGACGTTGAGCTTGGCCAGCAGCGCGGCCTTTTCGGCCTCGCCGAAGAACTTCCACAGGGGGCTCTTGTACTCGAGCACGCCCTCGGCGTTGCGCTCGACCTTGATGAAGGCGAGCTGCTTGACCTTCATGCCGGCCTGGATGGCGAGCTCGTTGAGGCGGATCATCTGGCCGGTGGTGATGCCGGCGAAGCCCTTGGCGTTGATGGCGCGGACGACGCCACCGTTCTCCAGGGTGCTGCGGAAGATCTTGAACTCCGAGGCCGCAAAGACGTCGGCCATGTCGGTGATCTCCAGGCCAAAGCGGGTGTCCGGCTTGTCGGAGCCGAAGCGATCCAGCGCCTCCTGATAGGTCATGCGCGGGAAGGGCAGCGGAATGTCGACGCCGCGGCCGGCCTTGAACATGGCGGCGAGCAGGCCCTCGACCAGGCCGAGGATGTCCTCCTGGCCGACGAAGCTGGCCTCGATGTCGATCTGGGTGAACTCGGGCTGGCGGTCGGCGCGCAGGTCCTCGTCGCGGAAGCAGCGGGCAATCTGGAAGTAGCGTTCCAGGCCGGCGACCATGAGCAGCTGCTTGTACTGCTGCGGCGCCTGCGGCAGGGCGAAGAACTTGCCCGGGCTCAGGCGGGCCGGCACCAGGAAGTCGCGCGCGCCCTCGGGGGTCGGGTTCGACAGGATCGGCGTTTCCACCTCAATGAAGCCGGTGGCGTCGAGGTAGTTGCGCGCGGCGTTGGTGATCTTGTGGCGCTGGCGGATGTTGCGGTTCATCCGCTCGCGGCGCAGGTCGAGGTAGCGGTACTTCATCCGCAGGTCCTCGTTCGACAGCTCGCGGTCGAGCTGGAAGGGCAGCACCTCGGCCTTGTTGAGGACCGTGCACTCGGCGACGACGACCTCGACCTCGCCGGTGGCGAGCTTGGCGTTTTCCGTGCCGGCCAGCCGGCGCTCGACGCGGCCGCGGATCTGCAGGACGTCCTCCTCGCGCAGGTGGTGGCTGAGGGCGGCGAGTTCGGCGTTTTCCTCCGGACGGAACACCGCCTGGGTCAGGCCCTCGCGGTCGCGCAGGTCGATGAAGATGACGCCGCCGTGGTCGCGCGCGGAATTCACCCAGCCGCACAGCGTGACGTTCTGGCCGATGTGTTCGGCGCGGATGGCGTTGCAGTGGAGGGAGCGGTAGGCGTTGGGGATCATGGCGGCAAGGGGGGCGGAAAATCGGGGAAAACCGCCGGAGTGCAAGGTGGAAACACATTCCGGGTTGCGCGGGCACCCGAAAGTGGCCGCGGCTTCAGCCGAGCCGGATCTCCCGGGCGCCGAGGCCGGCGTAGTCGGCGGGGGTGCAGGTCAGGACGATGACCTGCAGGCCGCGGCTGGCGGCGAGGTCGAGCATGCGCAGGAGCTTTTGCACGCGCTCAGGGTCCGAGTGGGCGAAGGCGTCGTCGAACACCAGCGGCAGGCAGCCGTCGTGGGCTTCGGCGAGGATTTCCGCCATGGCCAGGCGAAAGGCGGCGGCGACCTGTTCGCGGGCGCCGCCGCTGAGCTGGTCGAAGCCGGTGGCCCCCTGGGCGCCGCGGCCGAGAGCGAGGCCCGTGAAGGCACCGTCCTCCAGACGCAGGCTCAGGCTGGCCTCGGGGCCGAAAACACGCTGCAGGTAGCCGGTGACGCGGTCGGCGAGCGGTCGGGTCAGTTGGTCGGACAGGGCCTGGCGCTCCTCGGTGAACAGATCATGAATTCGACGCTGGGCGGCGGCGCGCCGGGCCAGGCCATCGTGACGCGCCTGCGCGGCGTCGAGGCGCGCCTGCGCGGTTTTCAGCGCGGCCACCGGGTCGCTGCCACCGTCGGCGCGCAGGCGACCGGTGCTGTCGGCCTGCTGGCGCAGGGCGTCGTCGCGCTTCTCCTGCTGCTGGCGCAGGGAGCGCTCCAGTCGCTGGCGGTCGGCGGCGAGGTCTTCCGGAGCCAGCTTGGCCAGGGCCGTTTGCCGTTCCTGCAAGGTTGCTTCCGCCATCCGCCGGGTCTGTTCGGCGGCGGTCAGGGCCTGGGCGCGGACGGCATCGTTGCCCAACTCTTCCAGCAGCAGGCGCAGCCGGGTTTCAAGATCGCCGATTTCGGTTTCGGCGGTGCGCAGGCTTTCCGCCAACTCCTGAGTCTGCTGCTCGGCTTCGCGGCAACGGCGGTGGGCGGATTCCTGGGCGGCACGGGCGGCGGCTTCGGCATGTTCGGCTTGATCAAGGGCGGCTCGCGGATCGGTGGCATCGGTTGCCTTCGTATCGAGGGCCGCCAGCGCCTTGGCGCGGCGTTCGCTCTCGGCGTTGGCGGCGACAAGCGTCTGACGCGCCTGCGCCAGGGCGGCGTCCACCTTGTCGGCACCGAGACCGCGCAGTTCGCTGTCGATCTCGCGCAGTTCCCCCTGCAGGGTCTCGCGCCGGCGCAGCAGGGTCCTGGCCTCGGCGACCGAGGTCACGGCGCAGCGGGTGAGTTGTTGGTGCAGTTGCTGGTGCACCTGCTCGCGGTTGCGTCGGGCATCCTCCAAGCCGGTGCCGCCGCCGGGCCGCAGGCGCAGGCGGGTGCCCTCGCCAATCTGGATCTCCACGCTCTCGGCGACGATGCGGGTTTCGCCGGGGGCGAGGATCGCACCAGCGAGACGCACCGGCACATCGGCGACGAGCACTTCCAGGCCCGAGGCCATGCCTTCGAGGCTGGCTTCGGCGCGGGCAACCGCCTGCTCGGTCGTCTGTAGGGCTTCGATAGTTGCGGCATCCAAGGCGGGAAGGGCGGCGAGCTCCTGCTGCAGGGCCGTGAGTTGTTCGCGTGCCTGCTGAACCTTGGCGGCGCGCGCGATCAGATCCTCCACTTGCAGGCGGCGCTCCTCGGCCTGCTGGCGGGCGAGGGCAAGATCAAGGCGGGCACGGGCAAGCAGCAGGGTCTGGCTGGCCTGCTGCAGGGTTTGGTCGGCCTGGATGGCGGTCTCGCGCAGACCCTGCAGGGCCTGCTGGGCGGCTTGCAACCTTTCGCGGTCCGGGGCCAGGCTTTCCCGCCGGCGGACCAGTTCCGTGCGCGCTTGAGTCAGGCGTGTTTCGCCGCCGGCGAGGCGCTGGTGCTCGCGGACGGCATCTTCGACGGCACGCTGGGCGGCATCGACCTCGCGCTGCCGGGCAGCGATCGCCTGCCCTCGTTCCTCCAACTGGCGCTGCTCGGTCTGCAGGCTGCGCAGGGCCGCTTCGGCCTCGGTCAGGCGCAGGCCGGCCTGCTGATGCTCGGTGAGGGCACGTTCGAGGTTGGCCAGACTGGCGGCGGCCTCGCTGGCGGCGGTGGCGGCTTCGTCGAGTTCCTGGCGGGCGCGGCCAAGCTCGGACTGCGCGCGCGGTGTGCCGTTTTGGGTGAAGGTCTGCTCGACGCGTTCGGCAAAGTGCGCGGCGAGGCGGTGATCGGTTTCCGACTGGGCGAGCGCGGCGCCCCCCTCGTCCTGGAGATGGCGCAGCAGGCGGTCGCGTTCGCCCTGAGCCGGGTCGAACGGATTGTCGCCGGAGCGACCCTGGACAATCCACAGGTGCGCCCAGGCCTCGTGGATTTTGCTGGCCTTGGCGTGCGGCGTGCCGGTGAGTTCGGCGAGCCAGGCCTCGGCCTCGTCGTTGCTCCAGGTCGGGCCGCCGTGACGGGTCAGGCGGGTGCTGCCACTGGTGCCCTTGAACTGCTTGAGCAGGGTGTGGCGGGCGCCGCGCGCGGTGAATTCCACCTCGACCTCCGGCTTGCCGTCGTGCAGCGTCGAGACCATCGCGCGGTGCGCCTCGGTGTTGCCCTTGGCACTGAGAAAAAAGGCGCGGTGCACGGCCTCGACCAGGGTGCTCTTGCCGGATTCGTTGGGTCCGCCAATGAGCGTGCGCTGGTCGTCGAACACCACCCGGCACTCGCGGTGCAGGCGGTAGTTGCGGACGGTGACGGCGTGCAGGCGCATGGCGGGTCAGGCGGCGGCGTGAAGTTCGCGCAGGGCGGCGAGCGCGGTGGCGGCCACCTCGGGATCGCTGCTGCGGCTTTCCTCGAGCAGGCGACCGGCGATGCGGGCGGCGAGCGGGGCATCGCTGCGCTGGGTCAGCGCCTCCACCTCCCCGGCGCTGGGGTCCAAACGCAGCTGGTCATGCAGGCGCAGCCGCAGCAGGCGTGCGCGCCAGGTGTCGAGTTGCTCGTCCAGCCGCGCCCTTGCGTTCATGCCAAGGCTGCCGCGCAGGGTGAGCCGGACCAAATCCTCGCCGGCTCTGCCCTGGGTGACCTCCGCCAGCACGGTCTCGAGCCGCTCCAAGTCGACGTCGGCGGTGAAGTCGAACTCCAGGTTATGCCAGCGCAGCCGCCCCGTTTTCACCACTTCCACACGCGGCGCGGCGTGCCGCTCCACCGTGACCCTCAGAATGTGGCCGGGTTCGTTGTTACGGGGAAAACGGTCCGGCTCCGGCGTGCCGGCATACCAGGCCTTCGGACCGACCTGCTTCAGGCCGTGCCAGTCGCCGAGGGCCACATAGTCGATTTCCTCCAGCGGCAGACGGTCGAGCTCAAGGCGGTTGGAGGCGCCGTCGGCTTCATCGTCGTCGCCGGCCGGGCCGAACTCCTGGACGCTGCCATGGGCGAGCACGATCCGCGGCTTGCTGCCGAAGGCGCTGAAATCGAGGCTGCGCAGCCAGGCGGTGGTGTCCTGGAGTTCATGGCGGCGCAGCAGCGGGCAGGGCAGCAGCACCACGTTTTCCAGTTCGACCGGTTCCGCCTGCAGCAGGACCTGCAGGTGGGGCGCCAGCGCCGCGCGTTCCTGGAGGAAAAAGGGCTGTTCCCAGAGCGAGTCCGGCCCGCCGTGGTCATGGTTGCCTGGGATGACATAGACCGGCAGGCCGATCGCCCCAATCGCCGAGCAGGCGGCGGAAACGGTGGCCCGCTCGGGGCGCGGCGAATCAAACAGGTCGCCGGCGACGACGACGAAGGCCGCGCCGTGCGCGCGCGCTTCCGCACCCAGGCGGGCGATGACCGCCAGGCGTTCCTGGCGCACCAGCGCGCGCTTTTCCGCGTCCTCGACGCGGGCGTGCGGCGCCCCGACCTGCCAGTCGGCCGTGTGCAGAAAAACCATCGTGCACGGGAAGCGAGAATTTGCCGCGGCGAAACTGAAAATGGACGGCACGCACTGCTTTTCCCGTTCGACAAGGCCGGGTTGGAGTCTTATTTAGCGCCCATGACCCAACTGCTTGCCCCCGCCCTTGTTTCCCAGATCGACGCCCTCTGTGCCGCCATCGCGGCCGACCCGGACGTGCAGAAGGCGCGCGAGCAGGCCGAGGCCTTCCTGGCCGACGAGGCGGCAGTGAGTCTGTACCGTGAGGTGATGACCCTGGGCCGCACCCTCGAACAGCGCCATCGCGGTGGTCAGAAGCTCGACACGAGTGAGGTGAACCGCTTTCAGGACCTGCAGGACCAGGCCGACGCCCATGAGGGTATTCAGGCCTTTGTCGCCGCCCAGGACGTGCTCCAGCAGGTGGCCAATCACGTCAACGGCTTCGTCACCAAGACCCTTGAGAAGGGCAGCGTGCCGACCGCCGAGGAAGTGTTCGGCGCCGGCGGTTGCGGCGAGGGCTGCGGCTGCCATTGATCAGCGCCGCTGGCGCACCGCTTCGTAGAGCGTGATGGCGACCGCGGTCGACAGGTTCAGGCTGCGTGCGCCCGGCTGCATCGGGATGTGCCAGGTTTCGTCCGGATGGGCGGCCAGCAGCGAGGGCGGGATGCCGCGTGTTTCGGGGCCGTACACCAGGTAAAGCGGTGCCGGGCCGGTGAAGTCCGCCTGCCAGTGCGGGCGGCTGCCCTGGCACTCGATGAAGGCGAAGCGCGCCTCGGGTTCCACCTGGGCGGCGAAGGCGGCCCAGTCGTCCCAAACGCGGACATCGACCTGCGGCCAGTAGTCGAGCCCGCTGCGCTTGAGGTACTTGTCCTCGAGGCTGAACCCCAGCGGGCGGATCAGGTGCAGGCGGGCGCCCGTGGCCAGGCAGAGCCGGCCCACGGCCCCGGTGTTGTGGGGAATTTCCGGTTGGAACAGGACGACGTGCAGCATGGCCGCTCTTTTAATGACGGAGGCTGCCGGCCAGTGCAAGCCTGGGCGTGGGGGGATCGCTCGGCGTCGGGGGCGTGGCCACTGCCGCAGCCACTTTGGGGGCCGGCGGCAAAAGCAGTTTGCCATCCCCGGCGGCCTCACTAACCTGCCGTCCTTATGGCAAAAGCAGCACTTGGAAAAGGACTCGGCGCGCTCATCTCGGCGCCTTCGGCCGTGAGCGGCGTGGCCAAGCCACCCGCGCTGGCCCAGCCGGCGCCCGGCGATGTGGTCAACCATGTCGCGCTTGAACAGGTCGTGCCCAGCCCGCTGCAGCCGCGCAAGGAGTTCGTTCAGGAAATGCTCCAGGAGCTCATGGACTCGATCCGCGAGCACGGGGTCATCCAGCCGCTCATCGTCCGCCGGGTCGCTGGCAAGCTGGAACTGATCGCCGGTGAGCGCCGTTTCCGCGCCTCGCGCGAGCTGGGCTTGAAGCAGGTGCCGGTCATTGTCCGCGAGGCTTCGGACAAGGACGTGCTGGAGATGGCGCTCATCGAGAACCTGCAGCGCGAGGGGCTCAATCCGATCGAGGAGGCGCGTGCTTATGAGCGGCTGTCGAAGGACTTCGCCATGCGCCAGGAGGACATCGCCCAGCGCGTCGGCAAGAACCGCGCGACCGTGGCCAACACGATGCGCCTGCTCGACCTCTGCCCGCCGGTGCAGCAGCTGCTGTCCTCGGGTCGCCTGAGCACCGGTCACGCCAAGGTCCTGCTGACGTTGAAGAAGGCCGAGGACCAGCAGCGTGCGGCCGATGAAATTGTCCGCAAGGGCCTGACCGTGCGTGCGGCGGAAAAGCTCGCCGCCGCCATCCTCAATCCGCCGCCGCCGAAGCCCGAACTCGGCGAGACCGAGGAGTCACGCGCCGTCGAGGCGGTCGAGCAGCGCCTGATGCAGCATCTGACGACGAACATCAGCATCAAGCACGGCGAGAAGAAGGGCCACATCGAGATCGACTACTACGGGGTCGAGGATTTGAACCGCCTGCTCGCCCTCATGGGTGTGCCGGAAGAGATGCCCGAGGACTGAACGGGTTCCGCCATGCGCCGCCGCCGGTTTGCCGCCCTGTTCTGCCTCGCCGGCCTGCTGGCCGCCTGCGGGCGCGCGCAGCATCCGGAGCAGGCGGCCATCGAGGCTTTCCTCGACCGCTACTTCAGCACCTGGTCGGCGCGTGACATGGAGGGCTACGGCGCCTGCTTCGATCCCGGCGCGCGCGTCACCTTTGTCGAAAAAAACGGCCGCAGTTCCAGTCAGGGCCTGACCGATTTCCTGCACGGCCAGAAGCTCGGCCACGAGCGTTCGCCCAGCCCGATGACCGAGGTGCCGGTGGCGAAAAAGATCAGCGGCGACAGCCGGGTGGCCTTCGCCGAGGTGCGCTGGCGCCTGACCAAGGGCAAGGAGGTGGTCACCGGGGTCGATTACTTCACCCTCGGTCGCGGCCGCGACGGCTGGCGCATTCTGGCGCTGGTGTTTTACAACGACTGAGGCGCTCTGCCTCGCAGCTCTCCCTTTTCCCCATGGCCAAGACTTCCCCCGAACCCGCCGCCGGTTTTCTTCGACTGGAACGCTTCTACCTCGGCGCCGCCTGCTTCACTTCGGGGGCGGCCCTGATGGTCATCGAACTGAGCGCCGCGCGTCTGCTGGCGCCGATGTTCGGCAACAGCATCTACACCTGGACCGCGCTGATCGGGGTCATTCTGGTGGCCTTCAGCGCCGGCGGTTATGCGGGCGGGCGACTCGCCGACCGCCGCGCCGGTCCCGAGGTGCTCGGCTGGTTGCTGGCCGCGGCCGCCCTGCTGACCTTTCTCATTCCCGGTCTCGCCGTCCTGCTCGGTCCCATGCTGTCCGACCGCGGACTCGTGCAGGGGCCGGTGCTGTTTGCCCTGCTCCTGCTGGCCCTGCCAGGTGCCCTGCTCGGCGCGGTCTCGCCCGCCTCGGTGCGCCTGTACAGCCTGACCTGGAAGGACAGCCATGTCGGCGGTGCCGCCGGCACGGTGAGCATGCTCGGCTCACTGGGCAGCTTCGTGGGCACCTTCCTCTCCGGCTTTGTCCTGCTTGGGGCCTTCGGTGTGCGCGCCATCTTCCTCGGCTGCGCCGCCCTGCTGCTGCTGCTGGCGCTCGCGGCCTTCGCCCTCGCAAGGGGCTCACGCCAGCGCCAGGCGGTCCTGCTTGGCGCCGGTGTGGCCGCCGCTGCCGCCAGCCTGGCCTTGGAAACCCCAACGGAGCCGGGCGTGCTGCACGAGCGCGAGTCGTTTTATCATCACATCAAGGTGACGGAGCAGGGCGAGGGCCGGCAGAACCGGCGCTACCTGCAGCTCGATTCCACCTCCGAGGGCGGCATCCAGACTGCGGACGGGGCGCTGGTGCTCGAGTACCAGCACTACTGGCGATTGGCGGTCATGGGCGGCGAGCCACTGCGCCGCGCGCTCTTCATCGGAGCCGGTGCCTTCGGCATGCCGTGCGAGGTCTCCCGCGAATTTCCCGAGGCCGAGGTCGATGTCGCCGAGCTGGATCCGCAGGTCATCGACATCGGCCGGCAGTTCTTCCATCTCGACCAGCACCCGCGCGTGCAGGCCCATGCCGGCGATGCCCGGCACTACCTGCGCACCCAGAAGGACCGGCGCTGGGATCTGATTTTTGGCGACGCCTACAACGGGGTGCACGCCATCCCGCCGCACCTGGCGACCCGCGAGTTTTTCCAACTGGTGGCCGATCGCCTGGAACCCGGTGGCGTTTATCTGATGAACACGATCTCCGCCGTGCAGGGGCCGCGCGCGGAGCTGCTCGCCGGCATGCTCGCCACCCTGCGCGAGGTCTTCGCCCACGTCGAAATCTTCGCCGTGCAGGGACCGCGTCAGCTGGTCCAGAATGTTGTCATCATGGCCTCGCAGGAGGATCGCCTGAGCCGTCTGGCCGGTCGACGTCACATTGCCGGTTCGGTGCCGGCACGCCTCGCCGCCGCCCATGTGCCGCGCAGCCAGGTGCCGGCGGACGGGCAGGTTTTCACCGATGACTTCAATCCGGTCGACGCCATCATCGCCCGCGCCATGCTGCGCTGAGGTCGGACTCAGGCGGGCTCGAAGTCGAGACCGAGGTCGAGAGCGCGCGCCGAGTGGGTGAGGGCGCCAACGGAGATGGCATTGACGCCGGTGGCGGCGATGGCGCCAATCGTGTCGAGGGTGACGCCACCGCTCGCTTCCAGCCAGAGCCGGCCGGCATTCAGGCGCACGGCCTCGCGCAATTTCCCGCAGCTCATGTTGTCGAGCAGCAGCATGTCGACCCCGCGCAGGCTGAGGAAGGCGGCGACCTGTTCGAGGGTGTCCGCCTCGATCTGCACCCGCGCCTCGGGTCGCTCAGCGCGCACGCGATCGATGCCGGCCTGCAGGGCCGCCAGGCCGCCGGCGGCGGCGAGGTGGTTGTCCTTGACCATGACGTGGTCGTAGAGGCCCATGCGATGGTTGGTGCCGCCGCCGGCACGCACGGCCGCCTTTTCGAGAAGGCGCCAGCCGGGGGTGGTCTTGCGCGTGTCCCAGACCTGCACCGGATGCGGACGCACGGCTGCAACGTAGCGCCGGGTCTGGGTGGCGACGCCGCAGAGGCGTTGTAGGAAGTTCAGCGCCGTGCGCTCGCCGGTGAGCAGGGCACGGGTCGGGCCCTCAAGCTCGAGCACGGTGTCGCCCGCGGCAAAGGCGTCGCCATCGGCAAGCCGCGCGCGCACTTCAATGCGCGGATCCAGCCGGGCGAAAACACGGCGGGCGACCTCCATCCCGGCAAGCACGCCGGCCTCGCGGGCGGCGATGCGGGCGCAGGAGCGGGCGTCCTCCGGCACAAAACAGCGGGCGGTGAGGTCGCCCGAGCCGACATCCTCGGCGAGGGCCAGGTCGATGAGGCATTCGGTGGCGGAATCCAGGGCGGCTTGCATCGCGGATGCTGTCGCCGAGACCGGGCGGGAATGCGACGGATTTTTGCAGACCGACCGAGCCGTGCCGCGCTTACTGCTCCGACTCGGCCACGGTGACGCTGATGACTTCCTCAATGGTCGTCAGGCCGCCGAGGATCTTGCGCACGCCGTACTCGCGCATCGGCCGGTAGCCATCCTTGAGGGCCTGCTGGAGCAATTGCTGGCCGCTGGCCTTGTGGGTGATGAGTTCGCCCATGGCGGGGGTGAGGCGGACCAGTTCGTAGATCGACATGCGGCCCTTGTAACCGGTGGCGCGGCAAGCCTCGCAGCCGCCTTCGCGGGCGCGGTAGACCGGTGCCGACAGGGAGCCGTGGTACTTCAGTTCCAGCAGCTTGGCCTGGGCGTCGGGTTCGACCTCCTTGCACTCCGGGCAGAGCACACGCACGAGGCGCTGGGCGATGAAGGCGCGCACCGAGCTGGCGACCAGGAAGGGCTCGACGCCCATGTCGACCAGGCGGGTGATGCCGCCGATGGCGTCGTTGGTGTGCAGGGTGGAGAAGACCAGGTGGCCGGTGAGCGCGGCGCGGATGGCGATTTCCGCCGTCTCCAGGTCGCGCATTTCCCCGACCATGACGACGTTGGGATCGCCGCGCAGGATCGAGCGCAGGCCGGTGGCAAAGGTGAGGTTGATCTCCGGTCGCACGGCGATCTGGACGACGCCGGGCAGCTTGTTTTCGACCGGGTCCTCAATGGTGACAATGCGGCGGTGCTCGGTGTTGAGCTGGCTGAGGAAGGTGTACAACGTGGTCGACTTGCCGGAGCCGGTGGGGCCGGTGACCAGGATGATGCCGTTGGGCTTCTTCAGCAGGGCCTCGATTTCGGAGCGCAGGTCGGCCTCGATGCGCAGGCGGTCGAGGTTGAACTTCTCCTGGCCGAGCAAACGCAGGGAGACGCTTTCCCCCTCAACGCTCGGAATGGTGGCGACGCGGACGTCGATGAATTGGCCGGCGATCTGCAGGTTGATGCGGCCGTCCTGGGGCAGGCGCCGCTCGGCGATGTCGAGCTTGGCCATGACCTTGAGACGGGCGATGACGGACTGCTGCAGCGCCTTGATGTTCTCCGGCACCGGCACCTCGCGCAGGCGTCCGTCGATGCGGTAGCGCATGCGTAGCTTGTCCTCCATGGGCTCGACGTGGATGTCGGTGGCGTGCTGCTCAAGCGCCTCGCGGATGACGGTGTTGACGAACTTCACCACCGAGGCCTCCTCGTCGTCGGCATCGATGATGTTGGCCTCGTCGCGCTGCTCAAGATCGGCGTCGTCGATGCTGCGGCCCTTGAGGATCTCCTCGAAGGTGTCGGCGCCGACGCCGTAGAAGTCGCGCATGGCGTTGAGCAGGCGCTTGCGCGGGGCGATTTCCCAGCGCACGGGCGCGTCGACCTCGCGTGCCACGGCCTGGCGGGCGATCAGGTCGAACGGGTCATAGGCGGCGATGACGAGTTTGCGGCTTCCGGAGGCTTCGCCGTCCTCCTGAATCTTCAGCGGCAGCAGGCGGTGCTTGAGGGCCACGCGCGGCGGTAGCAGGCGCTTCATCTCCGGGGCGTCGGCGCTGTCGGGCAGCGGGTTGGCGACGTAGCCAAGGCCGGCCCGCGCGGCGAGCTGGGCGAGAAAGGCTTCCTCATCGAGGCGACCGGAGTCGAGCAACTGGCTGACCACCGAGGCGCTGGGGGTGGCGGTGGGCAGGGCGATGCCGGCGCCGCCGGCGGCTTCCAGGCACTGCACCAGGGCCTGGCGGATGCCGCCAGAACGCGGGGCAACGGTGGCTTGGCCGTTCGCCGGTGCGGCAGCTGGGAAGGAAGGGCTGCTCATGCTCAGTTGGCGGCAGGGAACAGACTGGCATCAATGACAGTTTCCTCGCTGGCGGCGGGGTCGACCGGAACGGCGCCTTCGTCGGGCTCGTAGCCGTACTTTTCCAGCAGCTCGACCAGGTAGGCGGTGGCGCCGGCCAGGCTGTGGAAACGGGCGGTGGCAATCGCGGTGAGATCCTCGCGCAGGCTGGCGGTCAGGGAGGCTTCGCCGAGGACGCCGAGCGAGCCGTCGGCTGCGGGACCGGTGGCGGATTCGTCGTCGGCACTCATCAGCCGGCCTTCAAGGGTCTCGGCGACATGCCAGGTGCGCACAAGGCCATCGGCGTTGGTCAGCAGCAGGGAACGGTTGAGGCGGCCCGCGGCCGTGTAGAAGGCCTGCGAGCTGCCCTGCAGGGCGAGGGCGCTGAACACCGCCTTGCGGACTTGGGCATTGGCGGCGACGAAGAACTTGCCGCCAGCCTCGGCGCGGGCATAGAAACGGCCGCCTTCCTCGGTGGTGAGAACGATGGAGGCCGGGCCACCGTTCAGCGGCGCGATCAGGTAGGCGCCACTGTAGAAGGAAAAATTCACCGACTCCTCCGAGGGGGTGAACTTCAACTCATAGACCAGCCATTCCGCGGAAGCCACGGCGGCGGCGCCCAGCCAGAGCAGGGCGGCGAACAGGAAGCGGGCGGGTCGGGCGAATACGGACATGAAGCTCGGTTTATAGCCCTAGTGGACGGTCTTGTCGAGCCGGGCGTTGAAACGTTGTCGTCGCCGCCGCTCTTTTTCCCGGGCGGATTGACAGCGCCGCCGCACGCGGCTACGTCGGCTCACTGGGTTGAACCCGCCCTCCCGCCATGGAACCCCTCCACGTCATCGGCCACCGCAATCCGGACACCGACGCCATCTGTTCCGCCATCGGCTATGCGGCCTACCTGCGCCTGGTGCGCGGCGGCGAGGTGGTGGCGGCCTGCTGTGGCGAGATCAATGCGCGCACAAACTGGGTGCTCAAACTGGCCGGCGTCGAACCGCCCCGCCTGCTGCTCGACGTGCGCCCGACCGCCGCCCTGGTCTGCCGCCGCGAGGTGCTCACCGCCGGTCCACAGGAGACCTTCCTTTCGGTCTACCGAAAGATGCTCGAGCACAGCTTCCGTTCGATCCCGGTGGTCGATGGTGACGGCCGCCTGCTCGGCATGCCGACGATTCAGGAGATGGCGCAGCTGTTCCTGCCCTCTGAAGCGCGCCACAGCGCCGCCAACCGCGAGGTGCGCACCAGCCTGCAAAACATGGCCGCCGCCCTTGGCGGCACCCTGATCGGCGGGGGCGACGGGGCCGGCACGGTGGAAGACCTCATCCTCGTCGTCGCCGCCTCCAGCGTTGAGACCTCGCGTGATCGTGCCCGCCAGTTTCCCCCGCGCCAGGTGGTGTTGGTCACGGGCGACCGACCGGAGATCCACGCCCTGGCCATCGAACTCGGCGTGCGCTGCCTCGCCGTTACCGGCGGCTTCCTGCCCAGCGACAGCTTGCTGCGCGAGGCGGAGACAAAGGGCGTTGGCATCATCACGGCCCCTCAGGACACCGCCAGCGCCTCCCAGTTGATCCGTTTCTCACGCCCGATCGCCGAAGCCCTGCACGATGGTTTCCTGTCGTTCGGCTCCCGTACACCGCTGCGCGAAATCATCCATGCCGTGCACGATTCGCACCAGCCGCTGTTTCCCGTCGTCGACGAGGAGAGCGGTCGCCTGGAGGGCGTGTTTTCCAAGTCCGACCTCGTCGAGGTGCCGCGCACCCGCCTGGTGCTGGTCGATCACAACGAGTTCTCCCAGGCGGTCGCCGGCGCCGATGAGGCGGAGATCGTCGAGGTCATCGATCACCACCGCCTGAGCGGCAACCTGCGCACCCAGGAACCGGTGCGCTTCATCAATGAACCGGTTGGCAGCACCAGCACCATCGTCGGCATCATGTTCCGCATGCGCGGCCTGACGCCCGACAAGGGCACCGCGATCTGCCTCTGCGCCGGCCTGATTTCCGACACCCTGCACCTGACCAGCCCGACCAGCACCACCACTGATCGCGAGATCCTGGACTGGCTGGCCGGTATCGCCGGTCTGGATGCGGCGCAGTTCGTGAAGGACTTCTTTGCCGCCGGCTCCCTGCTGCGCGAGGCGACCCCGGCGCGAGCCATCGAGGGCGACCGCAAGGTGTTCGAGGAAAACGGCTGGCGCATCAGCATCAGCCAGATCGAGGAGATGGGCCTGGGCGAGTTCTGGAAGCAGCAGGCCGCCTTGCACGAGGCGCTCACCTCCCTGTGCGAGGCGCACCGCCTCAACTTCGCCTGCCTGATGGTGACCGACATCACCGCCCACGACAGTGTGCTGCTGGTCGCCGGCGATGCCCGCGTCGAGCGCGCCCTCGCCGCCGATTACCCGACCCGGGCACCCCAGGTCTTCGACCTGCCCGGCGTGGTCAGCCGCAAGAAGCAGCTCTTCCCCTACCTGAGCAGCCTCGTCGGCAAGCTGACGCCGCCGTGATCAGCGGGCCGACTTGATCTCGTCCCAGACCTTTGTCCATTTGGCGAGGTCGGGGCCGAGGTTTTCGATGACTTCGCTGCGGGCCTTGACCTCTTCGGGGATGGTGATGGCCGGGTTGGTGAGGAAGTTGGCACTGACGCGCTTCAGGGCCTCGGGGTTCGGGCAGAGGTAGCCGAGCCACTCCATGTTTTCGGCGGCGACCTCCGGATCGAGCAGGTGGTTGATGAATTTCAGCGCCAGCTCCGGTCGCGGTGCGCTTTTGGGGATCACCATTTCGTCGCAGCCGATGCTGACGCCCTCCCGAGGCACGAGGATCTGCACGCGCGGGTTTTCCTGCGCCACCTGGAAGAGGTCGCCGCTGTAGCCATGCACGAGCAGGAACTCACCCGAGTCGATGCCGGCCTTGTAACCCTCGTTGTCGAATTTGGCGATGCGTTGCTTCCAGCGCAGGACGACGTCGCGCGCGGCCGCGAGTTCGATCTCGCTGCGCGAGTTGAGGCTGTGGCCGAGCGACTTCAGGGCGGCACCCAGGGTTTCGCGCATGTCGTCGAGCAGCACCGCGCGCCGGCCGAGATCGGGGCGGTCGAACATGGCCCAGCTCGGCTGCCCCTCGCGCAGGCGGTCGCTGCGACAGGCGATGACGCCGTAACCGATCGTGTAGGGCACGGCAAAGCGCATCTCGCGGTCTTTGACCCGGGGGAGCACGTTGCGGTCGATATGCTTCAGGTTGGGCAGGCTGGCGTGGTCGAGCGGCGTCAGCAGACTGTCCTGCTGGAGCAGTTCGACCATGTAGCTGGTGGGGAAGACCACATCGTAGCCCCTGGCCCCGGCCTTCAGCCGCGCGTGCAGGCTCTCGTTGGAATCGAAGGTGTCGATGACGACGCGGCAGTCGTGGTCGGCCTCGAAGCGCTCGACCGCCTCCGGACTGAGGTAGTCGGCCCAGGTGTAGACATGCAGGACATCGGCGGCGCCGACTGGCAGGCAGGCGAGCAGGGCGGCGAGGAAAGGGGCGGTTTTCATGGCGGCGCGGTTGGGCGCCGGCCCAGACGCAGGCTGAGCGCGGCGGCGAGGAAGGTGGCGCAGAGCAGCAGGGTGCTCAAGGCGTTGATGACCGGCAGGCTGCGACTGGTCTTCATCATGCTGGCGATGCGCAGCGGCAGGGTCGTGCTGCCCGGGCCGGCGACGAAGAAGGTGATGACAAAATCGTCCATCGACAGGGTGAAGGCGAGCAGGGCGCCGGCGAGGATGCCCGGCAGCAGCAGGGGCAGAACAACGCGGCGTGCCGCCTGCCAGGGGCTGGCACCGAGGTCGCGCGCGGCGTCGAGCAGGTGGGGATCGAAACCGCGCAGGCGGCCGAGCACGACCATGGCCACATAGCTGATGCTGAAGGTGACGTGGGCGATCCAAATCGTCAGCGGGCCGGTGGGGATGTGCAGGGCGGTGAACAGCGAGAGAAGGGCCATGCCCATGAGCAGTTCCGGCAACGCCAGCGGCAGCACAAGCAGGCCGCGATGGACGTTTTGCAGGCGGCCGCGATGGCGGTGCAGCGACCAGGCCGCAAGGGTGCCGAGCAGCGTTGCTGCCACGGTGGAGGCGACCGCCAGACGCAGGCTGAGAAAGAAGGCTTCCCAGACCTCGTCCGCGCGCCAGAGGCGTTCATACCACTGCCAGGTGAAACCTTCCCAGGCACCGCCGAAGCGCGAGGCGTTGAACGAGTTCAAGACCAGCATGACCAGCGGCGTCTGGAGGAAGACGAGAACGAGGGCGGTGAGGACTGCCGGCAGCCGCGAACGTTTCATGCCTCCACCTCCTGTTCGGTGCGCCTCTGGCGCCAGGCCTGCGCGAAGAGGAGGGCCAGCACCGCCAGCAGCAGCAGACCGGCGAGCGCGGCAGCCTCGGGCAGGTTGCGATCGCTGAACACCCGCTGGACGATGCGGTTGCCCAGCATCTCCTGGTCGGTGCCGCCGACGAGTTGCGGCACCACATACTGGCCGAGACAACCTGTGAACACCAGCAGGGCACCGGCAGCGATGCCACCGCGCACGCCGGGAACCAGCACGCGCCAGAACGCCCGCCACGGACCCGCGCCAAGGTCGCGCGCGGCTTCGAGCAGGCCAAAGTCGAACTTTTCCGCCGCGGCATAGACCGGCAGGATGGCGAAGGGCAGGTGCACGTAGATGAGCACGGCCAGCACGGCGCCGTTGTGGTACAGCAGCATGCCGTCTGCGGCCAGCAAGCCCCAGTCCTGTAGACAGCGCGTCAACGCGCCATCGGGATGCAGCAGGCTTTTCCAGGCGAACACACGGATGAGGAAGTTGGTCAGGAAGGGCAGAACCATCAGCAGCAGGACCCATCCCTGGCGCCGTCGGGGCAACCGGGCCACGCAACAGCCGGCCGGCAGCGCCAGCAGCAGGCAGAGGCCGGTGGCGGTCGCACTGAGCCAGAGTGTGCGCCACGCAAGCGGCAGCAAGGCGGGGTCGGCGAGGGCGCGCACGGCGTCGAGGCTCCAGCCGCTGCCCAGTCCGCCATGCAGATCGGCCGGGCGGAAGGCGGCGGTCAGGATGAGGCCGGTCGGCAGGGCGAAGAAGGCCGCCAGCCAGAGCAGGGCAGGGGCCGTCAGCAGCCATTCGGCAAGGCTTCGGCGCACGGGTTTCATGGTGCGACCTCCGGCAGCAGGCACAGGGCGGTGGGGTCCAGTTTCAGGCGCACGGCGGCGCCGCGTGGGAAAAGCGGCGGACCGGCTTGCTGGGTTTGCCAGCGCTGGCCCTCGCCCTCGATCCAGTAGCGGGTGAAGGCGCCGCCGTAGACGGTTTCGGCGACGCGCCACGGCGTGGGCGCCTCGCTTGCCTCAAGCCGTGCGTGCTCGGGACGCACACTCAGGCGCACCGTGCTGCCGACGTTTCGAGAGGTGTTTGCGGGCATCGGCACGAGCAGGCCGCCGGCCAGACGCACGCCGCCTGTTTCGACTTGGCCCACGACCAGATTGGTGTCGCCGATGAAGGCGGCGACAAAGGCCGAGGTGGGTTGCTGGTACAGCCGTTCCGGCGTGTCCACCTGCTCGACGCGGCCCTCATTCAGCACGGCTATGCGGTGGCTCAGGCTCATCGCCTCGGTCTGGTCGTGGGTGACGTAGAGAAAGGTGGTGCCGACCTCGCGGTGCAGGGCGGCCAGCTCGACGAGCAGGTGCTGGCGCAGTTTCAGGTCGAGGGCGGCGAGCGGCTCGTCGAGCAGCAGCAGGCGCGGACGGTTGATCAGGGCGCGGGCGAGGGCGGCACGCTGTTTTTGGCCGCCGCTGAGCTGGGCCGGCCGTTGGTCCGCCTGCGCTTCGAGGCGCACCAGGGCCAGCATGCGATCGACCGCCTCGCGCACTTCCTGGCGGGGCCGGCCGGCGAGTCGCGGGCCGAAGGCGAGATTGTCGCGCACGCTCAGGTGCGGAAACAGCGCGTAATTTTGAAACACCGTGTTCACCGGTCGCCGCTCGGGCGGCAGGGCTGTGAGGTCCTTCCCCGCGAGGTGAATGCGACCGGCGTCCGGGGTGTCAAAACCCGCCAGCAGGCGCAGCAGCGTGGTCTTGCCGCAGCCGCTCGGCCCGAGCAGGGAGAAGATCTCGCCCTCGCGGATCGACAGGCTGACGTCGTCGAGCACGCGCTGCGCGCCGAAGCTCTTGCGCACGGCGTCGATGACCAGGAAGTCGTCCATGCGCCATGCTTGGCGGAAAAGCGCGCTGCTGCAACTCTCGGGGTGAATCTCGCTTGTTTGGGAAAAGTGGCTGCGGCTTCAGCCGCAAGGGATGGGGTTGAAATCTCGGCTAGGCAGGTGCCCCGACTTGCCCCGGTCCGCGCCCAAGCGGATGCAGATTTCCATTGCCAGCCGGACGCGCATGTTGAAAATCAGGCCGTCCGCGCGGCGGACGCCAACAAACCTCTTACCGATCATCATCCTCATGGGCAGACCCGTCACCCTCTTCACCGGCCAGTGGGCCGACCTCCCCCTGGACACCATGCTGCAGAAGGCCAAGGCTTTCGGTTACGACGGCGTGGAACTCGCCTGCTGGGGCGATCACTTTGAAGTGGACAAGGCCGATCAGGCCTACTGCGACGCCAAGCGCGCCAAGCTCAAGGCCGCCGGCCTGCAGTGCCATGCGATCTCCACCCACCTGGTCGGTCAGGCGGTGTGCGACAACATTGATGCCCGCCACGCGCAGATCCTGCCTGCCGCCATCTACGGTGATGGCGATCCTGAGGGCGTGCGCCAGCGCGCCGCCGAGGAACTGATCAAGACCGCTCACGCGGCCAAGCGCTTCGGAGTGAACGTGGTCAACGGCTTCACCGGCAGTTCGATCTGGCACCTGGTCTACTCCTTCCCGCCGAACCTGCCCGGCCAGATCGAGGCCGGCTACGCCGACTTCGCCAAGCGTTTCAAGCCGATCCTCGACGAGTACCAAAAGCTCGGCGTGCGTTACGCGCTGGAGGTGCATCCGACCGAGATCGCCTTCGACATCGCCAGCGCCGAGCGCGCCCTGCAGGCCGTTGATTACCATCCCGCCTTCGGTTTCAACTACGACCCCAGCCACTTCGGCTACCAGGGCGTCGACTACGTCAAGTTCATCTACAAGTTCAGTGACCGCATCTTCCATGTTCACATGAAGGATGTCGCCTGGAACTTGAGCGGCGACGCCGGCGTTTTTGGCGGCCATGTCGATTTCCACAAGCCGACCCGCTACTGGGACTTCAAGTCCGTTGGCCGTGGCGACATCAAGTTCGAGCGCATCATCCGCGCGCTCAATGACATTGAGTATGGCGGTCCGCTCAGCGTCGAGTGGGAGGACGGTGCCATGGACCGCGAGTTCGGCGCCGCCGAATCCGCCGCCTATGTCAAGAAACTCGATTTCCCACCCTCGAAGATCATTTTTGACGCGCAGTTCGCCGAGAACAGCAAGTGATGCCGTGCGGCTGTGTCCGCCCTGACAGGCCTCCGGCCGCCCCAGTCGGCGCCGGAGGCCGCTTTCTGCGACCATGAAATTTCCGCCCACCCTTCTTCTTTGCGCGGCCGTCCTTGGACTGGCGCCCCTTTCGGCTGCTGACGCTGATCCCGTGGCCGCGGCGCTGGAACCCTTTGTCAAGGAGGGCCAGATCGCCGGTGCCGTCACGCTGGTCGCGCGCAAGGACCAGGTGCTCAGCCTGCAGGCGGTCGGCTTTCAGGATCTGGAGAAGCGCACGCCGATGGCGACCGACAGCCTGTTCTGGATCGCCTCAATGACGAAGCCGATCACGGCTCTGGCCGTGCTCATGCTGCACGATGACCGCCGACTCGACATCGAGGATCCGGTCGAGAAGTACCTTCCGGAGTTCAGGGGGCAGCTCGTCGTCCGTGAAAAAAAAGAGGACGTCGTCGTGCTTGGCAAGCCGGCGAGGCCGCTGGCGCTGAAGGATCTGCTCACCCACACCGGCGGCGTCACCGGCAATCCCAACGTTGAATCCGGCGCCCTTGATGTGCTGTCGCTGCGTGAAGCGACCCTCGTGTACGCCTTGACCCCGCTGCAGTTTGAGCCGGGCAGCCGCTGGGCCTACTCAAACCCTGGCATCAACGTGTTGGGGCGGATCATTGAGGTGGTCACCGGCGAGGATTATGCCAAGGCGCTCGACCGCCTGGTCTTCCGGCCGCTGGGCATGCGCAACACGACATTTTGGCCCGACAAGAAACGGTTGGAGCGACTCGCTCTTTCCTATCAAGCCGGTCCCGATGGTCGCTTGGAGCCCGCGGAGATTCGCTACCTGACGGCGCCGTACTCCAACAACAAGCGCACGCCGCTGGCCGCTGGCGGGCTGTTTTCGACAGCTGAAGATCTGCACAAACTCTACGCCATGATGGTGAATGGCGGCGAGGCGAACCGCCGTCGCCATCTCTCCAAGGAGTCGCTCATCCGCATGTTCGAAAACCACACCGGCGATCTCAAGGCCGGTTTTGTGGAAGGCATGGGCATGGGGCTAGGCGTGCAGGTGGTTCTGCGTCCCGCGGGCGTGACCGCCATGCTGCGCGCCGGCACCGTCGGCCACGGCGGCGCCCACGGCACCCAGGGGTGGTTCGATCCATCGAGCGGTGCCGTCCAGATCCTGCTCATCCAGCGTGCCGGCCTGCCCAATGCCGATGCCTCTCCCATGCGCCAGGCCTTCCACGAGGCGGCCGTGCGCCTGCTGGATGGGGCTCCAGCGGCCTCGACCGAATGACTGGCGGGCGAGCCATCCTTGAAAAGCCGAACTGCATCCATCGTTGACTTCTTGAACCCACGACCCTTTGCCATGACCTCCGCCACCCGCCGCCGCTTCCTCCGCCACAGTGTTCTTGCCGCCACCGCCGTCTCCGCCTCGCGGGTGCTTGGCGCCAATGACAAAATCCGTCTGGGCTTCATCGGCCTCGGCGGTCGCGGCATGGGCTCAGCGGCCTGGTTTGCCAAGATCCCGGGGGTCGAGGTCGCCTACCTGTGCGACGCCGACACCGAGGTCATCGCCCGCGCCAAGCAGAAGTATCCGCAGGCGAAGACCGCCCAGGATCTGCGCAGGGTCATCGAGGATCCGGAGATCGACGCCGTGGTCGTCTCGACCGGCAACCACTGGCACGTGCTCGCCTCGATCTGGGCCTGCCAGGCGGGCAAGGACGTTTACGTCGAAAAGCCGGTTTCCCACAACGTCTGGGAAGGCCGCAAGCTCGTGGAGGCGGCACGCAAGTACAACCGCATCGTTCAGGGTGGCACCCAGCAGCGCAGCGACCCCTTCCATCAGGAACTCAAGGCCTACCTCGATTCCGGCGCGCTGGGCAAGATGAAGTATGTCCGCCTCAACCACTACGGCATGCGCGCCAGCATCGGCAAGGTGGCGCAGCCCATCACGCCGCCGGCGAGCGTCGACTACAACCTCTGGCTCGGTCCGGCCCAGGACGAGCCGATTTACCGACCGAAGTTCCACTATGACTGGCACTGGGTCTGGAACACCGGCAACGGCGAGCTTGGCAACTGGGGGCCGCACATCATCGATGACCTGCGCAACATCGTCTTCCGCGACAAGATCAGCCTGCCCAAGCGGGTGCTGGCCGGGGGCGGTCGCTACGGCTGGGATGATGCCGGTGAGACGCCGAACACCCATTTCCTGTACATTGACACCGGCGATATCCCGGTGGTCATGGACATTCACAACCTGCCTCGCCAGAAGGGCATGAAGGCAGGCGATGTTTATCGCCGCCGCCGTACCAGCGCCTTCCTGGTCATTGAATGCGAGGGTGGTTATTATGCCGGCAGCCGCGGCGGCGGTTCGGCCCATGATCCCGAGGGCAAGGTGATCCACCGCTTCCGCGGTGACGGCGGCGGCGGCCACGCGGAGAACTTCATCGCCGCGATGCGCAGTCGCAAGACCGCCGATCTCAATGGCGAAATCGAGCAGATCCATTACTCCAGCGCCTGGTGCCACCTCGGCAACCTGTCCTGGCGCCTCGGCCAGGACGGTGACCTCGATCAGGCCAAGGCCCAGCTCAAGGACTTCGAGCCCTGGCAGCACGTCATCGACGACCTGCCCGCGCACCTGGCCGCCAACGAGGTGACGCTCAAGCCGGGTGACCTGCGGGTCGGCCGATTGCTGGAGATTGACGCCGCCAAGGAGACCTTCGTTGGCGACTCCGCCACACCCGAGGCGCTCGCCCTGCTCAAGCGCGAGTACCGCAAGGGGTTCGAAGTGCCCGAGCAGGTTTGATCCCGCATCAACCTGCGGTTCGAAAGCAGCGACGTCGGCGGCAAGGCGCCGGGTGCGCCAAATGTCGAAATGCTGGCCTATGCCACGGCGTTGAAATTCCGCCCCGAACGGATTTCCGTTGAAGCCGCCCGCGGCGCCTGAGCGCCCTTGCTCCGGCGCGGTGGCGCGTCTACTCTCCGCGCCCCTCATGAACCCCCAGACTGAGACCACCCTGCGTTTTGCCGGCGAGTATCCCGCCCCGGCCGTGTGGGCGGCTGCTCTGGGGCTGGCCTTGCTGATGGGGCTCCTGTACCGGCGCGAGGCACGCCAGCACCCCGGTCGCTGGGCCTGGCTGCCGGGGCTGCTGCGCTCGTTCGCCGTGTTCCTGCTCGTGCTGGCCCTCTCCGGTCCGGTGCTGCGCCACGAGACGACGCGTCGCCAGCTCGGCCGCGTCATCTTTGCCGTCGACGCCTCGGCGAGCATGAAGCTCGAGGATGAACCGGCCGGCGCGATTCCCGGTCAGGCCTCCGCCGGCAGTCGTTACGAGCGCGCGGAAAAGCTGCTCCTCGGTGGCGCCACACCGCTGTTGCGCAAGATCACCGAAAGTCAGGATGCCGAGCTGGTTCTGCTGCGCGGCGCGCAGGCGCAACGAGTCTGGTGGCAGCGCCAGGGCGGCAAGGACACACCCGGCCCGCTGCCAGCGGCCTTCGACCTGCCGCCGGACGCTCCGCTCACCAACCTCGATGCCGCGGTGCGCGAGGCCCTCGGCGAACTGGCCCCGGGCACCGCCCTGGTCCTGCTCAGCGATGGCCAGCACAACACGACCGGTTCGCCGGCGGAATTCGCCGGCGCGATGAAGGAGGCGGGCGTACCCGTGTTCACGATCGGCTTCGGCGTCGAGACACCGCCGCCCGACCTGAGCGTGCTCAACGTTGTCACCGCCGAGTCGGTGTTTGCGGAGGAAAACCTGCTCGGCCGGATCATCCTCGGCGACAGCCTGCCGGCCGGCACACCCTGCAACCTGCGGGTGACCAGCGGCGGCCGCGTGCTCTGGGAGCGCAACTTCAGTGCCGAGGGACGCGGTGAGCGTCGTTTCGACTTCGGTTTTCCGGTCAAGGATTTGCCGCCGGCGGCTGCGTCGGAGCGCGACAAGACCCTGCGCCTGATCAGCGTGCAGGCCTCGGTGGTTGGCGAGCGAGCTGGCATTGAAAAGACACGTGCCAACAACAGTCGCGAGGTGGCGCTGCACCTGCTCAGCCGCAAGCGCAAGGTCCTGCTGCTCGACGGTCGCCCGCGCTGGGAGACGAGGTACGTGAACACACATTTCGATCGTGACGAGCGCTGGCAGGTGAGCCTACTGATCGACGACCACGCCGAACCGGCCACCGCCGGCGCCCTGCAGAAGGCATTTCCCAAGACGCGGGAGGAGTTGTTCAGTCATGATCTCATTGTTCTGGGCGATGTTGCGCCCGTGCGTTTCAGCGCGACTCAGCTCGAGTGGTTGGTCGAGTTTGTCGAGAAGCGCGGCGGTGGTTTGATCTTGGTGGATGGCGCGCGTGGACATCTGCGTGCCTGGGCTGCCGGCAAGACGGCGTCCCTGGTGCCCGTGCAATGGTCCGACGCAGCGGCGTCCGTTGCCGAGGGCTGGACACTTCGATTGACGCCCGAGGGCGAAAGTCAGGCTGCCCTGCGGCTGAGCGATTCTGCCAGTGCCAACAGCGGACTCTGGCCCGAGCTGCCCGAACTGCGCTGGGTGGCACCGGTGGTCGCCCAGGCTGGCGCACAGACACTGGCGGTTTTCGGCGTTCGCGGTGGCAACGCCGCGCCGCCGGCCCTGATCTTCCGGCCGCTGGGCGCGGGAGCGGTGCTGTATGTCGCCAGCGACGAATTCTGGCGGTGGCGCTATCAGGTGGCCGATCTCTACCACCAGCGCCTGTGGATGCAGCTGGCCGCCTGGATCGCCGCGCCGCCCTTCCAAGTGGAGGACGCACGCGCCGCGATTGGCAGCGACCGCCTGCGCTATCAGCCAGGTGAGACTGCGGAAATTCGCGTGCGCTTTGGCGACTCCGCCGGCACCCCGGCTGAAGGCGCCCAGGCCGTGTTGCTGCATGAAGGGCGCGAAGTGGCGGTGCTGCCGCTCGAGGCCGATCCCACCCATTTTGGCGTCCTGCGTGCCGTCACCCCGCCGCTCAAGGCCGGCGCCTATGAAATCGCCATCGCCGCAGGGCCCTCCGCGCCGCGCGGTGACCTGCGTCTGTCGCTGCGCGTGGCTGACGCCGGCAATGCCGAATGGGCCAGCCTGACGCTCAATCGGCCGCTGCTGGAATCCATGGCGCAACTCTCGGGTGGCCGCTTCCTGCGCGAGGAGCAGGCTGCCACAGATCTGCCGGCCCTGCTGCAGGCCGTCGATCGTCGCCAGACCACGGTGCGCGAAACCGTGCTGTGGTCGAGCTGGTGGTGGTTTGGCGCCGTGCTCGGCCTGCTCACCGCCGAGTGGCTGCTGCGCAAGCGCCTGCGTTTGGTTTGATTCCGTTGGTCGGATCTTGCAACCAGGGTGGCGGAAGGCACAATCCGCCGTGGGAAACCGTGCGGTTGTCGTCCCAAACCCGGTGATCCGGGATGGAGCTTCGGCCGGGCCGCTTCAGGATTCGGCCTTGCCAAAGAACATCATGTGCTGCCAGGGCAGGCCATCGAACTCGCGCACGAGTTTGAAGCCGTTCAGGCCGAGTTCCTTGAGGAGCTGCGCCTTGCTCATCTTGTGCTCGGGCTTGATCGGCACGGTCTCATCCTCGGCGCGGAATTCGACAAAGACGGCGAGCCCGTCCGGTTTCAGCGCCTTGCGGATGCCGGCAAGCATCTCCGCCGGATGCGAGAACTCGTGGTAGACATCCACCAGCAGGATGAGGTCGCAGGAATCGGCCGGGATCTTCGGATCGAGCGGCGTGTTGACGATGCACTCGATGTTCCCGAGGCTACGGCCCTCGGCGCGCTGGCGCAGCAGGTCTAGCATCTCGGGCTGGATGTCGACGGCATACACCCTGCCCTCCGGACCCACTTTTTCGGCGATCGGCAGGGTGTGGTAGCCGTTGCCGCTGCCGAGGTCGCAGACGGTCATGCCGGGCTTGACGCCAAGTTCCTCGCGCATGCGCGTTGTCGCCTCTTCACGCTCGCGCTTGTTCCGGATCAACCAGCCAGCACCCTGCCAGTGCATGGTCTGGGCGATGACCCGGCCCTCGTAAACGGCGGGCGGCGGCGGCGCTTCCTGGGCGACGAGCAGGCAGGGGAGGAGAAGCAGGAGCAAGCGGCGCATGGCGGGGTCATTCTCTGGGCGGCGGACGGATCTGCCACTGTTTTTCCGGCCAGGCGAGGTTTTTCGAGGTGGTCGCCGGGAAGTCCCAGGCGGTGGCGTCGGCGCTGTACAACACAACGCGCGCACGCTCGGTCGCCAGCGCGGCCGCCTGTGGCAGGTCGAGGTGGCGCAGCACATTCAGGTAGGCCGGCCCCTGCATGTGGGTGGTCGGCAGGTCATGCAGGTCGAGCCGGACAATGCCGTCTTCAAACAGCGAGGCGTACAAGGCGTTGGCGGCCATGTCGCGATGCGCCTGCAGCCAGAGGGCGGTTTTCTCCAGGCCCTCGATCCGGCGCAGGCCCTGGATCGAACGCCGGATGTCCCAGACCTGCATCGAATCCAGGGTCTGACCGGCAAGATAAAAGCGGCGCAGGCGCTGGGTCTGCGCCTTGTCGCTGCCGCTCCATTCGGTGGGCCCAACGCCGCGCGGGGCGAGGTAGGCCATGCCCCACTTGAAGCTGGCGAACATCTTGCGCTCGGCCTCGAAGGCCGCCTCGTCCGGCTCGGCCGCCGTCGCACTTTCCAACAGCGTACCGAAGCGGCTGGCGTGGGTGTTGGTAAAATCCTGCCAGCCCTGGGCATCGAGCGCGTTGAGGGTGACCAGTTCCAAGTCCTGCGGACGCAGGCCGGCCCGGTGCACGACGAACAAACGCAGGCGGAAGGGCGACTGCGTCTCCAGATCGTAGGCGCTCATCTGGATGCCGTCGCGCTCCAGGCTGCCCGCCTTGGCCGGCTGCAGCGCGGGCGCGTCCTTTGGCCAGCCGGCGAAAACCTCATGCTTGAGCGCGCTCATCCACCCGTCGCGCAACTGCTCCCAGTCGTTGCGGTTGGTTGGCACCGGCGGTGTCGCCGCGGCCGGCACAAAGGTCTGGTCGATGGTCGTGTTGCGTTCGTCGGCCGGCGTTTCCGTCAGCACACGCAGAACCGTCGGTTCCAGCGACTTCTCGGCGCCCTGGTGCAGGACCTGCCGCGGATCAGCTCCCTTGAGGTGGCGTTCGAACCAGTGGAAGGCGCCGGTGTTGAGCGGCTGCAGATCGGCATGCGGACCCTCGGCCACCTGCAGGCCGATGTTCTTTTCGACGCCGAGCAGGCCGTACAACCGGCGCACGTTCTGGTAGATCTGAAAGACACCGTCGATCGGGAAGATGCTGTCCTTGTCGGTGTTGACGATGAGCAGGGGCCGCGGTGCCACCAGCGCCACCAGGCGGTCGAAATCCCAGCGGCGGGTGTTGACGAAGAACATGCAGTCGCAGTGGCCCTCAATGCAGCCGTCGACGAGGTGGTTGCGCATCGTCGTGACGCCGGCGGTCGGTGCGGCGGCCTTGATGCGTTCATCCAGTGCCGCCACCCACCAGGAGTACGCGCCGCCACCGCTGCGGCCGGTGACGCCGAAGCGGGTTTTGTCGACCTCCGGCCGTGTCTCCAGGTAGTCGAGCGCGCGGATGCCGGCCCAGGCCTCGAGGCCGGCGGGGGTGTAACCGCGCGCGATCCACCACCAGCGGCCCTTGCTGTAGGTGCCATGGTGCTCGCCGCGGATCTCGCCAAGCTGGACGGTGTCGATGATCAGGCAGACATAACCGTGGCGGGCAAACCACAGGCCGTGATGGTGGTAGCCGGTCTTGTTGCCGAAACTGACCCCGTCCTTCATGACATTGGCATGGCCACAGACATAGAGGATGGCGGGGCAGGGGGCATCGACTCTTTCCGGCAGGTACAGATTGGCGCTGACGTAGTAGCCGGGCAGGGCCTGAAAGTGCAGTTTCTCGATTCGGCAGCCGTCCACCTTCAGCTCGCCGGTGACCACCGGCTTCAGGTCGGTGCGTTCCGGCATGGGGTCGAGGCCGAGCATGGCGGCCAGTTGACGGCGGTACTCGGGCGCCTCGGCGCGCCACTGCTCCGCCGTGGTGATGTGCTTCAGGCCACCGGTTTCCTCGATCTCGCGCACCTGCTGTTCGAAGTAGCCGTCGAGCATGCGCTTGCCTGGCGAGTCAGGCGTGGCTTCCGGGTAAGGTGCGGCGGCCAGCACCAGCGGCAGCAGCAGGTAGGTCAGAACGGACTTCTTCATCAGGAAAGAAGTACAGCGCGACGGGCGCGCTTTTCGCAAGAGCTTTGCCGCTCTGCCGGTTTACCGACGGGTGCACGGAGAGGGATTCGAACCCCCGACCCTCTGTGTGTAAGACAGACGCTCTACCGCTGAGCTATCCGTGCGCTCCGATCGGCATAGAAGCGGCGCACGGGGGTTCTGGCAAGCGGCAATCCCGGGTGGGGCGGAAGGCGGGGCTTGCACCCGGCCCCATTCTTGCTCCCTGTGCGGGCCAACACCCCCGATTCCCACCGCACCATGCCCGTCGCCACCCCCGCCCAGTACCGCGCCATGCTCGACGCCGCCCAAAAAGGCGGCTACGCCTATCCGGCCATCAATGTCACCTCCCTGCCGACGATCAACGGCGCCCTGAAGGCCTTCGCCGAAGCGAAGTCGGACGGCATCATCCAGGTCTCCACCGGCGGCGGCGAGTTCGCCTCCGGCACCGCGGTCAAGGACATGGCGCTTGGCGCCATCGTTCTCGCCGAGGCGGTGCATGTGCTGGCCGAGAAGTACAATGTTTTGGTCGCCCTGCACACCGACCACTGCCACCCGAAGAACGTCGAGAAGTTCCTCAAGCCGCTGCTGGCCGCCACCCGCGCACGCCGTGAGGCCGGCCGCGGCAACCTGTTCAACAGCCACATGTTCGATGGTTCGGAACTGCCGCTGGAGGAAAACCTGCGCCTGTCCAAGGAACTGCTGCAGGAGTGCGTCGACCTCGACATCATCCTCGAAATCGAGGCCGGCGTTGTCGGCGGCGAGGAGGACGGCCACGACACCTCCGGCGTCTCCAACGACAAGCTGTACACCACGCCCGAGGACATGCTGACGGTCTATGAGACCCTCAACGGCGTCGGCCGCTTCATGTTCGCCGCCACTTTCGGCAACGTCCATGGCAGCTACAAGCCGGGCGCGGTCAAGCTCAAGCCGACCATCCTGCGCGACGGCCAGAAGGCGGTCATGGACAAGCACGGCGCCGCCGCCGAGATGGACCTCGTCTTCCACGGTGGCAGCGGCACCCCGCTGGAGGAGATCCGCGAGACGCTCGGTTACGGCGTCATCAAGATGAACATCGACACCGACACCCAGTACGCCTTCACCCGCCCGATCGTCGATCACATGATGAAGAACTATGCCGGCGTGCTCAAGATCGACGGCGAGGTTGGCGACAAGAAGGCCTATGACCCGCGCAGCTACCTGAAGAAGGGCGAGCAGGGCCTCTGCGAGCGCATGAAGGAAGCCTGCGACGACCTGCTCAGCACTGGCAAGACCCTGTTCGGCACGGTTTGAGGTGAAGGCCTCCGAACAGCCCCATCCCCTCAGCGATCTCCTGCTCACCGTGGTTCTGCCCTCGGTCGTGTTGGAGACGATGAGCCGCCCCGACCGCCTTGGACCCTTCTGGGCGCTGGGGGTTGCCCTGCTGTTGCCGGTTGGCTTCGGTCTTTGGTGCTTTTACCGCAAGCGCGGCCTGAACTTCTTTTCCGTGCTGGGCTTGGTTGCAGTGATCTTCACCGGCGGTCTCGGTCTGCTCAATCTGAATGCCTTCTGGTTCGCGCTGAAGGAGGCGGCCTTCCCGGTGTTTCTCGGCCTGGCCTTCCCGCTCAGTTTCCGCTGGGGCAAACCGCTGGTGACCGAACTCCTGCTCAACCCGCAGGTCGTCAATCAGCCGCTGCTGAGGGCCTCGCTCGACACCCTGGAGAAGCGCGCCGGTCACGAGCGACTGCTGCGCCGGGCCTCCTGGGCGCTGGCCCTGACGATGTTCGCCTCCGCCGTGGCCAATGCCTGGCTGGTGCAGTATTTCCTGGCAGGCGCCGAACCCGGCAGCGAGGCCTACACCAAGGCCATCGGCCGGCAGAACTGGGTCGGTTTCATCATCATCGGCCTGCCGATGATGGCGGTCACGGTCGGTCTGCTGTTTTGGGTGCTGAAGCGGATCCAGCAACTCACCGGCCTCGAGCGCGACGATCTGCTCAATCCCGGCCGCACGGTGCGGCGGCAGGTGGGCTGAGCCTCACTGCGGACCACGCAGGTATTCCGTGACCCGGTCGTTGCGGAAGCTGACGCTGGCCGCACGGTAGGGGACGTAGGTGACCGAGCTGCCGTAGCCGCCCCAGTAGGGATCCCAAGGGCCGCAGTAGCCCCAGCCACGGCGCCAACCGGGGGCGCCCCAGCCTCCCCAGCCCCAGCCGCCGTAGAAGGTGTCGGTGTACACCGGCTGTGAGCCGAAGTAGGTCCACTGTTCGGTTTTCAGGCCTTTCTGCACGCCTTCAGCGACACCGTCGGGCCGGCCCCAGGCAAGGAAGACGGCCTCCTGGGTCATGCCTTCGCGCAGGCGACCCTGGCGGACCAGCACTTGGTCGGTGGGACTCAGCTTGGCAAAGAGGTCGGGGTTGCGTTCGATGCGCTTTTCCAGCGGGCTGGCACAGCTCGCCAGCAGGGCGACGACACCGAGGCTGAGCGCGGCGCGCCAAAAGGAGGGGAGGGACATGGCGGAACTGGGGGGTTGAAGGCAAAGACCGGTGCGGCAGCCGCCGCGTTCAAATTCGGGGCCGTCAGAGGCGCATGGCGAAGTGTACCTGACGACCGATTTCCTCGAAGCCGCAGGACGGGTACAGGCTTTGGCCGACGACGTTCGAGGCCATCGTTTCGATTTTGGCGACCTTCAAACCCTGCTCGCGAAAGGAGTCGAGCGCATGGTGGATGAGTCGGCGGCCGAGGCCGTAGCCGCGCGCCGCCTCAACGACGGCGAGGTTGGGGATGCGGCCGACCGAGTTGATCCGGTCGACGCGGGTGGTGATGTAGCCGAGCACCTCGCCGTCGCGTTCGGCGACAAAGCAGCCCTGTGGATTGGCGGTGCAGTCGTCGTCGATGTGGTCCGCCTTGCGCGCCTTCCAATCACGGCCGTTCCAGATGCCGAGCCGGTCCTCCAGCATCTGGTCGAGGGCGACCGCCCCGAAAGAATCGACCGTGATGCGGCGCAGGGTCTCGAGGTCGGAGGGACGGTAGTGGCGGATGGCGATGGGGGAGTCGTTCATGGCGGGGTGGGACAACACACAACGGCCGCTCGCGCCGGTGCTTTTGCGGAAATCGGCTGGCGGTCCGGCACGGGCTGGGGCAGATTCATTTAAACCGCTCCCCCTGCAAAAGCCAAGCCCGCATCCGCCTTTTTGCCATGTCGCTGCCCGTGCATCTCGTTCAGATGGAGTCCTGCTGGGAGGACAAACAGGCCGCTTTCACCAAGCTGCGCGCCCTGCTGGCGGCGGCGCCGCCGACACCCGGTTCGTTGCTTGTCCTGCCCGAGATGTTCGCTACCGGCTTCAGTACCCGCCTGGAGGCGACCCTGGAGCCGGTGGAGGGACCCACTACGGCCTTCCTGCTTGAACTCGCCGCCACCTGGGATTGTGCCGTGGTGGGAGGGGTGGTGGTGCCTGGACCGGACGGTCGCGGCAGCAACCAGGCTCTGGCGGTGGCGCCGGACGGGCACATCCTGGCGCGCTACACAAAGATGCACCCCTTTGCCTTTGGCGGCGAAACCGCCGTGCACGCCCCGGGAACGTCAGCGGTGCTTTTCGAATGGGGCGGCCTGCTCATCGCTCCACTCATCTGCTACGACCTGCGCTTTCCCGAGACCGCACGCGCGGCGGTCGCCCTCGGCGCCGAGGTGCTGCTCTTTTTGGCGGCCTGGCCCGCCCGGCGTCAGCAGCATTGGCTCACCCTGCTGCAGGCGCGCGCCATTGAAAACCAGGCCTATGTGATCGGCGTCAATCTCTGCGGCCAGGATCCGCAGTTCAGCTATCCGGGGCGGACGCTCGTGGTGGATCCGCACGGCGTCATCATCGCCGATGCCGGCGGACGCGAAACCGTGCTGACCAGCCGGCTGGAACCGGCGGTTGTGGGCGATTGGCGCGCCCAGTTTCCGGCCCTGACGGAATTCCTGCAGGCGTCACGGGACTAGGCGGCCGGGGTTTCCGATTGCGCCGCCGCCGCGGCGGTTCTAAGACAGGTCCAGCCCCTCCTCCCCGCGCATGGCCCAGCCCTTCCTCACCCAGGATTTCCACCTCCGTTGGTCCACTCTCGAACCCAAGGCCATCCGCGCCGACATCGCCGAGGCGCTGCGCCAGGCCGAGGCCCGGCTCGATGCCGTCATTGTTCAGGACCGCGGCAAGATGGACTTCGACAGCGTCGTGCTCGGCCTGGAAGAGGCGACGCGTCCGCTCAACGAGGCCTGGGGGCTGGTCCAGCATCTCGATGCGCTGTGCAACAGCCCCGAGTTGCGCGAGGCCCACAACGCCATGCTGCCGGAGGTAAGCGCTTTCTTCGCGAAGATTCCCCTCAACGAACATCTCTGGGATCTGCTGGAAACCTACAGCAAGACCGAGGTGGCGCGCAATCTGCCGCCGATGCGCAAGCGTGCCCTCGACGAGACCCTGGAGGGATTCCGCCTCGCCGGCGCCGATTTGCCGCCCGACAAAAAGCAGCGGCTCGAAGCCCTCGAATCCGAGCTCTCGCAGCTCACCCAGAAGTACTCGGAGAACGTGCTCGACTCGACCAACGCCTGGGAACTCGTGCTGGACGATGCCGCCCGTCTGAAGGGCCTGCCGCCCTCGGCGATCGAGGCCGCCCGCGCCGATGCCGCCGCCAAGGGGCTGGGCACGCCCGAGAAGCCGCAGTACCGACTCACCTTGAAGGCGCCCTCGATGATCCCGGTCATGGAGTACGCCGAGGACGAGTCCCTGCGCAAGGCGGTCTGGGAGGGCTCCTCCGGCATCGGTCGCGGCGCCCATGACAACACCGAGCTGATCTGGAAAATCCTGCGCCTGCGCCAGGAGAAGGCCGAACTGCTCGGCCAGGCGCACTTTGCCGACCTCGTGCTCAAGCACCGCATGGCGCGCACCGGCGCCGCGGCGCTTGCCTTCGTCGAAAACCTGCACGCCCGCGTCAAGACGGCCTTCGATCGCGAGACGGTCGAGCTGCAGGAATTTCGCGCCGACACGCTCGTCTGTCCCTCCGACCTGCTGGAGCCCTGGGAGGTCGCCTACTGGGCGGAGAAACGCCGCAAGGCCGAGTACGACTTCGATGAGGAGGAACTGCGTCCCTACTTCCCGCTCGACAAGGTGCTGGGCGGCATGTTTCAGCTCGCCGAGAAGGTCTTCGACCTGCGCATCAGCGCTCGCGACACGGTGTACTACGCACCCGGTCAAGCAGGGCCGGCGAGCACCCAGCCGGATGAACTCGGGCCGGTCGAGGTCTGGCATCCCGAGGTGAAGTTTTACGAGGTGCGCAACGAGAAGGGTGTTCAGATTGGGGCCTTTTATGCCGATTGGCATCCGCGCGATGCCAAGCGCGGTGGTGCCTGGATGAACTACCTCAAGGGGGGGCTGCCGCCCGTGGGCGACCGCGACCGCCGTCTGCATCTCGGCCTCATCTGTGGCAACATGACGCCGCCGGTCGATGGCAAGCCCGCCCTGCTCACCCACGACGAGGTGTGCACGGTGTTCCACGAGTTCGGCCACCTGCTGCACCAGCTCTGCGGCAGCGTCGAGGTGCCCTCGCTCAACGGCGTCAATGTCTACTGGGACTTCGTTGAGCTGCCCTCACAGCTGCTGGAAAACTTCTGCTGGGAGCGCGAGAGCCTGGATCTGTTTGCGCGACACCATGAGACCGGTGAGCCCATTCCGCAGCGTTTGTGGAAGAAGGTGCTGGCCGCGCGCAACTATCGCAGTGCCAGCGACATCATGCGCCAGCTTTCCTTCGGCAAGCTCGACCTCGAATTGCACATGCACCATGCGCGTGATGAGGGCGCCGATCTCGATTCTCTCTCGCGCAAGTTGCTCGGGGATTACCTGATGCCGCTCAAGACCGAGAACCCGAGCATGGCGCGCCGCTTCGGTCACCTGTTCAGCAGCCCGGTCGGCTATGCTGCCGGTTATTACAGCTACAAGTGGGCGGAGGTGCTCGATGCCGACGCCTTCACCCGCTTCCAGAAGGAGGGCGTGCTGAATCCCCAGGTCGGCCGCGACTTCCGCGACAAGATCCTCAGCCGCGGCAACTCCGAGGATCCCGCCAAGCTGTTCCGCGATTTCATGGGCCGTGATCCCGATCCCATGGCCCTGCTCGTGCGCGCCGGTCTGGCCTGATTGCCTGTCAGTCGGTGCATCGTCGCGGCGTAGTTCTGCGATGCGCCCGCTCCTGCTCTGTTTCGTCGCCCTGTCCCTGCACGCCGCCGGTCCCGGCGAGGTCGTGCTCAATGTCGAGCCCTCCAGGGAATTCCCGCGCCATTCCGAGGGCGCCTTCGCCACGCTCCAGGACGACCGCCTGCTCTTCGTGCACACCCAGTTCTACGGCGGTGCCTCCGACCACAGCGCCGCCCGCCTCGTGGCCCGCACTTCGAGCGACGGCGGCCGCACCTGGAGTCCGGAGCCGCGCACCGTCCTCGACAACGAGGGTGGCGCCAACGTCATGAGCGTCTCGCTGCTGCGCCTGCAGGATGGCCGGCTGGCCTTGTTTTACCTGCTCAAGAACACCTGGATGGACTGCCGGCCGCACGTGCGCTTCAGCAGCGATGAGGCCGCGACCTGGAGCGCGCCGGTGCGCATGACGAACGCGCCGGGCTACTTCGTGCTCAACAACGACCGCGTCATTCAGTTGCGCAGTGGCCGGCTGGTGGCACCGGTGGCCTTCCATCGCGCCCGCGGCGAGGATCCCGATTCCAGCAAGTCCTTCGATGCCCGCGCGCTCGCGCTCTGGCTCGTCTCGGACGATGCCGGTGCGACCTGGAGCGAGGCGCCGCAATGGCAGGCCCTGCCGGTGCCAGCCACCCGCACCGGCCTGCAGGAGCCGGGCGTCGTGGAACTCCCCGACGGCAGCCTGTTCAGCTGGTTTCGCACCGATCAGGGCGTGCAGTACGAAGCCCGTTCCACCGACCAGGGCCGCACCTGGAGTGCCGTGGCACCCGGCCCGATGGCCTCGCCCACCTCACCCGCCAGCTTGAAACTCCTGCCCGACGGCCGCCTGCTCGGTCTCTGGAACGACCACGGTGGCGAGTTCGATTTTATCGCCGGCAAACGCACGCCGCTGGTCGCCGCACTCTCGCGCGACGGTGGTCGCACCTGGCCGGTGAAGAAGCTGATCGAGCCGGATCCCGACGGCTGGTACTGCTACACCGCCATCCACGTTCACGGCGATGCCGTACTGCTCGCCTACTGCGCCGGCGACAGCAAGGTCGGCGGCCTCAACCGCCTGCGCCTGCGCCGCCTGCCGCTCGCCGAGCTGCGCTGAGGCGACTCAGCGTGCCAGAAAATCGCACACCGCCGCCGCCATCACGGCGACGCCGGTTTTCAGGCAGGACTCGTCGACGTCAAAGGCCGGCGTGTGCAGTTCGCCGGTGATGCCCTTGTCCGGATCGGCGACGCCGAGGCGGAAGTAGAAGCCCGGGCTGACCTGGGCGAAGTAGGAGAAGTCCTCGCCGCCCATGCCGGGAATGACTTCCAGCACGTTCTCCGGGCCGAGCAGGCGACGAAAGGCGGGCAGCGTGGCGGCGATCAGTTCGGCGTTGTTCTGGATGCTCGGGTAGCCCTTGCGGTAGTCGAGTTCATAACTGGCACCATGCGCCTCGGTGACCCCTTTGAGGATGCGATGCATGAGCCGGATCACCTCGTCCTGCAGGGCGGCGTCGTAAGTGCGCACCGTGCCGGTCATCACGACTTCCTCGGCGACGATGTTCGAGCGCTGGCCGCCTTGAATCGTGCCGATGCTCAACACGAGCGGTCGCTGGGTGTTGGTCATGCGACTGCGGATGGTCTGCAGCGCCTGCACCGCCGAGGCGGCGGTGGCGATGGCGTCGACACCACGGTGCGGGGCCGAGCCGTGTGCCATCTTGCCGCGCAGGGTGATCTGGAAGGTGTCGCTGTTGGCGTTGTCGGCCCCGATCGTGTAGGCGACCTGCCCGGCCTTCAAATAGCGCACCTCATCGTCGCTCATGTCCGGCTGCAGGATTGTCGGCCGGCAGTGCAGGCCGAACACCGCCGCCGGGCGCGGCTTTTCCATCGCCCCCTCGGCGACCATGAGCTTGGCGCCCCAGTCGCCCTGAAAGCTGCTCGGCATGCCCTCCTCGGCCGGCTGGAACAGGAACTTCACCGTGCCGCGCACCTGGTCGCGGTGCCGGCTGAGCAGCTCGGCGACGCCGAGCGCCACGGTCGTGTGGATGTCGTGACCGCAGGCATGCATCACTCCCGGATGGCGCGAGCGCCAGGCGGTGGCGCGCAGTTCCTTGATCGGCAGGGCGTCCATGTCCGCACGCACGGCCACGCAGGGACCGTCCTGCGAACCCTTGAGCAGGGCGACGATGCCATGCTTGGCGACCCCGGTTGTCATTTCCAGACCGAGACCGCGCAGGCGTTCGGCGACGTAGGCCGCAGTCTTTTCCTCCTCGTTCGACAGCTCGGGATGCGCATGCAGGTGGCGGCGTGTCTCGACGAGCTGCGGAAACATCGCCTCGATGTCGCGGGCAAAGCTGTCGTCACGCGGGATCCGTGACTCCTGGGCGCTGGCGCTGGCGGCGAGGAGGGAGAGCAGGAGCAGGCGGTGCATGGCCACAGGCTAGGAAAAGCTGCGGCGGCCGGCAAGCCGTGTTGTTTGTCAGCCACCGCTTTTTTCGCGGGCAGCGCGCTGCAAGTTCGTTCCCGGGGCCGGCGTTTCCGGCGCATGCCCCCGCAGTTTTGCACCGTCTCACGCCGCCAGTTGCTGGCGGGCGCCGGGGTCGGCCTGGGCTCGGCGGCCCTCGGTTCGCTGCTGGCCAACGATCTGCCGGCGACCGCCTCTGGCGGAAGGATCGCCGGAGCGCATTTTGCGCCGAAGGCGAAGCGGGTGATCTACCTGCACATGATCGGCGCGCCCTCGCACCTCGACCTGTTCGATGACAAGCCGGTGCTGCGGAAGCACGATGGCGAGAAATGCCCCGAGGACCTGCTCAAGGGCCGGCGCTTCGCCTTCATCGGCGGTGAGATGGCGCTGGCGGGGTCCACCTACCGGTTTCAAAAGCACGGCCGCAGCGGTGCCGAATTCTCCGAGCTGCTGCCGCATCTGGCGGGCGTGGCCGACGACCTATGCATCCTCAAGGGCATGCACACGAACGAGATCAACCACGCGCCGGCGCAGATGTTCCTGCACACCGGCTTCGGCCAGGGCGGTCGCCCCAGCCTCGGCGCCTGGACGACCTACGGCCTCGGTGCCGACAACCAGGATCTGCCGGCCTACGTGGTCCTGCTGTCGGGTCCGCCCGGCGGTGCCGGCACCTCCCTCTGGGGCACCGGCTTCCTGCCCAGCCGCTACCAGGGCGTGCAGTTCCGCGGCAGCGGCGAACCCGTGCTCTTCCTCAACAATCCCGAGGGCCACAGCCGCCAGGACCGCCGCCAGGTGCTCGACGCCGTGCGCAGCCTCAACGAAGAGCGACTCGGCCTCGTCGGCGATCCCGAGATCGCCACCCGCATCAGCCAGTATGAAATGGCCTACCGCATGCAGGCCAGCGTGCCCGAGCTGATGGACATCGCCGGTGAATCAAAGGCGACCCTCGCCATGTACGGCGCCGAGCCGGGGCGCGCCTCCTTCGCCAACAACTGCCTGCTTGCACGTCGCCTCGTCGAGCGCGGCGTGCGCATGGTCCAGCTCTACGACTCCGACTGGGATCACCACGGCAACCTCGACAAGCGCCTGCGCGCCAAGACGCGCGATGTCGATCAGCCGATGGCCGCCCTGGTGCGCGACCTCAAGCAGCGCGGCCTGCTCGAGGACACCCTCGTCATCTGGGGCAGCGAGTTCGGTCGCACCCCCCTGCGCCAGGGCATCGACGGCTCGGGTGCCAAGACCTCCCCGGGACGCGACCACCACAAGGACGCCTTCACGGTCTGGATGGCCGGCGGTGGCGTCAAGGCGGGCATCACCCACGGCAAGACCGACGAGTTCGGTTTCAGCGTCGTCGAGGGCGGCGTGCACGTGCACGACCTCAACGCCACCGTTCTGCACCTCATGGGCCTCGACCATGAGCGCCTGACCTTCCGCTATCAGGGACGCGATTTTCGTCTCACCGACGTGCACGGCGAGATTGTCCGGCCGATCCTGGCCTGAGCGGCGCCTCAGCGCCGCCGCCCGCCCGCCTGCTCGCGTTGCAGCCGTTCAAGGCCGGCTTGGATGAAGTCGATGTCGCGGGCGTGCGCCTGGGCGTCCTCCAGGCTGATGAAGCCGTGGTTGAGCAGGTGCAGCAGGCTGTCGTCAATCGTGTGCATGCCCTGGGCGCCGCCAATCTGGATCAGGCTTGGCAGCTGGTGCAGGCGCTGGTCGCGAATGCAGCCGCCAATGGCACTGTTGATGACCATCACCTCCGAGGCCATGACCCGGCCCTGACCGTCGGGACGCCGGATCAGATGCTGGCAGATGACGCCGCGCAGGCAGTGGCTGAGCTGGGCGGCGACATACTCCTGCTGATCCTTCGGATAGGAGTCGAGGATGCGGGTGATCGTGCTTGGCACATCGGTCGTGTGCAGGGTGCTGATGACCAGGTGTCCGGTCTCCGCCGCCGTGATCGCGGTGCGCATGGTCTCCAAATCGCGCAGCTCGCTGACCGTGATGACATCGACGTCCTGACGCAGGGCGCTCTTCATGGCGCGTGCGAAATCGTGGGTGTCAAAGCCGACCTGCCGCTGGCGGATCAGGCTGGAGCCATGATGGAAGACGAATTCGACGGGATCCTCAATGGTGACAATGTGGCAGGAACGCGAGCGGGCGATGGCCTGGGTCATGCTGCAGAGGGTCGTGGTCTTGCCGGAGTTGGAGACACCGGTCACCAGAATGAGTCCGTCGCGCAGCTCGCACAGCGACTGCACCGTTGGCCCGTGGCCGAGGTCGTGCAGCTCGGGGATGCGGTCGGGCACAAAGCGGAAGTTGCCCTCGATGCGGCCCATGCAGTAGCAGGCGTTGCCGCGGAAGCGGCCCAGGCCGTCGACCTCGAAGGCGAAGTCGAGCTCGAGTTCCTGTTCCAGCCGCGAGCGCTGGGCCTCCTTGAGCGCGCCAAGCACCAGCTCGCGGACATCCTGGGAGTCGAGTTTTTCCTCGGTCACGGGGGTCATCCGCCCATGCAGCCGCATCGTCGGTGCGGTATCCGGGGAGAGGTGGAGGTCCGAGGCGCCGGCCTGGACGGCCATGACGAGGTATTCAACAAGATCGTATTGGTGCATGGGAAGGGGTCAGCTGATGCCGCGTGCAGCACGGCGAAATTCGGCCTCGTTGCCGCTGGTGAGAATGGCCTCCTCCTCGCTGATCAGGCCGGCCGCACAGGCACTCACCAGTTCGCTGAGGAAGGTGCGGCAGTTCGGGTCGTTGCCGCGCTGCATGTACTCGCGCACCTTGTCCATCTGCTGCCCGGCAATCCAGGGCCGGAGGGCGCCGACGTTCTCAAAATGTTCGGCGATCAGGTGCACGCCGCCGCCGGTGCGCGGAATCAGCTTCTGGCAGAACACGCCGACAAGCTGGTGTGCAAGCAGGTACAGCCCCAGGGCCGATTGCTCGGGAGGAAACAGGTGGGCAACGCGGTCGACCGCGTCGACCACGCTGTCGCTGTGGATCGAGGCAAGGACCAGATGGCCGGTTTCGCTCGCCTGCAGCGTCGCCAGCGCCGTTTCCAAATCCCGAATCTCGCCGACCAGAATGATGTCGGGCGACTGGCGCATGGCGCCGCGCACGCCGCGCGCATACGTGGCGGTGTCGCGCCCGACCTCGCGCTGGGTGAACATGCAGCCCTGGTTGGTGAAGATGAACTCCACCGGATCCTCAATGGTGACGATGTGACGTGCGGTATGCTCGTTGAGCCATTGCAGCAGGGCCGCCAGCGTGGTGCTCTTGCCCATGCCGGTTGGTCCCGTGATGAGCACCAGGCCGCGCTGGCGCGTCACCCAGCGCGTCAGCAGGTCGGCCGGCACGCCGAGGTCGGCCAGCACCGGCGGCTCGGAACGAATCCGGCGCATGACCACGCCGAGACGGCCGAGCGCCTTGTGCAGGTTGATCCGGTAGCGTGTCTGGTTGGCCGAAACCAGGCTGGAATCGAGGTCGCTGACGCTCGCCGGATCGGCGCCGCAGCTACGCCAGACCGATGCCGCAGCATCCTGCGCCAGCGGGGCCTCGCCCAGTAGCATGAGCTGCTCGTGGATTTTCATCCGTGGCACCTCGCCCTCCATGAGAAACACATCCGTTGCGTGGTGGGCATCCGCGGCTTGCAGGATTTCATCGAGGGTCAATGCCATGACGCATCAAACCCGGGACAGGTCTTTTTGTCCATCGCCTTCTGAAACTCCCCCCGGCCGATTCCCGCCCTTGCCGCCCGCGGCCGGCGCCGCTAGATTGAGGCTCATGGCTCGACGCGCCCAATCCGGACTCAAACCCGCGCACCTTATCGCTTTGCTGGCCCTGCTCGCCGGCGCGCTCGCCGGTGGCTACGCCCTCGTCAACCGCGGCGGCGATGCCCTCGCCGGGCTCACCCCCCTTAGCATGGAGGAGTATCTGGAAAGTTCGACTGCCCTCAGCGGCAATGTCTACCGGATCGAAGGCGCCGTCGATGACCGACTCGACAACTGGAAGGCCGCCGACGGTCGCCTGTTCAGCGTCCAGGTCGGCGAGGCGGGCAGCCACGCACCCGTCTGGGTGCCGCCAAGCCTGGAGGTGAACATCCAGCGCGGACAGCGATACCATTTCAAGGTCCGGGTGTTGGAGACCGGCGTGCTCGAAGTCCTGCAACTCACCAAAGCCTGATCGCCATGAAAGCCCCGCTTCTCGCCGCCTCCTGCCTGCTGCCGGGCGGCCTCCTTGCCCAGGTGCTGCCGGCCCCGACCGCGCCCACTGCCAGTCCCGCCCCCGCCGCCCAGGCCAGTTC
>DAIUCN010000035.1:0-35746 GCA_036846165.1 Prosthecobacter sp.
CCGTGCGGCCGTTCCCGACCCATGCCCGACGCCGCCCTCCACGTCCTGAAGACCCTGCGCGCGGCCGGCCATGAGGCCCTGCTTGCCGGCGGCTGTGTGCGCGACTTCCTGCTCGGCAAGCACCCGAAGGATCACGACGTCGCCACCAGCGCCACCCCGGACCAGGTGGTCGCCCTCTTCCCCGGCGCGCGCACGGTCGGCGCCCACTTCGGCGTCGTCATCGTCCGCCACGACCACGAACACGTCGAGGTCGCCACCTTCCGCACCGACGGCAGCTACAAGGACGGACGCCGGCCGCAGACGGTGAGTTTTTCCACCGCCGAGGAAGATGCCAAGCGCCGCGACTTCACCATCAACGGCATCTTTCGCGACCCGATCGACAACCGCATCATCGATTACGTCGGCGGCCAGGAGGACCTGTGGGCACGTCGGTTGCGCGCCATCGGCGACCCGCACCGGCGCTTTGAGGAGGACCGCCTGCGCCTGCTGCGCGCGGTGCGTTTCGCGGCGACCCTGGGCTTTGAAATCGAGCCAGCCACCTGGGCGGCGGTGCGCAGCCATGCCGGTGGCCTTGGCGACGTCAGCGCCGAGCGCATCCGCGACGAACTGATCAAGATCCTGCTCTGCCCGAGCCGCCTGCGCGGCTTTGACCTGCTGGTCGACAGCGGCCTGATGGCCGGGGTGCTGCCGGAAATCCTCGATCTGCGCGGGGTCGAGCAACCGCCGCAGTGGCATCCCGAGGGCGATGTCTTTGTCCATACCCGGCTCATGCTCAGTCTGCTGCCGGACCAGGTTTCCCTGCCGCTGGTGCTGGCCGTGCTGCTGCACGACATCGCCAAGCCGGCGACCCTCACGCGCGACGCCGATGGCCGCATCCGCTTCAACGGTCATGACAAGCTCGGGGCGGAGATGAGCGAGGTCATCCTGCGCCGGCTGAAGTTTCCCAATGATGTCATTGAGCCGGTGATGGGCATGGTGGAGCGGCACATGACCTTCAAGGACGTACCAAAGATGCGCCACAGCACGCTGCGCCGGCTAATGGCGCGACCGACCTTTGCCGACGAGTTGGAGTTGCATCGGGTCGACTGCCTGGGCTCGAACGGCCTGCTCGACAACCATGAGTTTCTGCTCGCCAAGCAGGCGGAATTCGCCAGCGCCCCGCTGCTGCCGAACTGGCTGCTGACCGGGGCCGATCTGATCGCCGCCGGCTTGAGCCCGGGTCCAGAACTGGGAAAGGCTCTGACCGCGGTGCAGAACGCCCAGCTTGAGGGGCAAGTGGCGACCCGCGAGGAAGCGCTGGCCTGGCTCGCCCGCCATGTGTCGTCCCCCTGTTCTTAACCCCTGCCGCCATGCTCGAGCAAGCCACCTGCCATGAGTGAATGGAACCTCTCCGTCATGACGGCGGAAGAACTCGAACTGGCCCTCGACTGGGCGGCCGCGGAGGGCTGGAACCCCGGCCTGCACGACGCGCGCGTCTTTCACGCCACCGATCCCGACGGATTCCTGCTCGGCCGTCGGAACGGCGAAGCGGTCGCCCTGGTCTCGGCCGTGCGCTATGGCGACGCCTTCGGTTTCCTCGGCTTTTACATCGTTGCCCCCGGCCGCCGCAACCGCGGTTACGGCGGCCGGGTCGCCCTCGCCGCCATGGAGCACCTGCGCGGTTGCCGGTGCATCGGCCTTGATGGGGTTGAAGCTCAGCAGGCCAACTACGCACGCCACGGTTTCCGTTGGGTTCATCCCAACTTCCGCTACCAAGGCCGCGGTCCGGACCCGGCGGCGCCACCCCTGCCTGCGGGCCAAAAGCTCTGCGCCTGGCATGAGGTGGAGCCTGCCGCCCTGCGTGCCTACGACCGACGGCATTTCCCGGCGGACCGCGGCGACTACGTGTCGCGCTGGTGCTCATCGCCCGGGGTGCGCGCCTGGGCCGCAGTCAGCGCCGAAGGCATCCAGGGCTTCGGCGTCCTCCGGCCCTGTCGCGAAGGCTTCAAGGTGGGGCCGTTGTTCGCGGCCAATCCGGCAACGGCGGCCGGTCTGCTGGGCGAACTGCGCCGAGATCTGGACCCCAACAGTTGCTTTGTCCTTGATGTGCCGGGCAACAACCCTGACGCGCTGGCACTGGCGGAAAACCTCGGCATGGTCCGGGTCTTCACCACGGCGCGCATGTATCAAGGCACGCCCCCGGTGCTGCCGGACCGCGAGATTTTTGGCATCACCTCCTTTGAGCTGGGCTGAAAGGTCGTGCAGCAAGCGCTTGTCATCGTGTCGCGCCCCGCTTCACTGACGGTCCATGAACTCGATCCAACTTGCCGGCCGCAAGGCCATCGTCACCGGCGGCGCGCGCGGCATCGGCCTCGCCATCGCCGAACGCCTGCTGCAATCCGGCGCCGCCGTCTGCCTCTGGGACATTGATGCCGCCGCCCTGGAGAGCGCACGCGCCGCACTCGCCGCCCATGGCGAGGTGGCGGTCGCCCAGGTCAATGTCACCTCCGCGGACTCCGTCGAGGCCGCCGTGCAGACGACCCTGGCCGCCTTTGGCAAACTCGACATTCTGGTCAACAACGCCGGCATCGCCGGCAACAATGCCAAGGTCTGGGAGCTGTCGCCCGAGGAGTGGCGCCGCGTCGTCGACATCAACCTGACCGGCCCCTTCCTGTGCTGCCGGGCCGTGGTGCCGCACCTCGTCGCCAACGGCTACGGCCGCATCGTCAACATTGCCTCGATCGCCGGCAAGGAGGGCAACCCGAATGCCTCGCACTACAGCGCCTCGAAGGCGGGCGTGGTCGCCCTGACCAAGTCGCTCGGCAAAGAGCTGGCCACCGCCGGCGTGCTGGTCAACTGCATCACACCCGCGGTCATCGAGACCGACATCTTTGCGCAGATGACCCAGGCGCACATCGATTACATGCTGGCCAAGATCCCGATGGCGCGCTTTGGCCAGAAGCACGAGGCGGCGGCCCTGGTCGCCTGGCTCAGCTCGGAGGACTGTTCGTTCTCGACCGGCGCGGTCTTCGACCTGTCCGGCGGTCGCGCCACCTACTGAGTCTTCCGGCGGTTGAAAAGCACTGCGGCCCGGCGCAAGGCGAGCCGTCAATACGGCAGCCGGTCGGGTTTGGCGAGCCAGTCGGCAAACACGGCCGCGCCCTCGGCGGACAAAGCTTGTTCCATGGGCAGGTGCCGCAACGCCAGCGGCCGGGCGATTTCCTCGTAAAGAAGGGCGTCGTCGAAACCGCCGGCCGCAGCGTCGGCACGGGTGGCGGCAAAGACGATGCGGTCGATGCGCGCCCAGTAGGCGGCCGCCAGGCACATTGGACAGGGCTCGCAGCTGGTGTACAACACGCAGCCGGCCAGGGAAAAATCCCGCAGCCGACTTGCGGCGCCGCGCAGGGCGACGATTTCCGCGTGGGCGGTGGGGTCACACGTGGAGGTCACTTGATTCCAGCCCTCGGCGAGCACCTCGTCACTGCGGGCGACGATCGCGCCGAAGGGACCGCCGGCACCGGCGAGCATCTTTTCCCGGGACAAGGCGATGGCGCGCCGCAGGTGCTTCAGATCGACTGCCTCGCGGGCGGCTTTTGGTGGGTCTGCGGCCATGGCTGGTTACCCCGCAAGGACTCGAACCTTGAACGAGAGAATCAAAATCTCCTGTGTTACCATTACACCACGGGGTAGCGGCCAGAACGACAGAATAGCGGAGGGATGGGCGCCTGCAACCGGCGTTCACCGGCTTTTTTCAGTCGCGGCCGGTCAGCTCGTGGCGGTATTTGCGCGTTTCTTCGGCGATGACCCGGCTGAGCAGGAGCAGGCAGATCAGGTTCGGGATGGCCATCAGACCGTTGGCGGCATCCGAGAAATCGATGACCACCGGGGCCGGCTGGACGGCCCCAACCAGCACCGCGAGCACCCAGCAGATGCGGTAGGGTTTGACCGCACGCTGCCCCACCAGGTATTCCGCCGCCTTTTCGCCGTAGTAGCTCCAGCCGAGGATCGAGGAGAAAACAAAGGTCATCAGGCCAAAAAGCAGGAAGATGGGCCCAATCGTGTGCAGGTCGGCAAAGGCGGCGTTGGTGAGGGCGCCCTTGGCGAGGCCCTCCTTCCAGTGGCCGCTGCTGACCAGAACCAGACCGGTGAGGGCGCAGACGACGACCGTGTCCCAAAAGGTGGCGGAAGCGGAGACCAGGGCCTGGCGCACCGGGTTGCGGGTCTGGGCGGCGGCCGCGACAATGGGGGCACTGCCGAGGCCGGACTCGTTGGAGAACAGACCGCGGGCGACACCGGCCTGCACCGCCTGCTTGAGGGTGGCACCGAGGAAGCCCCCGACGGCGGCCTGGCCGGCGAAGGCGCCGTGCCAGATGTCGGCAAAGGCCTGCGGCAGGACGGCGGCGTTTTTGATCAGGATGAGCACACAACCGAGCACGTAACCGCCGGCCATGATCGGCACCAGGAAGCCGCAAACTTTGGCGATGCTTTGCACGCCGCCCAGGATGACGGCGCCGGTGATGGCAGCCATGACACAGCCTGAGACCCAGCGCAGAACGACCTCGGAATCCGGTTTGACGTGCTCCAGCAGCAGATCGACCACCGCGTTAGCCTGGAACATGTTGCCGATGCCGAAGGCGGCGATGCAGGTGAAGACAGCGAAAACCACGCCCAGCCACTTCTGACCAAGACCATGCTCAAGCGCGTACATCGGGCCGCCCGCGTGGCTGCCATCGGGCAGGCGCACGCGGTACTTCACCGCGAGAATCGCCTCGGAGTACTTGGTGGCGATGCCGAACACGCCGGTCAGCCACATCCAGAACACCGCGCCCGGACCACCGGTTGCCACGGCCGCGCCAACACCGATGATGTTGCCGGCGCCAATCGTCGCGGCGAGGGCGGTCATCAACGCGCCAAACTGCGACACCTCGCCCTCACCCTCCGCCTGGCGCGAGAGGGAGATGCGGATGGCGCGCGGCATGAAGCGCTGGATGAAACCCGTGCGGACCGTGAGATAGAGATGCGTGCCGAACAGCAGAACGATGAGCGGCACTCCCCAAACCCAGCCGGCGAGATTGGCGACAAATGCGGAAATATCCATACCGGCTTGTTATAGGAAGCCCGTCGAAAACCCAAGCAAAAGTTCACCCGGGACCGCACAACGGCGCGGGGTGACAAGACCCCGCACAGGCGGGATCAGCGGCGGCGACGGAAGAACAGGCCCATGAGGCCGAGGAAGACCAGCAGCATGCGGCCCGGTTCCGGTGCCACCACCATGATCGTGCCCGCCGTGTAGAGGTTCGACACATCCCAGGCCAGGCCAATGCTGCCAAGGTCCGGCAGGTTGACGTAGTTGAACGGCGCCGGGTTCGACAGGTTGCTGAAGGTGCCGTTGACGCCGCCCGACAGGCCGGACCAGTCAAAGAGCTTCCACTCCGTTCCCACCGCCCAGGTGCCTTCCGTGATCGGCAGGCTCGTGGTGACCTGCAGCGAGGCCGAACCGCCGATGGTGAAGCCGCTGGTGCCGCTGACCACCAACTGGTCGTTGTTGCCGGACTGCGCATTGAGCGTGCCGCTGCCCTGGCCGCCGAACAGGTCAAAGGCCACCACGCCGTTCACCGTCACCAGGCCCGAACCCGTCGTTGCCAGCGTCAGTTGCTGCGCCGTCGTGTCGCCCACCGCGCCGACTTGCAACGTGCCGTTGACGGTGACGTTGTTGTTGGCCGCCGGTGCGATGATGCCGTTGCCACCGAGGATCGCCCCAGGGGCCACCGTCACCGCACCCGTGCCTGTGGCCGAGCCGCCGGTGTTGCCCGTCAACAGGGTGCCACCACTGACCATGGTGCCGCCCGTGTAGGTGTTGGCGCTGGTGAGATTCCAGACACCGGCACCATCCTTGGTGAGGTTGACGACTGCGGACCCGTTGATCAGGGTGCCGGAAACCACGCCATCGGCCGCACCAACCAGGCGCAGGTTGCGGGTGCCGGTGGTTGCGGCGCCGGAGATGACGCCCGAGAGCGTCAGAACACCCTCGGCAGACTCGATGCTGTAGGTGCTGCCGCCGGTGGTGAAATTGATGTTGCCGGCCCATTCATTGGCACCGTCGGCATTGCGCAGGTGGGTGTTGTTGATGCCGGCATTCTGGCGGGCGCCAAGAGTCAGGGTTTCTCCACGGACGGTGATGCCACCCGACAGTTCGAGTACCGCACTGCTGGTGTCACCGGCGATGGTGGTGCCGCCCGCCGTGTTGCCCAGGGCATCATCATGGCGAATGCGCAGGACGCCGGCATTCACGGCGGTCACACCCGAGTAGGAGTTGAAGCCGGTGAGCGTGGTGATGCCCGTGTTGGTGAGGGTCAGGGCGCCGGCAAACGCGCCGTCGGTGATCTCGCTGTGGATGATCGTGCTGCCCGTGCCGGCAAGGGTCAGGGTGCGGGCCGTGCCGCCACGATCCACCAGAACAAAGAAATCGCCGCTGAAGGTGGTCAACCCGCCGTTGCTGACGGTCAGGGTTCGGGCGGCTGAACCATGAACTTCGACATTGCCGGTGAAGGTCAGGTCGGCGCTGCCGCCGATGACGCTGTTGGCATGCAGGTTCAAGCCGCGCAGCGTGGTCTCGAAGGCACCGTGATCGAGGTAGCCGCCGAGGGCGCCGTTGATGCCGAGCGTGAGGTCGGTGCCGGCGGGCAGGACGCCGGCGGCGCCCAGAACCAGGGCACTGGACGCCGTCGTGCCGCCGGCGACGGTGATGCCGCCGCTGAAGTTCACCACGGTGTTGTTGAGCAGGGTCAGCCTGCCGTTGCCCAGCTTGGTAAGGCCACCGACACCGCCATTGCCGACAGGTCCGGCGAGGGTGATGTCGTTGCCGTTCGTGTCGAAGAGCGCGCCACCGTCGTTGAAGGTGAACTGGCGACCGCTCGCGGAGGGATCGAAGGTGGCACCGGGCGCCCAGCGCAAACCGCCGCCAAAGAAGTGCAGATCGCCGCTGCCGAGGGCGGAAAGATCAAACACCTCGATCAAGCCCTGATTGAACCAGGTGCCACCGTTGTAGCTTGAAGCCTCCTGAAGCACCAGCGTGCCGGCTCCGGCCTTGGTGAGCGACGCTGAACTGGTCAGCGGCGAACTGATGGACAGCGACTGCGCCGCATGGGTCACGTAGATGAGGTATTCGCCGGTGCCGGTGCGCAGTTCACTGAACCCGCCCAGGGCGATCGAGTTGGCCGGCTGTGTCGTGGTGGCCAGCAGTGCGCCACTGGCGAGGGTCAGCACGTCGGAGTCATCACCGACGATCTCCAGGCTCTCGCCGCTGGCATCCAGAACGAGGGAATTGATCGTCTTGCTGCCGCCGGCAAGCAGTGCCCCCGGGGTGATGGCAAAGCGAACGTTGTGGTTCGTGACACCGCTGAGTGCGTTGTAGCCATCCGCGTTGAGCGTGTATTCGCTGTCCAACTCGAGTGCGCGGAAGCCCGTGGCGCCGGCATAGGTCACGAAGCTGTTGCCAGTGACACTGTAAAGATTGGCTTCCGTGGTACCCGTGCCGGCGGCCTGGCCGATCAGGTAGGGAATGATGCCGATCGTCGGGGTGCCGGCGGTGACGGCACCGCCAATGCCGCCAAGACTCGCCACGGTGGCGCCCGTGACAACAATGCGCCCGGAGGGACCGGCGGCGCCGAGGTTCTGCGCGCCGAGCAGGGCGGTGGCATGATTCTCGCGGTTGAGCCCGGCCATCGTCAGGGTCGCGATCCGGGAGGCGTTGCTGCCGTTGGAGATGTTGGCGAAGATGCCATTGTGGCCGGCCTGCAGGGTCACCTGCCCCACCGTCTCCGAGAGGCCTGCATCAATGGTGTTGACGACGATGAGTCCGTAGGCAACCGCCGCCGTGACCTGGGGCGCGGTGTTCGACAGGCGGAGGGCGGCCGTGTTGCCGATCAGATTCATGGACGAGGTCTGATCCTGGTCGCTGATGAGGTGCGAGCCTGGGCCGTTGATGGCAAAGGCGCGAGCCAGTGAGAAGACGTCGGCACCGCTGGTGTTGCCATCCAGGCGGATGCCGCCGCCGTTGATGATCACCTGCCCGGTGAACTCGGTGCGGGTGCTGTTGGTGCTCCAGGTACCGCCGCTGTTCTTGATCACCGTCGTGTCGGGACCGCCCGACAACACCGCACTGAAGGTGCCGGCCGCGCGCTGGTCGACGATCACGGTACCGGTGGATCCGAGCAGCACCGAACCAAAACCGGTGCTGGAGGCCGCCCCGCCGAGCAGGCCGCCCACCCGCTCCGTGACATCACTCAGGTCAAGGATGGCGTTGACGCCGGGACTGACGGAGAGCGTGACCGGTGAAAAATCGCCCAGGGCGTTGCCACCCGTCGCGCGCACCGTGCCGTCGCCAATGTGAAAGGCGCGACTGGAGATGTCGTTGAAGCCGTCGAGCACGAGCGTGCCGGGCCCGGCCTTGGTGAAGGTGGTTCTGCGGTCCAGCGTGGCACTCAGCGTAAAATCAGCCGTCGTGTTCTGTTGATGCAGCACGAGGTTGAGGATGTTGGCCGTGCCAGTCGTGAAACCGCTGGCGAGCACGCCGCCGGTGATCGCGGCCGGCCCCGCCCCAGGCGCCACCAGAAGGCCGCCATTGCCGAGGGTCAGGACGGCACCGTCCTCAAGGGTCACTGTCGAGGCATTGGCCGACTCAAAGACCAGATTGGCGATCACCAGGCTGCCCACCGTGCCCTGGTAGCCGTTGGCATCGACCAGGTTGTCGCCGGCCGCCCAGGTGCCGAGGTTGTCCTTGGTCGCCGTGGCCGCCGCCGTGATCAGGCCGCCGGAAACCGCCGCGAAGCGGTTGTTGACCGCCGCCCAGCCGCCGAGGTAGTCCGTGTCGGGGACGGAGGTCTGGACGCTGGCATTGGCCGAGAGCGAAAGGTGGAGGACGCCGTTCGTGTTGCGGGTGATGTTGCCGACGTTGAGGTTCAGGCTCTGCCCGCCGCCATGCACCAGCTCAAGCGCCGAGCTGCCGGCATTGAGCAGGAGGCCGTTGACCGTCTGGCTGGTGCCAGCGCCCGCATTGCCTTCCAGACGCACCGTGCCGCCGCGCAAGTCGAGCGCCACCGCCGTGCTGATTTTGGCCGTGTTGTGCGTGGTGTAGTCGAGGATCAGGGTGCCCGCATCGACGCGCGTCGTCGCCACGGTACCGCTCAAGCCGCTGTTGTCACCGGAGAGGACCACCGTGCCCACGCCCTGCTTGAGCAGGCTGGAAACGCCGGAGAGATTGGCCGAAACCAAACCGCGGAAGAGGCGGAAACCCTGCCCCCAGTCCGTTGTGGTGCTGGTCAGGTGAATCGTGCCGGGACCATTGATCGCCCCCTCCAGTCCGTCGGCAATGCCCCCCACCTGCAGGGCGATGCCGGTGAGGCTGTTGCCATTCAGGTTGATGGTGCCAGTGGCGCCGGCGCCACTGTCGCCCGCGAGGATGAAGTCAAGGCCACCACTGTTGCCAACGCCATAGACATCGGCGGCATTGACATTGATGACCGCGCCGTTGCGGCTGTAAAGGTTGCCGGAGGTGCCGCCCGGCGTCGTCACGGCGAGCACGCCGGTGCTGTTCAGGTTCAGGATCGTGCCAACACCGGTGGCGATGACATCGTCCACAAGGGTGAGGGTCATGTCCTGAAGAGTCAGTGTGCCACCATTGACCAGCAGGTCGTCGGAAACCGTCACATCCATGTCCCGAAGGGTCCAGTTGCCCGAAGCAACCACGAGGTCGGCCGTGGTGTTGCCCGTCTGGCTGATGCCGCCGCTGATCACACCGTCGCCCGAGCCGGCGAGGGTCAGGGTGTTCAGGCCCATGCTGATGGCACTGCTGAAGGTCACGACCGCGCCACCGACACCGTTGGCAGCCAGGTTGCGCACACCGGCAGTCTGACTGGCCGTGCCCGTGGTGCCACTGATCGGGTTGGTGACCGTGAGATTGGAGCTGCCGGCGAAGCTGAGAAAGCCGGCCTCAAGGGCGACTGGCACCGCCCCGCCGCCGAGATTGCCGAGCGCGGCGAATTCCAGCGTGCCACCATTGAGGGTGACGGCGGTGAAGCTGTTGGCAGAACTGCCCAGCTGCAGGATGCCGTTGCCGGTCTTGGTCAGGGAGCCGTTGCTGAGCGTACCGGACAACAGGGCACGATCAAGACCCGAGAGCGGATTGTCGATCACACTGATCGTGCGTGCCGCGCCGTTGAGGTTGATGTCGTGGGTGAACTCGACAACGCCGTCAGCGGTGCTGGAACCGAAGATCAGCGGGGCACCCGAGGCCACGAACAGCGGCGTGCCACCCCACACAAGGGGATTTGTCACTCCGGACAGGGTGACCACCAGCCCGCCGGTGGCCGCCGAAAAACCGCCGCCGGCCGTGCCAGCCGCCCATTGCACCTGCTGGTCGCCCGTGCCAAGTGCCCGGGTGAAGGTACCGGCGCCCTCGAAGACACCGCCATTGAGGACCAGGTTGGCCGTTGTGTCGAGACCCAGAATGGCTCCTCCATCGATCCGATAACCGCTGGCGTTGTAGTCGTAGTTGGCCACCCCACGGATGTCCAGGGTGCCGGCGCCGGCCTTGATGAAAAGACCGCTGCCGATGACCCGGCCGACCTCCCAGGCCATGTCGACATCCGCAAGCGTGCTGTTGTTCACCGTCACCGTGATGCCAGTGTCGCCCAGATTGAGCGTGCCCGCGCCGCGAATGACCGAGGCCAGGTTGTTGTTGGTGGCGCTGTAGGCGATCGTGGCGGGCGACAGCATCGCACCGGCTTCGAGTTCAATCGTGGAGGAGGCGCCGGCGGGACCGCCGCCCATGTTCAGGGCGACCGTCACCGGCTGGTTGCCCGTCGTGCCCTTTAGACGCAGCAGGCCGTTGTTGATGGTGAGCGTGGTGTAGGAGTTGCGGCCGGACATCTCGAGGGTGCCGTCGCCCGCCTTCACCAGGATGCCGGTGGTGGCGGGGCCGGTGTTGACGGTGCCGTTGAGCAGCAGCGTGCCGCCGTCATTGACCGCGAGGGTGAGCGTGCGCGCCGTGGTCGACTCCGCCAACTGGATGACACCAGAGACCGTGGTGGTGCCGCCGCCGTTGAAGTTCAGGGTGCGGTTGCCGCCGAAGTTGACGACCGTGCCGGTCAGGGTGAGGACGCTGGTCGACACAAAGCTGCCGTTGCCGGTCAGGGTGACGTCGCCATAGCTCGCCGCATGCCCGCCCAGATCCAGGGTGCCGCCGCCGAATGCCAGGTTTGCGCCAGCCGGCAGCGCATTGGCCACGCCAAGGGCGAGCGTGCCATTCGCGACCGTGGTGATGCCGCGGTAGTTGACCGGTGCGTTGAACGTGAGGGTGCCGAGACCGGCCTTGGTGAAGCCGCCGTTGCCGCCATTGCCGATGCTGTTGGCAAGGGTGATGTCGAAGCCGTTGGTGTCGAAGGTGCCGCCAACGGTGGTCTGCACAAAGCCGGTGGCGCCAACACCGAGCGTGATGCGGGTCTGTGAGGGATCGAAGACAGCGCCGAAGCGCAGGGTTCCGGCATTGAGCTGAAGACCGCCGCTGCCGTTGTCGCCGAGCTTGTCAAGGCTGTCGATCTGGAGCACACCCTGGTTCACCGCGGTCAGGCCGCTGTAGGTGCTGCCGGTGGCCTTGAGGATGAGCAACCCGTTGCCGCTCTTGGTGAAGACGGCGCCGGAGCTGGTCAGGGGCGAGTCGAGGGTGACGCCGGACGCCGAGCTGTTGACGACATGGAAGATGTATTCCGCCGGCTGGCCGGCATTGCCCGTGGTGATGCCCCGGAAGCCCTGGAGCAGAATGCCCTGATCGCCGGTGAAGAGGAAGCCGCCGCTCTGGACCTGCAGCGCCGCTCCATCGCCATCCAGCGTCAACGGCACACTCGTCGCCGCCTGCAGCAGCAGCGCATTCATCGTTTTTTCGGCACCGCTGGTGCGCACTGTGCCGCCGGTGAACAGCCGGACATTGGCGAGGGCATCGATACCGCCTGCCCTGGTGAGCTGCTCATATTCCGTTTCAAGGTTGAGCGGGCGGAAGCCGGTGGTGGCGGCATGGGTGACAAAAGTGTCGCCCTGGCCCGTGAGGCTTTCGGAACCCACGGCCCAGGGCAGGATGCTGACGGTGGCAGTGCCGGCTGCGCCGCCGCCACCGGTCAGGGCCGGTGCTGAGGTGACAACCACGCGTCCGGTGTGGATGGGGCTGAGCGGCGCACCGGTCAGCGTGGTGCCAAGGTTCTGTCCGCGCACCAGCAGGGTGGATTGATTGAGACGGGTCAGGCTGGCGGTGGTGATCGTCATGTTCCGCTGGGTGGCGCCCGACGTGCTGCTGGCGCTGGCGGTGATCGTGTTGGCACCACCGAGCAGGGTCATGGCTCCCACCGTCTCGGCCTTGCTGGCGTCGTTGCGGTCGTTGTTGGCGCGCAGACCGTCGATGCCGCCGGTGTTGATCAGCGTCACCGGCGCGCTGTTGTTGATCTTGTTCGGCGCCTCCGTGCCGCCGGTGAAGTCAAGCAGCAGGGTGCCCGAGTTGAGGGTCAGGCTGCCGAGGTTGCTGAAGTTGGCGATCTGCCGGTTGCCAAGCGTGACCTGGCCCTGGTTGATGACGAGATGACCCGTGAAGTCGGGGCTGGCAATCGTGTTCAGAGTCAGGCTGCCGGCACCTTCCTTGACCAGCGTGCCGCTGCCGGTGATCAGGCCCGAGAAGGTGGTGGCGGCGTAGTTGTTGAGAGTCAGAGTGTGGCTGCCGAGATCGACGTTGCCGCCATCCAGACCGCCTCCGGCGAGCGTGCCAATCCTTTCGCTGGCCTCAAGGCGCAGCCAGGCACCGATGACCGGATCAAGGATGACAGCCGAGGTGTCGCCGACGGCATTGCCCCCGCGCAGTGTCAGCACGCCCTGATTGACGCGGGTGACGCCGGAATAGGAATTGCTGGCGGAATCCAGCACGAGCTCGCCGCGGCCGTTCTTGGTGAGCGACCCGGAGCCGCCAAGCGTCGACGTGATGAGGAAGGCCGCACCCGTGTTGTGCTGGTGCACAAAGAGCTGGTTGCCGGCCGTGACAAGCTGACCGCCTTGGATGCCGGCAGCGTTGGCACCGACCGAGGGCGCCACCAGGATGCCGCCGCTGGCGATGTCCAGCAGGCCGGCCAGATTCAGCATCGACGGTGCGGCGGCCTCGAAAATCAGGCTGTTGATGCGTGTGTCATGGGCGACGGTGCCGGTGAAACCGGCCGTGTTGCGCAGATTCTCATCCTGCAGCCAGGTGGCAACGTTGTCCCTGGCCGTGGACTCAGCGGCAACGACATTGCCGCCGAGATCGAGGCTGGCAAAGGCCGAGCTGTTGTAGGTGGCCCAGCCGCCGAGCAGGCCGTTGAGCGTCGTCCAGCCGGTGCCAGTGACATTGACCGCCGCACCGGCGCCAAGCAGCGTGAAGTCGATGGAACGACCCACCGCCGTCGACGTCAGCGCGCCGTTGAGGTTGAGCGTCACTCCCGCGCCGGCCGTGGCATCGACCTGCAGGCGGTTGAAACCGGCACCCACGGTGAACGCACCGGCCGATTGGCTGACCGGAGTGGTGGCATGCCCGATCAGTTCCAGGGTGCCGCCACCCAGAATCAGCGGCGCGGAAGCGGCGATCTTGGAGCCCGTCTGGGTCGAGTAATCCAGCCGGAGCACGCCCTCATTGACCGTGGTGGTGCCGGTGTAGGCGTTGTTGGCGGCAAGCACCAGAACACCGTTTCGGCTCTTGGTGATGCCGGCGGCGGCGGCGCCGTCGACGACCGGCACGTTGATGACGAGATCGGGCGTCGGCGAGTCCGCCTGGCTGGCGTTGAGCGAGGGCCGGATTTCGAAGGTGCGCGTGGCATTGAGCCGGATCGATCCGCTGCCGTTGACCTGGCCGGTGAGCGGGTTGTTGGCATTGAGATAGAAGACCGTGGTGTTCAGGTTGAAGTCGGCACCGTCGAGGATCAATTCCGAGCTCGAACCGGTCGGCCCGCCGCCAAGCTGGAGACCGGCGCCGGTGTTGGTCGCCGTCATCGTCACCAGGCCGTTCTGGATGATCAGGTTGCCGGAATTCGTGTTGGCGCCATTGAGGATCAGGTGACCCTCGCCCTGCTTGGTGAGAACACTGGCACCGGTGCCGACCCCGTTGGAGACGACGCCTGTGACGGTGGCGGTGGAACCCGCGGCGACGTTGAGGTTCAGGGTGCGCGCCGTGGTGGCGCTCTCGCTGAGCTGAATGTCGCCGAAGGTGACACCCCCGGAACCGATCACGTTGATCGTGCGAGTGCCGCCGCTGTTGAGGGTCGTGCCGCTGAGCGCCAGCGGGCCGCTGCCGCCGACATTGAGCGTCGTGGTCAGCGTGACAAATCCCTGCAGGTCGAGCAGCCCCGATCCCGCGTTGAGGAGGGAGGAAGTCGCGGTGGCGACAGCGACCGCTCCCGTCAGCGTGGTGGTGCCAGCGCCGAGGTATTCCAGGCTGCCGCCACCAAGGCTGAGGGCCAGGGCGGCATTGCCTCCGGCATTGGCGAGACTGCTGAACTGCAGCCGGCCCGCATTGACCGTGAGGGTGCCGGAGAAGCTGTTGCTGCCGGAGAGCTCCAGGATGCCGTTGCCGATTTTGGTCAGGCTGCCATTGGTGAGATTGCCGGCCAGCACCGCCTTGTCGTTTTCAGAGAAGGGGTTGTCGATCACGCTGACCGTGCGCGCCGCGCCGTTCAGTTGGATCGACGGGGTGAAGGTCACCACGTTGTCAGCCGAGGTGGAGCCAAAAATGAGCGGCGCACCGTCAGGGACAAAGAAGGCGGTGCCACCCCATACCAGGGGATCCGGGGCGCCGGTCAGGGACACCGAGAAAGGGCCGCCGAAGGCCGCGAAGCCGCCGCCGCCGGACTGCCACTGGACCTGATTGACGCCGCTGCCGAGCGCACGATCGAAGCTGCCACTGCCCTGGAACACGCCGCCGTTGAGCATCAGGTTTGCGTCCGTGGCCGCGAGCCCGAGCACGGCACCCCCATCGAGCTGATAGGCATCGGCGGCATAGTTGAAACTGCCGACCCCGCGCAGGTCGAGCGTGCCGGCCCCGGCCTTGATGAAGGTGCCGCTGCCGGTGATCGCTCCGACTTCGAGCGCGAGATCCACTTCGGCCTGGCTGCTGGAGTTGATCGTCAGGGTGATGCCCGCAGTTCCCAGATCAAGCGTGCCGGCACCGCGCACCGTCGCCGTGAGGTTGTTGTTGGTCGCGCTGAAGGTGACCGCGCTGACAGCAAGGCTGCGGCCGGCGGCGATCTCGACCGTGGCGGACGACCCCGCGGCGCCGCCGCCAAGGGTCAGCAGCTGGACCTGCTGGTTGACGCCGCCTTCAATGCGCAGGCTGCCGGCATTGACCGTCAGGTTGTTGCTGCCGAGTTTGCCAAGCCCGCTGAGAAGCAGGGTGCCGGTGTTGTTGTTGAGGGTGGTGTTGCCGGTGAAGGTGTTGGCGCCGCTGAGGGTGAGCGTGCCGGTGCCGGTGTAGGTGAGGCTGCTGGCGCCCGTGCCGGTGCCGTTGGAAACCACCCCGGAGATGAGCACATCGCCGGTGCCATTGAGGGTGAGGGTGCGCGCCGTCGTCGCATGCTCCGAAAGCCGGACCTCACCGGCCAGCTCGATCCCGCCGGTGGTGTTCACCGTCAGCGTGCGGCTGCCGGCATTGTTGAGCCAGATGCCGTTGAAGGTGAACTTGTCCGCGCCATCGAGGATGAAGGTGCCACCATGGGTCACATTGTTGGCAAGGGTGCGATCGCCGCCGGCGCTCAACAGGGTGCCCGTGGTCAGGATGGCGTTGCCGGTGCCGAAGACGTTGTCATGGGTGATGAAGACGCGTCCGGCGGCATTGTTGATGGTGGTGCTGCCACCGGTGGTGTTGGTGCCGCCCAGGGTCAGGGAGCCGTTGCCGGTGTAGTTGACCGCCACCGTGGAAGCTCCAGTGGTGAAGATGTCGCCGTTGAACACCGTGTTGCCGCTGCCGTTGATTGTCCAGGTGCGCGCGGCCGTGGCGGCGGAAGTCAGGGCGCCCTCGAGGGTCAGAACCTTGTCCGCGCTGATGCTGTTGGTTGTCGTGTAGGCAAGGCTGGTGGTCGTGCCGGTCAGGGTGACAGCGCCGCCGAGCGTCAGGCTGTTCTCGCCGAGAAAGGCGGTGCCGGTGTTGGCGGTGTAGGTGACCGCGTTTTCGAGGGTGCGATCCCCGCCATGCGCGAAGACGGAGCCGCTGCTCAGCACCAGGGTGCCGTTGCCAAGGGCGGTGCTGCTGCCGATGCCGAGCGCGCCGGCGCTGACCGTGGTGCTGCCGCTGTAGGTGTTGTTGCCCGAGAGGATCCAGGACGCGCCACCGTCGATGGTGATCGCCAGGTTGCCGCCATTGTTGGTCAGATCGCTGGTGATGGCGTTGCCCATGGCATTGGAGCCGCGCAGGAAAAGGGTTTTGGCGCCGAGAGCCATGTCATTGAGCACGTTGGTGAGCACCAGCGGCCCGGTGCCGTCGGCGTGGATCTGGGTGCTGCCGGTCGTGGTGTTGAGACGGATCATGCGGTCGCTGACCTCGCCCTGGCCGACATACTGCAGGATGCCGGCCGTAGTGCCGGCATTGCCGAGGGTAAGGGCGGCACTGGCAGACGCCGACGCCGTGCCAACACTGGACGCCCCACCGGCAACACTGTTGCCAAGAGAGTTGACGATCAGGCTGCCGGCGGTCACAGCGGTGACGCCGTTGTAGGTGTTGGCGCCCAGAAGCTGCAGCGTGCCGTTGCCGGACTTGGTGATGCCGGCGGTGCCGGAGCTGTTGCTGATGGCGCCGCGGATCGTGGCGTAATCGGTGAAGGTCGCGGTGTTGTCGTTGACCAGGATGACACGGTTGGCACCATTGAGGTCGATGGCATTGCGGAATTCCACCTCACCGAGCGCGGTCGGGGAATTCAACACCAGGGAGGCACCCGCGCCGGTTCCGGCAGGAATGAAGCCGGCGGTGTTCCAGACCAGCGGCGTCGGCGAATCCAAGCCGCCAATGGCCACCACAAGCTTGTCCGCGGCAGCGGCAAAACCGCCACCGCCCGTCGTCAGGCCGGCACCCCAGGACACCGTGTTTGGACCGGTACCGAGACTGCGGACAAAGACCCCGCTGCTTTGGAAGATCGACGTTGTGGTGGTGGCGCCAGCCCCCCCCAGAACCAGCCCACTCGCGGTCGGCAGCGAAGCGCCGTCCACGGCCTGCAGGGTCCCTTCCAGAAGGCTGGTCTCCCCGGTGTAACTGTTGGCGGAATTGCCCAGAATCCACAGGCCGGCACCAAGCTTGGTGAGACTGGTGACGGCCCCTGCCGACATGTTGTCACCGATCTGCGGCAGGAACCAGTTGTCCGCCACGGAGCTGCCACCAAGCCGCAAAAGCTGGTTGGCGGTGCTGGAAAAGGCGATGGGGTTGGGATTGCTGAAGATCAGCGCGGCGTTGTTGACGCCGTTGTTGGTGATCGTCGCCCCGGCACCCACCCCCGTGCCCGCGAGGGTGAACAGGCGGTTCGTGCTCACGGAGGCTTCGCCGATGTAAATCAGGCCCCCGGTCGTGCCGCCGAAAATGAGGCTGCCCTGATTGGCGGCAAGATCCGCGCCGTCGCCACGGCCGATGGAGCTGTCCTGACCGATGTCGGCGATATAAAAGACACTGAGGCTGCCCGTGGTGCCGGTGCCGGGCACGCCAATCGTCGTGCTGCCGGTGTAGTTGCTCAGGCCGTTCCAGGTCTGGGAGTTGGTGGTGCCCATCTTGACGACGCTGATGCGACCCAGCGTTTCCAGAATGCTGCCGTTGAAGGTGCCAGAACCTCCCGTCGTGCCGCCGCCCACCGCGAAAACCACCGGTGCCGCGCTGCTGTTGGCAATGGTGCCCGTGCCATTGAAGGCGCCAATGGAACTGGTCGTCGCGCTTTGGGCGGTGCTGACACCATTCAGGTCGAAAACCGTGTTCTGACGCATGAAAAAGTTGACGCTGTTCGCACTCAGCCGGCCACCCGGTGCCAATTGAATCGTGCCTTCCAGCAACTGGGTGCTGCCACCGGTCGTGTAGGCATTCAAACCTCCAATGACCAGGGTGCCCGCACCGGTCTTGGTCAGACCACCCGTGGTCGTGGCAGTGACAGGCGCATTCAAATGAAGAACATCCGAGGCTCCATTCACGCGGATGATCAATTCCCCTGCACCACCCGTGCTCACGCCGGTTCCCTGGAGGGTGGCGGTTCCACCAGTGACGAGGATGCCGCCGCTGGTGCCGGCCGCACCGGTGCGCACCGTGAGCAGCCCCGTCTGATTGACAACAGGGTTCGATGAACCCTCGATTTTCAACGACAACAGGGTTGCCGCACCCGTGCTGGTGTTTCCGGTGACAAGGTTGTGATTGTTGGCACTGAGCGCCGCGCCCGCCGTGACGAAGCCAGGATCCGCGCCATAAACCGGCGCACGCAGAAGCGCATCCGTGGTGCTCGGCGCATAGGCAAAATCCGCGCCGTTGAAGTAGCTGTAGCTGTTGAGCAATCCCACGGAAGGCACTGTGCCAATGACCACATTGCCGCCGACGGCTGGATCAAAATTGATCGTCGCCCCGCCATTCGCACGGTCGAAGGTCAGGGTCGTGCCTGCAGCCAAATTGGTCTGATTGGCGTTCACAACGATTTGGGTGCCATTGGTGATGCTGACGATGTAGGTTGCAGCACCAACGGCCCCAGTAACCCTCATGCCCGGCACCAACCCAGCGGTACTAGCAACCGTCAATGTGGTCGTTGCCGTCGTTCCAACCGCACTTGCAAGTGTTGTGGAGGGAGCCACATCCACCGACGCAAATCTCAGGGTTGCCGTGCCGCCAGCACCCGGGGTCACCCGCACGGTGCCCGCCCCCCCCCCTGGCAGCAGGGTGCCGAGACTCTCCGAGCTGGCCTCGCCAGCCGCACCAAGATACTCAAACACCCCGCCAGCAGTCCCGGCGGTCAGTGGCGCCAGGGAAAAGCCGAGTCCCACCAGGGCATTGTCGGCAAGCACATTCCGCGAGCTGCCGGTGTGGATGTCCTGGATCTTCAGCACGCCATTGTTGATCAATGTGGCACCCGTGTAGGTATTGGCACCGGAGAGCACCCAGGTGCCGGCACCCGTTTTCACCAGACTGGTCAGGTTGCTGATGTTGTGGTTCGGGATGACGCCGGCCACCGTGTTGTCAGCCATGTTGGCGCCCCCCAGGGTCAGGGCCTTGGCACCCGCACCGGTCGCCGTAAGATTGGCCTCAAGCCGCAATCCGGCGCTGCTTCCCGTCTGATTGGCAAACAGCGTCGCACCGCCCGTGGTGCCGGCAAGGTTGATGACCTTGCTGGTGGTCGCCTGCTGGGCCGTGAGATTGTGGCCGATGATGTCCAGGGTCACCCCCGCCGCTGTCGTCGCGCCGATATTGATGACCTCGTTGTTGTTGTTGATCGAGCCAAAATGGGAAATGGCCAGCGTGCCTGCGCTGATCGTCGTGCTGCCCGTGTAAGTGGATTCATCACCGAGAATGGCGAGGGTGCCTGCGCCACTCTTGACGAGCAAATGCGCCGCCCCGGAGGCGATGAGGCTGCCCTCCACCACGAAGCGGGCACCGGTGTTGACCGTCATGGTCAGGGTGCGGGCCGTCGTGCTGGTGTTGTTCCAGAAGTTGCCGCCAATCGTGATGGGACCACTGGCATTGACCGTGATCGTGTTGTTGCCGCCGAGAGCGCCGCCGATGCTGTCGCCGGCAAAGGTGGCGCCATAGCCGTTGCGGCCGTTGATGGTCAGCGTGCGCGTCGTACCGCCGGCCTGCAGGGTCAGCGGGCCGAAGGTGACATTCTGGTTGAGCAGCTGGCTGCCGATGGCGTGATCAAGGACGAGGGTCGCATTGCCGGAGGTGCCCATCAGCACGCGGCGGGTGGCAAAGGAATGGGGCGCATCGGTGCGCACCTCCAGGGTGCCCACACCCGCGCCAAGTGTCACCGCCCCATTGGCCAGGGAGCCGCCGAGGGCACTGCCATGGCCGACGCGCACGGAACCGCCATTGACCAGCACGGTGCCGGTGAAGGCAGCCGCGTTGACGGGATCCAGAATGAGGGTGCCCCCACCGATTTTCTCGATGCTGCCCGTGCTGCCATAGAGCCAGCCGTTGAGCAGGTAGCCGCCGACACCCACTGAATTGACGGTGCCGAAGCGCAGCGTGCCCGTGCCCTGCGCAAACAGGCTGCCCTGCAGGGTCTGCATGCCGGCAACGGAATTCAGGCCGGTGGCGACGTTGCCAGCGCCATACTGGACGGTTCCGGTAAGCACGGTGCTGCCGACACCGATGAGAGCGGCGCCGCGGTCGGTGATCGGCCCGTAGCCCTGCAGCACGAGGTCGCGACCGAAGGTCAGCGTGCCATCGACCGCATCAAGCACCAGCGTGCCACCGCCAAAGCCGCGCGTGGCGGAACCGTTGACCAGCACCGCTCCGGTGCTGGCGCCAAGAGCACCGGCATGACTGATGACCAGCATGCCGTTGCTGATGCTGGTGATGCCAGTGTAGCTGTTGGCAGACGATGTCAGGCGCACCGCACCGCCTCCGGTCAGCGACAAACCATCGCTGCCTTGAAGCAGGGAGTCGAGTCGAAGCATTTGAGCCCGATCCACACGCAAGCCGCCGGTGCCAAGCCGCAAGCTGCCGCCAGTCAGCGTGTAGCTGTCGCGCACCCACAAACTGCCGGCCTCGCTGCCCTCTGCAAGGCTGATCGTCCAGGGACTCGGCAGCAGACCCGGGTTCGGCACGGGTGCGCCAAACACCACGTCATCCGCAAGGGTGGGCACCCCCAGGTTCCAGTTGGCGACGTCCGCCCACTGGAACTGTGTGCCACTGCCGGCCGTCCACGTGAGCGTTTCGCCGGCCAATCGCGGCGTGGTCAGCCACGCCAAAGGGCTGAGCAGCGTCAGGATGCAGATTTGACGCAGAGAAAGGCAAAGGTGAGGCGCGCGCATGGCTGGGGAAATGGCGCGTTTTTAAGAAGCCCCGCAGAACGAAACCAGCCCCTTTTTTTCCCCGCCAAAACCGCGTCGGCGGCGCGATAAAGCAATCCCTTATGGCCACTACTCCCCCGCCCCGAACGGCCTGATCAGACCTGTTCGCAGTGTGGAAGCCGGGCGGCTTCCCTCCGGGCGACGACTCAAGCCGGCACAAGCCCTTCTTGGCGGATCCTTTCAGCAAAGGGATCTCGTATTGCAAACACGCCCAGACTTTAGCCAAGAAAGCGCCTCGGAACCGAAAAAAACCCACCGACTCTCTTAGGGAATCGCCCGCGCTCGGGTTGATTTTGTATTATTTTGAATTTTCTCCACCAACCAACCCCCGCATCAACGCGCGGGGGTTGGTTCGTGTGAAGCGTCTGAGCCTCAGGCGCGGCGGCGGCGGAAGAAGAGGCCCATGAGGCCGAGGAAGACCAGCAACATGCGGCCCGGCTCCGGTGCCACCACCATGATCGTGCCCGCCGTGTAGAGGTTCGACACATCCCAGGCCAGGCCAATGCTGCCAAGGTCCGGCAGGTTGACGTAGTTGAACGGCGCCGGGTTCGACAGGTTGCTGAAGGTGCCGTTGACGCCGCCCGACAGGCCGGACCAGTCAAAGAGCTTCCACTCCGTTCCCACCGCCCAGGTGCCTTCCGTGATCGGCAGGCTCGTGGTGACCTGCAGCGAGGCCGAACCGCCGATGGTGAAGCCGCTGGTGCCGCTGACCACCAACTGGTCGTTGTTGCCGGACTGCGCATTGAGCGTGCCGCTGCCCTGGCCGCCGAACAGGTCAAAGGCCACCACGCCGTTCACCGTGGTCAGGCCGACACCGGTGGTATTCAGCGTCAGTTTCTGAGCGCTGGTATCGCCCGTCTCACCCACCAGGAGGGTGCCGAGCACGGTGATGCTGTTGTTGGCCGCCGGTGCGATGATGCCGTTGCCGCCGAGGATTGCCCCAACATTCACCGTCACGTCGCCCGTGCCCGTGGCCGAGCCGCTGGTGTTGCCCGCCAGCAGGGTGCCTTCGTTGACGAAGGTGCCGCCGCCGTGAACGTTGCCATTGAGCATGCGGAGCACGCCACTGGAGGTTTTCTCCAGGACCGCGCCGCCGTTGAAGTCAAAGAGGTTCTTCAGGGAGCCGGACAGCACGTCAAAGACGATCAGGTTCGCCCCGGTGCCCACACTGAAGCCGCCCATGTCGAGGGTACCGCCGTCCAGAACGACGGAGGCATTGCGGGTTCCGGCGCCCGTGCCGCGGACGATGTCGCCTTGCAGCGTGAGCGTGCCGCCGAGGACATTGATGGAACCGGTCGAGGTACCCGCAGAAGCATTGGCCAGGGTGACCGCGGTGGTGCCCGTGGTTGCCAGCGTCACCGTGCCGCCCGTCACATTCAGGATGCCGGTGGCGGTGCCGGTGGCGTTGGTGTTGCCGCTGCCGAGGATGAGGGCCTGGCCGCTGCCGGACCCGATGGTGACATTGCCGCCAGAAACGTTGATCGTGGAGGAAACCTGGCCGGTGCTGGTGTTGCTCGCCAGGGTGGCGGCAGTGCCGGTGCCGCTGCCAAAGCTGACCGTGCCACCGCCGAGATTCATGACGTTGGTGCTGTTGCCCGCCGCCGTCTTCGAGCCCATGGTCAGGTTGCCGGCGACCAGCGTGCCTTGATCGAAGGCAAACAGGTTTTCAAGCGCGCCCGTGCGGGCATTCTGCGTGCCAATGTTGACGGCACCGAACAGCAGGTCCGCCGTGTGCCCAATGAGGTCGAAGGTGTTGAGGTTGCCGGTGGGCAGGGCGGCGGCGGTGACACTGGTTCCGGCCCCCATGTTGAAGGCCGCGGCGCCGATGCCATCGGCGGCGCGCACCGTCAGGGTTCCGTTCAAGCCCTGGAAGGTGATCGAACCAAGGTCGCGCGAACCGGTGCCGATGTTGATCGTGTTGACATTGAACTGGGTGGCACCGGTGCCCAGGCGCAGCTCGTTGATCTGGCCTGCGGCGCCATTGTACTGGCCGCCATCACCCACGGCGAGGACGCTTGCCGTCACCGTCGTGTTGACCGGCAAGAGCAGGGTCGCATCCGGATTGTTGGTGTTGGCCGTCGAAGTGTTGTTGACCCGGAAAGAACCCGTGGCGGCATCCAGGGTCACCGTCAGGCTGGCGAGACCACTGAGATCAGCCCACGCGGTGTTCCCCTGCCCCGCGGTGCTACCGGTGTAACCACCGACGCGGAAGGTACCGTTGGTCGCGGGGTTATTGACCACCAAGGCACCACCGCCCGTGGCGCTGAGGCGGGTCGTGGTGAGTGCGCCAAGCCCGGTCCCGATGATGACGTTGCCATTGATGGTCAGGGTCTTGCCGGCATCGATGACCAAGCCGTTGGTGTTGACATCCGAGTTGGTCTGGACCGTCAGGCTGCCAAACGAGGCGTTTTCCTTCACCTGCAGCGTGCCCGCCGTGGTGATGTTGTTGGCACTGCCAAAGTTGAGCGCGCCGGAGAGGTTTTGCACGGCACCGATGCGGAAGACGCCATCGTTGAGGCTGGTGGCACCGGTGTAGGTGCTGGAGCCATTCAGCGCCCAGGTGTTGGTTCCGATTTTGAGAACCGAGATCGTGGCGGCACCATCATGGATGGCCCCGACGGAGTTGATGAGTGCGCTGTCGGAGAGACCCGTCAGGGTCAGGGTCTTGGCCCCGGCATATTCACCCTGCACATTGCCAAGAGCCAGGGCTCCCGTGCCGTCGGCATTGATCGTCACGCCGCCGGTCGTGCCCTGCAGGGCAAGGATGCGGTTGGTGGAGTGACCGCTGCCCGTGTAGGTGAGTGCGGTGGCCGCCGTGGTCAGGCCCATGCGGATGATGCCGTTTTCCACATTGCCGGGATTGCCCAGCGCGCTGGGACCTCCGCCCACGTTGCCAATGCTGTTGAAGCTGAGCGATCCCGCCTGAACTTCCGTGGTGCCGGTGTAGGTGTTGAGGCGGGTGAGCGTCAGAACCTCGGCGCCGGTTTTCAACAAGCCGCCGCTGCCCGCCAGCAGGGCATCGATCTGTGTCGCATCGGTGGTGCTCAGGGAGTAGCCTGCGGAGGCGCTGAGGGTGCCGGTGCCGGTGATGGCCCAGCCGGCGCCCGAGGCGGAAATCAACCCGTGCGTGAGGCTGTTGGAGGCACTGAAGGCCAGGGTCGTGCCGGCGGCAAGGGTCAGGCTGCCGCCGTTGCCCAGCGCATTGTTGGCACCAATCGTCAGGGTTCCCAGCGACAGCACGGTGTTGCCCGTATATGTGGCCGAGCCGTTCAGCGTCAGGTTGCCCAAGCCGGTCTTGGTGAAGCCGCCGATGCCCGAACCGAGGCTGTTCGCCAGTGTCAGGGCAATGCCATTGGTATCGATCGTCGCACCGCCCTGAAGGAAGCTGATGGTGCGCGTGGAAATATCGTCCGTCAATCCTTCGCCAAAACGCAGCGTGCCACCGGCGAAGACCAGGGCTCCGGAGTTGCCCCCGATGTTGTCGAGGTCGGAAATCTGCAGCGTTCCCTCATTGATCGTCACCCTGCGGGCGCCGCCGCCGGCCACATTGGTGCCGGTCAGCACCAGGGTGCCGCGTCCCGACTTGGTGATGTCCGCCACGGAGGCCAGGGGTGAGGCAATGGTGGCGGTGAGGGTGGAGGTGGTGACTGCCGCCGAGGGATTGACGACATGGAAGATGTACTCGCCCGAGGGAGTCAGGATGCCGCTGTCAAAACCACCAAGCGTGGTCTGATAGGCGGTGCTGGCAGCACCATTCGAAATCGTGAAGAGGAAGGCACCGCTGGTGTTGGTCAGGGACTGACCGGCGCCCGAACCGGTGACGTTGATCGTGGCGGTGTTGTTGTTGTCGATGACCAGCGAGTTCAGCGTGCGTCCGGCAAGACCGGTCAGGCTGGCCGTCAGCGATTCACGGGTGTTGTTGTTGACACCCGCCGTGGCGTAGGTGGCGTACTCGGTGGACAGGTTCAGCGGACGGAAGCCACTGGTAGTCGTGTAGGTCGCCAGCGAGTTGCCCATGTTGGCGTCGCCAATGGCACCGCCGGCCACGATGTCCTCGGCGATCATCCACGGCACGATGCTGGTGGTGACCGTACCGGCAGCTCCCGCGCCACCGATCATGGTGCTGATGAAGGCGGCTTCATTCGCCGCAATGATGCGGAACTGGGCACGCCGGCCCGTGGTCAGGGACATGCCATTGCCGCGCACCGACATGGTGGCGGCATTGGAGCGAACCAGGTTGGAGGCACTCAGAATCGTGATGGCGCTGGCGGCGGTCGTTTCGGCACGCACGTAGCTCGCTCCGGAGTTGGCAAACACCACGCCCACGGTTTCGCTCTGCGTGCTGCCCTGGTCACGGCGGATCCACAGACCGCTCGGACGGACTTCGCCGGAGTTCGCTCCATCCGCGGAATTCAAGGTGATCGACGCCGTGTCAAGGATGCGGGTGCCGACGGTCGTCGTGCCGTTGTTGTCGATCAGCAGGGTGGCGTTTTTGTTGATGACGAAGGCACCGGCGTCGATGCGGCCGATGTTGGACAACTGCAGCAGGCCGCCATTGACGACCAGGGTGCCGGTGAAACCATCGCTCGAATTGTTGAGGTTCCAGTTGGTGTTGGTGCCGAAACCGTTCTTCACAATCACCCCATTGCCAATGAATTTGCCGGAATAAGTGGTGTTCGTACCGATGGTGTTCGTGGTCAGGGTGAAGGAGCCGACATCCACTGTCGCCAGGTTTCGCAAGCCATCGCTGGTGCTGCCGCCGGCCAGACGCCCCATGGTTTCATTGGCCAGCAGGCGCAGGGTGCTGACGCGATCATCCGACAGCGTCACCACCGAGTTGTCGCCGACGGCGTTGCCACCGGAGAGTTCGAGGGTGCCGTTCTGCAGCTGCAGCTGGCCGGTGAATACGTTGTTGCCCGACAGCACCAGGGTGCCGGTGCCCGCCTTGGTGACACCATGGTTGATGCGGATGTCGGAGGAGATCGTCAGCGACTGGTCGCCGTCGTGGGTGATGATGACATCCGCCACGCCGCCCGTGAGCGTGCCGCCGCTGATGTTGACGGGTCCGGTCACCTGATCGGTGATCAGAATGCCGCCGCTGGTGATGCCCAGGATGCCGCCATTGGCAATGGTGATGTTACCCCCACCGGTGGCATTGAAGCGCAGGCTGTTGATGTTGGCCCTGTCGGGCAGCACGGTGCCGGTGAAGCCCGTGGTTTCGTCGGTCACGTGATCGCCCACGGCCCAGGTGGTGACGGCATTTTTCGGCGTCGAAATCAAGGCCACGATGTTGGACCCGCTCTTGGTGGCGAACCAGGTGCCCGTGCCATCGTCCACCGTGGCAAAACCGGAGACCACCAGGCCGTTGGTCAGGCCCGTGCTGGTGGTGACGAAGGTGTTGGCGCCGAGGTTGAGACGCAGGGTGCCGGCGCTGGCCGCGCGGGTGATGGCCCCGAGGTTCAGCGTCAGCGTCTGTCCCGTGCCGGCATTCATGTTGATGGTGTTGGCACCACCGCTGGCCAGGGTGAAGCTGCCGACCGTCTGGCTGGTGGCGGCGGCGTTGTTGCCGTTGAGCGTCAGGGTGCCGCCACGCATGTCGAGCGCGGCCGTGGAGCTGATCTTGGCGTTGTTCTGCGTCGTGTAATCCAGGATCAGGCTGCCGGCGTCGAGTCGGGTGGCGGCCACCGTGCCCGTCAGACCGCTGTTGTTGCCGGAAAGAGTTACCTCGCCCAAGCCCTGCTTGAGCAGGCTGGCGACACCGGCCAGGTTGGCGGTGATCGAACCCCGGTAGGTGCGGATGCCGAGCGAGTGATCCGTGGCGGTGCTGGTGACGGTGATCGTGCCCGTGCCGGTGACACTGCCTTCCAAGCCGTCGGCAATGCCGCCCACCAGAAGGCCCGGACTGGTGAGGTTGAAGGTGTTGGTGTTCAGGACACCGGCGGCACCTGCCGTGGCATCGCCGACGTTGATGAAGTCGATGCCGCCGGCAACCGTCCAGACATCGTTGGCGTTCAGGTTGATGATGCCGCCATTGCGGACGTGCAGGCCGCTGCTGGTGCCCGCCGGATTCGCGGCCGCCAGGACACCCGTGTTGTTCAGGTTGAGAACGCCGGCGGTGATCACCACGTCGTCGTTCAATGTGAAAACCATGTCCTTCAGTGTCAGCGTGCCGCCGGTCATCAGCAGGTCATCGGCAATGCTGACAGCGCTATCCTGGATGGTCCATGTGCCCGAAGTGACGGAAAGGTCGGCCGTGGCCGCCCCAGCCGGCTGGACTATGCCGCCGGTGATGATGCCTTCACCCGTGCCAGCAAGGGTGAGAATGTTGTTGGCCGCCTGACTGATGGCGCCGGTGTAGGTGATGATCGCGCCCCCCGTTCCATTGGCCGACAGGGTGGAGGAGGCGGTGGTTGAGATCGGCCGGTTGGTGGACTGGCTGGCAGCGCCGATGAAGCTGAGGGTGCCGCCGCCGAGATTGATGACGGTGCCCTGACCGAGGTTGCTGGCAGCGCCGCCAGCGTTGGTCACGGTGGAGAACTGCAGCACACCGGCGTTGATCGTGATCGCTCCGGTGAAGGTGTTCGCGCCCTGCAGGTTCAGCGTGCCGGTACCGGCCTTGATGAGCGAACCGGCAAGGCCGCCGCCGCCAACCACGTTTTCGATCACTCCGGTGACGACAGTGCTGCCGGTGCCGCTCAAGGTCAGGTCACGGCCGGTGCCAGCGGTTTCGGAAAGGGCAATGGTGCCGATGCTCAGGGTGCTGGCCGAGAGGTTGTTGGTCAGCGTGTTGTTCTGCAGATTGTTGAGCAGGGCGGTGATCGTCGTGCTGCCCGTGCCGGCACCCGCGATCGTCAGCGTGCGCGCCGCGGCCGCCGCAGGCTCAGCGAGGTTGACCTGGCTGAACAGGAGATTGCCCGCTGTCAGGCTGTTGGTGAGGCCGCCGGCGCCGATGTTGGTGGTCAGGCCGTTGAAGGTGAAGCCGTTGCTGCCGGTGAAGGTCAGCACGGCATTCAGGTTCAGGGCGTTGGCCAGCGCGTTGGCACCCGTAAGATCCACCAGGCTGTTGAGGGTGCTCGCACCGAAGGCGGTGAGCGGTCCGCTGCTGAGGGCGCTGAGATGGCCCAGCTGAAGGATGCCGCGGGCGAGAATGGTGCCACCCGTGTAGGTGTTGGCCTTGTTGAGCAGAACCGTGCCGGCCGTGCCACCCCAAGCGCTGTCATTGATCGTCAGCGAGCGGGCACCGCCCGTTTCGGAAATCACGGAGTCCACCGTCAGCACGCGCGTGGCCGCATTTTGAGTTCCCAGGCCGCCGTTGTTGGCCAGTTCGACGCCACCCTTGAGAAGGACGGTGCCGGAATCGCTGGACATGAGCACGCGCAGTTCGCCGAAACCACCGGTGCCACCCAGGGTCACCTTGCCCTCGATTTCCGCGGCGATGCCGGTCGCAAAGTTCAGTTCGCCCACCGAGGTTTCCGAGGCACTGGCCACAAGGATGTTGTGGTTGATCGTGCGGGTGCCGGCAGTGCCGGTGAATTGGATGCGGCCCTTCTCAAAGGTGATGCTGTTGCCGGTGCCGAGCCCGTTGACGTTGTTGGTGGCGATCGAACCCCGCAGGATGTTCCAGCTGCCGGTGTAGGCGCTGTTGTCCTGGTTCAGGGTGAGCGTGCCACCGATCTGGTTGCCACTGCTTGCGGCATTGTTGCTGTTCAGGGTCAGGTTACCCGCCCCGCTGAGGCCGTTGTTGAGGGTCAGGCTGCGGGCCGTGGCCGTTGGAGCACCGTTGGAGTCGGCCAAGTTGATGGTGGAGGCACTGTTGACAGTCAGCACCGGGCCGATGAAGTGGTTGGCTCCACCCAGGGACAGACTGCCGCCCGAAAGGGTGATGGCATTGGCAATCGGAGCAGCAGCCGTCGTGGCCGTGGCATTGTTGAGGTAGAAGGCCGCGTTGCTGCCCACGTTGACGGAAGCCACGTTCGAGTTTGCCGTGGTGCCCAGCGACCCCACATTCTGCATTTCCAAGGTCACGCCGGTCAGGCTGAAGGCGGCGTTGTTCGCGCCATTGAAGGCGGGATCCGCCGCAGCGGCGAGCACCACCTTGCCGGCGCCGGACATCGTCACATTGCCCTGCCCGAGCAGGGAGCCGCCGATCGTCAGCACCGCGGCAGCATCCGCCACCTTCCAAGTCTGGTTGGCACCCAGGCGCAGGTTGGTGCCGATGGTGACCGCCAAGGGTCCGCCCGCCTTGAGATCGATGCCATCGGTGGCGACCTGGGGCTTGATTTCCAGGCGGTTGCCGGCCACGGCGCCGGAGTTGAGGGTCACCGAGGACGGTGTCGTCGCCCCGCTTTCAAACACCAGGCTGTTGACCCGGAAATTCTGTTCCAGCGTGGTGGTCAAAGCTCCCGTGCCGACGTTGTCCCAGGAGAAGATGACATTGTTGCCGGCGCCGGGGATGCTGTCAGCCGGCAAGGTGCCGGCCTTGTCCTTCGACCAGTTGTTGACGTTGCCGTTCCACGTGGTGTTGGTCAGGCCGCGCCAGTAGATGTCGCCGACGATCAAATCGCCCGTCGTGAGTTGCACGACGTTGTTGTCCACGAACCAGTTCATGGAAGTGAAGCCGCCGGGCGTGCCGCCCTGGATGAGCTTGGCAAGGCCGAAGGCCGAGAGTCCGCCGTCGGCCAAGTTGAGCAGGGTGTAGGTGGTGTTTTCGCTCAGACCAGCATCGGTCATGTTGAAGGTGATCGTGTTGCCCAGGCTGAGCAGGCCGCCCGTCACCAGGGTCAGGGTGTCGGTGGCACCATCCCCCACGTTGAGGTTGAGGGTGACCGTGCCCGAACCCGTGTTGCCCAGGCTGAGGCTGTCGAGATTGAGCAGGCTGCCGGCACCGTCGAGCAGGCTGAGGATGGAGCCCGCGCCAACCTCAATGCTCTTGATCAGGGCCGGATTGGTGATGCCACCCGTCAGGGCCAGCGTCGAGCCGCCGATCGCGCGCAGGCCGCCTGCCGCGGTGACGGGACCAGCGATGACGAAAGAGCCGCCGCCTTCGCTGGCGATGACACCCTTGTTGCCCACGGTGATGCCCGAGTTGAAAACGGTGCTGGTGTTGCCCAGTTTGACGAGGTCAAGCGCGCCCGTGCCTGTGTTCTGGATGCTGTAGGAGCCCAGACCTGAACCGAAGTTGACTGTGGTATTGTTGGCACCAAAGCGGAACGCAGCGGCGTTGGCCGAGGTGTTGTCGATGATGACTGTGCCGTCGGTGATGGCTGTCAGGGCGTTGATGGTCTGCGTGGTGCCATTGAGATCCAGTCTGGCGATGCTGCCCACCGCGAGGGCGGGGTTGATCACCAAACCACCGTTGGTTGCGGTGGCGCTCGGGATGGCTTCGCTGGCCGAAAAACGAATTGTGCCGCGATTCAAAGTGATCACCGCACTGGCCTGGTTCCAGTTGGAATTGGTGCCGTTTGTTCCAAAGACCAGGGTGCCATCACCATTTTTGGTGATGGGGACACCAAAGGCAGTGCTGGTGGTAAAATCACCGGTGAGGACGGTTTCCCCAGGACCATCCAAGGTCCAGGTGCGGTTGGCCGTCAGGGCATTCGCCTGCAAACCGTTCAAGGTGACGGACTTGCCGGCGGTGACACTGTTGTAAAGGTTGAGGTTGTTGGCCCCGGCGTTCAGAACGTTGTTGCCGTTGAAGGTCAGGCTGTAGTCGCCAATGAAACCAGAGGTGGCGTTGTTGCCCATGGTCAGCGTATTGGTCAGCACACGGTCACCGCCGTAGGCGAAGACGTTGCCGTTGGAGATGGTCAGGCCTGCCGGGATCGCCGTGTTGTGACCGATGCCCAATGCACCCGCTGAAACGGTGGTCACACCCGTGTAGTTGTTGCCGGAATTGGTGAGAATCCAAGTGGCATTGCCATCCACCGTGACACTCAACACACCGGTTGCATTGTCCGACAACTGGCTGGTGATCATGTTGCCAGCCGCATTGCTACCACGCAGCGAAAGAGTCTTGTTCCCAGTCTCGGCGGTGTCATGCGCCACATTGGTCAGAATCAGCGGCCCGGAGCCGTCGGCGTGAATCTGATTGCCGGCGGTGGTGCCACGCAGGCGGATCTTGCGATCGCTGGTTTCGCCAGGACCCACGTACTGCAGAATACCACCGGTTGTCGTGGCATTGCCAAGCACGATGGCGTTGGCATCACCGAAGGCCACTCCACTGATGCCGACACTGGTGGCGGTGTTGGCAAGATCCGTGCTTTTGCCAAGAGAACTGACCACCAGAGTGCCCGCTTCAACAGCCGTCACTCCCGTGTAGGTGTTGGCAGCCGTCAGTCGCAGGATGCCGGAACCAATCTTGATCAGACCGGCTCCGACGCCGCTCAGCACCCCGCTCATCGTGGCGTAATCCGCGCCGGTGTTGCCGTTGTCGAGCACGTTGATGGTGCGGGCGGTGGCTCCGAGATCAATCGCATTGCGGAAATCGACATGCGACAGGGCCGTGGTGGAGTTCAACACAAGGTTTTGCACGCCGCCCGTGCCGACAAACCCACCACTGCCCCAGGTAAGCGGGGTTGGCGAGCCGATGCCGCCGATGGCAACAACCAAGGGCGTGGTATGCGCCGCAAAGCCCACGCCACCCGTGGTGCTGGCAATGCTGAATCCGAAGTTGAGCCCCCCTCCTCCAGCTGTGGGTGTGGTGGTGAGGCTGCGCTCAAACGTGCCACTCATCTGGAAAACGGCGGCGGATGTGGCCGAGGTGGGTGTGAGCACCAGTGGGCTGCCGGCCGGCAGCGCCCCGTTGTGGTTGAGAGCCAGGATGCCGTTATTGACCGTCGTGTTACCCGTGTATGTGTTGTTGCTGTTGCCGAGATTCCACTGTCCAGCCTCCTGTTTGGTCAGAGTGGTGACGAATCCCGTGCTGTTGCTGAGCTGCGGATTGAAGGTGTTATCCCCGGTTGAAGTGCCTGCCAGAAACAGCGTGCGATCCGCATTGGTGCCATGAACAATCGCGCCGGTGTTGCTCCAAATGATGGCGTTGTTGTTGGAAACCGTGGAAGACAGGGTGGCGCCACTGCCGGCCAAGGTGAAAAGTCGGTCTGTGGTGGCCGAACGGGAACCGAAAGTGAGTTCGCCCTCGATGATGGCACCACGATAGATCAAACCCGCGGTGGTGCCGCTGAAGACGAGGTTGGACGCCGCATTGGTGGAGGCGCCAATGCCGCTGGCGACGCCGCCATTGGCCAGGAAATCCACCGTCACCGATCCGGTGGTGCCGCCGATGGTAGTCACACCCGTGTAGTTGCTGGTGCCACTCCAAGTCGGAGCACCCGTGGTGCCGAGTTTGCTGACATTGAGCACGCCAGTGCCCGTCTGATTGAAGCTGCCGGCCCACGTTCCCGCGCCGGTCTGCACGAAGGTGACATCCGCCGAACCGACGTTACGGATCGTGCCGGCGCCATCCAAGGCCGCCACAGTGGGATTGGCAGCAAATGAGGCAGAAGTATTGAAGTCAAGAAAGGTGTTTTGGCGCAACACCGTGGCCACACCAGCGGATGCGGCCATGCGAGCATCTGCGCCATTGAGCACGACACGACCTTCGTTGATGGTGAAGGCGCCCGTCTGGGCATTGGTTCCGAAAATAACCAAGGAGCCAGCGCCATTTTTGGTCAGCCCGCCCGTAGTCGTGCTGGCAATTCCCACCAGAGCCCCAGGTGCGCCGAGATTCAACACATCGCTGACGCCATCCACCCGAATGGCGATATTCGCCGCTGCGGCACCACCAACAATCGTTCGAGCGGTCGCACTGTCGCTTTGGAAGGTGGCAGTGCCCCCCGACTGGAGAATGCCGCCTGTGGAAACGGTCAGGTTACCGCTCAGGGTCAAGGTCTGGCTGTTTGTCGACAAGGAGGTCACAGTGGCAGCAGCGCTGGTAAAGCTTTCCGTCAGCCTGTTGTGCACCGAAGCAATAAGAGCCGAAGAAGCCTGGCGGAAGGGATCGCCAAGCGTCGTGGTGTAGGTTGGAGCAACCACCTGAGCCGAGGCATTGATGGTGGCAAAATCCGCGCCGTTGATGTAGAGGTGACCGAGGAAGTTGGCGGTACCCGGCAGCGTGGTTGCCGTGGTGGCCGCCTGCCCTGTCAGGGTAATCGTCCCGCCGAGTGCGCCGGTGGTGACAAAATTCACGCTGGACGCGGCGGTCGTCGCACCCAAGCTGGTGAATGTCAGATTCGCCGCTGCACCATTGCCCAGCAGACGAACCGTGCCAGCACCGGCCGTGGGAGTGAGGGCACCGAGGGTTTCGGTGGTGGCGGCACCGGCAAAGCCTCTGAATTCGAGAATGCCGCCAGCAGTGCCGGTGGTGGTGTTGGCGCCAAAGACAATCGTGTTGGTACCCGTCTCGGGAATAACGTTGGATGCTGCAGCATTGGCGCGCAGTTTGAGTGTTCCATTCTGGATGGTGGTGGCACCGATGTAACTGCTGGCGGCATTCAACACCCAGGTACCGGCTCCAAGCTTGGTGACACCACCCGTGACGGTGCCACCCCCGGGAATGGCCACATTGATGATGTTGTCAGTATTGTTGGTGCCACCCAGGATCAGGGCACCAGACGTGGCGGCACCTATCTTGGTAATCGCTCCGTTCAGGATGACGGGGTTGGCGCCGGTCTGGTTGGCATAGATCGAGTTGGATGCCGTGGTGGTATTCAGTGTGATCGTTTTACTGGTCGTCAGGCCAGCAGCCGTTGAGGTGCCAACGCCGCCAATGATCAGGTGACCCGCCGTCGTCGTGGCATTGCCAAGCGAAATCGCCGCCGTGTTGTTGTTGATGGAGCGGAAGTCTGCAATCTGGATGGCACCTTGAGTGATGTTCGTGTTGCCCAAATAAGTGGATGCAGTGCCTGCGATGGAGAGAAGCCCCGTTCCACCCTTCGAGAGAATATGATTGGCCCCGCTGGCCGTAATACTTCCAAGGAGGACTGTGTTACCACCGCCATTGAAGGTCAGCGTCCGGGCCGTGCCATCCGTGTTCCCCCAGACGCCACCCGTGAAGGTGAGGGTGCCCCCCATGTTATTGGTGATGGTGTTGGGATTGCCCGAGTTTTCCTGTGTCCAAGCGCCCAAAGTCATGCCATAGCCGTTGCGGCTGTTGAAGGTGCCAGTGACGTTCGACACAACACGCAGGGTGCCCAGCGTTGTCAGGCCATTGATCCCTTCGCCTCCCACCGCTGGACCTGTGTAAAAAGTGGAGCTGGCGCGAAGGTAGACGTTCTTGCCGGTGGCAAGGCTGTTGAAGTCGAGATTGCCTTCATTGCGGAACTCCAACACCCCTCCGTTCATGTCAATCACGGAACTGGCATTCGTGCCCACATTCCCGCCAAAAGCGCTGACGCCGCCGATGGTCAACTGAGTCACACGCACGGAGCTCTGTTGTCCTGTCGCCGCACCACCCACTCGAACCGTGCCGGTGAATCCAGAGACTGAGGAAGGATTCCAAAAAAGAACCCCTGCACCGGATTTTTCAATACCGCCGGAGCCGGATAGCGCCCCCGTGAGATTAAAGTCACCCACACCCGCGCTGTTGACCCCACCAAGGCTGAGAAAGGTGGTGGCCGAGGTGCCCTGCGAAACCACGTTGCCAGACAGGGTGAGCGTGCCGTTGATGCTGGTAATGCGGCTGTTGCGGAAGGTGGCGGTGGGCGAAAGCGGCAGCGGGCTGACCGCGGCCGTCAAGGTGCCAGACAGGGTGTTGTTGCCAAGACTCTGAATCGCCGCGCCGCGATCCCCGATGGGGCCACGTCCCTCAAAGTTGATGTCACGAGCAAAATTGAAGCCACCAGCGGTGCCATCCAGCACCAGTGAGCCGCCGCGGAAGCCGATCAGGTTGGCGTTCAACGGGGTGTTGTTGTTCGTCAGAATGGAGATGGCAGAAGTGTCTGCACCCAATGCGCCCGGGTGGCTGATGATCAGGCTGCCGTTGGCAATCGTCGTGGTGCCTGTGTAGGTGTTGCTCGCGTTGCCTAGGCGCACCGTGCCGCCGCCGTCGATGAGCAGACCGTTGTTGCCGACCAGCTGCGAGTTGAGGGTGAGCAGGCGACCGAGGTCGATTTGGATGCCACCGCTGCCGAGGGCGAGGGTGCCGCCACTGAGCGTGTAGTTGTCGAGGAACGACAGGCTGTTGGCGAGGCTGCCACCGGCCAGATTGACGGTGGCGGGAGAGGACAGGCCGAAGACCGCGTCATCGGCGGCCGTGGGAACGCCGCCAATCCAGTTGGCCGCGTTGCTCCAGTTGGTGTCTGCGGTGCCTGTCCAAGTCAGCGTGGCCGCCTGCAGCGGCTGACCGATCTGCCAGGAAACAACCAGGAAGGCGAGCAGACTGTTGAGAATCCGACGGTGGCGACGGAGGGTTTTCATGGGGGGGTAAAGGGGAGTGGGCACTGCTAGCGCCAGAGTCCCGCCGGAGGTTTACCGGGGGAAACTGGCGTCAACGAGGGCTTGGGGGCGATTTTCGGCAGATTATTTCGACGAAAATTTAACGATTTTGAAATCGCAGGTAAAGGTTTTCTTTGTTCGTATACAAAGAAATAGTCGTTGACGTCCCAAGGTTTGGCGTCGCTTCAGCCCTCCAAAGGTGCAACGCGGCAACGCGGCAACGCGGCAACGCGGCAACGCGGCAACGCGGCAACGC
>DAIUCN010000035.1:35846-43363 GCA_036846165.1 Prosthecobacter sp.
GCAACGCGGCAACGCGGCAACGCGGCAACGCGGCAACGCGGCAACGCGGCAACGCCCGCGGTCAGTAGCTGCGGGCAAAAACGACGCGGCGCGCGCTGGGGCGACCGGTGAGGAAGCACCGTCCGGCTTCTTCGTCGCCCTGCGGAATGCAGCGAATCGTCACCTTCATGTCCTTGGCGAGTCGGTCCTCCTCCTCGTTGGAGCCGGCCCAGTGCATGAGCGCAAAGCCGCCTGGGGCGCCTTCGCCAAAGAAGGCCTGAAACTCCTCCAGACTGTCGAGCTTGTGCAGGTTGGCGTCACGGAAGGCGGTGGCGCGGCTGAGCAGGCCGTCCTGGATGTCCTGAAGCCGCTCGCTGACGTTCTGGATGAACTCCTCCTTGGGCACGAATTCCTTGGCCTTGGGGCCCTGGTCGCGCCGGCAGACGGCGACGCTGCGGCTGCTGATGTCGCGCGGGCCGATCTCGAGGCGCAGGGGCACGCCCTTTTTGATCCATTCCCAGTTCTTGGTGCCGCCGGGCAGGTCGCGCTTGTCGACCTGTACGCGCAGGGGCTCGCCATGGAAGCTCTGGGCGCGCAGGGTCTGGGCGAGGGCCTCGCAGGCATCGATGACCTCCTGGCGGGTCTCGGGCTTGGGCGTGACCGGCAGGATGACGATCTGGCTGGGGGCGACCCGCGGCGGCAGGATGACACCGTCATCGTCGCCATGGGCCATGATGAGGGTGCCGATGAGGCGGGTGCTGACGCCCCAGCTCGTCGTGTGGGCGAACTGGCGTGTGTTGTCGCGGCCGAGGAACTGGATGTTGGCGGCCTTGGCGAAGTTCTGGCCGAGGTAGTGCGAGGTGCCGGCCTGGATCGCCTTGCGGTCCTGGACCATGGCCTCGACGGTGAAGGTGTTGACGGCGCCGGGGAAGCGCTCGTTCTCGGTTTTCTCGCCGGGGATCACCGGGATGGCGAGGTGGTTGCGCAGGAAATCGGCGTAGACCCGGTGCATGAGGCGGGTTTCCTCAAGGGCTTCCTCGGCCGTTTCATGGGCGGTGTGGCCCTCCTGCCAGAGGAATTCGGCCGTGCGCAGGAACAGTCGCGGGCGCATCTCCCAGCGCATGACGTTGGCCCACTGGTTGATGAGCAGGGGCAGGTCGCGGTAGCTCTCTACCCAGCGCGCGAAGGCGGCGCCAATGATGGTCTCGGAGGTCGGGCGAATGACGAAGGGCTCGGCGAGTTCGCCGGTGGGCACCATCTTGGTGCTGCCATCCGGCTGCTTCCGGGCCTCGAGACGGTGATGGGTGACGACGGCGCACTCGGTGGCAAAACCCTCGGCATGCTCAGCCTCCTTCTCCAGGTAGCTGAGCGGGATGAGCAGCGGGAAGTAGGCGTTGACGTGACCGGTCTCCTTGAATTTGACGTCGAGCTGGCGCTGGATGTTTTCCCAAAGCCCGTAGCCCCAGGGCTTGATGACCATGCAGCCGCGCACCTCGGAATTTTCGGCGAGGTCGGCGGCGCGCACAACTTGCTGATACCACTCGGGGAAATCCTGCTCGCGGGTCGGGGTGATGGCGGTCTGGCTCATGAAGGGGGAGGAACACACTATGCCGGCTTCGCCGACTGGCAAGGCTGGCCTGCACCCCCGTCAGCAGAAGGAAGATCGAAGATCCAACAAGGAATGCCCAACGCCCAATGGGCAGTCCGCCCGCGCGGGTCGCTGCCCCGCGCTACAGCCGAACGCTCCGCACTTGCCAATCAAACCACCCGCGCGCACAAATCCAGAAACTGTCGTGCGGCCCGCTCCCAGCTGAATTCCGCTTCCACCCAGGCGCGCGCGGTCTGCGCCAGCGCGGCGCGGCGCGCAGGATCCTGCAGCAGGGCGATGACGGCATCCGCGAAGGCCTCGGGCTCGTCCGCCAGCAGGGCATGCACGCCGTTCACCACCGGCAGGCCCTCGACACCAACCTGCGTCGACACCACCGGTAGCCCGGCGGCCATGCCTTCGAACACCTTGATGCGCGTGCCGCCCCCGACCCGCAACGGCAGAATCATCAGCGTGGCCCGCGCCAAGTACGGGCGGACGTCGTCGACCGTGCCGGTGACCTCCACGAGTGGGTCGCGGGCCGCAAGTTCACGAAGGGCCGGCACCGGGTTGCGACCGAGCAGCATCAGCCGGGTGCCCGGCACCGCCTGACGGATGCGCGGCAGGCTGTGCTCGGCAAAGTGCCGGATGGCCTCGACATTGGCCTGCCAGTCCATCGAGCCGAGGAAAACCAGGGTCGGAGTTGCATCCGCGGCGGGCGACACCGGCTCGAAGTAGTCGCAATCGACGCCGGTCGGCACCCAGCCAAGCACGTTGTTCATGCCGCGCTCCTCTCGGAAGGTGCGTTCCTCCTCTTCGGAAACGGCGATCTGGCCGGCGGCGCGGCGGGCGACCACGTCCTCGAAGGCGCGGGTCAAATCGCGCTCGCGGGCGCTGACAAAACGCCGCAGCGGATCACGCGCGGTCTGCACGTGGCGCTCCCAGATGAGCGACTCCAGGTTGTGCTGAAAGACCACGACCGGTGGTCGCGCCGGCAGGTCGAGACCATCGAAGTGGATGAAGGACATCAGGTAGTCGGCCACGACCACCTCTCCGGGTGGCGACTCGCGCAGGCCTTTTTCCAAAAGGCGCCGTGCCTCGGGATTGGCGTATTTGGCGCAGGAAAAGGGCCGGCGACCGAAGACCGAGTTGAACAGCGCGCGGGCGTAAAACGCGGGGGAACCGCTGCGCACCAGATCGTGCGACCAGGGAATCAGCTCGTCGCAGTACTCGGCGGCCTGTGCAAGCGCCTCCGGGCGGTCGGCGGGGGTCAACGGGCAGAGGTAGCGGATGCGGCAGTGGCGTTTCAGCCGTCGCAGCATGTGGTAGGTTCGCAGGCGATCGCCGCCGATGAGCGGGTGCAGCAAACGGACATTGACCCAAAGCAGCGATTCAGGCCAGGCGTGGGCGGGCGGGGCGGGCTCCATCACAGGCCGGGCGGGCGTTCGCTGGCTTTGCGCGCCGGCTTGCCTTCCGGCGCCGCGCTCGGATCATAGGCCACGCCGCCCACGATGCGGGTTTCGCCGCCGGCCTCCTGAACGAGGCGCGGGCGGTTGCCGGGTTCGTCGCGGTAGTACGTGCGGCTTTTCAGGCTGCCGTCGGGTCGGACCACGCAATGGGCATAAACATTGGGCTGAGCGAGGAAAAGCACCTGCAGCTGGTTGACCGCGTCAATGGTGATCTGCGGATCATGGGCCATGCTCACCGGCCCGAGTCGGTACGTCTGCAGCCGGACGCCGGTTTTCTCATCCGTCAGGCGAAAGTACAGGGCCGTGCTGCCAATATCGATGAAGAGCAGGATGCCGTAGCGACGCGCGCTGCCGGCACCGCGAAAGCCCTCGGGCACGCCGAAGTTCTGCTCCCACATCGGCTTGGTATCGGTGATGTTGAAGCGCACGCGGTTGCTGCCATAGAACTGGCCGCTCGGCGTGTGGTGAACACGCGCCATCAGGCCGTAGTTGCCCAGTTCCGAGGGCGCGTAGGCATCCGTCACGACAATCTTGCGCTGGATGGTGCCGCCCGGCGGGATTTGCACCATGTCCGAGGCATCGACATTGAGCGGGGCGAGCTCATGGCCGCCGTTGTCGGTCATCTGAAAGCTCAGCCAGGAAGCGCGGCCGGGGCCGCCGAGCACGACCTCGGCACCGCTGCGGTTGGTCAGGGTGACCGTGGCGGGAATGGCTTCGAGAGCGAGGAAGTTCGTGCGGGGCAGCGACAAGCTGACCGCGAACTGGGCGCGCGCGGCGCCGGTCAGGCAAAGCAGGAGGAGGAGAAAGCGCATGAGATGGAGGGGTTCAGGGCTGGGACGATCCGCCGCCAGGCGGCTGGCTGCTGGCGGTGCGGAAGCCGCGCGCCAGGGTGGTTTCACCGGCGGATTCGGCAAAGGTGCGGGTGGTCAGCAAGTCCTTGCCGCTCTTGAGGGCAAAATGGCCGCCGCGCACCACCGGCACCCGCAGGTCGGGGTAGTCAGGGTGCACGGGCCAGGCTTCGCCGGCATGTTCGGAGGCGGTCCATTCGGAGACGTTGCCGGCCATGTCACAAACGCCGTAGGGACTGACGTCTTGGGTCTTGCGATCCACCGGCGCCCACAGCACATAGCCATCGATCTGGCCCCCCTTGCCGTTCGAATCATAGTCATCGCCCAAATTGGCCGAGCCCTTCTGCAGGCGGTCGCCCCAGGGCAGGCGGCGGCCGTCCTCGCCGCGTGCCGCCTTCTCCCACTCATCCTCGGTGGGCAGGCGCTGGCCGCGCCAGGCCGCGTAGGCGTGGGCATCCCACCAGTCGACCTGGGTCACCGGCGTGTTCAGGCTGATCGGCTGGCCATTGTAGGTGGCGCCGGCCCGGGCGGCGGCCAGCAGTTCCGTCCATTTTGGCGGCGCATGACCCGTCTTGGTCTTGGGCTGATCGACGTGATCGTAGGCGGTGCTGCGGCCAATGGCTTCAAGGAACTCGGCATACTGGCCAAGAGTCACCTCGTACTTGCTGATCCAAAACGCGGGCAGTTGCCGGCGTTCGCCGTTTTGGTAGATGAAGCGCCCCGCCGGAATGGCGATCATTTGAGGTGCCAGAGCGGTGTTCTTGGCGACACCGGTGCGCCCGGCTTCGGAACCCAGCACATAAACCAGCACCACGGCCAGGGCGACGAGGGCCCAGCCCCACCAGGGCAGACGGCGACCCGCGCCGGACTTGCTTTCCTCCGCCTCGATGCGCCGCATGATGCTGCGCTCGCGCATCGCCTCGCGCACCTCGTCGAGTTCCTCAATCAGGCCGGCCCAGTCATGCCGACCCGCCAGCAGGCCGCTGACCAGGCCGCGCGCCTTGCCCTCGGCGGCCAGCGGCGCCACCAACTCCAGGAGCGAGCGGACCTCCTCGCGGGGATCAAGGGACCGGCCCTCGCCTGGACGGAACAGATTGACAATGCTCGCCTGATTTTCGCCATCGACAAAAATGTCGCGCGCCGCCAAACGGCGGTGATAGTCGCAGCGCTCGACGCCGAACTGCATGGCTTCGGCAACGCCATAGAGCAGCTCGGCAATCTTGCGTTCGGTGAAGGTCTCGCCGGCGGCGAGCAGCTCTTCAAGGCTGCGCCCGCGCGGCATTTCGCGGGTGTAAAACACCAGATCGTTGACCCGTCCCGCCTCGTAGAGCGGGGCAATGCGCGGATGCGAAATCGACGCCTTCAAACGCTCGCGCGCCTTGAAGGCGTCGAGATGCTTGGCCTGGCCGACCAGTTCCGGCCGGAGCAGAACGAGGGCCACCGGCCGCTGCACGGCAACCTGCAGCGCGCGGTAGGTTTCCGACTCCGGCTCCAGGGTCAGGCGCTCGAGAATCTGGTACTGGCCGATGAGCGCACCAGGCGCCAGCGTGGGCGGCGGCAGGCCGGAAGCCGGTGCCGGTGCGGCCAGGGCGGCACGCGCTTTCTGCACCAGCTTTTCGGTCGTGTAGGGCGGATCGGCAAGCACTGGCCAGCCTCCCACCTGCTCCTCAAAACCGGTCAGGTCGTAGCGGGTGGTGAAGAGCACGCGCAGGCCGGGAAATTTGGCAACCGCACGGTCGCGCAGGGCAAAGCCGGTGCTGTGGGCATCGATGATCGCCTCAGTGATGAGCAGATCGAGCTGTGCCGCGCTGTCGAGCCAGGCATACGCCTCGGCGAGGTTGGGCACGGACTTCACCGTCCAGCCCGGATGGGCCTTGAGGGCCTCCGTGCGGGGGCCGCGGGTGGCGGTGTTGGAATCGAGAAAAAGCAGGGTCATCGGTCAGGAGCGGCCGCCGTCAGCGGGCCACCGGGGGCAGGAGCGGATGAACGACGCCGGCCTCAGACCGGGACGTCGACACACCGAAGTCGAGGAGGTCGCGCGGCTCGGCGGCGACATCCTGGAGTTTGTTTTGATAGTAGAGACGCACGACGTAGCCGTGGTAGGCGCGCCGGCCGTGGGCGGCGACCTCGCCCGGCGTCAGGGTCGGCAGAAAATACGTCACATCGAGCGGCTCCTCGCCGATGCCGCTCCAGTCCACTGGCGGCGCGGTCCAGGTCGAGGGCGGCTCGTCGGCAATGGTCTGGGCCACCTGCTGGCCGTTGACCCGGTCGAAGAAGTACACATCGATGTCCACTTGGGCCGGATCCACCTGGATGTTGCCCTGTCGGAGGATGGGAATGCGCAGTACCACCTTCTCGCCGTTGGCCGTGGCAGCATCGCGCTGCGCCCGGCAGGCGCCCAGAGCCAGCACCTGACCAGCCTCCGCGGCAGGCTGACCCGGCGCCGGCGCGTTCAGCCGGCGCTGGGCAAGGTCGCGAAACCCGCCGGCACGGCTCGGATCCTGGCTGCTGAGCTGGCGCCACAAAGCGGCCGCCTTGTCGTTCAAGCCCATCTGCTCATAGCACAAGGCCATCTCGGTCAGCACCTCAGGGCGCGCCGGAAAGCGCCCCTCCGCCCGGCGCAAAACCTCCAGGGCTCCCTGCATGTCACCCAAGCCGCGCACCTGCTTGGCCAGATCCAGCAACTCCTCCAGACTCATGTTCGCCGCCGGATCCGCAGGATCGACGGCGGGCATGGATGGCGCCCCGCCCCCGGGAGCCGGCGTGGACACCCCCATGGGGGCAGCCGGCACTGGCGGCGCCGACACCACCCCGGCGGGCGACGGTGCCACAGACGGCAGGGCAAAGCTGCCGATGGGCGGCGGCCCAAACCCTGCGGGCGCTCCCAAAGGAGAAACGGCGCCGGGCACCGTCGGCGCAGCCAGCTGACCTGGGGCGGGCGGACTCATCCAGGTCTTGCCCCCGGGAGCAGACGCAGATGTCGCGGAGGGCGCCACCGGCGCTGCGACCGTGGCTGTCTCCGCAGGGGCGGACTCAGCCGGCGGCGCGCCCTGGCCTGCAACAACCGCCACCTCCGGACTGGCCGCCGCACGCCAGAGCACGCGGGCCAGCAAACCGAACTGGACCAGGGCGAGCAGGCACAGGAAGATGCAGGCCGTGACAAAAACACGGCCCCGTTCAGCGCGAAGGATGGGCGTTGCTTGAGCCATGCCGATTGCCGCAGGAAAATCGTATGGTACGGTTTGCACCCCCCAGTGTCAACGCTCCAGCCATCTTCCTTGGAAACGGTCGCCGAAAAAATCGGCACCCGTCCGGACCCGGTTGGGCTGGTGCAGCGCCTCTCTGGCGAACCCGGCCTGGTCTGGCTCGACAGTGCCCTGGCCGGACCGGGGACGCGTTCCTGGCTCGCCTGGCGCCCGCAAAGCGTGCTGCGCGGCCATCTGGACCACGACTGGGGGCAGGTGGAGGCAGCTCTCGCATCCGGCCGCATTGGCGGTGGCAGCGGCGGCCTGTTCGGTTGGGTGGGGTTCGACGGGCATTTTGTTCTCGGGATCTATCCGCAGTCGCTCGTCTATGACCACGACCGCGGCCAATGGTTCGATCCCGACAATCTTTTGTCGCAGGTGCCCGCCGAAC
>DAIUCN010000036.1:0-42782 GCA_036846165.1 Prosthecobacter sp.
CATGCTCTGGTCGAGGTGCCGAAGCGGGAGATCTGGTTGGAACGCTTCGCGGGGGAAAAAGATGCCAGGCATTCAGTGCTTGACCCTCGCTGATTTGCAAGCGAAAATGGCGCTATGAAAACGAGGCAACGCGTTGAAGACGAGTCGGCTGGGAAGGTGGACCCGCTGATCGGGATTGAGGCGAAGACGGGGCCGTACCCTGCCGCGCGTTCGTGGTCGGGTGGCCGTCGCAGGGTGCTGGGACGAGAGGTCTGGGAGGCGAACACCTACCATGTCATGTCGCGCACCTGCGGGGGCGAGGTCTTCTTCGATGAAGTCGAGAAGGAGGCGCTGCGCCGCCTGCTCTGGAAGATGAGCGAGTTCTGCGGGGTGCGGCTGGTTACTTACTGCATCATGGGCAACCACTTCCATGCTCTGGTCGAGGTGCCGAAGCGGGAGATCTGGTTGGAACGCTTCGCGGGGGCCGAAGGCGAGGAGAAACTCTTTGAGCACCTGCGGCTGCTCTACAGCCGGGAGTTCATCGGCCTGCTGCGCCAGGAACTGGCGGAACTGCGCAAGCAGGGCCTGGAGTCGCTGGCGACGGCGAAGCTGGAGCGGCTCCAGCGGCGGTTCTGCGATCTGTCGCTGTTTGTGAAGGAGGTGAAGGAGCGGTTCAGTCGCTGGTTCAACAAGCGGCGGGAGCGTCGGGGCACGCTGTGGATGGACCGGTTCAAGAGCGTGCTGGTGGAGGGGAAGGGGGAGCCGCTGCACACGATGGCCGCCTACATCGATTTGAATCCTGTGCGGGCGGGCTTGGTGGAGGATCCGAAGGACTACCGCTGGAGTGGCTATGGCGAGGCGATGGGCGGCAGCCAGCGGGCGCGGAGAGGCTTGGCCAAGGTGACGGGACGGCCGGTGGATGGCTGGGAGAGCGCGGGCGGGGCGGAAGCCTACCGCTGCTTGCTGTTTTCCAGCGGCGTGGAGATCAAGGACGCGCAGAACCTGAACGTCGTGCAGCGTGGCGTCACCGCCGAGGAGGCGCGGGCCGTCCTGCGCGAGAAGGGCAAGCTGTCGACGGCGGAGCTGGTGCGGCTGCGGGTGCGGTATTTCAGCGATGGGCTGGTCTTGGGCAGCCGGGAGTTTGTGGAGGCGGCGTTTGCAGCGAACCGGGGGCAGTTTGGACCGAAGCGACAATCGGGGGCGAGGCGAGTGTCGGAGAGTGAGTCGCCGCTGTATGCGATCCGGCGCTTGCGGGTGGATGCGGTGACCTAGCCGGCTGCAGAAGCGGCGCGGTCGTGGCATGGCTGTTGCAGGCAAAGAGGCCAAGCATCTGCCTGATGGAGGGCGGCCTTTCTCCTTCGCGATATTCGTGGTTCAGCCAAGGTTTGGCCTTCGAGGCTTTGTTCCCTGCCTGTTTCCCCGCAGCCATCGGCGGCTTCATCCCGCTAAAGCCGCTTTATCTTTGGGCCGGGCCGGCGCAAGCTGGGTGGCGATGATCGAAATGTCCCTGCAACTGGCCGGCGGGCTGGGCCTGTTCCTGCTCGGCATGGCCCTGCTGACGGAGGGGTTGCGGGTGATGGCGGGGGAATCGCTGCGGCGGGCGCTGGTGCGTTTCACCGGCACGCCGTTCAAGGCCTTCGGTTCGGGGGCGCTGGTGACCCTGCTGGTGCAGTCGTCGAGCGCGACGACGGTGACGGTGATCGGCTTTGTCAGCGCCGGGCTGCTGACCTTTCCGCAGGCGCTGGGCGTGGTGTTCGGCGCCAGTCTGGGCACGACCGGCACGGGCTGGATGGTGGCGCTGCTGGGGCTGAAGGTGAAATTGGGGGTGTTTGCCCTGCCGATCGTGGCGTTGGGAGCCTTCCTGAAGCTGTTCGGTCATGGCCGGCGCTCTGCTCTCGGCACCGCCCTGGCCGGCTTTGCCCTGATTTTCCTCGGCATCGATTTCCTGCAGGGCTCGATGCAGGGCCTGGGCGAGTCCATCAAGATCGCGCACCTGCCGTCGGCGGGATTTTCCGGCCACCTGCTGGCGCTGGCGGTTGGGGTGGCGTTGACGGTGGTGATGCAGTCGTCGAGCGCGGCGATGGCGACGACGCTGACGGCGCTGCACACCGGCACGGTGAACTTTGAGCAGGCGGCGGCGCTGGCGATCGGTGCGGCGATGGGCACGACCGTGACGGGGGTGCTGGCGGCCCTGGGCGGCAGCGTGCCGGCCAAGCGCACGGCTTTGGCGCATGTGCTGTTCAACGCAGTGACCGGCGGCTTGGCGCTGGGGCTGCTGCCCTGGTACCTGCGTGGCATCGGCCATGCCCAGTCGCACTGGGGCTTGGACCCGGGGGCGGTCAGTCTGGCGGCCTTCCACACCAGCTTTGTGGCGGTGGGCGTGCTGCTGTTCCTGCCCTGGGTGCGCGGGTTTGCCCGCTTGATCGAGTTCCTGCTGCGCGACCGCGGGCCGCGCCTGACCCGGCACCTGGATCCGACCCTGCTGCACACGCCGCCGGTGGCTCTGGAGGCGCTGCGGCGCGCTTTGGCGGAGACGGCCTGCCGTCTGTTTGAGGCCCTGCGCGGCTGTCTGGAGGCGCAGCCGGCAACGGAGGACGCCCGCCAGGAGATCGTTGGTGCGCTTGCCGAGGCACAGCAGTTTTTGTCCCGTATTCCGGTGCTGCCGGGCGACGCCGTGGTGGCGCAGGCACGCCTCGCCGAGATGCACGCGATCGACCACCTGAGCCGCCTGCAAGTGCGCCTGGACCTGCCCTCGGGAGTGCTGGAGCGGTTGGGCGACGAGACCCTGCGCACCGCCCGTCAGCTGGCTGGTGAAATCCTCGGTTTGGCGACCTCCGGGCTGGTGGGCGGCGGACCGACGGCCTGGCTGGCCGAGTTGGAGGCGAAGGCGGCGGCGCTGGCGGATTTGCGCCGGCACGAGCGGGCGGCGATCCTGCAGGCGACGGCGGAGGGGGAGGGATCGCCGGCGCATTCGCTGGAGCGGCTGGATGCCTTGCACTGGCTCGATCATGCCGGCTATCATGCTTGGCGGATTTGCGTTTATCTGAGCGGCAACGGCGTGCCGCATGAGCCAGTGGCAACGGAGCCCTGAGTGGTGTCGGTGGGCACTGCCAGGGGCCTCTTTGTCATCGGATAAAGCAAAGCCTTATTGACGCTAAGAAGTGCGGGGTGCTTTACTGCCAAACGCCTGCCACCGCTTCCACGCTGTTGCGGCATGTCCCAGCAAGCCGCCATGCACTCGCCTGATTCGCAGCCCGTTTTCGCACCCAGCAACGTTCTGGCGATGCTGCTGGTGCTGGTGCTGTGGGCCGGAGCTCTGCTACTGCCCGTGCCGGAACAGGATTGGCCGTTGAAGGTGGCGGTCGGCTTGTGGCCTGGAGCAGAGCCTTGGGTTCTGGCCCATGAGCATGGCGAACTCGACACGGCGCGGGTGCGGCTGGTCGAAATCAACTGGACGTCGGCGGCGATGCGCGCGGTGGGCAACCGCGTGGTGGACGCGGCGATCCTGTCACTCGATGAAGTCCTGCTGCAGGTCCGGCAGGGGTATCCGCTGAAGGTGATCATGGTGACCGACATTTCGCGCGGGGCGGATGTCGTGCTGGTGAAGCCCGGGATTGCTTCGGTGGCGGATTTGCGTGGCCGCCGAGTCGGCTTCGAGCCAAGAACGGCGGGTTCAAGGTTGCTTGGGCGCGCCCTTGCCGGTTCGGGTCTGGGCCTGCTGGACATCCAGCCGGTTGTTCTCAATGCGACGGAAACGCAGGAGGCCTTCGACAACCTGCCGATCGACGCGATCGTCTGCACGGAACCCTGGCCGCGGCGTCTCGGCGGGCTGCGTGCAATTTATGATTCCAGCCAGAAGGGGGCGGAAGTGGTGCGGGTGCTGGCGGCGCATGTCGAGGTTCTGGAGGAGCATCGGGCGGCGTTGAAGGATCTTGTGCTGTCGCACCGGCGCTGGGCCGGTCGGCTCAGGGAGGGCGAGGGCACCCTGGGGCCGGTCCTGCGGCGTGAAGGGGTCACGCAGGAGGATTTTCTTCGGACGTTGGAAAAAATCGAGATGCCGTCGCTGGAACAGAGCCGGCTTTGGCTGAGCGGCCAGGATGCGTGGCTGTCCGAACTGTTTCAGAAGTTGCAGGAGGAGGCGCCCGGCCAGGATGTGCCGGAGACGCGAATCCTCACGCCGGAGGAGGTTTTTGACCCTTCCATTCTGGAGGAGATGTCGTGACTCGTTCCCTGCAGTTCAAGATCTCCGCCGCGCTGTTTTTGATCGGCGTCGTGCTGATCGCCATCAGCGCCCTGCGCATGACCCATCGTGCGGTGGAATCGCGGCGCGAGCGCATGCGCGCCGAAGCCTTCAACGAAGGATCACGACTTTCCGGCATGGCCCAGCACCTGATCCGGCGGCAGGCTTCACACGTGATGGATCTGAAGATGAGTTACACCTCAACCCACCGGGATTTGGTGCTTGGACTCGTGCTCAACCACGAAGGCCGGGTGAGTCATGCCACCCGCCAGAGCCTGCGCGGCCTGCCGCTGGAGAACACGCCGCTGGCGCCAGCGGCGGGGCGGGTGGCAGATGCGCGCGCGACGATGGAAGGACGCGTGATCGAAACAGAGCAGGGACGCACCCTGCTGGCCATCTTTCCATTTCGCGAGGGGCTGGATGAAAAGCGCGGCTGCGTCGTGCTTGAATACGACCTGCAGCGGCCGATTGCCGAAGGCATGGCATCCGCCCTGCACGCCTCCAAAGTTCAGGCACTGGCGCTGGCCGGAGGTTGCTTGGCCCTGTGGCTGATGCTCAAGCTTGTCGTCACCGGCCGGGTGTCGGTGCTGGTCGGTCAGGTGGCCGGCATCTCCCTCGAAAAGGAACCGCTGCCGGGTCTCGCCGGAAGCGACGAGCTGGCGCATGTTTCCCAGGCCATTCAAACCGCCCACGAACAGCTTCGGCATTCCGAGCTGCGGCTGCGCCAGATCGCCATGACGATGCGCGATGTCTTCTGGCTGGCCCCTTCGGAAGCCGGCGCCGCGTCCTTTGTCAATGACGCCTATCGCGAGGTTTTCATGCGCGATCCAGCGCGCCTGCAAGGACATCGCTGGGACTGGCTGCGCGCCCTCGCCCGCGAGGATCGGCGGCGCTGTTTGGAGATGCTGCGCAGCCTGCGTGCCGGCGGCGCCACCCGGGAGATCGAACTCCGCCTGGCCGGTCAGGAAGGCCAGACCCGCTGGCTGCGTTGTCGCGGTTTCACGGTCGCTGAAGCCTCCGGCGCCGGGCACGCGGTGGCGGGCATCGTCATGGATGTCAGTGAGCGCAAAATGCTCGAGCGCCGTCTGCTCGACACCGCCGAAAATGAGCGCCGGCGCATCGGCGTGGACCTGCACGACGACCTCTGTCAGCGCCTGGCTGCGGCGCTGATGAAGACCGGAGTCCTGCAGGCTTCACTGGCCCGGCAGGAAAGTCCGCAGCAGGTGTTGGCGACCGAATTGGCCAGTGATCTCACCGAAGCCACGGGTATTGCCCGCCGCTTCGCCCGCGGCCTTGCGCCGGTAGGCATCGAAGCGCTCGGCCTGACTGCCGCTCTTTCCGACCTGGGTGACTTCATCACCCAGGGCTTCAAGGTGCCCTGCCGCGTGGAGTGCTCCAACGTCGACGTGCCGCTCACCGGTGAGACCGCCACCCACATCTTCCGTGTTGCCCAGGAGCTGGCCAACAACGCCGCCAAGCACGGCAACTGTTCCTGGCTTGAAATCAGCTTCGAAACCACTCCCGCCGAGGCGCGGCTTGTCGTCAGCCATGACGGCCTGCCCTACAAGCCGGGCGATGCCGGCACCAACGGCACCGGCATGGGCATGCACCTCGTCCGCCAGCGCCTTGATGCCATGGGAGCCGCACTGATTTTCCACCCGCCGACCAGCGCCGAGGATGGCGCCACCGTCGCGGTCGAGTGCCTTGTACCGCTCGCATCCCCGTCCAACGAAACCTGAAATCCCGTCACCATGGAAACCACCACCACCCGTCCGAAACGCATCGCTGTTGTCGATGACCACACCCTCATGCGCGAGGGCATGAAAATGCTGGTCGAGAACCTGCAGGATCTTTCCTGCGCCTGGACGGCGGGCGACACCTCGGAAGCCCTGCGCCTGCTCGAGACGGATGTACCTGACGCCCTTGTGGTCGACATCACCATGCCGGGCCGCAACGGTCTGGAGCTGATCAAGGACATTCGCGCCCTGCATCCCGATCTGCCTGTACTGGTGGTTTCCATGCACGATGAAACCCTGTATGCCCAGCGCGCCCTCAAGGCGGGCGCCAAGGGCTACGTCATGAAGGACGCACCTCACGGGGTTTTTGAAAAGGCCATCCGCCATGTGCTCGCCGGTGGCATCGCCCTCAGCGAAAAGATGTCCGAAACCATCCTGCTGGCCTTTTCGTCAGGTTCACATCCCGGTCCTGACGGCGCCATCCACGATCTCAGCGACCGCGAGTTCGAAGTTTTTCAGCTCATCGGTGAAGGCCGCAGCACCGGCCAGATCGCCGGCGAACTGGGCATCAGCCCGAAGACCGTCGATGTGCACAAGCTGAAGATCCGACAGAAGCTGAAACTGACCGAGGGCACTTCGCTGACCTCGTTCGCCATCCGCTGGGTGGAATTGCGCAAGCTTGACAGCCGCGGCGGCAACTGAAGCCGCGCGTGAGTGGGGCGCGGCGGTATTGGCTGCGCATGAGCGGCAAGGGATTCCCTATGTCGCCTGAAGGCGGGGCCCGGCTGACGGACGCCTGTGGTTTGCGGGCTTGGCGGGCGGGCTTTAGGCAAGCGCAATCCATCGCCCAATAGACTGAAATTCATGTTGTTGCCGAAAATGTGGCAACACATGAAACTCAATATTCAAAGAAATTCCCCCTGTCGCCGGATGGCCCGGCTGGCGTTGGCCGCTGTCCTGCTGCAATCCTATGGTGTGGCGGCGCAGGAGCCTGTAACCGGCACTTGGAACCTGAACAACAACGGCGACTGGGGTGTGCTCGGCAACTGGCTGGACGGCCTTCCCAACGGCGTGGGGCATGCGGCCTACTTCACCAACAACATCACGGCCAGCCGGACGATCACCAACAATCTCGGTACGATCACGCTGGGCGAACTGCATTTTGGCACCTCCAATGCCGGTGACTTCGGCTACACGATCCAAACCGGAACCCTGCGCTTTGAAAACTTCGACGGCGCACCGGCGGCGATTCACATCACCGGCACCGGCAACAGCAACACCATCAACTCGGACCTGCTGATTGTCGACAGTCTCGACATCAACGTCGCCATCCGCCGCAACAGCCGCGGTTTGACGCTTGGCACCACGGGCGCCGCAGGCGTGATTTCCGGTGGCACCAACGGCCAGACCACAATCCGGATCAATTCAACTGAAGCCGAGGACTTTTCGAACTGGGTGCTGATCCGCGGCGACAACACCTTCCAAGGTCGCCTCCTGGTCGAGTCCGGGCATCTCCGCCTGGAGACGCGCGCGAGCGCCGCGGGCGCTCGCGGTGCGGGCAATGAGGTCGTTGTCACCGGCACGGGACGCGTCGATCTACGCGGCGTCAATTTCGCCGTGCAGGCGGACGATGCCCACATTTTCATGATCGAGGGCATCGGCCCGAACGGCCTCGGTTCGCTGGTCAACACGACCGGCACCGGCCAGCTTGCGCATCTGACATTGACGGGTGATGCCATTGTTGGCGGTCAGAGCATCAATGTTCTCACACGGCGGCGCAATGCGGCCAACAACGCCGACATCGCACCCATCCTCGATCTCGGCGGCAACACGCTGACCAAGACCGGCATCAGTGAGTTTCGTCTCATCAATGCCGATTTGCAGAATGCAGCGGCCGCGGTCTGGAACATTCACGAGGGCATTCTGAAGTTTGAAAACCGTGGCATGCTTGACGGTGGTGGCCTCATCGGCGGCACCGCCTATGGCAACGCCATCGACGGCATGACCTTCAATGTTCAGTATGCCGATGGGGCCTTTGACGGCGTCGATCCGCTCAATGGCAGCCGCACCTCCGACCCCTTTGGGCCCAATCGCACCGCCTCCGACACGCTCGGCTACTCCGTCATCGCCGCGCGCCTGGCCTTCCGCACCGACTGGACCACGGGGCACACGCATGCCGACAACACCAAGGTGGTGGAAACCTACGACAACGTGACCGTCAACCTGAACTACGGAACCTTCCAGCGCGAGGGCAATGGCGAGGTGGGCCGCACCTTCGATCACATCTTCGGACCCGGCAGCGTGATCAACCTCGTCGGTGGCACGCTCGGCCAGAATGTCTTCAACCTCGCCGGCGGGTCGGGCAGCTACAATACCGCCCTGCTGGCCTATGATCACCCCGGGGTGACGGAGATCCAGGGGAACTTCGCCAATACCGGCTCCGGGCTGGCGGGCGAGGGCTTCACCGTGCGCGGGGGTCGCGAACTGCGCCTCACCGGTGCCAACGCCGGCTTTGAAGGCGATGTGCTGGTCAAGGGCAACACCGCCCGCTGGATGGCACCCAACTACACGAATGCCAGTGGCGCCCATGAATCGCAGTTCTTCAGCCTCTCACTCGCGGGTGCCGAGGGCACTCTCAATCAGGCGGCTTCGATCACCGTCACCCGCTGGGGCTCGCTGGCCCTGCTCAACAGCGCGACCGAGGGCGACAACAACCGGGGTGGCTTTGCCAGCGCCAACCACAATGACCGTCTCAACGATCAGGGCAGCCTGAGTCTGCGCAACGGCATCCTCTATCTGGAAACCCATGCGACCGAGATCAACTCGGAAAATCTCGGCCACGTGGGTGCCGATCTGGGCACCAATTATCTCTATCTCGACACTCGTGCGGGCGGCAAGTTTGACGGTTCGATGGAGTCATTTACGCGTCGCGAGAGCGGCGTGCTCAAGATCGGTGCGATGCATGGCGGCCACAGCTGGGGGGCGGAGGCGGGTTCGGACGTGCGTCTGGCGGTGAACGACACCAGCAACCTCACCACCATTGGCGCCAACAACCCCGGTCAACCCGACCAGCGCGTGGTGCAGGGCGTTTTTGGCGCGGTCGTTCCCGCCGAATTCGCCGCGCGCACCGGCTCGGCCTTGCCGCGCACCGATTACACCAACCAGATGGCCTACGCCTACGGCGGCTCCGGCATGGGCCTGATGACCCTGGAGAATGTCGCCGGCACCGACTACCTGCGTCCGTTGACCGCCTCCGAATACCATTTCAGCGGCCAGCCGTTGGCGAATGCCAACTGGGTCGTGGACCGCTACGTCAGCCCGGATGGCGGTCCCTTTGCCTACGCCGATCGCCGCAATTTCGCGGCGCGCAACGTCACGGCCAGCACGGTCGTCAACTCCCTGACGCTCGGCTGGAGCGCCGGCTTGTCGGGTCAGGACACGCCGACCGCCGAACGCGACTACGTCATCATAGATCCAGCGGCCACGCTGACCATCAGTTCTGGCATCATCAACTTCGCCGCGTTTGCCGAGGCGACCACGGCAAACCTCACGGCCAGCATTCGCGGCGGCCGACTCGACATGAACGGCCAGCCGGCCATTCTCAACTCTGCGCTGACCTGGCACGATACGGACAGCAACAGCGGAACCTGGAGCACCTTCATTGCCGGCAACAGCGCCTTCATGCGCAGCCCCATGACCCACGCCACCGATCTCGTCAAGACCGGTCGCAACAGCCTTTACCTGGAGACCTGGAATGAGCTGACGGGCAACGTCTACGTCAGTGAGCAGGGCGGCCTCTTCAACCGGCATCCAGGCGCGCTGGGCAAGGGTGCGCCGGGACGCGAGGTCGTGGTCGGTGGGGCTGGCAACTTCTACCTGGAGTACGGCACCAACATCTCGGGCGTGGACCTGCGTGTCAGCAACTCCCTCGACACCAGTCGAACCGTGCTGGCCGCGATCGGAGCCACGCACAGCACCTGGGGCGGTGACATCATCTTTGACGGGGCCGACGCCTCGGGTTCCCATGAGTTTCAAAACCACGTCGTCACCGCACGCAACAACGGCACACTCAGCCTCTATGGCAACATCTACACCCTCAACAACGAGCGCATCAGCGACAATGACACCTGGGGCGATCCGCAGGTCATGAGCACGGCGGTCGGCGAATCCGCCACGCTCAACCTGTTTGGCCAGTTTCGTGACACTGCCGGTGGGTCGCTGGCAGAAGTCGGTGCCACGGGGGACAATGCCACGCGGTTGGACCGCAATCATTCCCTGGTCTTTCAGATGCGCGGCCATGACGAAATCAATGTCAACGCTTACCAGCAGTGGGACGCGACGGGGTCGGTGTTCGCGACCCAGGGATATTTCCGCATCCTCTACGATCCCGAAGCGCCGGGCTTGGATGGCAATGGGTTCCAGAGCGCGGCTGCCCGTGCCGCCATCACCCAGGACAATCAGTGGAACCAGATGACACTTGGTGGCTACCAGAACTTTCTCGGCATCGGCAACACCGCCACCAACGCCTATCACGGCCATGTTTCACTCACCCGGCCCGGGCAGGTTCTCAACTTCGGCGACCGCATCTTTGTCACCAACAACAACCGCAACCACACGCTCACCCTCGCCGGCGAACATGAGGATGGCGCCGCCTATGTCGGCAGTGCCGACAACAGTGAACCCTACCGGATCTTTTTCCAGAATGCCAACACCGAGCGCGACCTGCGCTTCCTGCAGGTGCGCGGAGGCACGCTGGTGGTCAATGCCCGTCTGGAGGACGGCAACACCACGGCAGACAGCTTCAATGCGACCGTGTCCCTGGTTGGCCCTGGTACCGTGGTTTTCAATCGCAGCAGCCTCGGCGCCAACACGACCGATCGCTGGAACTTCCTCGCTGGCACCGCGATCTGGAACGAGATGAGTGGCAACAACCAGTTCAGCCGCACCGGCGGCACGATTGGGGGTCGCGTCTCCTGGGGTGGGGGCGCGCTGATCCTTGAGGCGCAATCCGCCGCCCGCACGCAGACACTGGGCGGCAACATCTGGCTGCACAACGGCGCCAGCATGGCCAATGCCCGGCAAAATGTCACCTTCACGGTCGGTGCCGCCGCGGCGGTGTTGACCCGCGATGCCGGATCGTCTCTCGCCTTTCTGGAGGACGGCAACGCGGTGATCAATTTCAGCGCCGCCGGACTGACGACGACGGCGAACGCCTTCCTGGCACCGTGGGCCGTGCATGGCAACTCCGCGGACGGTGTTGCCCACTGGGCGGGCCGCCAGGGCACGACCGGCGTTCAGGCCTTCGGCGGTTACACCCTGAATGACTTCGGCGCCGGGCTCCACACGAATCTCACGCAGGACGCGGCGCTCGCGGGGCCGACCATCACCGACACCCTGCGCTTTGCCGCCGCCGGCCAACTCGACATCGGTGAGGGCAACAGCCTGTCTCTCGCCCAGGGTGGCCTGCTCATTCCGGCATCGGTCGCCGGTGATGTCACCCTTGCGGGCGGCCTGCTGACGAGTGGTTGGAGTGCCGGTGGCTACGACCTCCTGCTGCATCATTTCGGCCAGGGCCGCGCGGTCTTGGACACGGTCATTACCAATGACGGCTCCAACAGGGTGAACCTCGTGCTTGCCGGCACGGGCACCACGGTGCTCGCGGCCGACAACACGTTCACCGGCGACGTCTTCCTCAACAACGGCGTGCTGCAGGTCGCCAGCGACGCGCAGCTTGGGCAGGTCAACGGCTCGATCGCGCGAATTGTCCTGGTTGGTCCGGGCAGCAGTTACACCAACACGCAGTCGAATGTCACTGCGACACTGATCGGTGGCGGTGGCTCGGGTGCCAGTGCCACCTTCAACACCGGCACCGGTGTCGTCAGCGCCATCAATCTCACCAGCGGCGGTTCCGGCTACACCAGCGGCGTGCAGGTGGTGCTCGATGGCACGCCTGCCGGCAACAACGCAGGCGCCTGGGCCGTGCTCGACAGCGGCAACCTTCGCTTCAACGGCGGCGTTCTGCACGTCACGGACAGTTTTGCACTCAACAGCGGCCGCACGATCTTCCTGGGTGGCAACGGTGGCACCCTGCGCGTGGATCCCGGCGTGACGCTGACCCTCGACGGCTTCATCACCGGCGACTACAGCCATGTTTCCGCAGCCAACGGCTACAGCGCCGCCGACGGCCTCGGGGCGCTTTGGGAGGCGGCGAGCGTGCGCAATCCCGACATCGGTGATCTGACCCTTGATGGCGGCGGCACCGTGGTCTTCCGCTATGCGCCGCTTGGCGACGGTGCCACGCCGTCCAACCTCGCCCACACCTACGGCGGCATCACCTGGATTCAGGAAGGCATTCTCCGTCTCGAAGGTGTTGGCACCACGGGTGTGGTTGGCGCGCTCGGCACGCACCGTTCCTTCCTCGACAGCACGGTGATCGGCGCCGGCGGCACGCTGGAGATGTTCTTCACGGCCTCGGACCCCAGCATCCAGGAGTGGTTCACCCTGCGCGGCACGGGCTACCAGGGGGGCGGCACCTTCGCCTCGACCGTGCCCGGCACGGCACGCACCTACAACCTCGCCGGCCAGATCCATGTGGAAGAGGATGCCTCCATCAACATCCGCAATGCCCATAACTTCTACATCAACAACGGTGGCGGCAATCTTTTTGGCCAGGGATCGATCACCTACACCGGCAACGGCAGCCTGCGTCTGTATGGCAACAACCCCGAGTGGAAGGGCGAATTCCGCGTTGCCAGCGGCACCACCTATCTCGCCTCGGCCGCCAACCTCCAGGGGCTGGCCGCGTTGCGCCTTCAGCGTAACGCCATTTTGTACCACAGCGCCGGTTCGACCACGGTCGACGAATTTCGTGACCGCCTGCCCGATGACTTGCCGATCTTCACCGACGGTTGGACGCGCCTGCGGCTGGATGCCACCGGCGGCGTTTTCTCGGGCCTTGAAAAGGTTGGAGTGCTCACCGTGCAGAGCGGTGTCATGGGCATCGAGTACAACCTCGGTGCCGACATCCTGGCCAACGAGGCCCGCCTGCCTGGTGACTGGGCCGGCTGGCATTTCAGCGGGATCGTACGTCAGCCGGGAGCCACAGTCGCCCTGCGCAACCTCGATGCCGGCACGGATTTCGGCGGCGCCGCCTTCGGCACGAGTTTCGAGCAGACGGGTGACCGGGCGCTGCTGCTGGTGGATGACGCACCGGGTTCGATCGGCGGCGACGGCTCCTTCCACAACCACACCATCGTGCCCGGTTTCTTCGGCGGCACTCGTGAACTCTGGTTCAACACGGCCGGCACGGGCAACCTGTTCACGGAGGAGGGCAGCTCCCGTCATCTGATCACTGTCGAGACCGCCGCACATCCCGTCACGGGTGCGCCGGTGAATGTCCTGCGGCCGCTGCGTTCGGAGGAGTACCGCGCCTTCGGCAGCGAGGACGATGCCAACCTGGCGACACCGGATTCGACGGCCCTGGATGACGCCGGTGCCACCGGTCAGAACATCGCGCTGGTCGGACGCACGGGCGACGCGCTCGGCGGTGCGACCTTCACTGCGCGTCGCAATTCGACGCTCACCCTCGGGCAGGATGAAACGGTGAACTCGGTCAGCTTCATGACGGACACCTTCATCAATGGCGCAGGCGGCAGCCGCGGTAATGTGGCGACGCTTCTGCTGCACGATCTGGCGACGCTGACCGTCAGCAGTGGTGTGCTGAACTTCGCCAATCTCGGGGTCCAGGACATGAACGGCGCGGCGCACAACACTGGCACCAATGCCGACATTCGCTCCTTCATGGTTGGCGGGCGGATCGACTTTGACGGCAATGAGGCCATCCTGCATGCCAACAGCCGCTGGATCCACTACAACACCTCCGATGCTGTCAACGCCTACCGTGAAGTGGATGTCGACAACACCCAGGTGTTCATCAACTCAAGCCTCACCAACACCGGCGGCAACGGACTGACGAAGACGGGGCCGAACTCGGTCTATCTGCAGGTGGCCAACAGCTACACCGGCGACACCTCTGTCAACCACGGCCTGCTCTTCGCCCGCCACAACCAGGCGCTCGGCGGCAGCACCCGGGTTCATGTGACCGGCTCCGGCGGTTTCGGCGTTGGTCTGGGCGTTGAGATTTCCGGAGTCGATGTCCACATCGGCATGATCAACAGCAACAGCGCGGCCTTCCTCGGTGAACAGGGGTCAATCTTCCACGGCAACATCATTGTCGACAACGTTGATGCCGCCGGCGCCACGGCTTACACGCGCAACTTTGTTCCGCGCATTTACAACAACACAACCTCCATATTCACGCTCACCGGCGACATTCGCGGCGGCGCCACGGCGGTTGCCGAAGGCATTCGCGCCACCGAGTCGCGCATGTTCAGCACGTACACGGGCGCGCAGGGCATTTTCGACATCCGCGGGCGCATCATGGACACGGCGGACGGGCCCCTTGACACCCTGGTGACGGCGGTCAATCAGAACCAGGTCCTGCGCATGGAAATCCTCGACACAACCAGCGAGAACCATGTCCAAATCTGGCAGCCATATGAGTCTGCGGGGCGCATCCGCCTGTTGCGCGGCACCCTTCGTTTCATGGGTGAGGGCAATTTTTACAGCGATGACGCGATCGCCGCCATCAACCCCGACAATCCGATGAGTGGCTTCCAGATGGGCGGCCGTGGCGTTGCCAACACGGCCGGCACCGGCGCCGTCAATCTGGCACTGGTGCTTGCCCATCCGGGCAGCGTCTTCAATCTTTCATCGTGGGAGGTTGGTGTCGAGTCCACCGATCGTGACAACATTTCCGGCAATGACAACTTCAACCGCGGCAACACCACGGGCAATCGCACGCTCGCGGGTGAGAATCGCTCGGGCACCGTCACCTTCGGCACCGGCGAGGGCGGCATCACCTTCGTCAATGACGAGCGCTTTGGCGGTTATGACGCCCCCCTGCAAATCCATGCAATGCATGGCGGTCGCGTCGAGTTGCACGCCGCCCTGCTCGATGGCGGTGCCGGCGTCAACAGCTCGCTCACCAAGTCCGGACCCGGCGAGGTGCGCCTGCTGGGTTCCGCACTCGGCGACAGCACCGTCGAGGGTTTGCAGGTCCTCGGCGGTTTCCTGACCCTTCAGGGCTATGAGACCCATGCCAGCCGACGCGTCGGCATGGGCGGCAGCCTTCTGCTTGGCGGCGGCGGCCTGGTGTTCAATGCCGGAGCCACCCCCGCCACCGAGGACTTTGGGGACGTCCGCGTCAATCCGGGTGGTTCGGCAGTCGTCGCCATCGGTGCGGGTACCCTGAACCTCGGTGGCGGCTTCACCCGTGTTTCGGGAGGGCAGGTGCATTTTCAGTCGATCGCCGACGGCATCCTGCGTGCGACCGGCCTTGCACCCAACAGTCGGCTCGGTTCCTGGGCGACCTTCGGCAGCAGCGTGTCAACGGCGCCCTTGGCGTCCGACTGGGCCGCGACGGATGCCGGCGGCGACATCGTGGCATTCACGGGCTATGCGATCGACGCTTTCGGCCCCGGCAATCATACCGACGTGCTCTCGGCGGGCCTGGCTGGCGCCGCCACCGCAAGCCTGCGTTTTCATGCGCCCGCCGGCAGCATCACCAGCGGTGCACTGGTTCTCAGCGATGGCGGCCTGCTCATCACCAGCCATTACCCGGGAGGAGCGCCCATCGGCGCCGGCGTCTCCGTCAGTTCGGGGACGGGCGACCTGATCCTGCACAACTTCGCCTCGGGTGACGTCACGCTGGCCGGCAACCTGGGCGGGGGCGCGGTTGCCTTCAATGGCACCGGACGCACCCTGCTGACCGGCAGCAACAGTTACACCGGCACCACCTTTGTGACCGGCGCGGCGACCCTCGTGCTCGACAGCCTGACGCGCATTGCCTCCAGCAGCGGCCTGCATCTCAACGGTGGCGCCATCGAGATCACCGGCACCGGCCTGACCGAAAGCTACGCCAAGCCGATCGTGCTTGGAGGCAACGACGGCGCCCTGCATGTCGCCGCCGCGGACAGTCGCCTGATCCTGCGTGCGGCAGCCGTCAATCAGATCATTTCCGAGGCGAATCCGGTGGCTTCCGTCACCACCAACCCGTTCAGTGGCGGCCTCACGATCACCGGCGCGGGCACGGTGCAGTTCGGCAACCGTTCGGCGGCGGACAACGTGCAGGATTTGCTCGGCGTCAACAACGACTACAGCGGGCACACGGTGATAGGCGACGGTCTCCTGCCCACCCGCGTCGACATCCAGGGGCAGGTCAACAGCAACGGCCAGATCAATCCCTTTGGCACGCATGTTGGCTGGCTGGATGGCAGCCTTGTTCGCCATCTTGCCACGGTTGAGTTTGGCGTGCGCCGCGGCGATGGCACCCGCAACGGGCAGGTGCGCGTGCGCGAATGGTTCGAGTGGGGTGAATCGGCCTCAGACGTGGTGTCGATTCTCGTGTCGACCCAGCGTGAAGTGGCACTCGAAGGCATCAATCGCGTCAACGGCACGTTGCAGGTGATCCTGCAGAACCAGAACTACGCGGACATGGGTACCAATGCGGCGAACGCCCAAACGGCCCTGTACTTTGGTCTCAACGAAGGCAGCCTGGTGGGAGATGGCAGGATTGTCGTCAATCCGGAGCCCAACACCACCAACTCCTACGGCACCCTGCAGATTCGTGAGTCGATCCCGGATTTCACCGGAGGGTTTGAGGTGCCCTACGGTTATCTCGCCTTCTATGGGTTGGGTTACACGCAGGGCACAGGCACCACGCCGATCCTGCTCGGCACCGAGGGCGCCAGCAACGGACATCGCGCCGATGTGCGCATCCTGACGGAAAACGGCACCAACGGCAGCGCCACCGTCACCAGTGCCTTTGATGCCGTTGCCACCGACCTGCATTTTTACCGCGACATCCGCATAGCCGACAACACCAACCAGGATGTGCGCCTGTATGCCGGCTATGTGCCCACCAGCGGCTTCATTCGCTGGACGGGCAGCGTCGATGTCGGCCAGTCACCGGGCGACACCTTCCGGTTCTACTTTGAGGACACCGAAAATCCCGACCCCCTGCTGACCGGCTTCCAGCAGCAGGTGGTCATCGACTTCAGTGGCAACCTCAGCGGCAACCGTCGTCTGCTCTTTGAAGTGAATGAGGGGGGCTCCAACAATGACACCCAGGTGGGGGGCCCCGCTGCCGATCGTCACCGTGCCATGTTCACGACCCTTCTGCTGTCCGGTGACAACTCGGCCTTCGCGGGAGATGTGCGCGTCAGTTCCGAAACCGGCACGGTCTTCGACAAGGATGATCTTCCGATGTTGCGCCTCGGTTCCGGCCTTGCGCTCACCGCCCAGAACAATGTCATCCTGCAGAACCTCTCGGCCCTGCAGGTTGGCGGATCGAATGTCACCATCGGCAACCTCGCCACCCTCGGTGGCAACAGCAGCACCGGTCTCTATTCCTTCGTGAACCCGGATTGGTCGCCGGAGCGCAGTTCCCTCTACGATCTTGAACACACCGGCACGGTCAGCGCGGTGGTGATCCGGGGCAACAGTTCTGAAATCGTCGAGAATGCCTCCGCCACGCCTGGCACGCTCACCATCACCCAGACGCTGAATGCCAACTGGGACGCCTATTTCCGTGATGGCCGACAAGACGTGCTGATCGATGGTTCGGCAGAGGCCGCGGCCTCGCTCAGCCTTGTCAAGGCGGGGGCCGGCCGCGCAACCCTGACGGTGTTCAATGATTACAGCGGCACAACAACGGTGAGCGAGGGTGCGCTGCAGGTGGGCAACGGTGGAACCGGCCAGTGGGCCCTGCTGGTGCAGGGAGCGACTGTGGCGCGCACGGCGGTGAATACTGACGTCGGCGGCAGTCGTGCCGTGGGCAGCACTGGCTTTGGCGCGACGACCGTGCTGTCGGGAGCCACCCTGAGCGGCTCCGGACATGTGCGCGGGAACCTGAGTGTGGCGGGCACGCTGGCACCGGGCGATGTGCTGGGTGGCGGTTCGGCGGGATCGGACCTCGGCACGCTGTTCATCGGCGGCTCAGGCAGTCTGGCGAGCGCTTCGTTGATCATCAACAACGGCATGCTGACGCTGCAGGTGAAGGCGCCCACGACCTCGGAGGCGCAGTTGGGCGCGGGCGGTGCCTACAATCTCAATGATGCGGCCGGTTATGAGGCCTTCGTGGCGATGTTGCCGGCGCTGTACGACGGAACGGCGGTCAACCCTCTGGGCTTCGGGCAGACGGGAACGCACATTCAGGCCGGGGTTCAGCATGACCACCTGGAGATCGGTGGAGGAATCATCTGGAACGGCGGTCGGATCGAGGTGGTGGCTTTTGACGGGTTTGCGCCGGCAGCGGGTGACATTTATAATCTGATGGATTGGTACGGCGTGGCGAGCTGGAACAGCTTTGACAGCGGTGATCGCTACCGCGTGGGTGGTGAGACGGGCACCGATCTGATGCTGCCTGACTTGGGGGCGTTTGACGCCGCGCTGAGGTGGGACACGGGGCTGTTTGCGAGCCACGGCATCCTGGTGGTGGCGGTCGTGCCCGAACCGGGGCGTGCGCTGCTGGCAGTGCTGGGCTTGGCGGCCCTGTTGATGCGGCGCCGGCGCTGAGAGGCCTCGCTTCAGCCCGCGCGCACAGCCAGCAGGCGACAGCCGCCCAGCCAGGATTCGCGGTCATGCACAACGCGCCAGTCCGGGCCAAGGCCGAGCCGCGCCGGCAGTTCGCCGGCGCGGAAGCCGGCACGCACGCTCACCTGCAGGTCGTGGCGGGTGATGGGGTGCAGGCGTGCCACCCGGCAGAGCAGGCCGCCGCTGCAGGTGTGCAGCCGCCGGCGGGCGGGTTCGACCGCGATGAGCACCCGCGCGGCGGCAGGCAGACGCCGGCCGAGTTCGCCCAGGGCTTCGTCCTGCAGGTGATGCAGGAACAAATTGGCGACCCACACCTCGCTGTCGGGCAGCGGCTCACGCAGCAGATCGCCCTGAGTCCAATCCGCCGCCGCCGGCCAGGTCGGTGGACGCGGTGCCAGATCGAACCCGTGCAGGGACTCGGGCGCGCAGACACCGCGGCCTGCCAGGCGCAGCGACAGCGCCCCGTCGCCGGCCCCGATTTCGGTCACGCGCCAGCCGGGCTGGCAGAGACGGCGCAGCCTGCGGACGATCCAGCGATGGTTGCCCATGACCGCGTTGACCAGCCGCAGGTCGGCGCGGCCGCGCACGGCGGCCGGATGGTCGGCGGGATAGGTTTCGAGCAATTCGGGTTCGATGCGCCGCGTCTCGAAGTCAGGCGGGGAGGTATTCATGGGCTGAGCCGGGCACGCAGGCGTGCAGGCAGGCGGCGCACACTGCCGCAGGGAATGGTGAGCATGGCGAAGCGCCGCGCCAGCCAGCGCGACAGCGCCGGCTGGTTCAGCACGAGCCGGAGCACAAGATCGCGCAGTCGGGAGGCACTCGTGCCGGTGAGCGTGCCGAGCCACATGCCGGCGGCCGCGCGGTGGGTGGCGGCACGCGCCGCGCGCTGGCGGCAGCGCTCATAGGCCGCCAGCAGCGGACCTGGCGCATGGCCGCATCGTTCAATGGCGGCAAGGGCGTCGGCGAGGAATTCCGCGTCCGCCCAGCCGGTGTTCATTCCCTGGCCGCCGATGGGACTCATGACATGGGCGGCATCGCCGCAGAGAATGACCCGGCCGTCGAAGTAGCGTTCGGCCTTCAGCCAGCGCGGCGAGAAACCGCTCTCATTGAGCTGGTCGGCGTCGTTGAGCGCGAGGCCGGCGCGTGCCGCCACCAGTCGGGGAATACGCCCGGGTTCCGGTGGGCCGGCCGCTTGGTCGAGCTGGGCTATCCAGCGGCGCCGGCCTTCGGGCAGCGGGAAGGACTCGATGGCCCCGGTCGGCGTGAACCAGAGTTGCGCCTGTTCGCCCAGATCCGTGCGGTCGATGAAGTCGCCCATGACGAAGTGACGGCCATACTCGCCGCCGGCCACACGCAGGCGCAGGAATTCGCGCACCGGGCTGCGATGGCCGTCGCAGGCCGCCAGCCAGCGCGTCCTCGCCTCGAAACCCGCTCCGCGCAGGGTGACGGAGGACTCGTCCTGTTCGATCCCGGTTACCTCGAGGCCGCGAAGCAGGGTCACTCCAGGCATGGCGACCACGGTCCTTTCGAGCAGTTCCACCGTCGTGCGCTGTGGCAGCGACAAGATGAAGCGGCGCGCGCCGGGCAGGTCACGGAAGCAGGCGTTGCCCAGTTCCCCGCTGGCGCCGTTGACCCGGCAGTCGCGGATCGGCACGCCGCGCTGCAGGAAAGCCTGCTCCAAATCGAGACGGGCAAGGATTTCCAGCGAGGGGGGGGTGATGCCGATGGCTTGCGAGTGCGCGGGTGCCTCCGTCCGTTTGTCGACCACGAGCACGCTCAGGCCGTGCTGTGCGGCGAGGCCGGCCAGCAGCAGGCCAACGGGCCCGGCGCCGACAACGGCAAGATCGTGTTCAGGGGGAGGCACGGCCATGGGATACGTTTGCCGCGGGCGGCCGGGCAGCCAGTAGGGCACGAGATTCTGATAACGCGCGAAGGCGGCACCGTACCAGCGCAGGTAGCGCCGCTCCTTGAGCACGGGGGCGAGCACGCAGTACGTGGTCCAGGCCAGGGTCAGCAGCAGCCGGTCGGGCGTCCAGTCCGGTGCCGTCCACAGGATCAGCGTGAAGGACAGGTAGATCGGCTGGCGGGTGTGCCGGAACAGCCCGCCGCGCGGAAAGGGGGGATAGGTCGGGCGGCTTCCGCGCCACACCGAGTGCCAGCCGGTGATGCCAAGCTGCACGCCGAGGCCGGCATCATGCATCGACTTGCCCAGCAGAAGCCACGAGAGCGCATACAGGGTGCTCAGCACATGGCGCAGCATTCCCTCCGGCGCCGCCCACAGCACGCCCGAGGGCGACCACAGCAGGAAGACCAGCAGCAGTTGCAACGAGGCAGCGGCGGCGAAAACCGTCGTCGCCAGTTCGCGACCCAGGCCCAGCGGGGTGAGTTGTGCCATGAGACGCCGGCCGCGGTCACTGAGCAGCAGCGAGTGGCCGAGGGCAAACTGGGCCGCCAGCGCTGTGTTGGCCGCCAGGGCGGCCCAACCGGAAAGGCGTGGGCCGCCCCAGGCCAGGCCATGGTAGAGGCTGACGAACATCACCGCCACGGAGGTGGCGAAGAGCGCGTGGCCTGCCAGGCCAATGCCCAGCGCCGTCCAGCGCTGCGGCACGGTGAAAAGGGGCGGCGTCATGACATCACGAGGGTGGGCCTGCCCGTTTCCGCGGCCGGAAGTGACAGCTGCGGCACGGTGCAGCCGAGGCGCTCCAGCACGGCGGTTTCCAGGGTGAGCCCCGGGCCAAAGGCCATGGCACAAGTGACGGCCGGAGCGCTTTCGGCCTCGTCGAGCAGTTCCTTGAGCACGAACAGCAGGGTCGCACTGCTCATGTTGCCGTAGTCGCGCAGGACGTTGCGCGAGGCGTGCAGACCGTTGCGCTCAAGCCCCAGGCTGTCCTCCACGCGGTCGAGAATGGCCCGGCCACCCGGGTGCACGGCCCATTCGTCGACCTGCCCCGGCTGCAGACCGCGTGCCGCCAGCGTGCCGGCGATGCGCTCCTGCAGGTCACCGGCGAGCAGGTCCGGCACGTAGCTCGACAACGTGATGGCAAAGCCGTCGTCGCGAATGTCCCAGGCCATGGCGCTCTCGCCCGTGGGCAGCAGCACCGACGCGAAGCCGTCGAGCCGGTAGGCCGGCGTGCCCGGTGCGGGTGTGCGGGCGCTCACCACGGCGGCGGCGGCTCCATCGGCAAACAGCGCGTTGGCCAGCACGGAGTCCGGTCGGTCGTCGAGCCGCAGGTGCAGGGTGCACAGCTCGGTGCAAACCACGAGCACCACGGCGTCGGCATCCGCCTCACAGAACTGCGCGGCCATGCGCAGCGCCGGCAGCGCGGCGTAACAGCCCATGAAACCCAGGGTGTAGCGTTGCACCGAGGCAGGCAGACCGAGCTCGCGTATGAGGTGGAAGTCCGGTCCGGGATTGGCGAAGCCGGTGCAGGAGACGTAGATGACATGGGTCACCTCGGCGGGGGCGAAGGCACGATCCTCGCCCAAGGCCTGACGGGCGGTGTCCACGGCGAGGCGCGGTGCCGCCTGCGTGTAGCAGTCGTTGCGCGCGGCCGTGCCGGGCGAGACGAGGCTGCCGTCGGGGCCCGGACGGTAGAGCACGGCAGCCGCACCTTCCTGGAAATCGGGCAGCACGCTGTGGCGGGTTTCAATGCCGCTGTGCTGATGGGCGGCCTGGGTCAGACGGCGCGTGCGCGGGTCCGCTGTCCAGGCTTTGAGACGGTCGCGGGTGTGCGCCTGACTGTAGGTGTATTCCGGGACGCGCGTGGCAAGGGTGTGGATGTAGGCGGGCATGGGAGGTTAGTTGCGGGTGAGTTGGACGGCGGCGTGCAGGCGGATGGTGTCGCCCACGCGGATGACCCAGAGCACGGAGGGGATTACGATGCCGGCCTCCTTGAGCGAGAGGTCACAGTGCAGATCAAATTCAGCCTTGTCGCCGGACAGGCGCCAGTTGCGAATGTCCGCCACCTTGGCATGTGGCTTGCCCATCAGCTGGAGCTTCAGGGGCAGCCGGGTGGGTGTTTTGCCGTCGGACGCCACGTCTTTGGCAGGCACGTCGATCACCGCCTCGATCAAGGGGTGCTCGGTCACCCGCATGCAACGATGCATGACCGCGTCGCGGCGCTTGTCGGCCGTGTCCATTTCGGCGGCGTCGATCACGACTTGGGAACGGAGATGCAGGGGCCGGCCATCGGAACCGGAGGTGACCTGCAGGGTGAAGGGGCGGGCACGCACGGTGCCACTCCAGTCGTGCAGGGTGGAGGTGCCGCTGAAGGTGATGCTAGCAGTGCCGGACCAGGTGGCGCTGGCGGCGGGTTCGCTGGCGGCGCAGAAGCTGGTCGCGAGCGTCAGGCAGAGGGCGGAAAACAGACGGAGAGACATGGCAAAAGACAAGGGAAGGGCGGAACCGCGGAGGCTTGGGCTCCGGCGGATGAGCCGCGGGTTGAAAGACGGGGCTTGGAAGGGCAGATCGTGCCGTCCGTCAGTTCAAGTCGACCCCGCACCAGCGGTGCCGGCGCATGCCTTCGCGGCCAGTGCCTCCGGTCTGCTCAGGGGCAGCCGTCGTCCGTCGCACGGCAGGGTGCGACTGCGCGAGTTGGGCGAGCGGATCGACCGAGTCCGTTTCACCGGCGTCGTTTTCGCCTGGCAGCCGGGCATCCTCGGAACCACAGTCATGAACCTGGTCGGCTTGCACGGATGGCAGGCCGGGGGTCGCCAGCAGAACTTCCGTGCCGACGCTGAAACAGGTCAGGATGAGGAAGATCAGATGGAGGCGACGGGCCATGCGGGCTTCACTCCCGGAGGTCCACGGACGCGAGGTGATGCCGATTACGACAGAGCCATCGACCGCTTGTTCAAAAAAAGCAGACTGTGCCGCCTCCGCCTGCTCCTTGCCTCGCGGCAAAGCCGGCTTAGGCTGCTTCATGACCGACTGGGATCAGTGCTATCAGCAGGGGGCCACCCCTTGGGACAAGGGCGAACCTTCGCCGCCGCTGGAGGCCTGGCTGGCGGGTCGCCAACTTTCCGGGCGCGCCCTCGTGCCCGGCTGCGGCCTCGGTCATGATTTGGCGCTGATCACCGCAGCCGGTGCCGAGGCAACCGGCCTCGACATCGCACCGACGGCGGTGGAGCGCGCGCGCGCCGCCTACCCGCAACTGGCGGACTGCTTTGTGCTCGGCGACCTCTTTGCGCCGCCAGCCGAATGGGAGGGCCACTTTGACTGGATTTTCGAGCACACCTGCCTGTGTGCCCTGCCGCCTGCGCGGCGCGGCGACTATGAGCAGGTGGTTGCACGGCTGCTGCGGCCGGGCGGCCGGCTGGTGGGTATCTGGTTCATCGAACCCGAGATGGATCCCGGCGAGAGCGGCCCGCCCTTCGCCCTGCCGCTGGCGGAACTCGATGCGCTGTTTCCGGCCGACCGTTGGCGGGTGCTCGACGACGCCGTGCCGGATGTGGCTTATCCCGGCCGCCATGGCCGCGAGCGTCTGCGTGTTCTGGAGCGACTGCCATGACGCCCGCAGACGAATCCCTGCGCCCCACCCAGGTCCGTGTCGACCTCGGCGCTCTGGCGCAGAATCTCACCCTGTTGCGCCACCACGCCGGCGGCCGACCGGTCATGGCCGTGGTCAAGGCCAACGCCTACGGCCACGGCCTCGTCGAAGTGGCCCGACACCTGGAGGACTGCGGCGTCGAAGCCTTCGGCGTGGCCCTGCTCGAGGAGGGGTTGACCCTGCGCGAGGCGGGGATCACCCGGCCGATCCTCGTCTTTGGCGGCATCCCGGTCGCGCAGATGCCGGCCCTGCTGCGCCACCAGCTGGAATTGACGGCGCCCTCGGTCGCCAAGTTGGAGCAGATCGATGCCGCCGCCGCGGCCACCGGCCTGCGTGCGCGGGTGCACCTGAAGATCGACACCGGCATGGGCCGCATCGGCGTTCAGTACTTCAATGCCGACACGCTGCTCGAGGCCAGCCTGCACTGCCGCCATGTCGAGGTCGCGGGCGTGTACTCGCACTTTGCCAACGCCGACGCCGCCGACCTCGGCCACGCGCGTTTGCAGCTCGAACGTTTCCTGGAAGCGCTCGCCTTCTACGAACGCCGCAGCCTGCCCTGTCCGACCCGGCACATCGCCAACAGCGCCGCCCTGCTGCAACTGCCTGAGAGCCATCTCGACATGGTTCGCCCCGGCATCGTGCTCTATGGCGTGGCACCCGGGCCCGAGTGTTCGCTGCGGCTGCCCTTGCAGCCCGCGTTGAGCTGGCACAGCCGCGTGGTGTATTTCAAAATCCTGCCTGCCCACCATCCCGTGAGCTATGGCTCGAGTTGGTGCAGCGATCGCCCGGAGCGGCTTGTCACCGTGCCCTGCGGGTATGGCGACGGCTACCCGCGCGCCTTGTCGAACCGCGCGGAAGTGCTCATCCGCGGCCGCCGCTGCCCAATCGCCGGCAAAATCTGCATGGACCAGTTCATGGCCAGCCTGGGGGAAGGCAGCGCCTACAACGGCGATGAGGTGGTGCTGATCGGCCGCCAGCAGGACGAGTGCATCCGCGTCGAGGAACTCGCCGAGCGCGCCGGCACCATTCCCTACGAGATCCTCACCGGCATTGGCGCGCGGGTGCCGCGCGTTTACGTCTGATCCGCCTCGTCGCGGCATTCGACGTCCTGCAACTGCAGGTCGAGCGCCCGGCCGGAGAGCTGGATCTCAATCAGCGAAAGCACCAACGAGCCGAGCATGAGCAGCAGGCTGAGGCCGAAGGTGGCCTGGCCGGCGGCCTGGCGCTCGAAAAACAGCAGGGTCATGCTGGTCACGCAGGTGATCAGGCTGAGCACCCCGAGCGCCTGCATGTGCTTGATGATGTGAATGCGCCGGCGCAGGCTGCGGATTTGCGCCAGCAGCACCGGTTCACGCGAGCTGCGCCAGTTCGCATGCAGGGCGCGCACGACGGTTGCCAGACCAAGGAAGCGGTTGGTGAAGGCCAGCATCAGCAGCGAGATCGCCGGAAACAGCAGCGAGGGCGTCGAGAGGGGCAGTTCGGGCAGCGCCATGCCACCCAGTACGCCGGACGCAGCCGGTGCGCACGCGGATTCTCAGATCACCCGGTCGTTGCCGCCGTCGACAGGGATCTGCGCGCCGGTGACCTTGGCAAACAGCGGGCTCGCCATGGCGGCGACCATGTTGCCGATGTCCTTGGAACGGATCTCGACCTTCATGAGGTTCTTCGTCTTGTACTCCTCGACGGTCATGCCGTAGCGCTGGGCGCTCTTCTGCAGGGCTTCGGGCGTCCACAGCTTGGTGTCGAAGACGGCATCCGGATGGACGATGTTGACGCGCACCTTGTGCGGCGCCAGCTCGAGTGCGGCGACGCGGCAGAGCTGCGTCAACGCGGCCTTCGAGCAGGAGTAGGCACTTGCACCCGGGCCCGGGGCCTTGAAGTTGCGGCTGCCGACAAAGATGATGCTGGCGTCGATGCCCTGCTTCACGAACGGGATGACCTTGTTCATCAGCTTCTGATGGCTGGTGAGGTTGATCATCAGGGTGCGGTCCCAGTCCGACTGCGCCATGGTGTCGAGCGGGTCGTTCTTCGGGAAGATGCCGGCGTTGCTGACAACGATGTCAATGCCGCCATACTCGCGCACGGTGAAGTCGATGGCGTCCTGCACGGGCTGGTCCTCGGTCAGGTTGACGACGATGCCGACCGCGCCGATGCGCGCCATGATTTCGGGGATCTCCCTGTCAATGTCGAGGCCAACCACCTGCGCGCCCTGTTCGGCGAGCGATTCGGCGATCGCGAAGCCGATGCCGGCGGCGCAGCCGGTGACCAGTGCCACCTTGCCCTGATGCACCTTGCGGGCCGGGCCCTTGCGCAGCTTGGCCTGCTCCAGGTCCCAGTACTCGATGTCGAAGATGTCCTTCTCGTCCAGCGGCTGCCAGCCGCCCGTGCGCTCGGCCAATGTCACCGTGGCGGCAGTGGCCTCGGCGAGATCGGCGACGATTTTGGCATCCTTGAGGGTGTCGCCAAAGCTGACGATGCCCTGGCCGGGCCAGACGGCATAGCGCGGCGCCGGATCCAGCTGGGTTTGGCCGCTGGCGTGACGCTGGAAGTAGGCGGCGTAGTCTTCGGCGAAACGCTGCACGCTGGCGGCGGGGTCCTCGCCCAGCACCACTGGCACACGCTTGGTGCGGATGCTGTGATCGGGGGTCAGCGGCCCGCGCGTGGCGCAATCGGCGATCTGCGGCAGGCCGGCATAGGCACACGCCGCCGGGCTCTGGCTGAGCCGGGCAATCTGCGGAAAGCCGCGGGTCAGGGAAACGGTCCGGCGCAGTTTCGCCAGGGCCATGAGGTCGGGTGCGGCCGCGGCACCCCCTGCCGCAGGGGCGGTCGCGCGTTTGGCGAGGAAGTCCTCCGCCTCCGTCACCATTTCGATGTGCCGCTCATAACTGCGGCGGGCGTCGTCGTCGAAGGTGAACAGGCCATGCTTGAGCAGGACCAGGCCCTCGATGCCCTCCTGGCGCAGGTCACGCCCGGCAATGAGGTCGGCCACCGTCTTCGCCAGGATGAAACCCGGCATGACGTAGGGCACGATGAGGACGCGCTTGCCATAAAGCTCGCGCACCCGTGCCTCGCCGTCGGCGGCGCAGGTCAGGGCGGCAATGGCGTTGGCGTGGCTGTGGTCGACAAACTTGAAGGGCAGGATGGCGTGCAGGATGGCCTCAATGCTGGCTGCCGGGGCGTTCGGATTCGTCATCGCCGCGCGCTGCTGCAGGACCATGTCCTCGTCGGTCATTGCCGGCAGTTTCGCCATCTTCAGCAGGGCCTGCATCCGCACCGGCGCGAAACCCGCACGCTCAAGGGTCGCCAGATCCCAGCCGCTGCCCTTGACGTAGCAGAGCTCCACCTCGTCGCCGAAGTAGTCCTGCTCCGTGATCTTGACCGAGGTGTTGCCACCGCCATGCAGGACGAGCTCCGGGTTCCGGCCGAGCAGGCGTGAGGTGTACACGCGCTGTCCGAGCGGGTCGGTTCCGAAAGTGGCGGCTTCAGTGTCGTTCCAGAGGCTTTGCATGGTAAAAAGGCGGCCGGCAGACTTCCGGCGGATGCCGCCCGGCGCAAGGGGATTTTGGCCGCGCCCACGCCCGGGTTTTTTCCACAGAGGCTGGGCAGGGTCGCCTTCGGAAGCACCGCAGGCATCCGCGGGAATCGCCGACCGCCGCATGGATTGTTGCTTGCCGCCCGGCCCAAGCCCGTGCTCAATAGGGCAACTGCCCCTTGCCGTCATGCCCGCCAAATCTCCCGCCAAAAAGAAGAAGCCGGCCAAGGCCGAAAAGAAACCGGCCAAGACAGTGGCCAAGGTCGTGAAGGCCAAGCTGAAAAAGCAGCCCTTCTGGATCGGCTTTGACCTCGGCGGCACCAAGATGCTGGCCTGCGTGCTCGATGCCGATTACCAGGTGCTGGCCACGGCGCGCAAGACGACCAACGGTTCCGATGGCCAGGTGCGCGGCCGCAAGAAGATCCTCAACGCGATTCATGAAGCCATCGCCGAGTCCGGTCTCGATCCTGCCGGCCTGCAGGGCATCGGCATCGGCTGCCCGGGCCTGGTCAATCCAGAGAAGGGCATTCTCATCAACGCCCCCAATCTCGGCTGGCACAACATGGGCCTGGCCGGCATCCTGAAGACCGCCTTCAAGGTTCCGGTCGCCGTGCTCAACGACGTCGATGCCGGCACCTACGGCGAGTACCAGCTCGGCGCCGGCAAGGGCGCGCGTTCCCTGCTCGGAGTCTTTCCCGGCACCGGTCTCGGCGCCGGCTTCGTCTACGACGGTCGCCTCATCATGGGCCGCAACGTCTCCGCCATGGAACTGGGCATGATCTACCTGCCCGGCACCCATCTCGGCAGCGGCGAGTTCGGCGCGGTCATTCTCGAAGACCTCACCAGCCGCCTCGCCCTCGCCTCCCAGGCCGGCGTCGCCTGCTACCGCGGCCAGTTGCCTGAGCTCGACAAGAAAACCCGCGGCAACCTGCGCGACCTGCGCAGCAAGGCCCTCGCCAACGCCTACAAGAGCGGCGACGAGGCTGCGGTCAGCCTCTTCCGCAACGGTGTCCGCTACCTCGGCATGGGCGTCGCCGCCGTCGTCAACCTGTTTGCGCCCGACCACATCACCCTTGGCGGTGGCTTGGTCGAGGAACTGCCCGAGCTCTACCTGAAAACCCTCAAGCAGGAGGTCGACCGCTACGCGCTGCCCGGCCTCACCCGCGGCATCCGTTACTCCCTCGCCAAGCTCGGCGGCAGCGCCGTCGCCGTGGGCAGTGTCGCCTGGCTGCGCGCCAATACGGCGCCCGCCGGCAAAACCCCCGCCGCATGAGCACCGACGCCCCTCCCGCCGAGCACGCCGTTCTCTACGTCGGCGCCGCCTCAATCTCCCTCATCGTCGGCACCCGCTCGGAGGCTGGCGACTTCAGCCTGCTCGAGCACCTCGACCGCCCGCTGCCGCTGGCGCGCGACATCTTCCGCGGCGGTGTCATCGCCCGCTCCACCGTCGAGCAGGCGGCCGGCATCCTGCGCGACTATCAGCTCAGCCTGCGCGAGTATGGCGTGCCCGCCGCCCACACCCGGCTCTTCACCACCAACATCCTTTCCGAGGCGGCCAACCACGAGATCTTCCTCAACCGCCTGCAGGTGACCACCGGCCTCGGTGCCCGGCTCATGGATGATGGTGACATGACCCGCTTCATCTACCAGGTCAGCCTGCGTCTGCTGCAGAAAAACCCGGCCCTGCGTGAAGGCCGCACCTTTGTCTCCCACATCGGCCCCGGCAACACCCGCGCCCTCTACTTCAAGAACGGCCGTCTCGCCGCCTACAGCAACTACCGCCTCGGCATCTTTCGCGCCCGCGAGGCGGTCGCCGTCGAGGAGGGCGACACCCCCCGCCAGCTCAGCCATCTGGAGGAGCACATCCGCGGCGTTGTCGACCACCTCGCCCAGGACTACTCGGGCTATCCCATCGATCACCACGTCGCCATCGGCGCGGAGATCCAGAGCATTGCGGCGGAAATGATCGCCCCGCGCCAGGGCGTGCGTCGCATCGTCGAGACCGACCTGGAGCGCGTCGCCGAAAAACTTGCGCTGCTCACGCCCGACGAAATGGTGCGCCGCCTGCACGTCCATTACACCGGCGCCGAAGGCGTGCTGCCGGCCCTGCAGACGAACCTGGCCCTCGCGCGCCGTTTCGGCGATGACACGTTGTGGGTGCCCGAGGGCGACTTCCAACGCGAGCTCATGCTCGACCTGATGACCGCCAGTCCGCGCACGGCAAACTTCCAGGAGGAGGTCATCCAGGCCGCCTGCGAGATCGGCGTGCGCTACAAGACTGACCGCCGCCATGCCGACCACGTCGCCGGTTTCGCCCAGCAGCTCTTCCGCGAACTCCAGCACCTGCACGGCCTTGAGCCGAAGTACGAACTCGTCCTGCGCGTCGCCGCCATCCTGCACGAGGTGGGCATGTTCATCAGCCCGCGCGAGCACCACAAGCACAGCTTGTACATCCTGCTGCAGACCGAGATCTTCGGCCTCAGCAGCGGCGACCGCACCCTCGTCGCCCTGCTCGCCCGCTACCACCGCCGCTACAATCCCGAGCCGAATCACCCGCACTTCGCCGACCTCTCGCGCGAGGAACGCATGATCGTCTTCAAGCTCGCCGCCCTGCTGCGCATCGCCGACGCCCTCGACCGCACCCACGCCCAGCGCATCAAGTCGATCCAGCTCCGCCCCGACGGCAACCGCCTCTACCTGCTCACCCCCGGCGTCGACGACACCACCGTCGAACAGATTGCCATCAACTCGAAGTGCGACCTGTTCAGCGAGATCTACGGTTTCGAGATCCTGCTGGCGCGGCCGTGAGAGGTGAGGAGTCGATGGCTGGCCGAAATCCTGTCTTTTCAAGCGAGCCCGCCAGCGTCGTCCCGGAAACACCTTGGCACTCGCCGTCGTTTGGCGGGAATTCCATGATGACTCTCCTGCGCCTCCTGCTTCTCGCCGTGCTGCCAGCTGTGGTTTGCGCCCAGCCGCCGGCCAACGTGGTGCTCATTCTGGTCGATGACCTCGGCACCTACGACCTCGGCTGCTACGGTGCCACCGAGGTGCGCACGCCGCGGATCGACCGGCTCGCGGCGGAGGGGGTACAGTTCCTGGATTATTATGCCGCCGCGCCGATCTGTTCGCCCTCGCGCGCCGGCCTGCTGACGGGGCGCTACCCGCGCCGCTTCGGCATGGAGACCTGGGTGCAGCGCGCGGATTCGCAGCGCGGCATTCCCAAGGACGAACTCACGCTCGCGGAGCTGCTCAAGTCGGGTGGTTACGCGACCGCCTGCATCGGCAAGTGGCACGTCGGCTTCGCTCCAGAACTGCGACCGCTGGCGCGCGGCTTCGACCAGTATTTCGGCCTGCTGCACAACCTCGATCCGGTTGAGACCGTGCACTTCGACAAGGAAGGCGGCGTGCCGCTGCTGCGTGGCGACACCGTGGTGAAGCGTCCCGCCGATCCGGCGGAACTAACGCGCCTGTACACCGACGAGGCGATCGCCTTCCTCGAGCACCAGCAGCGCGACGGCCGGCCGTTTTTCCTCTACCTGCCGCACACGATGCTGCATGAACCGGTCGCCGCCGGGCCGGAGTTTTTGGGCAAGTCGCAGTGGGGCCTGTATGGCGATGCCCTTGAGGAGCTCGATTTCCACACCGGCCGACTGCTCGACGCCCTGCAGCGGCTCGGTTTCGCGGACAACACGCTGGTCGTGTTCGCCTCCGACAACGGCCGCGGCCCGGGGCGCAACGCTTCGCAACCCCTGCGCGGCAGCAAGCTGACCACCTGGGAGGCCGGCATCCGCGTGCCCTGCCTCGCCTGGGGCGCGGGCGTTCGTCGCGGGCATGTCTGCCGGGAGGTCGTGCATGCCATGGATTGGTTTCCAACACTGGCGAGCTTTGCCGGCGTGAAGGTGCCTGAATCGCGCGTGCTCGATGGTCGTGACCTGCAGCCCCTGCTCAGCGGTCGCACTGACCGCATTCCCGATCCGGCCGCCGGGCTGTCGCTCAACGCCGGGGTTCCCCTGCGCCGCCCCTGGCGACCGGCCGTCGAATGGGCCTCGCTGGTGACACGCGAAGACTACCTCAACGCCTTTTTTTACCACGGTGCGGAAGGCCAGTTGGCCGCGGTGCGCTCGGGGCATTGGAAACTCAGCCTCAGCCCGGCACTGCAATTGTACGATCTCGAGGCTGACCCCGGCGAAAGCCGGCCGGTGCGCAACCCGCCGATGCTGCGCAAGTTGCGTGGTCTGGCGGTGCTGTTTCAGGAGGAAATGAGCGTGCGGCCGTAGCCGGGCTGCCAGCCTGGCGGGAATGCAAGGATTCACTTTGTCAGTCCCCATGCCTGCTCAACCATGGCATAACCGATGGGATCGTAACTTTGCAGGCCCTGCCTGTCGAACGGCTGGTAGTTGCCGCCGACAAAATAGATGGCGGAGAGTTCAGCGAAGTACTCGAGCTGATTTTTGCAGGCGTAAGCCACGCCGAGGGTTCGGCCCTTGGTGTCGCGGACATTCTGATACCGTTTTTGATCCTGGGAATGACGCCAGGCGTCCAGAATGGGCGGATGCTTCTCGGGCCATTGGCTGAGGTGCCAGGCATGCGCCAGCTCGTGCATCAGCGCTTTGTGGGTCCACAGGTCATCCAGATCAAGCAGATTGTCGGCACTGTAGAGGATGATGGCATGTTCCCAGCGCGGATCGAGATGCGGGTGACGGTCCGGCTCGCCCTTGCGAATGTAACTCATGCCGCTGTCTCTTCCACCCTCCGGCGAGTTCTTGCCCCACAGCAGGTAGATGTCGAGGCTTGCCAGGGTGGCGGCGGGTCTGTTGGGCAGGCTCTTGAAAACCAAGGCCAGTGCCGCTTCCAGTTTTGCCACGGCGCTCCTGGCGCGTTCCGGTTGGTGTTCCACCAGCGACTTCTCGACATGCAGGCGCCAGGCGCTGGGCATCGTGACGTAGCTCCGGGCGGGCTGACGGAAATTCACGCCATCCCGGATGGCGCGCGCAGCGGCCTGAGGCGAGGGGGCTTCATCGGCGGTCAAGCCGCCACAGGCGATGAGGCAGACACCCAGGCACGTCTGCACAAGCCGCCTGAAAGCTGTGCGGGCGCTGGCCAGACCAACGCGATCCCGGCCGTGGTGCAGTGATGGCGACATGGACACGTGGCCAGGTGAGTCGACACTCCAGTCGGTGGCGGAGAGCGGAAAAGGGGTCATGCAGAACGTCATGCGAATGCAACGTAGCCCGGAACGCCGCATCTGTCGGCAAAACCCAACGGATTGGCCTCACGCATGCGAGAGCCGTTTCTGAAGACGCAGGGGGGAGGTTGCAGCGACCGGCAAGCGCGTCAGCCTCAAAGTTCATGGACTGCGACAGGCTCGCGCTTCGGGGGCTTTGCCGAAGGGCTTGCCATCCCGCGGGAATGCGATTGTCTTGTCCCATGCACCCGCTCCGCACGCTTGCCTGCCTCGCCCTCCTCACCACTGCCGCCCCGGCGGCGGAACAGTCGCCGCAGTCCTTCCAGGGCGAGGTGAAACTGCAGGTCGGCTACCGCTACCTGCTCGCCCTGCCCGAGGGTTACGAAGCCGACACCGCCAAGACCTGGCCGCTCATCGTCTTCCTGCACGGCGCCGGCGAGCGCGGCAACGACCTGGAACAGCTCAAGAAGCATGGTCCGCCCAAGCTCATCGCCGCAGGCCAGAAACTGCCGGCCATCGTCGCCAGCCTGCAGTGCGAGAAGGCGCGCATCTGGGATCCGCACGGCGTCAAGGCCGTGACCGACCACGTGGCTGCCACCCACCGTGTCGATCGTCAGCGCATTTATCTCACCGGCCTGAGCATGGGCGGTTTCGGCACCTGGGAAACGGCACTCGAGTACCCCGACACCTACGCCGCCATCGCACCGATCTGCGGTGGTGCGGGCGTGCGCTGGGTCATGGCCGAACGCATCAAGGATCTGCCCTGCTGGATCTTCCATGGCGACCAGGACACGGCGGTGCCGCTGGAGTTTTCGGAGAAGATTTACAACGCCCTCAAGAAGGCCGGCAGTTCGGCGAAGCTGACGGTGTATCCCGGTGTCGGTCACGACTCCTGGACCCGCACCTACGACGACCCGGCCTTCTGGGAGTGGCTCTTCGCGCAGAAGCGCGGCTGATTTACTTCCGCGCCGGCGGCGGCTCGACGCAGAGCTGCACGATGGCTTCGCGGACACGCTCGGTCTGTTCGGGGCTCATCACCAGGAAACGGTGGCGACCCTTGCCGTCCTTGGTCGGGCGGAACACCGTGCCGGCGTCCTCATCGACCACGACATTGCCGGCGGGCGACAGATCGAAGTAACCGCGGTCGGGATAAACGGCGTACAGCACCGAGGTCGGATCCCAGGTTGGGCGGTCGTGCGGCGGCGGGTTGTAGAGGTAGTAGGCTTCCTTGAGCGGGTGGTGGGTCAGGTAGTTGAGGTCCTGCTCAATGACGCGGTGCGGGAAGGCGGCGGCGACGCCGATTTCAAAGCCGCTCCAGACCAGCGGCGTTGGCCACTCCTTGGCCAGCTTCTGCGCCGCGGGCACGTCGAGCTTGACGTTGTACTCGAGGTGGCGGGTGTTCCAGTTGACCGTTTGAAAAGCGCCCGCCATGAGGCTGAGCACCTTCACCTTTTTCGCCACCAGCTCGCGGCCGTTCAAGGGCGAATGCGCATCCGGCTGGGAGTCGAGCAGGCGGGCGAGGTTGGTGAAGAAACCGACCTGGGCAATGGCAACGCTGCCGTCAGGCTGGGCGGCAAGGGTTTGCCGCAGCAGGGCGACCGCTTCCGGGGCATCCTCGCCGCCTTTCAGGTCGTGCGGGTAGCGCGGTGAACCGTCGGCCTGTTTCTCCGCGGCCAGCAGGTTGAACTTGCCCGCCTCCTTCGCCGCGCCGTTGCGGACAACGCCGATCGGCACGTCGGGATAACCATACAGCGTGTTGACGGCATCGACAAAGGCGGCGGCCTGCGGATGATCCTTGGTGATCGTCACCGCCAGCAGATCACAGGCACCGCGCTTCTGCAGGTTGTGGATCATGACCAGGGCCATGAGGTCGTCGACATCGTTGCCCATGTCGGTGTCGAAAATGAGCTTCACGGGGGCGGCCTGGGCGAGACCGACAAGGGCGAGCAAGGCAAGCAGGGTGGTTTTCATGAGCGGGTTGGAAAGAGTTTCAGGGCTTGGCGGCGGCACGCGCGGGGGGTGCGGCCATGAGTTCGCCGATGACGGCGGTCAGTGCGCGCGGGGAGCCGTCGATCTTCACGTAACGATGGTTCTTCGCCCAGTCGCGCGACCACTGCGTGTGGCCGTCGGAATCACAGACGACGCGGCCCTTGTCGATGACATCCCACAGCTCCGGTTGCGGCCCGCGCACGGCGAGCAGGACCGAGGCCTGATCGTGGCTGGGTTTGCCGTAATCAAGGGCCGTGTGACCGTGGTGCGGGCGCAGCTCGAAGGCACGGCGCACGGGGTTGGTCTTCGGCGTGGTTTGCAGTTCCGCCCCGGTGATGAGGGCGGCACCGACCTCGTAGCCCTGCCAGAGGATCGGCCCGGGCCATTCGTTGACGACGGTGACAACGGCGGCGGGATCGAGCTTGAGGTTGGTCTCCGGATTCGCCGTGCGCGGGAAGCCGCCGCCCATGAGGACGGTCAGGCGAATCTTCGTTTCGATGAGTTCCAGACCGCTCAGCGGGCTGACGGCATCGGGCTTGGAGCGAAGGAGATCCTCGAGATTGCTGAGCGCGCCGACCGAGCAGTAGGTGACGCTGCCGTCTGGTTGCGCGGCGAGGGCGCGGCGCAGCACGGTCAGTGCATCTGGCATCTGGTCGTCGGGTTTGGCAGCATGCGGAAATTCGTCGCGCAGCACGGGCGCATAACTGCTTGGGCGGCCGCCGCGGATCTTGGCGCCGTCTTTGTCGGTGCCCATCGGGATGTCCGGCCGGCCGTACCACTGGTTGATCGCAGCACAGGCGGCGGCCGAGGCGTTCGACGGATCCTTGCGGTTGGTGACGATGGCGAGGATCTCCGCCTCACCGCGGTCGGCCAGCGCATGCAGCACGGCCAGCGCGCCGGCGTCGTCGCAGTCGTTGGCCATGTCGGTGTCAAAAATCACCTTCACCGGCGCGGCGGTGGCCAGGCCGGTGAGGAGGAGCGAGGCGAGCAGGAGGGATTGCATCATCGGGGCGGCTGAACGGTGAGTTGCACCAGGGCTTCAAGCACGCGGGCGCGCTGGGTCGCCGTCATCGTCAGGAAACGGTCGCGTTGGCTGGCCTGGCCCTGGCGCGCCGGCAGGAAACGTGTGAAGCCGTCGTCGAGCACCCGCACACGACCCGGCTGGGAAAGACCAAAAAAATCGCGCTCCGGATAAACCGCCTGCAGAACGCTGCTCTGATCCCAGCAGGGCCGGTCGTGCTCGGGACCGCTGTGCAGCAGGTAGGCTTCCTTGACCAGATGCGGGGTGCGGTAACCGAAGTCGCGGGCGATGCTTTGGCGCGGGTAGGGCAGGGCCTCGCCAATCTCGTAGCCGCTCCAGACGATGGGCACTTCCTCGGGCCACTGCTCGGCCACGGTCTGCATGGAGCCGATGCCGTTGATGACGTTGGCCTCGAGGTGGTAGTTGCTGCCGTTGCAGAAGGCGAAGGCGCCGGCCATGATCGACAGGGTCTTCACCTTGGTCTTCACCAGCCCGATGCCACCCGGTGATTTCAACAGGTTGGCGAGGTTGGAGGCGATGCCGACGCTGACGATCGTGACGCTGCGGTCGGGCTGGGCCGCCAGCAGCTCGTGCATGAGTTCGACCGCGTCGCGGGCGTCCTCGTTGCGGCGCAGGTCGTGCGGGTAGTCGGGTGATTCCGCCAGCTTCAAATAACGGCTCTCGCGGTGCTGTGCGGCTGGGTCGCGGGTGACGCCGATGGGCAGGTCGGGGCGACCGTAGAAAGTGTTTTGCGCGTCGACGAAACTCGCGGTCAGCGGGTGGTTTTTCGAGACGGTGACGCCGATCAGCTCGCAGGCGCCGCGGTCCGCCAGCGTGTGGCACATGGCCAGCGCCAGCACGTCGTCGACGTCGCCGGTGATGTCGGTGTCGAACAGGATCTTCGGCGTTTCCGCAAGCAGCGAAGTGCCAAGGGTGCAGAGAAGGAGCAGGTGTTTCATGATTTTCGGCGCCAGGTGTCGGCAAGCACGGCGGCGACAATGACCGTGCCGGTGACGACGCGTTTCATCGGCTCGCTGGCGCCGATTTGCACGAGGCCGGCTTCGAGGGTGGCGATGATGAGCACGCCGAGAAAACTTTTCACGACGCTGCCGCGTCCGCCCATCAGGCTGGTGCCGCCAACGACCACCGCGGCGATGGCGCTGAGTTCGAAACCGACGCCGGCGTTCGGGTCGGCACTGCCGAGGCGCGAGCAGTTGAAGACGGCGGCCAGACCGGTCAGGGCGCCGAGCAGGGCGTGGGCGAGCAGGCGCGGGCGATCGACAGGCACACCGGAGACGAGCGCGGCTTCCCGGTTGGCGCCGATGGCGATCCAGTGACGGCCGAGTGGGGTGTGCGACAGCGCCGTCTGGCCGAGAGCGACCACGACCAGACTGATCAGGAAGGCGGGGGACAGCACCCATCCGCCGAGCGGCGCGCCCAGGGCTTCAATGCCGGTGCCGATGTACTTGGTCTGCGAGTCCGTGGCCAGGAAGGCCAGGCCGCGGGCGATTTCCAGCATGCCCAGCGACACAATGAAGGAGGGTAGGCGCAGCTTGACGCTGACCGCGCCGGTGGTGCCGCCGAGCAGGGCGCCGAGCAGCACGCTGGCCGGCAACGCCAGGGCCAGACCCCAGTGCCAGTCGGCCATCAGCACGCCTACCGCGGCGCCGCAAAAGCCAAGCAGGGAACCGACCGACAGATCAATGCCGCCGGTGATCATGACCAAGGTCATGCCGGTCGCCACCACCGCCAGCGCCGGCAGGCGGTTGGCCACCGAGCCCAGGGTTGCCGCACTGAAAAAGCTGTCGCGCAGCAGCCCAAACAGCAGCACCAGCGCCGCGAGAACGGTCAGCAAGATGAGGTGGTCGGCGAAGCGGCGCATGGTTGGTGGTTCTATAACGGATTTTGATCGGCTACCAAGCCGCCGAAACAAAGTGAAAATGCCAACGCAGAGGAGTTTACCAAAATGCCGGCAAAGGTTTTTGTCATAGAGGGATCATGCCCAAAGAAATCTTCGAAGGTTGGTGAAGCCAGAAGCAGAAGAATACTGCAAATAACCAAAGCTACAAAACCCATGAACAGAGCTTGGATTGGATGCTCCCAATATCCTCGGATGATTCGTTGGAGGAGTTTTCGCATGGTCTTGTGGGTCACTTTGCACCACCGACGAACCATCCGCTGAGCCCAAGTGAAAAAGCTGCGACCAAGAGCGTTAACATGATGCCTTCGAATTCCTCTTTGGGGCCCATCGGTACAGGATAAGGGTCTGATAAGTATGGGGCAGCAAGCCAAAATGCTATCGCGAGCATCATGTAGATTAGAAACGCATAAAATAATGCGCTTCCGGGATGTTCACGGAACCCCTTTCGGATTCTTTGGATGAACTTTAGCATGAGTGACACCTTATTTCGTAACCACCTCCACCGGTGTCTGACGGTCCGACGGTGGTGTTTTCTCCTTGAGGGCCTGTAGCGCGGCCTCGATGCCGAAGACGGCGAGTTGGCCGCCATGCTGGTCGGCGGTGGCCAGCACGCGGCCGTCGGCGAGCAGGGGCTTGAGGGCGGCGATGTTGTCGAAGCCGACAATGCGCACCTGGCCCGCCTTGCCGGCGGCCTGCACGGCGGCGGCGGCGCCGAGTGCCATGTTGTCGTTGGCGCAGAGCAGGGCCTTGAGGTTCGGGTGCGCGGCGAGCAGGCCGGCGGCAACGCCGTTCGCCTTTTCCATCTCCCACTGGCCACTCTGCACGGCGACGATCTTCATGCCGGCGGCGTTCATGGCGTCCTCAAACCCGGCTCGGCGCTGCTGGCTGTTGAAGGCGGTGGTGACGCCTTCCAGGATCGCCACCTCGTCGCCCGCCTGCAGCTGCTTCGCGAGCACCTCGCCGATCGCCTTGGCGCCGGCGCGGTTGTCGGGACCGACGAAGGGGACCTGCAGGCCGGCCTGCTGCAGCGTATCGGCGTCCAATCGGTTGTCGATGTTGATCACCAACACGCCGGCGTCGCGGGCGCGCTTGAGGGCGGGGATCAGCGCCTTGGAATCGGCCGGGGCGATGACGAGGGCCTGCACGCCCTGGGCGACCATTTGCTCGACCAGCCCGACCTGCTCGGCGAGGTCGGTTTCATTCTTGATGCCATTGACGACGAGGTCGTAGTCGGCGGCGTGGGTGGCCTGATGCTTTTTGGCACCCTCGGCCATGGTTTGGAAGAACTCGTTGGCGAGCGACTTCATCACCAGGGCAACGCGCGGCTTGCCGTCGGCGGCTGCGTAGGCGCTGCGTGAGTCTGCGGGTTTGCAGGCGACGAGGCCGCCAGCCAGAACGGCAGCAAGGAGGAGGGGTTGGAGTTTCATCGGGATGAAATCGGTTGCACAAACGTTTGTTCTAGGTGGAGAGTGACGTCAAACAGGTTTTTGGCAGGGCGGCGGGCGATGCCACCGAGTCGCGCTCGATCAGGCGCACGGGCAGCACTTCGGCAGTGGCGGCAGGTGGGGCACTGGCAGTCGTTCGGAGGCGCTCAAACAATCGCTGCATCGCCGCTTCGGCCAGGGCTTCCACCGGCTGTGCGACGGTGGTCAGCGGCGGCGCGATGAGTTCCGTCCAGGGCTGGTCATCGAAGGCGATCAGGGAGATGTCCTCGGGCACGCTGAGGCCCAGCCGGCGCAGGGCCTGCAGGGCGCCGAGGGCCAGCAGGTTGCCGAAGGCAAGCACGGCGGTCGGTGCCGCTCCACCTGGGCCGAACCAGGTCTCAATGCCCGAGCACCCGGCATCAGGCGCATGCATGCCGCCGCAGAGCAGGGCCGGATCCATGGCGATACCGGCCTCGGCCAAGGCGGCCTGGTGGCCGCGCAGCCGTTCCTCCTGCACCGAGGAGTCGGGCCGCCCCTGCAGGCAGCCGATGCGGCGGTGACCGCGGGCGATCAGCAGTCGGGTGGCGTCGCGAGCTCCCGCGAAATTGTCGGCGGTGACGCTTGGGCCGGCAAAATCGGGCAAAATGCGGTCGATCAGCACCAGGGGCAGACGGGCGGCCAGCGGCGCCAGTGCCGCCCGCGAGGCGGTGCCTACCGGGGCGATGACTAGGCCATCGACCCGCCGGGCGCGCATCAGGCGCACCGCCTCGGCTTCGACCTCGACACTTTCCTGCGAATCGGCGAGCAGCACCGAGTAGCCTCGCGCCCTCGCCTGATGTTCAATTTGGCGGGCCAGTGAAGCGAAGAAGGGGTTCGACACATCCGGAATGACCAACCCGAGGGTCTGGGTTGTACGCAGGCGCAAACCGCGAGCTACCGCATCCACCACCAGTCCCGATTTGGCCGCCTCCGCCAGCACCCGCTCGCGGGTCGCCGGACTGATGCGAAAACGCTCGGCTTGCCCGCTGAGCACACGCGAGACCGTGCTCGGCGAGAGCTTCAAGGCGGCCGCCAGGGCGCTCAGATTGGGACTGTCCATGTGTCGGCACAGGCTAACCGACAGGCCCCGACCTTGGCAACCCGAAGTCTGGCACACGACGCGCCAGCCGTGGCGCGTCGCGTTGGAGCGCTTCGCATCGGTCAGTTGCGCGGGGCTGGCGGGCCGTTGGCGGTAACCTGGCTGGCGACGTTTTCATGGCGCGCCGCGGCCCAGGCGCGCAAACTGTCGAAGTGGGCAGCGATGGCTTCCGGCGAGTTGCCGATCTGATTGTTGGGATCGGCCAGCAAAGCTTCGGTGAGCAGGTTTTCGGTGCTGTTCAGGAAGTTTGTCAACTCACCGACTGCCAAAGGTCCGTTCAGCAGTTCGGCCATGATCTCATTGTACCAAGCGCGAAACTCCGCGTGATTGAGGATGACTTCCTGATAGGGGTGCTGGCTCAGGGTTGCCTTGCGACCGCTGCCGCCGGCAGTTCCATAAATGGAGGCGGTGGGAGTGCGGATGCTGGCATCCAGATCCCAGGGAAAATATTGTCTTGGCGCGTGATTCGTGGCGTTGTCACCAAAATCCGCCCAGAAGAAATTCTTGCCGTGGTTGAAGAGTTCGTCTGGGTTGACCGAAAAGGCGTTTGCCGCGCCCAGCCGCAGCATGGATTCCATGTTGATCCAGTACGTCAGTTGATCGGCCAGCGTGGCATCATCGGGGGCCGGATTGGCAACCTTTTTCCGCACCACGACTTCTTTTTGGAAAGGCGAATAGGTCAACGCCTGATAGGCAGGGCTGTCGGATTCCGGGCCTGTGGAATCCATCGGCCATTCTTTCAACTCGGGCAGGCCAATATCGTCCTGCTTGTATAGCCAGGAGATGCTGCTGCTGCTCCACATCCCGCGGTTTTGCAGGAAGCGCTTGTCGGGCAGTTCGACATTGAGATACACGCCCTGTGGGCGCACATCGATGACGCCATCTTCACCCACGACATGCATGGTCAGGCGGGTCCAAGCCGCCAGTCCTGGCTTGTAGGAGAGGTTGGCAGCCTGTCGGTGCAGGAACCAGGCAAAGCCCTCGGCAACCACATTGTTGTCGTCGCCGTTCTCCAGACTGAGACTCTTCAAATTGCACCAGCGTGAGCTGCCTGCCCCAATTTTAGCTTCCAGTTTCAGCCGGTAGCTGATCTTTTCGCCGATCGGAGTGGCGGACTTGCGGCGGATGACACCCTGCCAAGAACCTGGGTTGGGAGCGATGTTGTCCACCCAGAATTCCATCGGCACCTCTACATCGAAGGTTTCGTCAGCCTGAATGACCGCATAGTCTGCAGCATTCAGCCTGACGTTCAGGCTGAGCAAGGCGTCGGGGGCGTAAACCTGCCACCATTGCGTCGGTGCCGGATACACGTTCGGCTCATGGGCTGGGACATGGCTGACAAACAAACAACTGGCGAGGAGGAGCGCAGCCCCCGCTGTTTTCACCCAACCGGGGTAGCAACTCGCAAAAGGAGGAAGAGTTATTTTCATGGAAAATATTAAAAGTATACTAATTATAGTCAGCAACCATGGGACTCGTCAACCTGATTTGAACAGAATGCTTTTTTATAAAGTGTCTGTCCCTTTATAGAAAAGCTTGCCTCCGCGGCGAGAGGCGGGTAGGCATGGAACATGCGACTGGCGCGGCTCAAGGCTCCGGCGGGGGCCGGGATGGCGTTTTACCACTGCGTTTCACGGGTGGTGAACCGGGACTTCGTCTTCGGCGAGGCCGAGCGGGAGCAGTTTGTGCGCTTCATGCGGGTGTACGAGCGCTTTTGCGGGGTGCGGGTGGTGACCTACTGCGTGCTGTCGAACCACTTCCATTTGCTCGTCGGCGTGCCGACCCGGCCGGAAGTGCTGCCCTCCAATGCGGAGCTGGTGCAGCGGTTGCGCGCCAGCTTGGGCGACCAGGAGGCGACCCGACTGGAGCAGGACCTGGCCTTGGCGGCCAGCACGCGCTCGCCGGGCTGGGAGGCGGAGATCCGCGAGCGCTACCTGCGGCGGATGTGGGACATTTCGCTGTTCATGAAGACGCTCAAGCAACGCTTCAGCCAGTGGTTCAACAAGGTACACCGGCGTCGCGGCACGCTGTGGGAGGACCGGTTCCGCAGCGTGCTGGTGGAGTCGGCGGGGCCGGTGCTGCGGACGATGGCGGCCTACATCGATCTGAATCCGGTGCGTGCGGGCTTGGTGGAGGATCCGAAGGATTACCGTTGGAGCGGCTACGGGGCGGCGATGGGCGGGGATGGCGAGGCGCTGGAGGGATTGCGGGAACTGGAGCGGGTCGCGCAGGTTGGTTTGGATGAGACAGCTTTGGCAGCCGTGCATGCGGCGGCGCCGGCGAAGCGGCGGGAGGTGCTGGCGAGGCACCGGGTGTTGCTGTACGGGCGGGGCGAGGCGCGGGGTCGCGGAGAGGATGGCGGGCCGCTGCGGCGCGGGTTTGAGCGGGAGACGGCGCGGCGGGTGGTGGCGGAG